>CAZAQE010000030.1:0-60681 GCA_964487275.1 uncultured Nocardioides sp. | reverse complement strand
GACCGGCGGGACGCCCAACTCGACCGGCGGGACGCCCAACTCGACCGGCGGGACGCCCAACTCGACCGGCGGGACGGGTGCGATCAGCTGCGGGGGCTGACCCGCACCTCCGTCCGCGCCCCGAGGTCGACCTCCAGCCATGCCCGGCCCTCCTGGTCGGCGGTGACCGTCTCCTGCCGCGCCCCCCGGACGTCGTACGACGCCAGGGGCCGCAGCTGGGCCAACCCGACCCGCGTGCGCACCGGCCCGGCGCCGGGGACGAGCACGATGTCGAGACCAGTCCCGTCCGACACCGCCCGGGCCACGAGCACGTCGGGGTAGGCGGCCTCGTCGAGCACGGGACCCTCGCGCCACTCGCGCGGCGGGCCGTAGGCGACCAGGTCGCGCAGCCCGCTGCGGCGTCCGAAGCGGCCGAGGTTGAGGTAGGAGTTGGCCAGACCGCTCGCGCCGGCGACCCGCTCGGCGCCGTACCTCTCCTCCACGGGACGTTCGGCGATGGTCGCCTCCGCGGCCAGTGCTGTCTCCTCGTCGCCGATCTCGCGGGCGGCCATCGTGGTGACCGCGAGGGTGAAGGTGTCGCTGCCGAGGCGGTAGTTGCCCGGGTCGAGGCGGCTGACGACGCTGCGGGGCGTGCGCACCCGCCCGTCCTCGATCCGGAGCCAGCCGTCACGGATCAGCCACCAGGTGCGGTGGGCCAGCTCCGGCATGCCGGGGTGCATCCAGTAGGTCGTCGCGAGCTGGACCGATGGGCTGGCCCAGAAGTTCCACGACAGCCCGAGGTGGGACGACCGGACGCCGACGATCCGCCCGTCGGGGCGCAGGAACTCCGACTCGTAGGCCCGGCGCAGCCGCGCCTGCACCGCACCGGCCCGTCCGGTGGCGGCGACCTGCTCGCTGGCGAGGACCGTGTTGAGGCCGAAGGTGTTGCAGATCGTGTAGATCCAGTTCGGCTCGCAGGGGTAGAGCGCGAAGCGCGACTCCTCGACGCTGCGGCGCACGTTGTCCGCCAGTGCGGGCAGGTCGTAGGGGTAGGTCGTCGCCTCGTCCCAGCGGAAGTCGAGCGAGCCGGGCTCGAGGTAGCGGTCGTCGTTGAGCACGGTGTACATGCCGACCTGCAGGCCGTAGAAGCCGGTCAGCATCACGTTCTCCCCGACCGGGATCGGGTCCTTGTCGCGCCGCAGGTTGCCCCAGGCGTTCTCGAGCGCCCAGTAGCCCCAGACCCGGCGCTGCAGCATCTTGTCGATCGTGTTGCGCTGCGCCTCGGCGAGGTAACCGCGGAAGGCGGGTGTGCGCGTGAACTGCGCCATCGACAGGCCGTAGCCGAGCGCGTTGAGCTGGTAGCGCAGGGCACCCTCGCGGAACTGGTCGATGTGCGTGAACCCGTCGAAGGCGTCGACCGGCTGCAGGGCGAGGTCGAGCGCCGCGCGCAGCCGTCGCAGGTCCTCGTCGCTGTGCTCGACGACCGGAAAGTCGATCGGGTACGACGGCGCGCCGGTCACCGGGAAGCGCACCTGCGCCAGCCGGCGGTTCAGGGCGGCGCCGCGGCGCCGTTGGCGCACGTGTCGAAGCGTGTGCACGGCGGCGGCGATCACGACCAGCGCGGGCACGACGGTGAGGATCGCGACCGCGGTGCTGGTGGACCCTGCCGGGCTGTCGAGGGCGAGTGCCGGCACGACGGCGGTCAGCAGCCACACGACCGGCGGCAGCATCGTCGGCCCGGCCGCCCACCACAGGAGGACGGCGAGGGCCATGGCGCCGAGCGCGGCGGCGCCCCACGCCGGGTGTCCTGCGTGGAGCAGGCCACCGCCGGGAAGCGCGAGGCCGAGGCCCAGTGCCTGCCACCGGACGTCGGCGTCGATCGCGAGCGGCAGTGCCCCGGCCAGCCAGAGTGCGGCGTACCCGCCCAGGGCGCGCAGGAAGGAGCGCCGGGTGGCGGGCGGGAAGAGCGGGACGTCCGTCGGGAGCAGGGCGCTGGTGGCCGCGGTCGGGCGGTCGGGACGGGTGGTGAGCATGCTCATGCGGGGCTCGCTTCGGAGGTGGGTGGGGTGGCCGAGCCGGCGATCCGGCGCGCGGAGAGCACCATCACCAGTGGGCCGCTGCCGTGCAGCAGCAGGTCGAGGGGAAGAGCTGCGACGCGGAGGTCGAAGAGGCCGAGCAGGTGCATGTCGACCAGGCCCAGCTCGGTCCAGGCCGCCCCGGCGCCGAGCAGCAGCGCGGGCCGGGAGGCCGGTCCCCGTCGGGACAGGCCGGCGACCAGTGCGGCCACGGCCAGCACCACGAGGGCGACGTCGCGAACGACCCACGGCCCGTCCAGGGTGCGGACGACGGGTGTTGCGCGCAGGACCGCGATCGCGAGGGCGTACGCCGCGGCGCCGTACGCGATGCCGAGGAGGAGACCGCCCGCGATCCGCGGGCGGGGGAGCGGGGGCGCGGCTGCGGGCGGTGCGGGCGTCGTACCGTCCTCGGACCGACGCGCCGGCGGGGCGAATCCGGGCTCGGCCGGGCGCCGAGCGGGGAACACCCGGAACCACGCGCCGCGCACGACTCCCAGCAGCAGGGCGAGCGCCGCGCAGCAGGCCATGGCATTCACCTCGCAATCTGTCACGGTGCCGTAACAGAAAGTACGACCCCGCCCCGGCGGTGTCAACGCTCGGTCCCGGAGTGCGCGAGGATGGCGCCATGGCAGGGCGGTCCTACGGTGGTGTCAGCGCGAGCGAGCGGGTCGCGACCCGGCGTGCGAGCCTGCTCGAGAGCTGCCGGACCGTGATCGGCCGGGACGGTGTCGCAGCGGTCACCGTCGAGGCGGTCTGCGCCGAGAGTGCCCTCGGCAAGAGGTACTTCTACGAGAGCTTCCCTGCCCGTGACGACCTGCTGCTCGCGGTCGCCGACGCGTTCTACGACGGTCTGCTCGCCCGGATGCGCGCCACCATCGACGGCGTCGACGAGGCAGCACGGGCGCGCCTGGTGGTCGAGGCGCTCGTGGCCGAGCTCGGCAGCGACGAGCGCCTCGCCCGGCTCTACGTGGAGAGCCCCGCCACCCCTGTGCTGGCCGCTCGCCGGCACCGCGCCATCGACGAGTACACGCGCTTCGTCGCCACCGAGGTGCTCCCCGGTGCCCCCCGGGGCGCGCGCGCGAAGACGCGTCGGCTGCTCGCCACCCGTCTGCTGGTGGCCGGGACGACCGAGCTCGTGGCCGACTGGCTCGCCGGAGAGGCGGAGGGCCGGCCGGCCGACGTGGTCGCGGCGATCACCGCGCTGGGTGCGGCGGTCGCCGGAGCCTGACCTACCGTGCGGCCCCGCGCCGTCGTACCGGACATCTCCGTCGTGAAATGGCCGGGTTCACGACCGAGATGTCCGGTACGACGGGCGGCTACGGCGTCAGGGCGGCCCGAACGTAGGACTGCGCGTTGGCGACGACGCGGTCGATGGTGGCCCGGTGCGGCTGCCACCACTCAGCGGTCCAGTTGATCGTGCCCATCACCAGCATCTGCGCCAGGTAGGGGTCGAGGTCCTGGCGGAGCTCGCCGTCCTCGGCGGCCCGCTTGAAGAGGTCACGCCACACGGCGCCGTACTTCTTCTCCTCGGCGTCGTGGCGCTCGCGGATGTGGTCGGGCAGCTGGCCGGCGTTGCGGATCGCGGCCGTCGTGTAGTCGGAGATCTCGAGCTCGTGCCGCAGGTGCGTCTCGACCGCGATCAGGATCCGCTCCAGCGCCGTCGCGTCCGCCGGTGCGGAGTCGAGTGCCTTCGTCAGGGTCTCGCGCATGTCGGCGAGACCGACCCACATGACCTCCTCGATGAGGTCGTCGCGGGAGGGGAAGTAGTAGTAGATCGCGGGCGCCTGGAGCTCGGCGACCTCGGCGACGTCGCTGAGCCGCATGCCGGCGTAGCCCTTGGCGCTGAGCACCTGCGCGGCGGCGTCGAGGATCCGCACCCGCGTGCGGGCGGACTTCTTGTCGAGGGTCTTGCCCTCGGTCTTCGACGCCACGGTCGGGCTCCCGGACTTCTTCGCCATGCCCCGGATTCTAATCGGGGTTCACAGGTTCACATGGACGGGGCGCGCTCAGCGCCCGAGTCCTCCCCGCTTCACCAGCTGCGCCGCGATCACGTTCTGCTGGATCTCGTTGGTGCCCTCGCCGACGATCATCAGCGGCGCGTCGCGGAAGTAGCGCTCGACGTCGTACTCGGTGGAGTAGCCGTAGCCGCCGTGGATCCGCACGGCGTTGAGCGCGATCTCCATCGCGACCTCCGAGGCGTAGAGCTTGGCCATGCCCGCCTCCATGTCGCAGCGCTCGCCGGCGTCGTACTTCTCGGCGGCGAACAGGACGAGCTGTCGGGCGGCGGTCAGCTTGGTGGCCATGTCGGCGAGGTAGTTGCCGATCGACTGGTGCTGCCAGATCGGCTTGCCCATCGACTCGCGGACCTGGGCGTAGGCCAGCGCGTCGTCGAACGCCGCCTGACCGACGCCGAGGGCGCGCGAGGCGACCTGCAGGCGGCCGGTCTCGAGGCCGCGCATCATCTGCGCGAAGCCCTCGCCCTCGACCTCACCGAGCAGTGACGAGACCGGGGTGCGGAAGTCGTCGAAGGCGAGCTCGCACGACTCGACGCCCTTGTAGCCGAGCTTCGGCAGGTCGCGCGAGACGGTGAGGCCGGGGCCGTGCTCGACCAGCAGGATCGAGATGCCCTTGTGGCGCGGCCGCGCGTCGGGGTCGGTCTTGCAGAGCAGGGCGATCAGGCCGGAGCGCCGCGCGTTGCTGATCCACGTCTTCGAGCCGTTGACGACGTACTCGTCCCCGGTCTTGCGGGCGACGGTCTTCATCGCCTGCAGGTCCGAGCCGCCGCCGGGCTCGGTGAGCGCCATGGTCGCGCGCAGCTCGCCGGTCGCCATCCGCGGCAGGTAGGCCTGCTTCTGCTCCTCGGTGCCGAACTGCAGGATGAGCTTGGCGACGACCGTGTGGCCGCCCATCGCGCCCGCGAGGCTCATCCAGCCGCGGGCGAGCTCGGTGGTGACCTCGACGTAGCAGGGCATCGAGACCGCGACGTCGCCGTACGGCTCCGGGATGGCGAGGCCGTAGATGCCGAGCTGCTTCATCTGCTCGATCCACTTCTCGGGGTACTCGTTCGCGTGCTCGAGCTCCTGGACGTTGCCGCGGACCTCCCGGTCGACCCACTCGCGCACGAGTGCGACGACTTCCTGCTCCTCCGCCGACAGCGTCGCCATGATGTGCTCGTCCTCCCGTGGTCGATTGCCGTGCTTCTGTAGTTTAATGTAGATTAAAAGAATGTCCGAGGTCAACGTTGCGCAGGTCACCCGCCGCTCCTCCCTCTGTGTTCCCGCGGGGGACGACCGCAAGCTCGCGAAGGCGCTCGTGTCCGGGGCGGACGAGGTGGTGATCGACCTCGAGGACGCCGTCGCGTACGACGACAAGGCGGCCGCCCGGGCCCAGCTCGCCGCCTTCGACCTCGCCGGCAGCCTGCCCGTGGGCGGACCCGTGATCGCCGTGCGGGTGAATGCCCCCGGGAGCCCGTGGTGCCATCGCGACCTCGAGGTGGTGACCGGCCTGCCGGCGGTCGCCTCGGTCGTGCTGCCCAAGGTCGAGTCGCGCGCGGACGTGGGGTTCGCGGAGCGGCTGCTCGACGGGCTCGAGGCGGAGGCCGGCCGTGCCGTGCCACTGCAGCTGCAGGCCCTCGTCGAGACGGCGACCGGCGTCCTCGGGCTCCCCGACATCGTCCGCGACGTGGACCGCCTGTCCTCGGTCGTCGTCGGCTACGCCGACCTCGCCGCCTCGCTGGGCCGGGGGCGTGACGTCGACGTCGCCACGTGGAGCGGGGTGCAGGATGCGGTGGTGATGAACGCACGTGCCGCGGGTCTCACCGCCGTCGACGGCCCCTTCCTCGGCGTCGCGGACGACGATGTCTTCCGGGCGGCCGTGGCCGCTGCGGCCGGCCTCGGCTTCGACGCCAAGTGGGTCATCCACCCGCGGCAGGTCGCCGGGGTCAACGAGGGGTTCACGCCGTCAGGGGACCGGGTCGACCATGCTCGCCGGGTGTTGGAGACGCTCGAGGAGGCTGCCGCCGCCGGCCGGGGCGCGGCCGTCGTGGACGGGGCGCTCGTCGACGAGGCGATGGCGAAGGACGCCCGCCGGGTGCTGGCGAAGGCGGGCGCGCGATGAGCGCCGCGCAGGTGGGTGGACCGTTCTTCGACGAGCTCGAGGTCGGCCAGGTCTTCGACACGGCCCCGGGGCTCACCCTGACGGAGGGGAGGGCGGCGCAGCACCAGGCGATCGTCGGCGACCGCTGGCGGCTCGCCCTCGACGACCACCTCGCCCGTGAGGTCGCCGGCGGACCCGTCGCCAGCCCGTCCTTCGTCACCAACGCCGCGATCGGGCAGACGACGCTGGTCACCCAGCGGGTCCGGGCCAACCTCTTCTACCGCCGCTTCGCGCTGCTGCGGCAGCCGATGATCGGCGACACCCTGCGCACGACGACCACCGTGGTCGGCCTGCGCGAGAACGCCCGCCGCGAGGGTCGTCCACCGACCGGGCTCGCCGCGCTGCACATGCGCACGGTCGACCAGGCGCGCCGTCCGGTCGTGGACTTCTTCCGCTGCGCGATGCTTCCGCTGCGCGAGGGCGCCGCACCGACCGGGCATGCCGACGACCTCGACGCCATCGGCCGCGACCTCCCGCCCGTCGACGCCGCGGCGCTCGTGCCGGACTGGGACCGCGCGGCCTGGCTCCGAGGCGGGGTCCGCGGCGCCGTACCCGAGCCGGGGACGGTGCTCGAGGTCGCCACCGGCGACGTCGTCTCGAGCGCGCCCGAGCTGGCCCGGCTCACCCTCAACGTCGCTGCCGTCCACCACGACCGGTTCGCCGGCGGCGGCCGCCGTCTCGTGTACGGCGGCCACACGATCGCGCTCGCGACCTCGCAGCTGTTGCGGGCGCTCCCCGACCTCGCCACCGTGCTCGCCTGGGAGTCCTGCGACCACACCGGCCCGGTCCACGAGGGCGACACCCTCACCAGTCGGTTCACCGTCGAGCGGGCGACGTCCGCCGGCGACTGGACCGTGCTCGACCTGCGCGCCGAGGTGACCGCGGACGGCGATCGCCCGGTGCTGGACTGGCGATTCAGCGTCCTGGCCTGACGGCCCGACTTCCTACGGAACGGCCGGGCGCTCCCAACGCACCCCGGAGAAGCGGTCGAAGTCGTTGTCGTAGGACACGATCGTCGCCCGGTGCTCGATCGCCAGCGCGGCCAGGTGGGCGTCACTGACCAGGTTGCCGGCAGCGGGTGTCTCCGTGAGCAGGCGGGCGAGGACGGCGGCGTGGCGAGCCGTCGGCTGGACGACCTGCGCGCTCGGCTGTGCCAACCATTCGGTCAGCTGGTTGCTGGCGACCTCGGGGGTGGTCGGCGCGGCGAAGAGCCCGGCTTTGGTCGTCAGGCGCAGGAACGCGAGGTTCACGATCCAGGCGAAGCCGACCGTCGCGCCGCCCGACAGGGCGCTGTCCAGCCATGCCTTCGCCTCGGCGTGCCGCGAGGCGTCGGTGTTGAACGCGTAGAGCAGCACGTTGGCGTCGACGACCTTCACGAGCCGGCTCGCATGCGCGCCACGAGCTCGGCGTCCTCGAGCTCGGCGGCGATCTGGAGGGCGCGATCGAGGTCGACGAGTGGTGCGCCCAGGGAGATCGCGTTGGTGCTGAACGCGACGTCGGCGCGCGGCCGGTCGCTGTGGGCGCCGGCCCGGATCGCGTCGTTGAGGGCGCGCTTGAACGAGATGCCTTCGCGCTTCATGCGCGCCTGCAGGATCTGCTCGACGTCAGGGTCGAGTGTGACGGTCGTGCGCACGATGACAGCATAGCATCACAGAAAAAGATGCTGACGCATCAGCGGCGGGAGATGTCGCCCGATTCGGTGGGCGTGCCGGTGCTCGCGCCGTAGGACCGGTCGATCGCGACGAGCAGCCGGTCGAGGGCGGCGTCGCGCTCGGCGTCGTCGCCGCTGAGCGCGCCGTCGATGTGGAGTGCGGAGAAGCCGTGGACGGCGGACCAGCACGTCGCCTCGGCGTCGACGCGCGCCTCCTCCGACAGGAAGCCGACGGCGACCAGGTCGTCGAGGCACGTCGTCAGCAGCCCCAGGGGGTCGCGCGACGGCGACGACGCGGCGGTGGCGACCGTGGCCGCGGAGGCGAAGGCGAGCCGGAACAGGCCTGTCTCGGAGACGGCGAACTCGACGTAGCCGCGTCCGATCTCGGCAAGCCGTCGCCGCGCCCGCAGGACCCGGTCGGTCGTGGTGACCTGCTCGAGGCGTCGCTGCAGTGTGGCCACCAGCCGCTCCATCGCGATCGCGGCGACCTCCGTCACCAGCTCCTCGCGGTCGGCGAAGTGGCGGTAGGCGGCGTTGTGCGAGACGCCCACCTGGCGGGCCAGGTCGCGGAGCACGAGTGCGTCCGGGCCGCGGTCGGCCACGGTCGCGACTGCTGCCTCGAGGAGCGATGTGCGCAGGTTGCCGTGGTGGTAGGAGTCGCTGGACACCGGCGAAGCGTAGCCCAGGCAGGACCAAATGTTGACAGCGGTAACACCATCCGTCACCCTCCTCATGTTGACAATGACAACTTCCGAGGAGCTGCTCCCATGTCCCGCAAGACCCTGATCCTCGTGACCGTGTGCCTGGCCACGCTCGCGATCAACATCAGTGCGATGGTGGTGAACGTCGCGCTGCCGACGCTGGCCGGCGAGCTCGATGCCAGCACCCGCGACCTGCTGTGGATCGTCGACGGCTACAACCTGGCCTTCGCGGCCCTCGTCCTGGCGATGGGGAGCTTGTCCGACCGGTACGGCCGCCGACCAGCGCTCGTCCTGGGACTTGCCGGGTTCGCGGCCAGCAGCGCCGCGGCCGCGCTCGTCGACAACAGCGACGCCCTGATCGCGGCACGGGTGGCGATGGGGGTCTTCGCGGCGCTCATCTTCCCGACGACCCTGTCGATCATCTCCAACACCTTCACCGACCGGCGCGAGCGCGCGGCCGCGATCGGCCTGTGGGGAGCCGCGTCCGGCGTCGGCGTCGCGCTGGGGCCGGTGACCGGCGGGGTGCTGCTCGAGCACTCCGGCTGGAACAGCATCTTCTGGCTGATGGTCCCGATCAGCCTGGCGACGGGCGCGATGGCGCTCGCGTTCGTCCCGGAGTCACGGGACCCGGAGGTCCCGCGGATCGACCGCGCCGGCTTCGTGATCTCGGTGGCCGCGCTGGGGCTGCTGACCTGGACCATCATCGAGGCGCCGGGACACGGCTGGGACAGCGTCGAGACCCTGACCGGCTTCACGCTGGCAGCCGTGCTCCTCGTCGCGTTCGTGCTGGTCGAGCGCGCGGTGGACAATCCGATGATCGACGTGACCCTCTTCCTCGACCGCCGCTTCAGCGCAGCCAGCGCCACGGTCACGATCGCGTTCTTCGCCCTGTTCGGGTTCGTCTTCCTGATCACGCAGTTCTTCCAGTTCGTGCGCGGCTACACCGCGCTCGAGACCGGCGTGCGCTTCCTGCCCGTCGCGTTCTCGATCGCGGCCGCCTCCGTCGCCGGCGGCCAGCTGGCCCACCGCTTCGGGACCAAGGCGCTGGTGGCGCCCGGCCTGGCGCTGATGGGTGGCGCCTTCCTGTGGATCTCGACCGTGCCGGCCGACGTCTCCTACGCCACCGTGGTGGTGCCGCAGATGGTGCTGCTCGGCGTCGGCCTCGGCCTGGTCAGCACGCCGGCGACGGAGTCGATCATGCGCGTGCTCCCGCCCTCGCGCGCCGGGGTCGGGTCGGCCGTCAACGACGCGACCCGCGAGCTCGGCGGCACCCTGGGCGTCGCCATCGCCGGGTCCGTCTTCGCCTCGCAGTACGCCGACCGGCTGATCACGCTCGTCGGGAACCGCGTCGACGGCGCCACCGCCGACAAGGCGGCCGAGTCCGTCGGATTCGCCCATGGCCTCGCGAGCCAGGTGCCGGCGCTGCGCAGCGCGGTCGACGTCGCCTTCCTCGACGGATTCGAGATCGCCTGCATCACCTCGGGCCTGCTGTGCCTCGTCGGCGTCGCCGTCGCACTGATCGCCCTGCCCGGTGCCGGTCACGACCCGGTGGTCGAGGAGGAAGCGGCGGTGGCCCGGGTCGCGTAGCCCGGACCGGCTCGGATCACGGCATCGTGTAGCCCCCGCTGACGCTGAACAGCTGTCCGGTCAGCTGGCGCGACATCCGCTCCGAGGCGAGGAAGAGGACGGACGCGGCAACGTCCTCGGCGGACGTGAGCCGCCCGAGCGGGGTGTCCTTGAGCAGGTACTGCGCCTGGTCGTCGTTGAACACGTTGTCCTTGCCGACGGCCCAGAGGCTCTTCGAGCCCACCGCCTCCGGCCCGTCCGGTACGACGAGGCCCGGGCACACGATGTTGGAGCGGATGCCGTGCCTCCCGTGCTCGCGGGCCGTCGTACGGGCGAGGGCGACGACGGCCGCCTTGGTGGCGCCGTACACGCCCTGGCGGATCTGGCCGAAGGCGGACTCGCTGGCGATGAAGACGATGGATCCTCGTCCCTGCTCCCGCATGGCGGGCAGCACGGCCTGGGTCGCGGCGATCGCGGTGAAGAAGTTGATCTCGACGGTCTTCTGCCAGTTGGCGCGGTCGGTGTTCTTCGCGATGAAGCCCGGCACGCTCCAGCCCGCGTTGTTGACGAGGACATCGACACCGCCCCAAGCCTCGACGGCCCGGTCGGCCGCGCGCTGGGCCTCGCCCTCGACGGTGAGGTCGCCGGTGACGATCTCGATCGCGGTGGCGCCGCGCTCCTGCGCCTCGCCGGCCACCCGCTCGGCCTGGTCGCCGTCGACGTCGGCGAGCACGATCCGGCTCCCCTCGGCCGCGAAGGCGTGCACGATGCCGCGCCCGATGTTCGAGGCGCCGCCGGTGATCAGTACGCGTGCGTCCTTCAGTCCCAGGTCCATGGGCACTCCTTCGTGCGGTCGTCCCGTGCGCGAGGCGGTGGTCCCAACGTGACGCTTGACACATCCGTTGACCCCGCCTAGCGTTCCATAAGTAGAGTTACCTTAATCCAGATTCAAAAATTCTGGAACCCTTGGCAGGGGCACCGATGGACATGGGGGCAGGGGCATGGCGACAGCTGTGGAAGCAGCGGCGAAGCCGACGCGAGCACTGGGCGACGTGCTGGCGATGGCACTCGACGCGCTCGTCATCATGTTCACCCGCCGGTTCTCGTGGAGGGAGGCCGTGCAACAGGCCTGGTTCATCGCGCGCGTCTCGCTCGTGCCGACGCTGCTGGTGATGCTCGGCTTCACCCTGCTGGTCATCTTCGAGGTCAACCTGCTCCTCAAGGACCTCGGCGCCCTCGACCTGTCCGGCGGCATCGCGGGCATCGCGTCGGTCCAGCAGATCGGACCGTTCGTGACCGTGGTCGTGGTCGCCGGCGCCGGCGGCACCGCCATGTGCGCGGACCTCGCGGCGCGGACGATCCGCGAGGAGATCGCCGCGATGCAGGTGCTCGGCATCGACCCGATCCAGCGCCTCGTCGTCCCCCGGATCGTGGCGGCGGTGGTGGTGACCCTGGTGCTGAACGTGCTGATCTGCGCCGGCGGTCTCGCGGGCGGCTACTTCTTCTCGGTCTACCTGCAGGGCGTCACGCCGGGTGCCTACGTCGCCAGCATCCCGCTCTTCACGGGCATCCCCGAGCTGATGTTCTCGATGATCAAGGCCTTCGTCTTCGGGCTGATCGCCGCGATCATCGCCTGCTACCGCGGCCTCAACGTGGCCGGTGGCTCCAAGGGCGTCGGGGATGCCGTCAACCAGGCCGTCGTCATCACCGTGGCGGTCCTCGTCCCCGTCAGCCTGACCATCAGCCTGATCCAGTTCGCGATCCTCTGAGGCCCACGATGTCTGCCCTGTCTCCCAAGCTCGACGCGGTACGCCGCGCGCCCGTGCGTGCCCTCGACTCGATCGGCGCCCAGGGGCTCTTCTACGCCCGCGTGATCGGCGGGATACCCCGCGCCGTGCGCCGTCATCCGGGCGAGATCGTCAAGCTGATCGCCGAGCTCGGCACCGGCACCGGTGCGCTCGCCCTGGTCGGCGGGTCCGTCGTCATCGTCGCGTCGATCACCTTCTTCGCGGGCGCCGTCGCCGCAGCCCAGGGCTTCGAGTCCTCCTCCAGCCTCGGCGTGGGGTCGTTGAGCCCGCTGCTCGCCGCGTTCTTCACCGCCCGGCTCTCCACGCCGCTGCTCGCCGGTGTCGCGCTGGCAGTGACGCTCGGCGCGGCGACCACCTCGCAGCTCGGCGCGATGCGGATCAGCGAGGAGATCGACGCCATCGAGGTGATGGCCATCCCGTCGCTGCCCTACCTGGCCACGACCCGGGTGACCGCGGGGATGATCGTGATCACCCCGCTGTACATCTTCGCCACGCTGGGCGGCTTCCTCGCCGACTACCTGCTGCTGGTGTTCTTCTACGACGTGGGCGCGGGCAACTTCGCCCATTACTTCTTCCTCTACCTGCACCCGATGGACATCGTGTTCTCCTACGTGCAGGTGCTCGGGATGGTCATCGTCGTGATGCTGATCCACACCTTCTACGGCTACAACGCCACCGGCGGTCCCGCCGGCGTCGGCGAGGCCGTCGGCCGGTCCGTGCGCGCCTCCCTGTCCGGCGTGATGATCGTGAACCTGCTGATCGCGATGGCCATCTACTCCAACTTCAACACCTTCCACCTGGGGGGTTGAGCGTCGATGAGCAGGGTCACCGATCCCCGTACCGTCCGCCTGGCCGGCGTCGGCCTGGTCCTCGTGGTCGTCGCAGCCGTCGGCCTGACGGCCGCCCTCTACACGCGCGCCTTCGCCAACCCGGCCGAGATCACCGTCGAGTCCTCCCGCGCCGGGCTGGTGATGGACCCGGGCGGCAAGGTCAAGGTGCGTGGGGTCGAGATCGGCAGGGTCGGCTCAGTCGAACGGGCCGGCGACGGCGTGGAGCTCGTGCTGGAGATCGACCGCGACGAGATCGACGGCATCCCGTCCGACGTCGTCGCGGAGATCCGCGCGACCACCGTCTTCGGGGCCAAGTACGTCGAGCTGGTGCCCGGCATCGAGGCGGGTCCCGGGCGCCTGGCGGACGGTGACGTGATCCAGGCATCGGCGGTGACGTCCGAGGTCAACACGGTCTTCGACGGTCTCGACCGCGTGCTCGACGGGGTCGACGTCGCGAGCCTGAACGGCACGCTGACCGTGCTCGCCCGCACCCTGGCTGGCAGGGGCGACGACATCGCCGCGGTCGCCGCCCAGGCCGACGCCTACCTGACGAAGCTCGAGCCGCTGCTCCCGCAGCTGCGTCGCGACCTGCGCGAGGTCGCGGAGTTCGCCCGGCTCGGCGTGGAGATCTCGCCGGCGCTCCTGGCGATCCTGCGCAACGCCGCGGTCACCGCCGGCACCGTGACCGACGAGGAGCAGGCGCTGTCGCGGGTGCTGGTGGACCTGTCGCTGCTCGGCGGGAGGGCCGAGAAGCTGCTCGGGGCGAACGGCGACGCCCTGGCCTCACTGCTGGAGTCCGCACGCCCGACCGCGGCGACGCTGCGGGCCTACTCGAGCGAGCTGCCCTGCTTCCTCAAGGGGATGGACGAGACGCGGAAGCTGATGGCCGACGTCATCGGGGGCACCGACGCCAGCCTGCGTGCGCTGGTCAGTGTCCGCTCGCAGCTGAAGCACTACACCGTGCCGAACGACCTGCCGGGCTACCCGGAGGGTCGCGGGCCCGACTGCCACGGCCTGCCCCGGCTGGCGCCGAGCCAGGTCCCGGTCCCGGAGAGGGGTGCACCCCAGTGAGGATCCGTGCGGAGGCCATCCGGCTGGCGGTGTTCGGCATCGTCGGGCTGGTGGTCCTGGCGTTGCTCTACCTGACCTTGGGGAAGACCCGGCTCGGGCCGACGAACGAGTACCGCGTGGTGATGTCCGACGTGAGCGGCCTGGAGGCCGGCGACGTCGTCCGCGTGGCGGGTGTCCGGGTCGGCCAGGTCGACGGGCTCGCCGTCGGCGAGGGCAACCGGGTCGAGGTGTCCTTCCACGTCGAGGCCGACCAGGTCCTCACCGACGCGACCGAGGTGCTGGTCCGCTACGAGAACCTGCTCGGTGACCGCTACCTCGAGCTCCAGCAGGCGCCCGACGAGGGCACGCCACTGGCCGCGGGGGCCACCATCCCCGTCGACCGTACGACGCCCGCGCTCGACCTCGACGTCCTGCTGAACGGCTTCCGCCCGCTCTTCCGGGGGCTCGAGCCGGGCGAGGTCAACGAGCTGGCGTCGAACCTCATCGCGACGCTCCAGGGCCGCGGCGGCACCGTCGAGTCGCTGCTGGCGAGAACGGGCAGCCTGACCAACGGCCTGGCGGACGACAGCCGGGCGATCACGTCGCTGATCGACAACCTCGACGTCCTCCTCGCAAGCCTCGACTCCCGCGACCTGCAGCTGCGCCAGAGCATCGGCCAGTTCCGCACGCTGGTCTCGGGGCTGGCGAAGGACAAGGACCCGATCGCGGAGTCGGTCACCTCGATCAACCGGATGGCTGCGACCCTCGCCGACCTCTTCCACGACGGACGCGCGCCGTTCAAGGAGACCGTCATCGCCGTCAAGGACCTCGCGCGGCTGCTCAACACCAACACGAAGACGCTGAACAAGGTCCTCGACTCCCTGCCGGGCGCCTACCAGGTGCTCGACCGGATCGGCTCGCACGGCAACACCTTCAACTTCTACCTGTGCTCGGTGCAGGTCGCGATCAGCGGGCCCAACGGCAAGCAGATCCGCACCCCGGTCGTGCGCAGCCAGGTCGAACGGTGCAACTGATGGCTGGCCGAAGGATGGAGATCAGCTGATGGCGATGAAGATGTTCCGCGAGCGCGACCCGCTGCCACTGGGTCTCGTCGTCGTCGTGTCGCTGCTCGTGATGGTGCTCGTCGTCCTCAACATCAACGGCGTGGTGGGCCTCTTCGGCCGCAAGTACAGCGTGATGCTCCCGGAGGCCGCCGGCATCAAGCAGGGCGACCCGGTGCGGGTCAGTGGCCTGACGGTCGGCCGGGTCGCTGAGGTGGAGCTGGACGGCAAGGGCGTCCGCGTCGAGTTCGCCGTCACCGAGACCGCCATCGACCTGGGCGACGAGACCACCGCGGCGGTCAGCGTCGAGACCGTCCTCGGCGACAAGGCACTCGTGCTCACCTCGCGGGGCGACGCTCCGCTCGCCGAGGGCGCGCAGATCCCCATGGAGCGTGCGAGCGTCCCCTACGACGTCAACGACGCCCTCACCGACCTCCAGCAGGAGACCGAGGCCATCGACGTCGACCAGGTCGCGTCCGCCCTCGAGACCGTCGCCGGCACGCTGCAGGGCGCCACCCCCGAGCTCGGCAACGCGATCACCGGGATGAGCCGGCTGTCGCAGACGATCAGCAGTCGCGACGACTCCCTGAGGAGCCTGCTCGCGAATGCGGACGGCTTCAGCGAGGTGCTGGCCGACCGCAGCGGCGACCTGACCGCGCTGATGCGGGACGGCAACGTCCTCTTCCGCGAGCTGCTGAAGCGGCGTGAGGACATCTCCGCGCTGCTCATGAACCTGTCCGCGATGGCCGTCGAGCTGCGCGGCGTCGTGGCGGACAACGAGGACGCCATCGGTCCCGCGCTGAGGGAGTTGAACCGCGTGATCGCCACGCTGCAGACCAACAAGTCCAACATCAGTGAGACCCTGCGCGGTCTGTCGGTCTACGCGACCGGCCTCGGCGAGGTCGTCTCGAGCGGCGAGTTCTTCTCGGCGTACCTCCAGAACCTGCTGCCCGGCAACCTGCTCCAGCCGAAGATCGAGGAGCTCGGGCTCGGTGGGATCGACCTCGGTCCCCTCCTCGGCGGGAAGCCCGCACCGTCACGGGGAGGCCAGCGATGAGCCACACCCGGCCGGTCTCGACGACCGCGTCCGTACGACGCGCGCTGGCCTCCCCGGCGGTGCGGATCCTCGTGGCGCTCGCCCTGGTCGCGGTGATGGTCGCGACCGTCGGCTTCCGCGATCGCGGGCGCACCGACCTCGTGGCCTGGTTCCCGAGCACCGACGGCATCTACGCGGGTGACGAGGTTCGCGTGCTCGGCGTGCCCGTCGGCAAGATCGACGACATCGAGCCCCAGGACGGCCGGGTGCGGGTCGCCTTCCACGTGGACGGCGACGTGAAGATCCCGAAGGACGCGAAGGCCGTGATCGTGGCGCCCTCGCTCGTCAGCAGCCGCTACCTCCAGCTCACGCCCCGGTACGACGGAGGTGCACAGCTCGCCGACGGCGCGACGATCCAGCTCGAGGACACCGCCGTCCCGGTCGAGTGGGACGACATCAAGGAGCAGCTCAACGGCCTGGCCGAGGCCCTCGGCCCCCGCGGCGCCAACCGCAACGGGGCGCTCTCCGACGTCGTCGACGCCGGAGCCGCCGCGCTGGACGGCCAGGGCGAGACCATCAACCAGACCATCGCGGACCTCTCCACCGCGGTCGGTGTCCTCGACAGCGGTGCCGACGACGCCTTCTCCGTCGTGCGGAACCTGCAGGTGTTCGTCTCGGCGCTGGCCCGGAGCGACGGCCAGATGGAGCAGTTCATCCGCAACCTCGACGCCGTGTCCGCCATGCTCGTCGACGACAAGCTGCTGGTCCGCAGCGCGCTGCGCGACCTCGGCGGGGCCGTCGGCGACGTCGAGCGCTTCCTCCGCGAGAACCGCAAGGGGCTCGACACCGCGGTGACCCGGCTCTCCGACCTCGTCCAGGTCGTCAACAAGCAGCAGGGTGACCTCGCGCAGATCCTCCACACCGCCCCGAACGCGCTCGAGAACCTGACCGAGAGCTACCACGAGGGCCAGAACGCCGTGGGCGTCAACCTCAACTCCGCCAACATCTTCTCGCCCGGCCAGCTGATCTGCGGAGCGATCGGTGGCGCCGCCGGCGCCGACGAGGCCGGCGCCGAGAAGCTGTGCAACCAGCTGCTCGGCGACCTGCTCGGCAAGGTCGTGGACCAACCACAGTCCCAGGAGCTGCTCAACGCCCTGCTCCTGCTCATCGCGGGAGGTGCGGCATGAGTGCCGTGGCCCGGCGCCGGTCGGGGTTGCTCCTGCTCGTCGTGGCGCTGCTGCTGTCGGGCTGCTCGTTCAAGGGCATCGACTCCGTGGCGCTGCCCGGTGGGAAGGGCACCGGTGACGATGCCATCAAGGTGACGGTCGAGCTTCCCGACGTCGGCACCCTCACCGCCAACGCGCAGGTCAAGGTCGACGACATCGCCGTGGGCACCGTCACCGAGGTTCGTGTCGAGAACTGGCATGCCGTCGCGGAGCTCAGCCTGGAGCCCGACGTCGAGCTTCCGGCCGACGCCGTCGCCAGGGTCGGCATCAACACGCTGCTCGGCTCGGCCTACGTCGAGCTGGCCGTCCCCGACTCGCCGCGGGGGAAGGCCGCCGGGACCGGGCAGGACCCGCTGCGCAGCGGCGACCGGATCCCCCTCGACCGCGGCCACGCCTATCCCTCGACCGAGCAGGTGTTGTCGGCGGCCTCGCTGGCGCTCAACGGGGGAGGCCTCGAGCAGCTCGCCACCATCACCACCGAGCTCAACAGGGTGCTGGGCGGCAACGACCGCGCGGTCGCCGACCTGCTCCCGCGACTGGACTCCTTCGTCGGGGCGCTCGACGCGCAGAAGGGCGACATCCTCGCCGCCGTACGCGACGTCGCCCGGCTGTCCCAGCGGTTCGCGAAGGAGCGCGGGACGATCACCAGCGCGCTCGACGAGATCGGCCCCGCCCTCGAGGTGCTGGCGCGCAACCGACCCGACCTGACCCGGGCGCTCACGGCGCTGACCAGGCTCGGCAACGTGGCGACGCCGCTGGTCGGCCGGATCAAGGACGACCTCCTCGCCGACCTGCGCGACCTGGTGCCGGTGCTGCGCGCGGTCACGGCTGCCGGGGACTCGGCCGTCTCCGCCCTCGGCTTCGCCGTCACCTTTCCGTTCGCCCCCGAGACGGTCCAGAACGCGTGCCGCGGTTCGTACTGCAACCTGGGCCTCACCGTCGACCTCACCAACGCCGCCCTGCTCAACGGGTTCATCCGGCCCGACGGCTCGATCGGGGTCCCCGGCCTGCCGGGCATCCCCGACCTCGGCAAGCTTCTCGGAGGACTGGTCCCCGGCGTCACCGGCCTGCTCAACGGCCTGAAGTCGGGAGCCGGTACGACGAGCGGGTCGGGCGCCACGACGGGCTCGGCCAAGGGTTCCGGCGGCTCGACCGGCACGTCGGGCGACCTCGGCGGCTCGCTGACCGAGCTGCTCGGCGGCATCCTGGGAGGTGGACGATGACGGTCCTGCTCAAGGGCGCGGCGCCCATCATCAAGAAGCAGCTCATCGCCTTCGGGATCGCGGCGGTGGTGGGTGCTGCGGTGCTGGCCGTGACCTTCCTCCGCGTGCCCGAGCAGCTCGGTATCGGCCGGCACACCGTCCAGGTCGAGTTCGCGCAGGGCGCCGGGCTCTACCCCGGCGCCGAGGTCACCTACCTCGGCCACCCGGTCGGCAAGGTCGAGGGCATGGACCTCGAGGGGGACCGCCTCGTCGCGGAGCTGAGCCTCGTCGACGACGTCGAGATCCCCGCCACCGTGGGCGCCGAGATCCACAGCCGTTCCGCCGTCGGCGAGCAGTACGTCGAGCTGGTGCCGGTGAAGGACGGGAAGGACGCCGGGGACGGGACCGCCGGCGGCGACGCGGTGCTCGCGGACGGCGACCGGATCCCGGCCGACCGGACGTCGTACCCGGTGGAGATCGGGCCGGTCCTCGACAACGTGCAGGCGCTGGTGTCCAGCCTCGACGAGCGCAAGCTGTCGCTCCTGCTCGACGAGAGCGGCAAGGCTCTCGAGGGACGGGCCGGCGACCTGCAGACGATCCTGGACAGCGGCTCGGCCCTGATCGCCGAGGCCGACGCCGCGTTCCGGCCGACCGCTGACCTGCTGCGCGACATCGAACCGGTCCTGAGCACCGTCAACGGGGAGTCCGAGGGGATCCGCCGGCTGACCGGAAGCCTCGACCAGGTGACCGCCGAGCTGCGTGCCGGGGACGCTGACCTGCGTGCCCTCCTGGCGGCAGGGCCCGGGTTCAGCCGCCAGGCCCTGGGCGTCGTCGACGACCTGTCGACCTCGCTGCCGATCCTGCTCACGCGGACGAACCCGGTGCTCGACCTCCTGCAGACCTACAACAGCCACCTGGCGCAGCTCCTCAGCGACTACCCCCTCGCGGCTGCCATCGTGCAGTCGGTGACGCTGCCCGCGAGCGGCACCAACGAGGTGCGGCTCACCCTCGCGAACGCCGACAAGCCGCCGACGTGCGTGAAGGGATTCGTCCCGCCGCGCGACTGGGCCTCGCCCTTCGACGCCTCGCCACGCCGTACGCCGCTGGTCTACTGCGACCTCCCCCGGGACGACCCCCGCGGGGTCCGCGGCGCCCGCAACATTCCGTGCCCGAACGACCCCGCCCGGCGGGAAGGAGATGTGTCGAAGTGCTGACCGACCACGTACCGGTGCGCAACGAGCACCAGGACCGCATCCACGGCGACTACGCGACCCTGCGGGTGGCCCTGCTGCTCGTCGGGAGCTATGTCGGCTTCGGGCTGCTCGGCTTCGCGGTGTTCGCCGGATTCTGGCCACCGCCGGGTGAGGACTGGAGCGCGACCGAGATCCACGCCTACTTCGTGGAGCACCAGACCGGGCTCACCCTCGGCATGGTGATGATGGCCTTCGCCGGTCCGTTCTACGTCACCTGGAGCGTCGCGATCTCGAAGGTGATCAGCCGGATCGAGGGCCCGATGGGGCCGCTCGCCGGCATCCAGATGATCGGCGGCCTGCTGACCGGTCTGGTCACCTTCACCCCGGCCACCATCTGGATCACCGCATCGTTCCGGGTCGAGGAGCGATCGCCGGAGATGGTCCAGACGCTCTACGACTTCGGCTGGATGTTCTTCGACACCACCTTCGTCTGCTCGGCCCTGCAGAGCGTCGCCCTCGGCGTCGCGATCCTGCGCGACCGTCGTACCCCGTCGCTCTACCCGCGCTGGTTCGCCTACCTGTCGTTCTTCACCGCGTTCTGCTACGTCCCGCTCACGGTGATGCCCTTCGTCAAGACCGGGCTCTTCGCCTGGCACGGCGGAATCAGCTTCTGGGTGGTCTTCGTCGAGTTCTTCGTCTTCACCGCACTGGCGACCTGGTTCACCTGGCGGGCCTTCGGGCGGCTGGAGGCCGAGGACCTCGCCGATGCTGCAGGATGACCCGAACCACCCCGTAACGACGCAAAGGAGCGCCATGCGCCTCGGAATGATCATCGACTACTCCGGCGGCTTCGCGGAGACCGTCGAGCTGCTGCAGGAGTACGAGCGCAACGGCCTCGAGCTGGTCGGTGTCGCCGAGGCCTACTCGTTCGACGCGGTCAGCCAGCTCGGCTACATCGCCGCGAAGACCGAGAAGCTGCAGCTGATGTCGAGCATCTTCCAGATCTACACGCGCACCCCCTCGCTGACCGCGATGACGGCCGCCGGCCTCGACTTCGTCTCCGACGGCCGCTTCAACCTCGGCCTCGGTGCCTCCGGCCCGCAGGTCATCGAGGGCTTCCACGGCGTCAAGTACGACGCCCCGCTCGGTCGCACGCGCGAGGTGATCGAGGTCTGCCGGCAGGTCTGGCGGCGTGAGCCCGTCGAGTTCCGGGGCAAGCACTACACGGTGCCGCTGACCAAGGAGGACGGTGGCTCGGGCCTCGGCAAGCCGCTCAAGCTCATCAACCACCCGGTCCGCAGCGAGATCCCGATCTCCGTGGCCGCGCTCGGCCCGAAGAACGTCGCGCTCGTCGCCGAGCTCGCCAACGGCTGGCAGCCGCTGTTCTTCCACCCGCAGAAGTCGCAGCAGGCGTGGGGTGAGGCGCTGGAGGAGGGCTTCTCGAAGCGCGACCCGAATCTCGGCGAGCTCGACATCCAGCTCCAGGTCCACTACCACCTCGGCGAGCCGAGCCCCGAGGCCCTGCAGTCGGTCCGCAACCAGCTCGCGCTCTACATCGGCGGCATGGGCGCGCGCGACAAGAACTTCTACAACCAGCTCGCCTGCCGCTACGGCTACGAGGCGGAGGCGAAGGAGATCCAGGACCTCTACCTCTCCGGCCAGAAGGCGGAGGCCGCTGCCGTCGTACCCCAGGACCTGGTGGAGGCCGTCACCCTGATCGGCGACGAGGACTCCCTGCGCCGTCAGCTGCGGGAGTTCTGGGACGCCGGCGTGCGGACCCTGCTCCTCAACTCGCTCGCGGCCGAGCCTGCCGAGCGGGTCAGCCAGCTCGGGAAGCTGTCCGCCCTGGTGGCAGAAACCCGCTGACCCGGGCGGCGATCAGCTCCGCCACCACCTCGGGGCGGTCGAGCATTGGCAGGTGGCCCACGCCGGGCACCTCCCGCTCGTCGGCCCCGAGGTGGGCGAAGCCCTCGCGCGCCCACGGTCCCGAGAGGACCTTGTCGTCGCTGGACCAGGCGATGGTCGTGGGCGCGCCGAGGCGGAGCACGGCGTCGAGGTGACGCGCCTCGGGGTTGCCGATGGCGGCCCGGAGCGCCTCGCACCGGCCGAGGTCGCGGACGAAGGCGAGCGCGTCGTCGTACGAGATCCGGGCGGGGTCGTGGACCACCGGTGCCATCAGGGACCGCCGGAAGCGGGTGCCGAGGAGCAGCCGCGGCCGGCGGTCCACCCGTCGTGCCAGCCGTTGTCCGACGACGAAGCGCGTCGTGAGCAGCCGCTCGCCCCACGAGCCGGGGCGCCACCCCCCGGCGGGCGCCAGGCAGAGCACGCTCAGCGCGCGGCCTCGCTCGGCGAGCCGCAGCGCGAGCCAGCCGCCGAGCGAATTGCCGGCGACGTGCACCCGGGCCAGGCCGAGCGCGTCGAGCCGGCGCTCCAGGTCGTCGAGCATCTGCTCCGGTGGCCGCTGACCGGCGCCGGGCCGCAGCGGTGCGCCTCCCCGGTGGCCGGCGAGTGCCGGGACGACGGGGGTGAGGTGCGCCGGCAGGGCGGCCGCGACGTCGCGCCACACCCACGGCCCGCAGCCCATGCCGTGCAGCAGGAGCACGTGGTCGGGGGCGTCGGACCGCGAGCTGTCGACCGACGGTTGCCTCGTCACGAGGATCTATCCTAGACTAAAAAAGATAAGTCTAGTTACGGTCGCGAGTGCTGTGGAGGTCGGGATGGGTACGGACGTGGTGGCGGAGGCACCCGCGACACCCGGAGCCGGGGCGCCTGCATCGCGCAGCACGGGCCGGATCCCCGGCGAGGAGGGGCTGTGGGTCTTCATCCTCGGTGACATGGCGATCTTCGCCCTGTTCTTCGGCACCATCCTGGTGACCCGGGGGCAGGACCCGGCGATGTTCGCCGACGCCCAGCACCACCTCCACCCGTGGTTGGGCATCGTGAACACCGCGCTGCTGCTGACCGGCTCGCTCTTCGTCGTCCACGGTGTACGCCGCCTCGGCGACGGCACCCGGGCCTCTTCCCGCCTCTTCGGGCTCACGTTGGCCTGTGCGCTCGGCTTTGCGGCGATCAAGGTCACCGAGTACGCGATGCTCGTCGACGAGGGCTACTCCGGGGCCACCAACGACTTCTTCATGTACTACTTCGTCTTCACCGGGATCCACCTCGCGCACCTGGTGATCGGCGCGGTCGTCGTCGCCGTCCTGGCCCGCGTCGCGGCCCGCCCCGACCCGACCGTCGGCCAGCGTGCGTTCGTCGAGTGCGGCGCCATCTACTGGCACATGGTCGACCTGCTCTGGCTGGCCCTCTTCCCGCTGCTCTACCTGATCAGGTGATCGCCGTGCTCGCTCGTGTCGACCGACAGACGACCGTCTGGATGCTGCTCGTCGCCGCAACGGTGCTGACCGCCGTCCTGGGCCTGGAGCAGCACGGCGGGTCGACGGGCGTCGGTCTCGTGCTGCTCGCGATCGCCTTCGTGAAGATCCGGCTGGTCGCTCTGCACTTCATGGAGGTCCGCGAGGCACCCCTACCGCTCCGGCTGCTGGTCGAGGGCTATGCCGTTGTCACCTTCCTCGTGCTGGCGACCATCTACGTGACGGGCTGAGCACCGCATGGACAACATCGCCATCGGCGACGCCATGTTCCTGCTCGGCGAGGCCACTGGTCGACCTGCGCAGGTCATCACGTTGCAGCTCTACCGCCCGCCGGAGGACGCCGACCCCGCCGAGTGGGTGGGTGACTACTTCCAGCAGCTGTTGGCCAGCGACGACCTCAAGCCGGTCTTCCGGCGCCGGCCGAGCCGCTCGCTGCTGTCGCCGTCGACCCTGCGCTGGATCGACGACGAGCCGGTCGAGATCGACCACCACGTGCGGCGCTCCGCCCTGCCCGGCCAGGGCCGGGTCCGCGAGCTGCTCGAGGCCGTGTCGGTGCAGCACGGAGTCCACCTCGACCGCCGTCGGCCGCTGTGGGAGTTCCACGTCTTCGAGGGGCTCGAGGGCGGCCGCTTCGCCACCGCGTTCAAGACGCACCACGCGATCGCGGACGGCATGTCACTGGCCCGCCACGTGCTGGGCAGCCTGACGACCGACCCCGGCGACCGCTCGCTCCGCCCGCCGTGGGCGGCCGACCCGGACCATCAGCGCCGCGCCTCGCGCAAGGGCGCCGCACTGAGCCTCGCGCCCGTCCTGCGCAGCGCGACCACGGTCCGCTCGCTCCTCGACATGGCGCTCGACGCCAGCTCCCGGGTGCCCTTCGAGGCCCCTCCCTCGCCCCTGAACGTCAAGGTCGGCGGCGCCCGCCGCTTCGCCGGTGACCAGTGGTCCCTCGAGCGGTTGAAGGCCGTCGCGACGGCCGTCGGCGGCACGGTCAACGACGTCGGTCTGGCGATGGCCGGTGGCGCCCTGCGGTCCTATCTCGACGAGCTCGGCGGACTGCCGGACCGATCGATGGTCGCGATGGTCCCCGTGTCCGTACGACGCGAGGGCGAGTCCTTCTCCGAGGGCGAGGGCAACGCCTTCGGGGCGATGCTGTGCGACCTCGGCACCGCGCACGACGACCCGGTCGCGCGACTCGCGTCGATCCGTGACCAGACCCGCGCGGCGAAGGAGCGCTACGCGGCGATGTCGGCCGCCGAGGTGCTCGCGGTCAGCAAGCTGATCATGGGTGGTGCCGTCATCTCCGGCATGACCGGCATCACCGCGCTCCCGCGGCACCCGTTCAACCTGATCATCTCGAACGTGCCCGCGGCCAACCAGCCGCTCTACTACAACGGCGCGCGGATGAACGACATCTACCCGGTCTCGATGATCTCGGAGGCCCAGGCCATGAACATCACGCTCACCCGCTACGACAACCAGATGACCTTCGGCATCGTCGGCGACCGGCGCGCGCTGCCGCACCTCCAGCGGATGCTCATCCACCTCGACGACGCCCTGTCGGCGCTCGAGAAGGCCGTCACCCGCTGACGAGCCGTCGCGAGCGGGAATGGGGAACTTCTGAGTCACCAGGTGCCTCGAAAGTTCCCCACTCCTGCCGGACAGCTCACGAACCGGGCGGCCGCGCCAGGCGGCGGCGCGGGCGGAGCCCGTGCACGAAAGATGCGAAAAATGCACCGACCCGTCGCGTCCAGGCGCGACGGGTCGGTGAGGGGTCAGGCGTTCGGGAAGGTCTTGTACTCCACGCCCGAGATGTACTGCACGGTGCGCAGCACCTGGCAGGAGTAGCCGAACTCGTTGTCGTACCAGACGTAGAGGATCGCCGAGTCGCCGTCGACGATCGAGGCGCCGCCGTCGACGATCGACGCGGCGCGGGCGCCGATGAAGTCGGTCGACACCGCGTCGGTGGCCGTCGTGTAGTCGAGGTTGCGGGCCAACGGGCCGACGAGCGAGGCCTGGCGCAGGTGCTCGTTGACCTCCTCGCGGGTGGTCTCGCGCTTGAGCTGCAGGCTCAGGATGGCGATCGAGACGTCCGGCGTGGGCACGCGGATCGAGTTGCCGGTGATCTTCGCGTCGAGGTCGGGGAGGACCTTGGCGACGGCCGAGGCGGCACCGGTCTCGGTGATGACCAGGTTGAGCGGCGCGGAGCGGCCGCGGCGGTCCGCCTTGTGGAAGTTGTCCAGCAGGTTCTGGTCGTTGGTGAACGAGTGGACCGTCTCGACGTGGCCGCGGGTGATGCCGAACGCGTCCTCCATCGCCTTGAGCGGCGGCACGATCGCGTTGGTCGTGCAGGAGGCGCAGGAGAGCACCTTCTCGTCGAGGTCGACGCCGAGGTGGTTGACGCCGTGGACGATGTTCGGGACGTCGCCCTTGCCCGGCGCGGTCAGCAGGACCTTGGCGATGCCGGGGCGCAGGTGCTGCGAGAGGCCCTCGCGGTCGCGCCAGATGCCGGTGTTGTCGATGAGGATGGCGTCGTTGATGCCGTACTCGGTGTAGTCGATCTCGGCGGGCGAGTTCGAGTAGATCACCTGGATCACGTTGCCGTTGGCGATGATCTGGTTCTTCTCCTCGTCCACGGTGATGGAGCCGTTGAAGGCACCGTGGATCGAGTCGCGGCGCAGCAGCGAGGCGCGCTTCTTGAGGTCGTCGCCCTTGGCCTTGCGGACGACGACGGCGCGCAGGCGCAGGCCGTTGCCCGAGCCCGACTTCTCGACGAGCAGGCGCGCGACGAGGCGGCCGATGCGGCCGAAGCCGTAGAGGACGACGTCCTGCGAGCCCGGGGCGGGGACCTTGTTGTCGCCGGTCGCCTCGGCCAGCGCCTCGGCGGTGAACTCGGCGATCGACGCCGGCTCGCCGGCGGCGCGGTAGGCGCGGATCAGCAGCGCGAGGTCGATCTTCGCGGCGCCGAGGTCGAGCCCGGCGATCGCCTCGAGGAAGGGGAAGGTGTCGGTGACGGAGAGCTCGACGCCGTCGATCTGGCGCGCGTAGCGGTGCGTCTTGAGGATGTCGATGACCGACTTGTTCACCAGCGAGCGGCTGTGGAGCAGGATCGTGACGTCCTTCTCGCGGTGCAGCTTGCCGACGATCGGGATCATCGCCTCCGCGAGCTCCTCGTGGTGCTTCCAGCGGTCGAACTTGTCCTCGATGACGCTCAACGAAATCCCCTATAGCAGAGTCGACAAAAGCCGGTCGATCGTAGGCCCGGCCACCCCGGGGGTGGCCAATCCGGCCGCCCTCTGGGACGAGTGGAGTTCGTCACACGGGGCTGCCGGCGACGGGTCAGAGGACCTTCGTGCCGTACATCTCGCCGAGCGGGTCCGCGAGCAGCTCGAGGCGCTCGCCGTCGGGGCCGGGGAAGTAGAGCGACGCGTTGGACTCGAGGTGGTAGTCGATCCCCGCGTCGTCGAGCTTGGCCCGCAGGTAGTCCCACTTCTCCCGCGTCACCGAGATGGCGATGTGGTGGTGGCCGCCGAGGACCTCCCGGTAGGGGCCAAGGTCGAGCCCGGGGAGCGTGAAGAAGGCGAGCAGGTTGCCGACGCCCACGTCGAAGAAGAAGTGGTCGGAGCCGGCGTAGTCGCGGTTCTCGAAGATCTCCGTCAGGGGGAACTCCAGCAGGCCCTGGTAGAAGTCGACGGTACGCCGCACGTCCGAGGAGAGCAGTGCCGCGTGGTGGATCCCGCGGGCGCTGCTCGCGGGCCGCTCGCCCTCGGGGGCGAGGTACTCCTTCTTGATCCGCTCGCGGTCCCTGGTGATCGCGTCGATGTCGATAGTTGCCATGTCAACCACCATGCTCCCGAAGTCGTGGATATGTCAACATTCTCCGCTAGAATGGTGCCCGATGGGAACGGTGAACTGGCTGGACGACGACGAGGCGCGCGCGTGGCGCGGCTTCCTCGACGTGCACGCCCAGCTCAACGCGGTGATCAACCGCCAGCTGCAGTCGACGACGGGCCTCTCGCTGTCCGACTACGCCATCCTCGTCGAGCTCACCTCCGAGCTCGCCGACGACGGCTCCCTGCGGATGTACGAGCTCGGTGAGCGTCTCCAGTGGGAGAAGAGCCGCGTCTCCAAGCAGGTGTCCCGGATGGAGGCCCGCGGCCTGGTCGAGCGCCGCCACTGCGCGGACGACCGGCGGGGCGCCTTCGTCGACCTGACGTCCGAGGGGCGCGCCGCGATCGAGGCCGCCGCTCCCGCCCACGTCGAGCTGGTCCGCGACCTCTTCTTCGAGGGCGCGAGCCGCGAGCAGGTGCTCGCGCTGGGCGACTTCACCGAGCGGGTGCTCGGGCGCATCAGCTCCCGCTGAGGCCCTGCTCGTCGAGGATGGCCTCCACTGCGAGCGAGGCGAACGCCATCGCCGCGCCCAGCGGGGCCCCCGGTCCGGGGTACGCCGACCCGAAGACCGATGCCGTCGAGTTGCTGGCGGCGTACAGGCCGGGCAGGGGGTCGCCGGCCTCGTCGAGCACGCGGCCGGACGCGTCGGTGACCAGGCCGCCCTTGGTGCCGAGGTCGGACAGCACGAACTGCGCCGCGTAGAAGGGGCCCTGCGCCACCGGGACGAGCGCCTTGTTGGGGGTGCCGGCCGAGGCGAAGAAGGTGTCGTACTCGTCGGCGCCCCGGCCGAAGTCCTCGTCGACGCCGGTGGTCGCGAAGCCGTTGAAGCGCTCCACCGTCGCGGTCAGTACGACGGGGTCGAGCCCGGCTGCCACCGCGAGCTCCTCGATCGTGTCCGCCTGCACCCAGGTGCCGGCGGCGAGGTGCTCGGCCGGGTCGCCCTCGGGCATGGCGATCGCCGGCAGTCGGCCGCCCTCGCTGGAGTCGAAGACGAACCATGACGGCGTCCGTTCCGGAGCGGCCGCCATGACCCGCCCGAACCGGTCGTAGGGCAGGCACTCGTTGCCGTAGCGCCGCCCGGTCTGGTCGACCATCAACCCGCTGCGGAAGCCGAGGGTGAAGGTGCCGCTGCCGTCGGGCTGGAGCAGGCCCGGGCAGAACCAGCCCTCGCCCGACCAGTCGGTGGCCGCGCCGAGCGCCGCGACGGCGTCGATCACGGCGCCGGTGTTGGTGCCGCGCGGTGCCATCGACCACTCGGCGCGGCCCGGCGTGCCGTGCAGCGAGCGGCGCTCGGGGCTGCCCTCGAAGCCGCCGGCGGCGACGAGGATCCCGCGCGCGGCGCGCACCTCCACCGGTCCGTCGGGGCCGGTGGCCAGCACCGTCGTCACGCGACCGGAGTCGTCGCGGCCGAAGCCGGTCACGTCGTGGCCGACGGCGATCGTGCCGCCGTCGCGCAGCACCATCGCCGCGAGTCGACCGATCAGCGCCTGCCCGCCGGACAGCGTCGAGCGTCCGGGTCGGCCGGCGCGGTCACGCTCGACGGGCGGCCGCAGGATCGCACCGACCTGCGGGTCCAGATCGTCGCGCCGGATCGCCTTCGGCTGGATGGAGCGGCCCATCGGGACCCGGCCGGGGGCGTCGTAGTACTCCGAGAACGGGATCCACTCGAACTCCATCAGCGGGTCCGCCTCGAGTGCGGCGACCAACCTCGGGGCCTGGGTGAGCAGCGCCTCGACCCGGTCCTCGTCCGGCTTCTCGAGCACGGCAGCGAGGTAGGCCCGCGCGCCCTCCGTCGAGTCGGGCAGGCCGGCCCGCTGCTGGACCTCGGTGCCCGGCAGCCAGCACGCGCCGCCGGAGTAGGCCGACGTGCCACCGATCAGGGGCGTCCGCTCGAGCACCAGCGTCCGCAGCCCGGCCCTGGCCGCCAGGGCGGCCCCGGTCAGGGCCCCGCCCCCGGAGCCGACCACGACGACGTCGTACTCGGGGAGGAGGAGGGGGGTGGCCGCGGCGGTCTCGCTCATGGCGAAACGATAACGTGTTCTAGTTCCTCTGGGCAGGGCTCAGCCCCGCCGACAGGGCCGGCCGCGCCGTCTCCGGATCGAGGTGCAGCCCGATGGCGACCAGCGTGCTCCGCTCCGGTGGCGGACACGGCTCCACGTGGACCTGCCGGCCGACCACGTGCACGACGTTGCCGCGCACCCGCTTCCCGTGGCGGGTCGCGACCGTGCCCTTGATCCGGTACGCGCCCTCCGGCGGCGCGGCGAGCAGGGCGTCGAGCGCCGCCGGGTCGACCGGCTCGTCCGCGGTCACGGTGACCGAAGCGGCGTGGGCGTGGCCGTCCGCCGCGGGGCGCTCGGCGCGGAGCAGGGCTGCCAGCGGCAGCTCGTCATCCGGCTCGTCGGTCGACGCGACGTCGTACACGAGAGCGGGGTCGACCTGCCCGCGCGTCGTCCGTACGACGTGCACGCGCGGGTTGATCTCCCGCACGCGGGTCTCGATCCGGGCCAGCGTCTGCTCGTCGGCGAGATCGCACTTGTTGAGCACGACCAGCGTGGCGACCGCGAACCGGGCCGGCGGGAGCCCGCCGCCGTCGACCGTGTCGAAGTACTCCACCGCGTCGACCACGTCCACCACGCCCCCGGGGCGGATGTTCGGCGCGGCGCTCGCCCGGATCATCTGCGCGAGCGCGCCCGGCTCGGCGATGCCGCTGGCCTCCACGACGATCACGTCGAGCCCGCGCCGCGGCTGGGCCAGCTTCTCCAGGGCGCCGTCGAGGCCGCCGGCGTCCTCCAGGCAGCACAGGCAGCCGCCGGCGATCGACGCCGGCTCGTCGACCTGCCCGCTCACCAGCGCCGCGTCGACGTTGATCGCCCCGAAGTCGTTGACGACCACGCCGACGCGCGCGCCGGGCTGGCGGAGGAGGTGGTTGAGCAGGGTGGTCTTGCCGGCGCCGAGGTGGCCGGTGAGGGCGACGACGGGGACGCGGGGCACCGCGGCATCGTAGGACCTCCCGCGCCGGACCGGGCCGGTCAGCCCTGGCGCCCCTTCATCCGCGGGTTCTGCTTGTTGATCACGTAGATCCGTCCGCGCCGGCGCACCACCTGCGCGCCGGGCTGGTTCTTGAGCGAGCGGATCGAGTTGCGGACCTTCATCGGTGCTTCCTCCTGGTGGGTCGTCCGGTGCGGGGGTCGACGAGGCCGTCCATGACCGCGCCGACGAGGCGGCGCGGCACGCGGAACTGCTCGCCGTCGATGGTCACCGGCACCAGGTCGGGCGCGGTCGCCTTCCACTGCGCCCGCCGGTGCCGGGTGTTGCTGCGCGACGTGCGTCGCTTCGGGACTGCCATCACGCCACCTCGCGGATCGGGCCCAGCCAGGGCTCGAAGCCGTCCTCGGTCGCTGTCCGGCCGGTCTCGCCCGGACTGGCCAGCAGCCCGTCGAACGCCGGCCGCAGGTGGGCCGGCGCCGCGCCGACGCCGGTGAGCACGATCCGCGTGAAGGGGGTACGCCGCCCCCACGCGCCGTGGTCCCCGATGCTGAGCTGGCCGCCGGCGCCGTCCCACTCGAGGACGCGACCGGGGCGCGTGGGGAGCCAGAAGCACCCGCGGGAGCGATGCGCACCGGAGCCGAGGCTCTCCAGCGACTCGAGCAGCCGCTCGGGGTGGAACGCCCGCGTGGACTGGAGGTCGAGGCGCCACACGCCCTCCGTGGTGATGTCCGGGAGAGCGTCACTGCGGGCCGGGTCGGTCCAGGCATCGGTGTGCGCGTGCTGGTGCAGGCGCCCGGTGAGTGCGGATCCGTCGAGCCCGTGCCCGCCCTGCACCACAGCCACGCCCGGTCGCACGAGGGCGCCGACCAGGCCGGCCGCGACCGGCTCGACGGTGTCGTCGAAGGCCACCACGTCGGCGTACTCGACCATCGCGGCGAGCACCTCGCCGACGCCGCGGCGATCGTCGTGCGAGCACTGGCGGCCGCGGTCGGCGAGCAGGTCGTCCCCGAGCAGGTCGCGCACGGGGTGGCGCGCCGAGACGGCCGCCACCACCGAGGACACCCGCAGGAAGCGGGCCAGCCGGGTGTCCCAGGTCAGCACCGAGCACAGGTGGGCGGCCTCGGCGCCGACGGGCAGGTGGGCGACGATGCTCTGCCAGCGGCCGTCGCGAGCGAGCCGCTCCAGCGTCGGCACGATGTCCTCGCGGATCGCGCAGCTGACGCAGGCGTGCTCGAGCAGCGTCTCGTGCGACTCGACGACGCCGGTCAGGTCGCTGACCGTGCGGGACAGCACGCCCCGCTCGACGTCGATGTGGTGACGGACCGCGACCGCACCGGGCAGGTCGAACTGCATGCCGACCATCGCGGAGGCCATCGCGTCGGGGTCGACGCCGGCGATCAGGACGACGGGGACCCTCATCGCGCACCCCTGCCGTAGCGGCGCTCGAACGCCTCGACCCGGCCCTCGCTGTCGAGCACGCGGCCCTTGCCGGTCCAGAACGGATGGCTGTGCACGCTGACGTCGACGTCGACGACCGGGTAGGTGCGCCCGTCGATCTCGACCGTCTCCGCCGACGGTCGTGCGGCCAGCGTCGACCGGGTCAGGACGAGGTCGCCCGTCGCGCGGTCCCGGAATGCCACCGGGCCGTAGTCGGGATGGATTCCTGGCTTCACGGTGTTGCCCTCTCGTGTGATTAGAATGAGAATCGTTCTCAATCATGACACATGCAGGAGCAGGAGGAGAAGCCATGGCACGCACCTGCCAGGTGACCGGCGCCCGGCCGGGGTTCGGCAACAACGTGTCCCACTCGCACCGCCGAACGCGGCGGCGCTTCGACGTCAACATCCAGCGCAAGCGGTACTGGGTGCCGTCGCTGGGGCGGCACGTGACGCTGCGGGTCAGCGCCCGCGGCATCAAGACCATCGACCAGCGGGGGATCGAGGCCGTCGTGGCCGACCTCCGCGCCCGAGGAGAGAGGTTCTGACATGGCGAAGAAGGGCAGCGACGTGCGGCCGATCGTGAAGCTGCGGTCCACCGCAGGCACCGGCTACACCTACGTCACCCGCAAGAACCGGCGCAACGACCCCGACCGGCTCGTGCTCAGCAAGTACGACCCCGTCGTCCGCCGGCACGTCGACTTCCGTGAGGAGCGCTAGTGTCGTGCCACGGTCGTCGTCGGACGATTGGCGTGCTCAGGGTGTGGGCATCGCAAGGCGCCGACGCGCAGCCATACCGGGTCGTCTCGCAAGCGTCGGCAACGCCGCGAGGTGCGTGCCATGGGCGCGCGAAGCGCGCGACGACGACCGGGGCGCGGCACTGATGGCGAAGCAGTCGAAGATCGCCGCCGAGGCACGCCGTCGTGCGACCGTCGAGAGGTACGCCGCCCGGCGCGCCGCCCTCAAGGAGGCGGTCCGCCGGGCCGAGCCCGGGTCGGCCGAGCTGGCGGACGCGGTGCAGGCACTCAACCGCCTGCCCCGCGACGCCTCGCCCGTGCGACTCCGCAACCGCGACCAGGTCGACGGCCGACCGCGCGGCCACCTCCGCAAGGCCGGCCTCTCCCGCATCCGGTTCCGGGAGATGGCACACCGCGGCGAGCTGCCCGGGGTGACGAAGTCGAGCTGGTGACCTGAGAGGGTGGTGGGCATGGGTCACGGCCACTCCCACCGCGCGACGAACGGCATCGACGACGAGATCCGGGTCGGTACGACGGCCCGGACGGCCCTGCTGGCGGGCCTGGGTCTCGCGTTCCTGCTGACGCTGATCGGCCTCGGCGCGTGGCTGCCCTCCGGCGACGCGGTGGACAAGGCGGCGGAGAAGGGGGGCGCCGCCGCCGAGTTCGCCGCACCCGGCGTGACCTTCCCGACCGGGGAGATCGAGTCGGTCGCGGCGAAGTGCGCCGGCGACGGCCTGCCGGACGCCACCGGTGACTGCAGCACGCTGACGGTGCGGGTCGAGGGCGAGGACGAGCCGGTCGTGGTGTCCGTGCCTCCTGAGGTCATCGACTCCGGCCTCGGGGAGGGGGACCGGGTCGAGCTGCTGCGCAGGCCACCGGCGCCCGACGCCGAGATCCAGGCGGCGTCGTACTCCTACTTCGCGACGGACCGCGACGGGACGCTCGTGTGGCTGACGGTCTTCTTCGTCCTCGTCGTCGTCGCGATCGCGCGCCTCCGTGGACTGTTCGCGCTCATCGGCCTGGCGTTCGGCGGTGCGGTCGTGTGGTGGTGGATGCTGCCCGCCCTGCTCGAGGGCGCGCCCGGCGTCGGCGTCGCGCTCACCAGTGCGGCCACCATCATGTTCGTCGTCCTCTACACGACCCACGGCTTCTCGCTCCGCACCAGCACCGCGCTCGCCGGCACGCTGGTGGGCATCGTCCTCACCGCCGGCATCGGGGTCGTCGCGATCGGCGACGCCCGGCTGACCGGCATCAGCGACGAGGGCGGCTCGATCCTGGCGACCTTCGGTTCGCTCGACTTCCAGTCGCTGCTCGGCTGCGTCATGGTCATCGCCGGTCTCGGTGTCCTCAACGACGTCACGATCACCCAGGCCTCGGCGGTCTGGGAGCTGCGAGCGGTGAGCCCGCACGCCAGCCGTGCCGAGGTCTTCGCCGGCGCCATGCGGATCGGCCGCGACCACATCGCCTCGACGATCTACACGATCGTCTTCGCCTACGTCGGCACCGCCCTGACCCTCCTGATGCTGCTCCGGGTCTACGACCGCCCGCTGCTCGAGCTGCTCTCCACCGAGCAGCTGGCCGAGGAGGTCGTGCGCACGCTCGTCACCTCGATCGGCCTCGTGCTCGCCGTCCCGGTCACGACCGGGCTGGCCGCCCTGGTCGCCTCACCGGCCAGGGGCGCTCACAGCGAGGGATCGGTCCAGGCCAGCTGAACGACCTCGGCGCCCCGGTCGCGCGAGACGACCCGGCCGCGACCCGGCTGGGCCGGACCCGGCCGGAGGTTGCCGATCAGCACGCCCTCGTCGCGGTTGCCGGAGAGCAGGATGCCCGGCATCGCGAGGTCGCGCATGGTCTGGATGACCGGCTCGTACAGGGCCCGCGACGCGCCACCGGAGCGCCGCGCGATCACCAGGTGCAGGCCCACGTCGCGCGCCTGCGCGAGGAGCGGCTGCAGGAGCGCGATCGGCGAGCTCTGCTGGGTGGCGACGAGGTCGTAGTCGTCCACCACCACGAAGACCTCGGCGCCCGACCACCACGACCGGTTGCGCAGCTGGTCCGGCGTGACGTCCGGACCGGGCAGGCGGTTCTGGAGGTACGTCGCCAGGTCGGTCAGCGCGGGCTGGGCCTGCGTCGCGGAGGTGAGGTAGTTGAGGAGGTACTCCTCGGGCACCTCGCCGAGCAGTGAGCGGCGGTAGTCGACGACGACGATCTGCGCCTCGGCCGGGGTGCGGGTCCGCATGACCTCCTGGCAGTAGGTGCGCAGGAAGTTGGACTTGCCCGACTTGCCGTCGCCGAAGAGCAGCAGGTGCGGTTCGGCGTCGACGTCGAAGGTGACCGGCGCGAGCTCCTTCTCGTTGATCGCCAGCAGCAGCCCGCGGGCCGGCGGGGTGGCGGCGAGGGCGCGCACCTCGTCGAGCGAGATCCGGTCGGGCAGCAGCCGCAGCTTCGGGCCGGACGGCCCGCGCCAGGCCTTGGCCACGGCCGAGATGAGGTTGTCGACGCCGTCGCCGAGGGTGTCGGCGGAGGGATCGCTGTCGACCCGCGGGAGGGCGCCGAGGAAGTGCAGCTTGCCGGGGACCAGGCCACGGCCCGGCCGGTTCACCGGCACCAGGGCCGCGACCTTGCGGTCGATCTCGGAGTCGATCGGGTCGCCGAGGCGGAGCTCCAGCTTGGTGCCGAGCAGGTCGCGCATGGCCGCGCGGAAGTCGGGCCACCGGGTCGACGCGGTGACGATGTGCAGGCCGAAGGTGAGGCCGCGACCGGCGAGCTGCTGGATCTCCAGCTCGAGGTCGTCGAAGTCCGAGCGGAGCGTGCCCCACCCGTCGATGACGAGGAAGACGTCGCCGTACCCGTCGTCGGCGCGACCCTGCGCGCGTCGGCTGCGGTAGGTCTCGATCGAGTCGATGCCGTGCTGGCGGAAGTAGGCCTCCCGCCGGTCGACGATGCCCCGCACCTCGGCGAGGATCCGGCGCACGACCTCCGGTTCGGAGCGGCTGCCGACGCCGGCGACGTGCGGCAGCGCGGTCAGCGGCGCGAACGTGCCACCGCCGAAGTCGAGGACGTAGAACTGCGACTCCAGCGGGGTCGTGGTCAGCGACAGGCTGGTCACGATCGTGCGCAGCAGCGTCGACTTGCCGCTGCGCGGGCCGCCGACGACGGCGACGTGGCCGGCTGCGCCGCTCAGGCTGATCGTGAGGGTGTCGCGGCGCTGCTCGCGCGGCCGGTCGACGGTGCCGATCGGGATGGTGAGGCCGTCGGCCTGGCGCCACCGCAGCGACACCAGGCCCAGGTCGGGGTGGGCCGCGAGGTCGGGCATCAGCTGGTTGAGCGTGTCCGGCTCGTCGAGGGGCGGCAGCCAGACCTGGTGCGCGGGGAGACCCCGGCCCTCCATCCGGGAGACCGCGATGTCGAGCAGCGAGGCGCTCTCGCCGGACGACGCTGCCGGCGTGGGGTCGGTGGCACCGGGGGCGTCGCCGTCATCGGCAGCGGGGTCGTCGAAGGTCTGCACCTCCGAGATCGTGAACGGCAGGATGCCGGCGACCTTGCCGCCGACACCGCGGGTCACCCGGCGGCGCCCGGCCTCGGGCGGGCCCGAGACGTACGCCGCCTTGAACCGCGTCAGCTGCGTCGGGTCCGGCTTCAGGTAGCCCAGGCCGGGGACGGCCGGCAGCTCGTAGGCGTCGGGGACGCCGAGCACGGCACGTGACTCCTGCGCGCTGAACGTCCGCAGGCCGATCCGGTACGACAGGTGCGACTCCAGTCCGCGCAGCCGGCCCTCCTCGAGGCGCTGCGAGGCGAGCAGGAGGTGCAGGCCGAGGGAGCGGCCGAGTCGGCCGATCGCCACGAAGAGGTCGATGAACTCCGGCTTCGCGGTCAGCATCTCGGAGAACTCGTCGACGACGATGAACAGCGACGGCAGGGGCTGCAGCTGGGCGGCGGCCGGGTCGCCCGACGTCCGGGCCTTCTCGTAGTCGCGGATCGAGGCGAAGTTGCCGGCCTCGCGCAGCAGCTCCTGGCGACGCACCATCTCGCCGGACAGGGCGTCCTGCATGCGGTCGACGAGGGTGAGCTCCTGCGAGAGGTTGGTGATGACCGCGGACACGTGCGGCATCTCCGACATGCCGGCGAACGTCGCGCCGCCCTTGAAGTCGACGAGCACCATGTTGAGCTGCTCGGGGGAGTGGGTCATCGCCAGGCCGAGCACCAGGGTCCGCAGGAACTCCGACTTGCCGGACCCGGTCGCGCCGATCACCAGGCCGTGCGGGCCCATGCCCTGCTGGGCGGACTCCTTGATGTCCAGGTGGATCGGACCGGCGGAGTCGCCGACGCCGATCGGTACGCGCAGGCGGTCGCGGGCCGGGCGGGAGCGCCAGGCGGCGTCCGGGTCGAAGGAGAAGACGTCGCCGAGGCCGAGCAGGTCCATGAAGTCCGTCGGTGCGGTGATGTCGACGGCGTCGTCGCCGACGGAGGCGCCCGCACTCGGGGTGAACAGCGGCGTCAGCCGCCGCGCCAGCGCCTCCGCGGTGGCGATGCTGCACTGGTCGCCCTTGGCCCGTACCGGCTCGGTGCGCAGCCGGACGGCCATGAGCGGTACGCCGCCGTCGGCCGCCGGCCGGTCGGCCAGCTCGAGGCGGAGCGCGGTGGGGCTGTCGAGCTCGCCCCAGTGGGCGGGCAGGTCGATGACCGTCATGCCGTGCAGGCCGTCGGGCGGGATCACGTGGTTGCCCGGTGGCAGCTCGGCCCCGTCCGTGATCAGCACGATGTGCGGGATCGCGGGGCGCTCGTCGGCGCCGAAGCGCGGCCGTTCGGTCAGGTCGGGCGGCAGCATCCCGGCGAGGTCGGTGAGCGAGGTGGTCACCATCCGCGCCGGGCCGACCGCGTCGTTCTGGTGCTGGCTGTGGGCGTGCGGCAGCCACTTCACCCAGTCCCAGTGGGCGAGCGTCGCATCGGTCGCGAGGACGGCGACCTGGAGGTTCTCCGGCGACTGGAAGGCAGTCGCCGAGGTGAGCAGCGCCCGCGCCATGGAACGCGCCTCCTCCTCGCCGCCGCACACCTCGATCCGGTCGAAGGCGCGCAGGTCGATCGACGCCGGCAGGTCGGGCTGCAGGCGGTGCACGACCAGCAGGCGGTGCAGCGCGGAGGCCGAGGCCGGGTCGACGTCGTCGATCGGGGCACCCTCCGGCGGCACGAGCTCGAGGGCGAGCGGCTGGGCGCACACGCCGTACCGCACCTGCAGGAAGGCGGGGTCGGCGGACGAGCGCTCCCAGACGCGGCTGCGGTCCTCGGCGAGGGAGGGGAGGGCTGTCGGGTCGGGGTGGATCCAGGTCAGCGCCCGCCGCTGCTGGTCGGCGGCGTCACGGGCGACGCTGCGCACGGTGGAGAGGTAGCGGAGGTACTCGGTGCGCGAGCCGGTCACCTGCTGCTGGCGCTGCTTCCGCTGCCGGTCGATCTGCACGACGATGAAGCCGAGGGTCGCGAAGAGGAACATGCCCGCGGCGATGAACCGCAGCGGTGCGTTGCTGCCGCTCCCGCCGAGGCCGGCGACCAGCACGATCGAGCCGAGGCTGCCGAGCATCGGGATCGCGTTCATCGCGACGCCCGCGGCGCCCTCGCTGGGCTGGATCCGCGGCGGTGGCTGGATCTGGAGCTGGCCCCCGGGCAGCTCGGGGCGCTCGCCCCGGCTGCCTCGCTGGGTGAGGCTCCCCGGAGAGGCCGCCCGTCGTCCGGTGCTGGCCTGGGTCACGGTCACGCTGCGGTCCCCTGTCGTCGACGCCCGATCGTCGCGATGCGACGCGGACGATGATAGGCCGGGCGGGGGGCGGGTAGGAGAAGCCGCATGACGTCGAGGACTACCCTGCGGGCAGGACCATCAATCTCGGGAGGCCCGATGTCCGGCAACGGGGCCCGGCCGCCTGTGGCCGGCTCGGTCACAGCGGTGAGCGTCCACGGTCCCCGTGGGGTGCTCGACCTGACGGTCCCGACCGGTGCCACCCTGGCCGACGTGGCCCGCACGTACGCCGCCGAGGCGGGCCTGCCCGCCCCGCTCCCGTTCGTGACGCGGACCGGCGCGCCGCTGCGGATGACCGACGAGGTGGGCGCCGCCGGGCTGGTGCCCGGATCGGTGCTCGTCGCGATCGATCCCGCTGCGGTCCGGCCCCCCACCCGTCGCCGGATGATGCCGGGCGAGTCGGGCCCTCCGCTCGTCGCCGGTACGGTGTCGGCGACCTGGCTGTCGGTCTCTGTCGGAGTGGCCGTGGTCGCCGGTCTCTGCACGGCACTCCTGCCCGAGGACGACCGCTGGCCGGCGGTGGCGGTCCTGCTCGTGGCCGCGCTGGTGGGCTGCCTGCCGTACGGCGCGCTCGCCGCTCAGCGCGTCGTCGCGGCCCCGGTCTTCGCCGCCGCGGCGGTCCTCGCGGTCGTGTGGGACCCGCTGCCCGAGCGCCTGCCGACGGTGCTCGGTGCCGCCGCCCTGGCCGGCGCGGTCACGGCCGCCGCCGGGCGCGCCCTGTCCGAGCCGGACAGCCCGGCCGAGCAGGCGTTGCGGACCTGGCTCGTGGTCGGCTCGGCGTGGTTCGTGCTGGCCGGCGTCGCGGCGCTCACCAGCACCTCGCCCCAGACGGTGTGGGCCGTCCTGTTCCTCGTCGCGGTGCTCGGTGCGCGCTTCGTCCCCGAGATCGCTGTCGACGTGCCCGACCAGTACCTCCTCGACCTCGAACGCCTCGCGGTCACGGCGTGGTCCGCGCGGGAGCGCCCGAGCGGGCGGCGTGGGCGGATCGTCGTACCGGAGGAGACGGTGGGGGCCGTCGCCAGCCGGGGCACCCGGACGGTGCGTGCGGCGACGGTCGCGATCTTCGTGGTGGTGCTCCTGTCCGCGCCGTTGCTGCTCTGGACCGCCGACCTGCCACTGGACCGCACCGGTGCGCGCTGCCTGGTCGGCTTCGGAGGGGCGGCGCTCCTGCTCGCCGCCCGGAGCTACCGCCACGTCCTGGCCCGGCGGCTGCTGCGGCTCTCCGGGGTCTACTCCCTCGCACTCGTCGCGGGCGTCCAGCTCGGTGTGCTGCCGGGTGCGTCCCGGCCCGCCGGCAGCTTCCCCGGCGTCGTGGCGCTGGCGGCCGTCGCCGTCGCGGCCGTGCTCGTGCTCGTGGCCGTCCTGGTCGGTCGTGGCTGGCGCTCGGCGTGGTGGTCGCGCCGGGCCGAGATCGCCGAGGCGGTCAGTGGCTCGTTCGCCGTCGCCTCGCTCGTCGTCGCCGTGGGCTTCTTCCGCTACCTGTGGGAACTCACGAGTTGATGTTTAGCCCCCTCCGGGGCACGGGTAGCAAGCAGCGCATCGGCTCTTTGGCAGCACTCGGGAGCCAACACAGGGAAAGTCAACCGAGGGGCGCGACCCGCCCCATCTGACCAAGGAGCATCACAATGTCGAATGTCGAGTTCGGCCACGCAGAGGGCGCGCTCAAGCAGATCGCCGAGCGGGTCGTGCAGGCCAAGCAGGAGTTCGGACAGCACTCGGCCACCATGGAGTCGCAGCTCGAGGGCATGCGGAGCGCCTGGCAGGGCTCGGGTGGTCTCTCCTTCCAGCAGCTGAAGGACGCCTGGGTCGAGAAGCACAAGCTCGTGATCACGGCGCTGGACAAGTTCCACGCCTCGCTGACCGAGACCGAGGCCGACAACAAGGCCGTCGACGAGCAGGCGGGTGCGGGCATGAACACCCTCATCAACCGCCTCGGCGCCAACGCCCAGTGACGACACCCCACCCCCACGACTTCACGAACTGAGGAGACAAGCACATGACTGACTTCGGTCTCGACGGCCTGCGGGTTCGTCACGGAGAGCTCGACGCCGCCGCGGAGGCGATGTACAACACCGTCAAGAAGATGGACGAGAGCCTCAACAGCCTGGAGAGCGACATCGCCTCCAAGGTCGCCACCTGGTCCGGTAGCCAGCAGGAGGCCTACAAGGCGTCGAAGGCGTCCTGGGACTGGGCCATGCAGGAGCTCAAGGACCTGCTGGACCGCAGCCACCAGACGGTCTACCAGTCGAACGCCGAGTACCTCGCCGCCGACAAGCGCGGCGCGGGCCGCTTCGACTTCTGATCGAACCGGTCGGCTCGATTGCAGGTCAACGGAAGGGTCGACGCCCGGCGTCGGCCCTTCCGCCATGTCCGCCCGCTGTGGCGCGGACCCGTCGTGCCACGATGGGCACCTCGGTCTCTCGGGAAGGTGTGAGCAGATGACACAAGCTGGTCGGGCGCCAGGGGCGGTCGCCTCCGGCCTGGTCCGGGTGACCGTCACCTCGGGCACCCGCCGGGTCGACCTCGTGCTGCCCGGCGCGGTTCCCGTCGCCGAGCTCCTGCCGGAGTTGGCGCGCAGCGTCGGCCTCCTCGATCCGGCCACCGTGCACGGCGGCTACCGGGTCGGCACCGCCGACGGACGCCGTCTGGTCCCCGACACCGGGTTGACCCTGCAGGGCGTCGAGGACGGTGGGCTGCTCACCGTCACGGCCGGCGTGGACGACCCGCCGCCGCGGGTCTACGACGACGTCGTGGAGGCGATGTCGGACGTCGTCGAGAACGACCTCAAGCCCTGGCAGGCGGACTCCGGGCGTCGTACCGCCCTCTTCGCCGCAGGCCTCTTCCTCGCCCTCGGCGCCGCAGCACTGCTGGTGCAGCGCGGCTCCGACCTCGCCGCCGCGGCCACCGCCGTCGTCGCCCTGGCCCTCTGCGCCGGCGCTGTCGTGCTCTCCCGTGCCCAGCAGGAGCCCGAGGCGGCGGTCGGTGTCGCCTGGCTCGGTGCCGGGTACGCCGCCGTCGCCGGCGTGATGTTCGCTCCCCAGGACACCGCGCTGCTGGGCCAGCCGCTCGCCTTCGCGGGGGCCGGTGCGCTCCTGGCCGGCCTGGTCTGCGTCATCGGCCTCGGCGCGGGCCGGACCCTGGTCTTCCCGCCGGTCGTGATCGGTGCCCTCGGGCTGGCCATCGGGCTCTACCTCGACTCGCGCGACGGCGACGGCCTCGGTGCCGCCCAGCTGCTCACCGTCGTGCTGTGCCTGGTCGTGCTGGCCGGCAGCGTGTTCCCGTGGCTGGCGCTGGGCGCCACGTCCACGCGGATCGACCAGATCTACTCGACCTCCGACCTCACCGCCGACCCCGACGACATCGAGCGCGACCAGGTCGCCGCCGACGCCCGGATCGCGCACGAGATCCTGCTCGCGATCACCGGCACCGTCGGCGTGCTCATCGTGCTGGTCTCACCCCTGGCCGTGAGCCTGGGCGTGACCGGCACGCTGCTCGCCGTCGACGCCTGCCTGATCGTCATGCTGCGCACGCGCCAGTACCGCACCGGCAGCGAGGTGCTGGTCGGCCTGACCGCCGGCATCGCCGGACTGGCCGCGACGGCGCTGGCCGTCCTTGCGCTCCATGGTGACTGGCGACCGACCCTCGCGGTCGTGCTGGCCGTCGCGGGTGCGGTGCTGCTCGCCGCGACCCTCACCCCGTCGGCGCCGTCGGTGCGGCGCGGGCGGCTGGGTGACGTCCTCGAGTCGACGGCGCTGATCGCCCTGCTCCCGCTGCTCGTCGTGGCCGTCGGCCTCTTCGAGACCGTGCACAAGGCCCTCGACTGATGGCGGTGCGCTGATGGCGACCAAGAAGGACCTCGTCGAGGCCTACTCGTTCAGCAGGCGCCGGCTGGTGACGGCCTTCGTGTCCGGTGCGCCCGGCGGTCGGGAGGTCGAGCCGGCGCGGCCCGGCCGGATGATCGTCGGAGGTGTCGCACTGGCCGTGCTGCTCGTCGCTGGCGCGGCCGTGGCGGGCGCACTGACCAAGCGGCCGACGGTGGACTGGGACAGCCCGGGCCTGGTCACCGACGACCACGGCGCGCTCTACGTCATCCTCGACGAGCAGCAGTCGCAGGGGCAGGCGCAGCTGCGCCCGGTCATCAACGTGACCTCCGCGCAGTTGATCCTCGGCGCCGACGTGAAGACCAAGAGCGTGCCGGACGACGTGTTGGCCGAGCGTGAGAAGGGGCCGTCGATCGGCATCCTCAACGCACCTCCGACGGTGCCGGGTGCGAGCAACCTGCTCAACAGCGGGTGGGTGTCGTGCACCGCCACCGGCAAGGGCATGCAGACCGAGGTCCGCCCGGGGCAGTCCGTCGAGGCGACGCCCGACCTCGGTTTCGTCGTCCGCGGTGAGCCGAGCGGCAAGCGCTACCTCATCGCCCAGGCCGAGGTTCCCGGCCACCCGCTGCGGGCCCACAGCTACGCCGCGCCGGCGGACCCCGACGGCCTGTACGCCGACCTCAACGTCGAGGCCAGTGACGAGATCGTCGTTCCCGACGCCTGGCTGGGCCTCTTCCCCACCGGCGGCGCCCTCACCGCGGACGGCCTGGGGCTGGAGGGCTGGGGTGAGCGGGTGTCGTTGCCGGGTTACACCCCCGCTCGCGTGGGCGACTACTACGAGCGCAGCGGCCAGTACTACGCCGTCACCAGGCAGGGCTTCGTGCTGCTGAGCGACTTCGCCCTGGCCGTGCTGCGCAACACCCCGATCGGGCCCGGGTACCCGAAGCCGATCCGCGCCGTCGGTGCCGAGCGGGACTTCGACACCGTCGCGGCACCCTACGACGCGTCCGCCTGGCCCGAGGACACCATCGCCGGCGGCTCCGCCCGGCGCACCGACACGGTCTGCGGCGTCCTCGTGACCGGGGAGGGCGAGGAGCCGGCCGTCCGGCTCGCCACCTTCCCGAGCGGCTCGGCGATGCTCGGCGACGTCGGGCCCGCCGAGAGCACCGTCGCCGTCGAGGCCGGGTACGGCGCAGTGGTGCGCTCGGCCGACTGGGACACCTCGAGCGGCGGCACCGTGCACCTGGTCGACGACGGTGGACGGAGCTACTCCATCGCGGGGCGGACCGAGATCGAGAACCTCGGCTACGCCGGGGTGCGGGAGGTCGTCGTACCGTCGACCTGGCTGCAGCTCTTCATGCCGGGCCCGGACCTGTCCCTGCTCGACGCCCTCTGCCCGCCGCGGACGCCCTCCGAGGACGTCGGGGACTCGGTCGGTCCGGCGTGCGCGTGACCTCGCGGCGCCCCGCCCTGGCGGCGCTGGCCGTGGCCGCGCTGGCAGTGCCGCTCGCGCCCGGGGCGCCGGCGCCGGCCGCGCCCGCGGCCGCCGTGGCCGAGGGCCCCGACTGCTCGGCGACCGGCGAGGATGCCGACCGCAAGGTGAAGGGCGTCAACGAGGCCAGCGAGGCGTTGCAGGTCCCGGCGGCGACCGCGCTGGCGGAGCGCCGCGGCCGCGGCCCCGGGGCGGGCGTGCGCGTCGTGGTCGTCGACACGGACGTCCCCGGCGGGGTGCGCCTGGGAGTCCGGGGGGACGTCAAGAGCTCCCACGGCCTGACCGCCGCGGGCATCGTCGGGGGACCGGCCCAGTCCGACCCGGACGTCGACGTCGGCATCGCGCCCGAGGCCGAGGTCGTGACCGAGCGCTTCTACGACGTGCCGCGCGGTCAGGAGGGCGACGGAGACACCTCGCCGTCCTCCGGAGCGCTCGCGGCAGCACTCGGCAGGGTGGACGTCCGGGGGCGCACGATCGTGCTGGTCCCTGCGGTCGTGGCCGAGTCGAAGGAGCTGCGCGCCGCACTCGCCCGGCTGCACCGCGCGGGTGCGCTCGTCATCGCCCCGGCCGGCGACGTGCCGGGTGAGGGGTCGGGCTTCCTGGAGGAGTACGCCGAGGTGAACCCGGGCCAGGACGCGGCCGCTGACGTCTGGCCGGCCGCCGATCCCGGCGTGCTGGCGGTCGGCATCAGCTCGCCCGCGTGGCAACCCCGGGCACTGCGCAACTCGGCCGTGGACCTCGCGGCGCCGGGCGCCGGGTCGGTCTCGATCGGTGTCCAGGGCGGTTGGTGCGTCGTGGCCGAGGGATCGACGGAGTGGGCCGCAGCCCAGGTCGCGGGGGTCGCCGCACTGGTCTGGTCGGTCCACGCCGACGACTCGGCCGACGAGCTCCGTGAGCGCCTGCAGGCGACCGCGAGCGGCAACGGCGAGGCCAGCCCGCTCACCGGCTTCGGGGTGGTGCAGCCGGTCGAGGCGCTGCAGCGCCCGGTGGAGAGCATGGCGGCCCAGGAGCCGGGCGGCGAGGTCGTCGCGCGCGGCAAGGTCCCGGCCGAACGCGCCGACCTGCTGGCCGGCACCCGACGGGACGCGGTCTGGTGGGGGCTGGGCGGGGGCGGTGCGCTCGTCGTCCTGCTGGTCCTGCGACCGGTCCTCGCGAGGCGCCGCGGGCGGGCTCAATAATACACTTGTGTAGCATTCTGGTTCGTGAGCTCGAACCTGCTGTCCGCCCGCAACCTCTCCTTCCTCCTGCACGAATGGCTCGACGTGGAGTTGCTCTCCTCGCGCCCGCGCTTCGCCGAGCACTCCCGGGAGACCTACGACGCCCTGCTCGAGCTGTGCGAACAGCTGGCCACCGATCACTTCGCCCCGCACTTCCGGGCCAGCGACGAGCACGAGCCGTCGTTCGACGGTACGACGGTCACCGTGCTGCCCGAGGTCGGCGCAGCGCTGCGCCGCTTCGCCGAGGTCGACGGCTTCGCCCTCGGTGCCGACGCCGAGGTCGGTGGGCTCCAGGTGCCCTCGACCGTCGGCACCGCCTGTGCCACGTGGTTCACGGCGGCCAACATCGGCACGATCTGCTACGCGTTCCTGACCCAGGCGAACGCCGGGCTCCTGCTCGAGCACGCCTCGCCCGAGGTCCGCGAGCGCTTCGTGCCGCCGATGCTGCAGGGCCGGTGGTTCGGGACCATGGCGATGTCGGAGGCCCACGCCGGCAGCTCGCTCGGTGACATCACCACCCGTGCGGTGCCGCAGGACGACGGCACCTACCGGCTGTTCGGGTCGAAGATGTGGATCTCCGGCGGCGACCACGAGCTCGCCGAGAACATCGTCCACCTCGTGCTCGCGCGCATGCCCGAGGCACCCGAGGGAACCCGCGGGATCTCGCTGTTCGTCGTCCCCAAGTTCGTGGTGGGCGAGGACGGCTCGCTCGGCGAGCGCAACGACGTCACGATCGCCGGGATCAACCACAAGCTCGGCTCCCGCGGGACCGTGAACACCGCGCCCGTGTTCGGCGACGGCGCCTTCATGCCGGGCGGCGCGCCCGGGGCGATCGGCCACCTCGTGGGCGAGCCGCACAAGGGCCTGAAGTACATGTTCCACATGATGAACGCGGCCCGACTCGCCGTCGGGACCGCGGCGACCGGGACGGCGTACGCCGCCTATCTCAAGTCGCTGGAGTACGCCCGGACCCGACCGCAGGGCCGCGCGGTCACCACCACGGACCAGGCGCAGCCGCAGGTGCCGATCATCGAGCACACCGACGTGCGCCGGATGCTGCTCGCGCAGAAGGCGTACGTCGAGGGCGCCCTCGCCCTGACGCTCTACTGCGCCCGCCTCCTCGACGACGAGCGGACCGCGCCGACGGCGCAGGAGCGGGAGGAGGCCGGCCGGGTGCTCGGCGTGCTGACCCCGATCGTGAAGTCGTGGCCGTCGCAGTGGGGCCAGGAGAGCAACTCCCTGGCGATCCAGGTGCTCGGCGGCGCGGGCTACACCCGCGACCACGACGTGGAGCAGCACTGGCGCGACCAACGGCTCAACCCGATCCACGAGGGCACGCACGGGATCCAGGCGATGGACCTGCTGGGGCGCAAGGTGCTGCTGGACGGTGGCGCCGGACTGATGACGCTCGCCGCCCGGATCGAGCAGGCGATCGCACGCGCCCGCGAGGCGGGCGGCCGGCCGGCGGTGTGGGCCGACCAGCTGAAGGCCCAGCTCGACCGGTTCGGCGAGGTGACCCTCGGGCTGGCCGGGCTGGGCGAGCCGGAGAAGGTGCTGGCCAACGCGACGTCGTACCTGGAGGCGGCGGGGCACCTGGTCGTCGCCTGGCTGTGGCTCGAGCAGGCACTGGCCGCCGGCGAGCGGGCCGGCGACTTCTACGACGGCAAGCGTCAGGCGGCGGCGTACTTCTTCGCGACCGAGCTGCCGAAGGTCACGCCGATGCTCGACCTGCTCGCCTCGGGCGACCTGACGGCGCTGGAGATGCGCGACGCCTGGTTCTGAAGGACGCTCACCGGTTCGCAGCCACCGCGGCGAGCGGGCCGCTGCGGACCCCGAACCGGGTGCCGAGCGTGTCGAGCGTGCGTCGGTCGTGCGGCCGGTTGCGGCGATGGGTGGCCAGCATCCGGATGAACCCGGCGGCCTGGCGCGGCGGGGGGTACCAGAGGTTGTAGTCGAGACCGCACTGCAGGAAGGCCCGCTTCGGCAGCGCGTCGAGCAACAGGCTGAGGTTGTGCAGGGTCAGCACCATCGACGCGTAGATCACGACGGGCGGCGCCTTCCGGTGCAGCTCGGCGATGTCCAGCTCGTAGAGCGGCACGTCGAGCAGGCGGCCCCGGAACATCAGGTGGGTCATGAAGTAGCCGGCGAAGGAGGAGAAGGGGCCGAACGTGCTCGACCGCATCTGGAGGGAGAGCACGTTCCCGGTGTCCGACGCGTACGGCTCGTGAGGATGGTCGCTGCGCAGGAGCGATCCGGTGCAGTTGACGATCCAGCTGCCGGCCGCTGTCGCGCGGCTCCGGCCCTCGCGGTCGACGATGTCCACGCTGCCGTCGGGCCGGTCCACCGCGTCGGTGAAGTAGGCGCGCTCGACGGAGCGCAGCCCGTCGGTGATCACGCGGTTCTCGGCCTCCGAGAGGTAGCCGCTGAAGAAGTCCTCTGCGTCCGGCACCGGTCCGACGCCGTACGACGAGCGGAACCAGTCGCGCACCGCGGCCTCGTTCGTCCCGTCGAACCGGTCGCCCACCTGACGGGCCATCGTGTTGATCGGGGTGCCTCCCCACCAGCGCCGCACACCCGTGGGGAAGAAGGTGTCGCGCCGGGCGAAGATCGTGCCCGGCCCGGCGAGCAGGTGGACGTCGCGCCCCGGGACCTCGGTGATGATCCGGTGGGCGGTGTCCATCGCCGTCTTGCCGCCGCCGACGACCCACACGGGTTCCCGGCTCGCCTGCACGGCGGCCAGGTCGAGCCTCTCCGGCGTGGTGCTGCGGACCCGGGCGCTCGTGGTGGCCAGGGGTCGGTTGGGCTGCACGTGGTGGCCGAACGCCTTGACCAGGCGTCGCGTCACCACGGTGTGGGTCGTGCCGTCGGGGGCCCGCAGCTCGACGTCGACGACGCCGTCGCGTTCGGCGTGGCCGACGTAGCTCCAGCCGAACCGCTCGTCGAGGTCGACCTTCGCCGCGGCGATGTCGAGACAGTGGCGCAGGTGGTCGAGCACCTCGCCGCGAGAGGCGAGGTGACTGCGCTCGGCGTCGAGCTGCCACCGGATGTTGCCCGCGGTGAAGATCGGGTGGGGCTGGTGGAGGCGAACGTAGTCGTAGGTGTCGACCCACATCCCCCCGGCGCGGGGGCGTGCGTCCACGATGACCGCCCGGGCGGTGCGCGGCAGGTGACCGGTGGCGACGACCAGGGCATTCAGCCCACTGATCCCGGCGCCGACGACGCAGACGTCGTGGACGGTCGGCGCGTCCGTCATGGCGCCTCCTCGCGTCAGGCGCCGTCCCGATCCGGCGTCATGGCGAGCCTAGGAAGGGCGGTCCCGCCGCGTCCACTGTCGCTTCCATGGCCCGACGGGCCGCAGCGCCCGAGACGCGTCAGCTGTAGACGGCGTCGCCGACCTTGGGGGCCGGTACGGCGCCGGCGGCCTGCCGCTCGCGGGCGTAGGCGATGAAGGCGTCGATGTCCTCGCCGGCGAGCAACGGGACGGCGGCGCGGACCTCGTCCTCCGGCCAGTCCCACCAGGCGATCTCGAGCAGCGCCTCGATCTGCTCGGGCGAGAAGCGGTAGCGGATGACCTTGGCCGGCACCCCGCCGACGACGGCGTAGTCGGGGACGTCCTTGGTGATCACGGCGCCCGAGCCGATGCAGGCACCGTGGCCGATACGCACGCCGCCGTGGACGATCACGCCGTGGTTGAGGTAGACGTCGGAGCCGATGAAGCTGTCCTTGGTCTTGCGCGGGAAGCCGTCCTCGCCGGCGCCCTCCATGCCGAACAGGATCCGGTGGGGGTACGTCGTCACCGTGGTGATCGGGTGCCCGCCGCCGACGATGACGTAGGCGTCCTCGGCGATCGAGCTGTAGTCGCCGATCGTGAGGCGGGTGTCGTCGTGGGGGAGCAGGCGGATCATCGGGATGCCGTTGAGGCGCGAGTGCGGGCCCATGGTGACCCGGCCCTGCTTCTCGCCGGCGCGCAGCCGGGCGTGGTTCTCGCCCTCGATCGCCCACATCGCACGACGGATCAGGTGCTTGAGCCAGAGGACGAAGATCCGGAGCTTTCTCGACATGGTGCCCTTCCACGGCGTGGGTTCGCTGGGGGCCACACGCTATCCCAGCCATCGGATCCGCTGCATGGACATCCGCAAAGCCGCATGTCCGTGCTGGCCGGGGATGCAGGAAGCCCCGGGCCGGGGGCCCGGGGCTTCGCTGTGGTGGCGGAGGTAGGGGGATTCGAACCCCCGAGGGCGTTAACCCAACACGGATTCCAGCCGTGCGCCATAGGCCACTAGGCGATACCTCCGCCGAGGAGGCTACCGGTCGTCGTACGGCAGCCGGAAATCGCGTGGTGCGGTGCCGCCCCGGGGTTCGGAGCGCCGGGGCCGGTCGTCTACAGTGGGCCCAACCCCCCGCGCGGCGGTATCTCACCCAACTCCCCCAGGGCCGGAAGGCAGCAAGGGTAAGTGAGCTCTATCGGGTGTGCGGGGGGCCTCTTCGTCTCCGGGGGCCGTTCGGGGCCGCCGCCCTGTCGGGTGTCGGGGCCGCTCGTTAGTGTTCAGGGGTGGACTCCCCGCTCGCGCTCTACCGCCGCTACCGGCCCGAGACCTTCGCCGAGGTGATCGGGCAGGAGCACGTGACCGAGCCGCTGCGCTCCGCGCTGGCGGGCAACCGGGTCAACCACGCCTACCTGTTCTCCGGCCCCCGCGGGTGCGGCAAGACGACCAGCGCCCGGATCCTGGCCCGCGCCCTCAACTGCGAGAAGGCGCCGGTGGCCGACCCGTGCGGGGAGTGCGAGAGCTGCCGCGACCTGGCCCGCAACGGCCCGGGCTCGATCGACGTGATCGAGATCGACGCCGCATCGCACGGAGGCGTGGACGACGCACGCGACCTGCGCGAGAAGGCCTTCTTCGCGCCGGTGAAGAGCCGCTACAAGGTCTACATCATCGACGAGGCCCACATGGTGACCACGCAGGGCTTCAACGCCCTGCTGAAGCTGGTCGAGGAGCCCCCGCCGCACCTGCGCTTCATCTTCGCCACCACCGAGCCGGAGAAGGTCATCCCGACCATCCGCTCCCGCACCCACCACTACCCGTTCCGGCTGATCCCGCCGCGGCTCCTGACGTCGTACCTCACCGAGCTGTGCGACCGCGAGGGCGTCTCGATCGAGCAGGCCGCGCTGCCGCTCGTCGTCCGGGCCGGTGCCGGGTCCGCGCGCGACACCCTCTCGGTGCTCGACCAGCTGCTGGGCGGCGCCGGGCCGCAGGGGGTCACCTACGACCTGGCCAGCGGCCTGCTCGGCTACACCCCGGACACCCTCCTCGACGACGTCGTGTCGGCCTTCGCGAGCGGCGACGGAGCGGCCGTGTTCGGCGTGGTCGACAAGGTGATCGAGACCGGGCAGGACCCGCGCCGGTTCACCGAGGACCTGCTGCGCCGCCTGCGCGACCTGGTGATCCTCTCCGCCGTCCCCGACGCGGCCGCGTCCGGCCTGCTCGACGTCTCCGGCGACCAGGCCGACCGGCTGGTCGCCCAGGCCACCTCCTTCGGGCGTGCCGAGCTCACCCGGGCCGCGGACCTCGTCGCCGCCGGACTGACCGACATGCGCGGCGCGACCGCCCCGCGGCTGCTGCTCGAGCTCATCTGCGCGCGCATCCTGCTGCCGGCCGCCGACCACACGACCGAGGGCGTCATGGCCCGCCTCGACCGGCTCGAGCGCCGCGCGTCGATCAGCGGTACGACGTCTGCCGAGTCCGCCCCCGCCAGCGCGCCGGTCGCGCCCGCCCAGGACCGCCCGGCGCCGTCGCGGGCCGAGCGCGCTGCGCCCGAGCGGACCGAGGACCGCCCCGCCCCCGCTCCCGCGCCGGTCGTGCAGCGCCCCGCGGAGCCCGAGCCCGCCGCCCCGGCGCCCACCCCGGTCGTCGAGGAGCACACGGCCCCGGTCGTCGAGGAGCGCCCGGCCCCGGTCGTCGAGGAGGTCGCGCAGCGACCGTCACCAGACGCCCAGCCCACCACCCCGGCACCGTCCGGCGGCCTCACCCTCGTCGACATCCGCCGGTTGTGGCCGTCGGTCATCGACCGGGTCAAGGGCGTCAAGCGGGTCACCTGGATCCACCTGACCCAGAACTCCCAGGTCGTCGGCTTCGACAACGACGTGATCGCGCTGGGCTTCCAGGCGGACGGCCCGCGCCGCTCCTTCGAGTCCGGCGGGCACGCCGACATCGTCCAGCAGGCGGTGATCGACGAGATCGGCGCCAAGGTCCGCATCGACGCGATCATCGACCCCTCGGCGGTGCCGGGCGGAGCGCCGCCCCCGACGCCGGCCCAGGCCGCGGCGCCCGCCGCCCCGGCCGCGCAGCCGGCCGCGTCGGCACCGCAGCAGGCGGCACCCACCGACGACGGCTGGGGATCGGCGCCCGCGCCGCCGCCCGACGACGCGCCCCCGTGGGCGGTGCCCGGCAACGAGGCCCCGGCCGGTGCCGCACCGGCCGCCCCGGCCGAGCCGACGCCACGGCGACCCCGGATGGCCGACATCCAGGCCCGCGAGGACGGCCTGGCCGACGCGCCACCGGAGGATCCGGACGCCCATGCCAGGTTCGACGACGCCGAGGTCGACGCGGAGTCCAGCGCCGAGCTGCTCGCCCGCGAGCTCGGCGCCCAGATGATCGAGGAGATCCCGCGCGGCAGCTGAGCCGCCGGGAGCCGTCCCCCCACCAGACCACCCGCCACCCACCCGAGAAGAGACGAAGATGAGCCAGAACCCGTTCGACGCACTGGGCGGAAGCGGCGGCCTCGACCTGGGCGCGCTGATGCAGCAGGCCCAGCAGATGCAGCAGCAGCTGGTCGAGGCCCAGCAGCGCCTCGCCGAGGCCACCGTCGACGGCTCCGTCGCCGGCGGCGCCGTGTCCGTCACCATCACCGGCGCCGGTGAGCTGACGGCCGTCACGATCACGCCGGAGGCCCTCGAGGGCACCGACGCCGACGCGCTGGCCGACCTCGGCGACCTCGTCGTGGCAGCCTTCCGCGACGCCCGCGCCAAGGCCGACGCGCTGGCCGAGGAGCTGATCGGGCCCTTCGGCGCGCTCGGCGGCGACCTGGGTGGCCTGCCGGGCCTGGGCGGACCGGGCGGGGCGCCCGGCCAGCTCGGCTTCTGAGCGCGGGGACCACCGGTGTACGAAGGCGTCGTCCAGGACCTCATCGACGAGCTCGGCCGCCTGCCGGGTGTCGGTCCGAAGAGCGCCCAGCGGATCGCGTTCCACCTGCTGCAGGCCGACCCGGTCGACGTACGACGCCTGGCGGACGTGCTGATCGAGGTCAAGGACAAGGTCAAGTTCTGCAGCATCTGCTTCAACGTGGCCGAGGACGACCAGTGCCGGATCTGTCGCGACCCGCGGCGGGACCCGTCGGTGCTGTGCGTCGTCGAGGAGTACAAGGACGTCGTCGCCATCGAGCGCACCCGCGAGTTCCGGGGGCGCTACCACGTGCTCGGCGGCGCGATCTCGCCGATCGACGGCATCGGGCCCGAGCAGCTGCACATCCGTGAGCTGCTCACCCGGCTGGGCGACGGCGCCGTCACCGAGGTGATCCTGGCGACCGACCCCAACCTCGAGGGCGAGGCGACGGCGACCTACCTCACGCGCATGCTCGGCCCGCTGGGGTTGCGCGTGACGCGTTTGGCCAGTGGACTTCCGGTGGGAGGAGACCTGGAGTACGCCGACGAGGTCACCCTGGGGCGGGCATTCGTGGGAAGGCAGACAGCGACATGAGTGGGACGAAGGGGAACATGAGCGACAACACCAGCACCGAGCAGCTCCCGGGCCTGGCCGCCCTCGAGGCGCTGATCGCTGTCGAGACCGAGACCGTCCGGTTCGCGGACGACATCGCCGCGTCGGTCACCTCGTTCCTGGACGGCCTGCGGGTCGTCGCGGCGGAGGCGACGGGCGGCCAGGCCGTGTCCCTGCTGCTGCTCCAGATCGGCCAGATCGCGCTCACCGGCGCCCGGCTCGGGGTGCACCGCGACTTCGCGCCGCGCGACGAGTACCAGCCCGACGACGGTCCGGATCCCGAGGACCTCGACGAGCTCCGGCTGCAGCTGGCGAGGCTGCTCGGCGACCTCGACACCTACAGCTACGTCTTCGACCCCTACCAGCCCGAGGTTGTCGAGGGGCTCCTCTCCGACGACCTCACCTCGATCGCCGCCGACCTCGCGGTCGGCGTCCGCCACTACGAGGCGGGCGACGTCGAGGAGGCCCTGTGGTGGTGGCAGTTCTCCTACGTGTCGTCGTGGGGCGCGCTGGCCGGCTCGGCGATGAAGGCCCTGCTGTCCGTGGTCGCCCACGACCGCCTCGACGTCGACCTCGACACGACCCAGGAGCTCGCCCTGGTCGAGGCCGCGGCCGCGGTGCTGGACAGCGCCGAGAAGGCCTAGCGGCGCTCGGTAGAATCTGCCCCGGAGCAAGACTCCGGGGCCCGGCGGCCGTGGTCGCGAGGGGCCTCGTCCCTTCCCCCGAACCGCCAGGAGTGAGCCCCCGTGGGCATTGTCGTGCAGAAGTACGGCGGCTCGTCGGTCGCCGATGCCGCCGGCATCAAGCGCGTCGCGCAGCGCATCGTCAACACCAAGAAGGCCGGCCACCAGGTCGTCGTCGTGGTCTCGGCGATGGGGGACACGACGGACGAGCTGATCGATCTCGCCAACGAGGTCTCCCCGCTCCCGCCCGCTCGTGAGCTCGACATGCTGCTCACGGCCGGCGAGCGGATCTCGATGGCCGTGCTGGCGATGGCGATCCAGAACCTCGGCCACGAGGCGCGCTCGTTCACCGGGTCCCAGGCCGGCGTGATCACCGACGCCGCCCACGGCAAGGCAAAGATCATCGACGTCACCCCGGGGCGCATCGAGGCCGCCATCGGCGAGGGTGCGATCGCGATCGTCGCCGGCTTCCAGGGCGTCTCGCAGACGACCAAGGACATCACCACGCTGGGCCGCGGCGGCTCCGACACGACCGCCGTCGCGCTCGCGGTGGCGCTCGAGGCCGACGTGTGCGAGATCTACTCCGACGTCGACGGCATCTTCACCGCCGACCCCCGCATCGAGCCGCGCGCCCGCAAGGTGCCCCGGATCTCCTACGAGGAGACCCTCGAGATGGCCGCGCAGGGCGCCAAGATCCTGCACCTGCGGTGCGTCGAGTACGCCCGCCGCTACGGCATGCCCATCCACGTCCGATCCTCCTTCTCCGAGAAGGAGGGCACCTGGGTCGTCAAGGCCGAGGATGTAGCTCAGGAGAACACCATGGAAGCCGCGATCATCACCGGCGTCGCCCACGACCGCAGCCAGGCCAAGATCACCGTGGTCGGGGTCCCGGACAAGCCGGGCGAGGCGGCCGCGATCTTCCGCGCTGTCGCCGAGGCGCAGATCAACATCGACATGATCGTCCAGAACGTGTCGGCCGCGGCCACCAGCCTCACCGACATCTCCTTCACGCTGCCGCGTGGCGAGGGACAGACCGCCATGACGGCGCTCTCGCGGCTGCAGGACGCGGTGGGCTTCGACAGCCTCCAGTACGACGACAGCGTCGGCAAGGTCTCCATCGTCGGTGCCGGCATGAGCTCCTCGCCGGGCATCTCGGCGCGCTTCTTCGAGGCGCTCTCGGAGGCGGGCGTGAACATCGAGATGATCTCCACCTCGGAGATCCGCGTCTCGGTCGTGGTGGCCGAGACCCAGGTGGAGGCGGCCGTCAACGCCGCCCACGCCGCCTTCGACCTCGGCTCGGACGAGATCGAGGCCGTCGTCTACGGAGGTACCGGACGATGACCACCCCCATCAACATCGGCGTCGTCGGCGCGACCGGCCAGGTCGGCGTCGCCATGCGCCAGATCCTGCTGGAGCGGAACTTCCCGGTCGGCGAGGTCCGCTTCTTCTCCTCGGCCCGCTCCGCCGGCAAGGTGCTCCAGTTCGGTGACCGCGAGGTCGTCGTCGAGGACGCCGAGACCGCCGACCCCACCGGCCTCGACGTCGCGCTCTTCTCGGCCGGCGCCACCGCGTCGCGTGCCCTGGTGCCCCGCTTCGTCGACGCCGGCGTCATCGTCGTCGACAACTCCTCGGCCTTCCGCAAGGACCCGGCCATCCCGCTGGTCGTCTCGGAGGTCAACCCGGAGGCCGCCGCCGAGGTGATCGCGGCCGGGCGCGGCATCATCGCGAACCCCAACTGCACCACGATGGCCGCGATGCCCGTGCTGAAGCCGCTGCACGAGGAGGCCGGACTGGTCCGGCTGATCGCGTCGACGTACCAGGCCGTCTCCGGCTCCGGCATCGCCGGCGTCGAGGAGCTGTCCGCCGGTGTCGCCGCGGCCGGCGACAAGGCCAAGGAGCTCGCCTACGACGGCGAGGCGGTCGCCTTCCCCGAGCCGGGCGTCTACAGGAAGACCATCGCCTACAACGTGCTGCCGTTCGCGGGCAACCTCGTCGACGACGGCCTGAACGAGACCGACGAGGAGCAGAAGCTCCGCAACGAGTCGCGCAAGATCCTCGGCATCCCCGACCTGCGGGTCTCCGGCCTGTGCGTCCGCGTGCCGGTCTTCACCGGCCACTCGCTCGCGATCAACGCGGAGTTCGAGCGGCCGCTGACCCCGGCCCGCGCGCAGGAGCTGCTCGCGACCGCCCCGGGCGTCGAGCTCGCCGAGATCCCGAACCCGCTCGGCGCGGCCGGCAAGGACCCGTCGTACGTCGGCCGGATCCGCCAGGACCCCGGTGTCGACGGCGACCGCGGCCTCGCGCTGTTCGTCTCCAACGACAACCTGCGCAAGGGCGCCGCGCTGAACACGGTGCAGATCGCGGAGCTGATCGCGGCGTCGCGCTGACCCGACGAACGAGAAGGACCCCGGCTCATCGAGCCGGGGTCCTTCTGCGTGGTGCGGGTCGGATCAGGTGTCGACGGGCTCGACGAAGGTCTTGGTGACCCAGACCGACGCCAGGTAGCCGCCGATGCTGAGCACCGGGATCACGATCAGCATCGACCAGTTGTCGAGGAAGTCGATCAGGAACAGCAGGGCGACCACAGCGACCAGTCCGACGGCGAGGAAGCTGCTGCTCCCCGGGTCGGGGATCTGGAAGGTCTTGAGCAGCTGGCTGCCGAGCAGCACGCACAGTGCGAAGGTCGCGACGAGCAGCAGGAAGCCGGGACCGCCGCCGCAGGACGAGGTGCCGCGGACGGCCTCGCAGCCGCGCAACGAGAGCCAGGTGAGCACGACCATCGCCGCACCGACGACGAGGCCGGTGACGGCAGCGGCGCGGTACGACGTCAGGAGCGGCCCCTGCGCGGTCAGCGCCGCGATCTCGGCGTCCTCGAGGTCGGTGTCGGTGACCGGCTCGGGCTCGACCTCGACGGGCGCGGGGGCAGGCTTGGTCGCCGGTCTCGCGGCGGCGGGCTTGGTGACAGGCTTGGCGACGGGCTTGGCGACGGGCTTGGCGACGGGCTTGGCGACGGGCTTGGCGACGGACACCGGTGCCGGGGCGACCGGCTCGGGCTCGGGCTCGGGCTCGGGCTCCGGCTCGGGCTCCGGCTCCGGCTCGGGCTCCGGCTCCGGCTCGGGCTCCGGCTCGGGCTCGGCGGCGGCCTCGAGCACCGCGGTCGCGTCGGACGCGGGCGTCGGGTCGTCGGCGAGCGGCGTGGCCACGGTCTCCTCGACCTCGACCTCGGCCTCGACGTCGGGCTTGGCCTCGGCCTCCGGCTCCGGGGCCGGCGCGGGCTTCGGTGCCGGCTTGCGGGCGGCAGGACGGGCCGGCTGGGCAGGCTCGGAGGACGCGGCCGGCGCGGCCGCCTTCTTCTTGCGCCCGAACAGCTTGGGCGCCTCCAAGCTGAGCTTCAGCTTGTCCTGCTCGTCAGACATGGGGGCAGTCTGTCACGACAGCCAGACGGATCGGCGTCTGCTCGTCCTCCGAAATGACAGCAGGTGGACCCCGGAGGATCCACCTGCTGGTCGGTCGGGCTGACAGGATTTGAACCTGCGGCCTCCTCGTCCCGAACGAGGCGCGCTACCAAGCTGCGCCACAGCCCGCCGTTCAGCGACCTCCGAAGAGGTCCACTCAACAGCAGGGGAGCATAGCGGAGCAGACCGGCTGAGCCCGAATCGGGGGCCCGGGCGGGACCGGCCCACCCGACCGGCCCGGCCGACCGGCCTAGCCGACCGGAAGGAAGGTCAGCAGCACGGCCTCGGGCCGGCAGGCGATCCGCACCCGGCTGTAGGGGTTGGTCCCGATCCCCGCGGACACCTCCAGCCACGACGACCCGGGGTCGCCCGGCCGCGACCCGGCGGGGTGGCGGCTCAGCCCGCGGGCCCGGGCAGGGTCGAGGTCGCAGTTGGTGGCGTACGCGCGGGAGCCGCCCGGAAGGGGCAGCCGGACCTGGCCGCCGTGGGTGTGGCCGGCGACGATGGCGTCGTAGCCGTCGGCGGCGAACTGGTCGAGGACGCGCAGGTACGGCGCGTGGGCGACCGCGAGCCGCAGGTCGGCCGTGGCGTCGGCGGGGCCGGCGACCGACGGCAGGTCGTCGTAGGACAGGTGCGGGTCGTCGACGCCCGCGAACGCCAGCGTCGTCTCGCCGACGGTGAGCCCGGCGCGGCGGTTGGTGAGGTCGAGCCACCCCGCCCCGGACAGCCCGGCGCTCAGCTCGCGCCAGGGCAGCTCCGGGGTGTGGTCGTAGCGCTTGCCGGTGTCGGGCAGCAGGTAGCCGACGGGGTTGCGCAGGCCGGGCTCGAAGTAGTCGTTGGAGCCGTGCACGAACACGCCGGGCACGTCGAGCAGTGGCCCGAGGCTGTCGAGCACCACCGGCACCGCCTGCCGGTGCGCGAGGTTGTCGCCGGTGTCGATGACCAGGTCGGGGGCAAGGGCGGCCAGCGAGCGCAGCCACTCCTGCTTGCGGGTCTGGCCGGGCGTCATGTGGATGTCCGTCAGGTGCAGCACCCGCAGCGGCCGCATGCCGGCCGGCAGCACCCGGACGTCGTACCTCCGCACGGTGTACTGCCGCGCCTCCCACAGGGCGTACGACGTCACCCCGGCGCCGGCCGCGCCCCCGAGCGCGGCGGTGCGGAGCAGCGTGCGCACGAAACCCATGAGGCCACTCTCCCGCAGACCGGGCAGAATCGAGACATGAGCACCCTCAAGGACCGCCTCCGCACCGACCTGACCACCGCCATGAAGGCACGTGACGACGTCCGGTCCTCCACGCTGCGGATGATCCTCACCGCGGTGACCAACGCCGAGGTCGCGGGCAAGGTCGCCAAGGAGCTCACCGACGACGAGGTACTGACCGTGCTGTCCAGCGAGGCCAAGAAGCGCCGCGAGGCCGCGGTCGCCTTCGAGGAGGGCAACCGGCCGGAGAGCGCGGCCAAGGAGCGGGCCGAGGCGGCCGTCATCCAGGACTACCTGCCCGAGCAGCTCGGCCCGGAGGAGATCGCCGCGGTCGTCGCCGCCGCCGTGGAGAAGCTCGGCGCCGCCGGCGCCGGGCCCAAGGCGATGGGCCAGGTGATGGGCCTCGTCACCCCGCAGGTCAAGGGCCGTGCGGACGGCGCCGCCGTCGCCGCCGAGGTACGCCGCCAGCTCGGCTGAGCGCCTCCCACGAACGCCCGAGGGGCTGACCGGATCGGTCAGCCCCTCGTCTGCGTCGTCAGGTCAGTCGTCGTTGCCGCGACCGTTGTTGCCGTCGCCGCGGCCGCCACCGCCGCCGTTGCCCCTGGGCTTGCGCTCCTTCTTCGGGCCGCTGGAGATGTAGAGGGTGATCGTGTCGCCCTCACCCGCGACCTCGCCCGGGAAGGCGTAGGCGACCAGGCCACGGCTGACGCCGGAGCTGCGCGACGGGCCACGGACCGCGGTGAAGCCCGCTGCCTCGACGCGGTCGGCCGCGTCCTCGTAGCTGAGGCCGCTCACCGACGGCACCGGGATCAGCAGGCCGGCCACGTCGGAGGAGGACGGGCGGGTGAAGTCGTCGTCGGGCAGCCACTGGGCAATGGCCTTGAAGGTGTTGCCCCAGATCGGTCCGGCGGTCGTCGAGCCGGAGGTCGAGCCGCGGACGTAGCCACCGATCGACTTGCCGTCGAGGGTGTCCTGGTCGCCGTTCTTCTTCACGCCGGCGACCACGGCGGCACCCGCGAGGTTCGGGGTGTAGCCCGCGAACCACACCGACAGGTTGTCGTTCGTCGTACCGGTCTTGCCCGCCGACGGCTGCCCGGGGTTGAGGTCGTCCCCGAATCCACCCGGCTCGACGACGCCGCGCAGCACGTCGTTGACGGCGTCGGCGATCGGGCTGGCCAGCGCCTGGGTGCAGGACTTGTCGTAGGTCTTGAGCACGTTGCCCTCGGCGTCCTCGATCTGCGTGACCGGACGGGCCTCGCAGTGCAGGCCGCGCCCGGCGAAGGTCGCGTACGCCTGGGCCATGTCCAGCGGGCTCACGCTGGCCACGCCGAGGGTGAACGAGGGGAAGCTGGCGTACTCCTTCGGCAGCTTGATCCCCAGCCGGTTGGCGACCCGCCACGGGTCGCAGATGCCGATCTCCTTCTCCAGGTTGATGAAGAAGGTGTTGACCGAGTTGCGGGTGCCTTCGTAGAGGTTCGGGTTGGCCGAGGAGCTCGTCGAGTTCTTCGGGGTGTAGATCTCGCTGCTCTGGATCGGCCCCTCGCAGTTCTCGAACTCGTTGACCGGGAAGTAGCCGGGGTTGGGGGCCGGGAAGGTGCGGGTGAGCGGGATCCCCTTCTCGACCGCCGCAGCCAGGGTGAACGCCTTGAAGGTCGAGCCCGGCTGGAAGCCGTTCGCGTCGCCGTACGTCTTGGGCACCGTGTAGTTGAGGAAGGTCTCGCCGCGTCCCTTGCCCATCGGCCGGGACTGCGCGAGGGCGCGCACGTCGCCGCTCCGGGGCTCGACGAGGGCAAGGGCGCCGACGGCGGAGTCGCCCTTGTAGACCTGGGAGCTGACCGAGTCCTGGGCAGCGCGCTGGAAGCCCATGTCGATGGTCGACTTGATGGTGAGGCCGCCGTTGAAGATCAGCCGCTTGCGCTCGTCGGCGGTCTCGCCGAGGGCGGGGTCGGTCATCAGCCAGCGCACGACGTAGTCGCAGAAGAACTGGGCGCGGGAGTTCACGCAGCCGTTGGGCTGCTCCTGGACCTTGAGGCCGAGGTTCGTCTCGACCGCCTTGTCCGCCTGTTCCTCGGTGATCACGCTCAGCTGGGCCATCCGCTGCAGGACCACGTTGCGGCGGACCTTGGCCTGCGCGGCGTTGCGGGTCGGGTTGTAGGCCTCGGGGCTCTGCACGAGGCCGGCGAGCAGCGCCGACTGGCGCAGGTTCAGGTCCTTGGCGTTGGTGCTGAAGTAGTGCTGTGCGGCCGCCTGGACGCCGTACGCGCCGTCGCCGAAGTAGGCGGTGTTGAGGTAGCGCTCGAGGATCCAGTCCTTGCTGTGGCGCTTCTCGAGGGCGATCGCGTAGCGCAGCTCCTTGAGCTTGCGGCCGTAGGTGTCGTCCTTGGCCGCCTTGATCGCCTCCTCGTCACCGTTGGCCTGGGTGATGAGGGTGAGCTTGACCAGCTGCTGGGTGATCGACGAGCCGCCCTGGGTGACGCCGCCGGCGGCCTGGTTGGTGAAGAGGGCACGCAGCGTGCCCTTCAGGTCGAGCGCGCCGTGCTGGTAGAAGCGGTAGTCCTCGATCGCGACGATCGCCTCGACCATGGTCCGGGAGATCTGGCGGAGCGGGACGTTGATGCGGTTCTGGTCGTAGAGGGTCGCGATCGTCCGGCCCGACTTGTCCTTGATCTCGGTGCGCTGCGGCAGCTGCTCGGTCTCCAGCTCCTGCGGCAGCTCGTCGACCGACTCGGCGACGTTGCGGGCGCTGAAGCCGGCCACGCCGGCGAACGGGATCGCGAGCCCGGAGACGACGACGCCGAGCACGGCGGAGACCAGCAGCATCACGCCGAGGTGGGAGAGCACCTTGCCCGGCGGCAGGCCGTCGAAACGGGTCTTGGACATGCGGTCAGGGTACGTGACACCCGTGTGCCCGCCGGATTCGTCGACCGGGCGCGGGACGCGGGAGCGACCCGGGGCCGCCGGGCCAGCGGACACGCCCGGTCTAGTCCGATGTGACTAGACAGGTTGGGCCCAACGAGCCGTGGCCGTGGGCGTTGCTTTCCTTTACTTTGATCCGGACGGGAAGACCAAGCGCTGTGGGGGTGCTGGCTTCCCGAGTGGGAACCACCAGGGGACAACATGTGGGTTGATGACTGGGCGCCTCGTGCCGCCTGCCGTGAAGGCCAGCCGGACCAGCTCTTCGTGAAGGGCGCCGAACAGAACAAGGCGAAGCAGGTGTGCGCGGGTTGTGCCGTCCGCACGGAGTGTCTCGCTGAGGCACTCGACAACCAGATCGAGTGGGGCGTCTGGGGCGG
>CAZAQE010000029.1:0-60861 GCA_964487275.1 uncultured Nocardioides sp. | reverse complement strand
CGCGAGGACCTCGTCGCGCTCGCGACCGCGCTGGCGTCGTACGACGGAGGGGCGGTCGGGCTCGATGGCTGACCCTGCCGGCGCGCCGGTCGGCGTCACCACCGCGCGGCTCGCGCTGGTCCTGTGGGACGCACCCACGGTGGCCGTGCTGCGGGCGGGGGAGCGCCGGGCCGACTGGCACCCCGACTTCCCCCGGGAGGACGACCTCGGCGCCGCGTCGCTGTGGCGCGACGGCGACCCGTGGGGTCCGCGCTCGATCGTGTCGCTCAAGCAGCGGCTGGTGATCGGGTCGATCGGCTTCTTCGGCCCGCCCGCGCCCGCCGGCGACGGGGTGCCCGAGGTCGAGGTCGGCTACGGCCTGGTGGCGCCTGCCCGCGGCCACGGCCTGGCGACCGAGGCGCTCGGTGCCCTGCTGGTGCGGGCCGACGCCGCCGGCGTACGGGTGCGGGCCTCGATCGCGCCCGACAACACCGCCAGCCTCCGGGTCGCCGCGAAGGCCGGGTTCACCGGGGTGCGCGGGACGACCGAGGACGGCGAGATGGTGCTCGTCCGGCCGTTGCGCTGACGCACGGCACTGCCGTCCGCCGTGCGGGATCTCGACACGCGCGTCGCGACCTCGTGCCTCGGCCGCGGCGCCACTCGATCTCCCATGCTGGTCCGCGACGTCGCTCGTTCCTCGCGGCGTCGCGGGCATGGGAGAATGGCGCACCGTGACCGTCCCGAACGTCGTGCCCAATGTCTTGGCCACCCGCTACGCCGCCGCCGACCTCGCCGAGATCTGGTCGCCCGAGCACAAGATCGTCCTCGAGCGGCAGCTCTGGATCGCGGTGCTGAAGGCGCAGAAGGACCTCGGGATCGAGGTGCCGGACGGTGTGATCGAGGCCTACGAGAAGGTCGCGGCGCAGGGCGAGGAGGGCGTCGACCTCGCCAGCATCGCTGCCCGCGAGCGGGTCACCCGCCACGACGTGAAGGCACGGATCGAGGAGTTCGCGGCCCTCGCCGGCCACGAGCACATCCACAAGGGCATGACCTCGCGCGACCTGACCGAGAACGTCGAGCAGCTGCAGGTCAAGCAGTCGCTGGCGCTCCTGCGTGACCGCGGCATCGCGACGCTGGCCCGGCTCGGCCGCCTCGCCGGCGAGTACGAGACCCTCGTCATGGCCGGCCGCTCGCACAACGTCGCCGCGCAGGCAACCACCCTCGGCAAGCGGTTCGCCACCGTCGCCGACGAGCTGATGATCGCGATCGAGCGGATCGACGACCTGCTCGGGCGCTACCCGCTGCGCGGCATCAAGGGACCCATGGGCACCGCGCAGGACATGCTCGACCTGCTCGGCGGCGACGCCGACAAGCTCGACGACCTCGAGCAGCGCGTGGCCACCCACCTCGGCTTCGACCGCGTGCTCACCAGCGTCGGCCAGGTCTACCCGCGCTCCCTCGACTTCGACGTGCTGTCCGCGCTGGTCCAGCTGACCGCCGCGCCGTCGAACCTCGCGACCACCATCCGCCTGATGGCCGGCAACGAGATCGTCACCGAGGGCTTCAAGGAGGGCCAGGTCGGCTCGTCCGCGATGCCGCACAAGATGAACACCCGCTCCTGCGAGCGCGTCAACGGCCTCGCCGTCGTCACCCGCGGCTACCTCTCGATGGTCGGTGAGCTCGCCGGCGACCAGTGGAACGAGGGCGACGTCTCCTGCTCGGTCGTACGACGGGTGGCGCTCCCCGACGCGTTCTTCGCCGTCGACGGGCTGTTCCAGACCTTCCTCACCGTGCTCGACGAGTTCGGTGCCTTCCCGGCGGTCATCCAGCGCGAGCTGGAGCGCTACCTGCCCTACCTCGCCACCACGAAGGTGCTGATGGCCGCGGTCCGCAACGGTGTCGGCCGCGAGGTCGCCCACGAGGCGATCAAGGAGGCCGCCGTCGGCACCGCGCTGGCCGTGCGCCAGGGCCAGGCCGAGAACGACGTCTTCGCCAAGCTGGCCGCCGACGAGCGACTCGGCCTGACGGCCGAGCAGCTGCAGTCGCTGGTCGCCGAGCCGATCACCTTCACCGGTGCGGCCGTGGCCCAGACGCAGGCGGTGGTGCGCAAGGTCGCCGCGATCGTGGAGGCCAACCCCGCGGCGGCGGCGTACAACCCGGGCTCGATCCTCTAGCCGGCGGCCGTGGTGGCCGACGCGACGCGGAGGTCGTGGACCCTCCGCCGCTCCTCCTTCTGGGTGGCGGCGGCGGTCGCCGTCGGCTACTTCCCACTCGCCTTCACCTACACCTGGCACCTCTTCGTGCCGAGCGCCCCGACGCTGCAGGACGAGCTGCAGGCAGCCGTCGTCTCGCGGGAGTTCGCCTTCGGGCACGGGTCGGTGGTGGCGCTGCGGGCCGAGGAGTACGCCGCCCAGCGCGTGGTCCTGCTGGTCCACACGACCACGGGAGCGACCGCCCTGGCGCTGGCGATGCTGCAGTTCCCGACCCGCCTCCGGGCCCGGTTGCCCGGCCTGCACCGCTGGACCGGCCGGGCCTACCTCCTGCTGATGGCGACGAGCATGCTGGCTGCCTGTGCCTTCCTGCTGGACGCACCGGCGGCCTCGTACTTCGGTGGCACCGCCTTCGATCTGCAGCTGTGGGTGCTGGCCTCGTCCACCGTCGGGAGCGCCGCGCTGGCCCTCGCCGCGATCCGCTGTGGCGACGTCGCCGGCCACCGGGCGTGGATCACGCTGAACATCTCCTTCATGCTGACCGCCCCGCTGCTGAGGGTGATCTGGACCGTCCTGGGCCGGGTCGACCGCGACCTCGAGGCCATGATGGGCATCGACGTCGGCGCCTCCGGGCTCGGTGTGGTGGCCCCCGGAGCAGGCGCGGTCGCGCTCGTGCTCGCGAGTGGTCGCGGTCGTCGTTCCCCGGCGGCGCCCGGCGTCGCGCGACAGTACGCCGCCCTGGTGCTCGTGTCGCTGGCCGGCTCGTCGTGGCTGGTGGCTCGCTTCGCGGACCTGCCGGAGGGCGTGCCGGTCGCGCTGGTGCTCCTCGGGCACCTGCTCCCGGCCTGGTGCCTGGTGCTCGCATGCCTGGTCGCTGCGGTGCGGGCCGGGCGCGCGTCGTGGGGGGAGCAGGAGCGCCGCTGGCGGTGGCTGGCCTGGGGTGCGGCCCTCTCGACCTCCGCGGCGGCGGCCACGAGCGTGCTGGCGTCCCCGGTCTACGGGACGGTCGACGGATTCCTGGCCGGGCAGATGGTGGGGGCGTCCGGTCCGGTCTTCCTCGCGTTCGTCCTCGTGCTCCACGCTGCCCGCCCGACGTCGTCCGCGCAGGGGCCGGCAGCCGCCGCGCCGACGGCCGCTGTGGCCTGACCCGCCATGATGGTGGGGTGACCCGGATCCAGGTGCCCTTCCCGGTCCCGGTGGACCGGGCGTTCGCCTACCTCGCCGACCCCCGGAACCGCCCGGCGTGGCAGTCCTCGTTGCGGTCGGTCGCGGACGTCGTACCGGCTGACGGCGACGCGACCGCGGCCGGCACGACCTGGACCGACATCACGATGGTGCCGGGGATCCGGCCGCGGATGCGCACCGTGGTCGCGGAGCCCGGGGCGACGTGGGTCGAGGAGGGCCGGTTCGGTCCCTTCCGGGCGCGGCTCGCGCTCTTCTTCTCACCCGCGGAGGAGGGCTCGCTGGTGGTGGCGGAGTTCGACGTCCGCGGCCTGGCGGTCGGTGCCGCGGTCACGCTGGCCGGCAGGCCGGCGGTCGCCGCCGACCTGCGCCGCGCGGCCCGCCTCGCCTGAGACGCGTCGCCAAGGTCACGATTCGGACGCGCGCGGCGGGTCTACTGGTCAGTAACGGTGACGACCCGGCCGTGGCCCGCTATGTTCCTCCGAACTTGTGATGCCGGTCACAGGGGAGGGAGCTGCCGGTGCTCGCTGTCCAGAACCTCGAAGTGGTGTACGACGACGTCGTGCTCGCGCTGCGTGGCGTGAGCCTGGAGGTTCCGGACGGCCGGATCGTCGCCCTCCTCGGTGCCAACGGCGGCGGCAAGTCGACGCTGCTCCGCTCGCTCTCCGGGCTCCTCGACGTCCACGACGGCGAGATCCGCAAGGGCGCGGTGACCCTCGACGGTGACTCCGTCGGCCAGCTCCGCCCCTCGGCGCTCGCACGCAGGGGCATCAAGCACGTGCTCGAGGGACGCCGCGTCTTCAAGGAGCTGACGGCCGAGGAGAACCTCCGCGTCGGCGCCTACGCCGACCGGCGCAACCTCAAGGCCAACCTGGAGCGGGTCTACGGGCTGTTCCCCATCCTGCGGGACCGGCGCGACGGCCAGGCCGGGCTGCTGTCCGGTGGTGAGCAGCAGATGCTGGCGATCGGGCGGGCGCTGATGTCCGACCCGCGCTACCTGCTGCTCGACGAGCCCTCGCTCGGCCTCGCGCCGAAGGTGGTGGACCAGATCCGCGACATCATCGTGGAGATCAACAGCCAGGGCACGGGGATCCTGCTCGTCGAGCAGAACGCGACGATGGCGCTCTCGATCGCCCACCACGGCTACGTGCTGGAGAACGGCCGGGTCGTGATGGACCGCTCGGCCGAGCAGCTGCGCGAGGACGCCGACGTGCGCGAGTTCTACCTCGGCCTCGGCGCCGAGGGCGAGGCGGCCAGGTCGTTCCGATCGGTCAAGCACTACCGGCGTCGGAAGAGGTGGGCCTCATGAGCGAGCAGGCGTCGGCAGGGACCGAACCGGTCCTGCGCTTCGAGGACGTCCACCTCTCCTTCGGCGCGGTCAAGGCCGTCAACGGCGTCAGCTTCACCGTCAACGAGGACGAGCTGTTCTCGGTGATCGGCCCCAACGGCGCGGGGAAGACGAGCATCTTCAACGTCCTGTCCGGTGTCTACCGGCCCCAGCGCGGCACGGTCACGCTCGACGGCAAGGGCCTCATCGGGATGCGCCCGCCCGCGATCGCCCGCCTGGGAATGGCCCGCACCTTCCAGAACATCGAGCTGTTCGCCAACCTCACCGTCCTCGACAACCTGATGCTGGGCCGCCACCAGCACCTGCGCTACGGCACCCTCGCGGCGATGGCCTGGTGGGGCCGGGCGCGCAACGAGGAGCTGCGGCACCGCGTGAAGGTCGAGGAGATCGTCGACTTCCTCGAGCTGGAGCAGTGGCGCAAGATGCCGGTCGGCCTGCTGCCCTACGGCGTGCAGAAGCGGGTCGAGCTGGGCCGCGCGCTCGCGATGGAGCCGCGGCTGCTGCTCCTCGACGAGCCGGTCGCCGGCATGAACCTCGAGGAGACCGAGGACATGGCGCGCTACATCCTCGACATCCGCGACGAGCTGCGGATCCCGATGATCATGGTCGAGCACGACATGGGCCTGGTCATGGACGTCGCCGACCGGGTGATGGTCGTCGACTTCGGGACGCCCGTCGCCACCGGCACCCCGGCCGAGATCCAGCGCAACCCCGACGTGATCCGCGCCTACCTCGGCGGCGAGGCGGACCCGGAGGTCGAGGCCGACGTGAAGGCCGCCGTGGAGCGAGCGGGAGGACCGGCATGACCCGCACCATCGTCACGCGGATCCGCGACCGCGCCACCCGGACGCCGAAGGGCGTCGCCCTGCGCGAGAAGCGGCTCGGCATCTGGCACGAGATCACCTGGGCCGACTACTGGGACACGGTGCTCGACGTCGGGCACGCCCTGCTCTCCCTCGGCGTCCGGCCGGGCGACCGGGTCGGCATCCAGTCGGAGAACCGCCCCGAGTGGCTCTTCCTGGACGTCGCGACGGTCGCCGTCCGGGCCATCACGGTCGGGCTCTACCCGACGAACCCGACCGCCGAGACGTCGTACCTCCTCTCGCACAGCGGCGCGTGCGTCCACCTCGCCGAGGACCAGGAGCAGGTCGACAAGGCGCTCGAGTCCGGCGACCTGCCGGCACTGCGCAGGATCGTCTACGTCGAGCCGCGCGGCCTCCGGTCGTACGACGACCCGCGGCTGCTCTCGTGGGACGCCCTGCTCGAGATGGGGCGGGCGCACCGCGCGGCCCATCCCGGCGCGGTCGAGGCGCTGGTCGACGCCGCGGAGCCCGGCGACGTGATGACGCTCGTCTACACCTCGGGGACGACCGGCCCGCCGAAGGGCGCGATGCTCACGGTCGGCAACGCGGAGTTCGCGCTGGAGACGGTGCTCGAGCGCAGCCCGTTCGCGAAGCCGGCGCCGGGCCCGAAGGACCTCACCCTGTCCTACCTGCCCCTGTGCCACGTCGCGGAGCGGGTCCTGACGACCTGGTACAACGCCGGCGCCGGCACCCAGGTCAACTTCGCCGAGTCGATCGAGACCGTCCCGCAGAACCTCCGCGAGGTGCAGCCGACCCTGTTCTTCGCGGTGCCGCGGATCTGGGAGAAGCTGCTCGCCACCGCGCGGATCAAGCTGGACTCCGCCACCTGGGCGAAGCGGCGCTGGTCGCGGTTCTGGCTCGCCCGCGCCGACCGGCTGGGGGCGCGGTTGGCGGCCAACGGCGGGCGGCACACCGCCGGCACCCGGATCGCGTACGCCGTCGGCTGGCTCCTCTTCTACCGCGCGCTGCGCGACCGGCTCGGCCTGCGCCGGGTGCGGCACGCCAGCTGCGGCGCGGCGCCCGTGGCGCCGGAGGTCCTGCAGTTCTTCATGGGCATCGGGGTGCCGATGCACGAGCTCTACGGGATGACCGAGAACGCCGCGATCGCCACCGCCAACCGGCCCGGCCGGGTCCGGCTCGGCACCGTCGGCGAGGCCCACGACGGCATCGAGGTGAAGGTCGACGAGGCCACGGGGGAGATCCTCACCCGCCACCCGGCGGTGTTCGCCGGCTACTGGCAGGACCCCGAGGCCACCGCCCGCACGGTGTCGGAGGACGGCTGGCTGCACACCGGCGACGTGGGGGAGTGGGTCGACGGGACCCACCTGCGGATCACCGACCGGATGAAGGACATCATCATCACCGCCGGCGGCAAGAACGTCGCCCCGTCGGAGATCGAGAACGGACTGAAGGCCTCGCCCTACGTCAAGGAGGCCATCGTCATCGGTGACGGCCGCAAGTACCTCACGGCGCTGATCGGGATCGAGCTCGACACCGTCGGCGACTGGGCGCAGCAGCGCAACCTGGCCTTCACGACCTACCGCGACCTCGCCGAGAAGCCCGAGGTCCGCGCCCTCGTGCAGGGCATCGTCGACGAGGTCAACGAGCGCCACAATCCCGTCGAGCAGATCAAGCACTTCCGGATGCTGCCCAAGGAGCTCGACCACGAGGACGGCGAGCTGACCGCCACCCAGAAGGTGAAGAGGTCCTCGATCGACCGGATGTTCCACGACCTGGTCGAGGAGATGTACGTCGGGGGTGCCGCATGACGCAGCTGCTCGGAGCGGTCGCCGGCGGGGTCGGCCTGGGGTCGATCTACGCCCTGCTCGCGCTCGGGTTCGTGATCATCTACAAGGCGATGGGCGTGATCAGCTTCGCCCAGCCGGCCTTCCTCCTGGCGGGCACGGTGCTGGTGACCTACCTGTCGCCGGAGATCGGCTTCGTGGCCGCCGTCGTGGTCGCCGCGATCGCGATCGCGGCGGTCGCCCTCGTGGTCGAGCGGGTCGCGATCCGGCCGATGGTCGGCAAGGCCGTCTTCGTCATCGCGATCATCACGATCGGCATCGACATCATCGTGCGCATCGTGTCCGGCATGTTCGTGGGCTCCGACCAGCGCGTCGTCGGCGACCCGTGGGGCCTGGACGCGTGGGAGGTCGGCGGGGTCTACATCGAGCACCGCGACCTGGCGGCGTTCGCCGTCGCGAGCGTGCTCGTGCTGGCCCTGTTCGCCTTCTTCCGGTGGACCCCGATCGGGCTGGCGATGCGGGCCTCGGCGCTCGACCAGGAGGCCGCGATGGCGCAGGGCGTCAACGTCGGCACGGTCTTCGCGGTGTCCTGGGCGCTCGCCGGTGCGCTGGCCACCGTGGCCGGTGTGTTCGCCGCCGCGGGCCGCACCGTCGACCAGAACCACTGGCACATCGCGCTGCTCGCCCTGCCCGTCATCATCCTGGGCGGGCTCGACTCGCTGGGTGGGGCGGTCCTGGGGGGACTGATCATCGGGGTGACCCAACAGATCGTGACGTCGTACCACCGCGACTGGTTCCCGGGCCTGGACACCAACATCGGCTCCATCACTCCCTACCTCGTGATGCTGCTGGTGCTGCTCGTCAGACCGTACGGACTGTTCGGCACGAGGGAGGTCGAACGCGTATGACGCGCATGGTCGCGTGGGGACGCCCCGAGCTCTACACCAGCTACCGCCAGGACATGGCGCTGCTCAACACCCGCTCGAAGGCGCTGGGCGCCATCGTCGTCCTCGTGATCGCGGCGCTGGTGCCGCTGATGGTGACGGACGACCTGCTGATCATCCTGGCGAGCGGCCTGGTGCTGGCGATCGGGGCGATCGGCCTCAACCTGGTGACCGGGTACGCCGGCCAGGTCTCGCTCGGGCACGCCTTCTTCGTCGGGGTCGGCGCGTACACGGCGGCGGTGATGGCCGGCGATCCGGACGGCCGCTACCTCGGGCTCGGCATCGACTTCATGCCGGCCTGGCTGCTCGGCGCCGGCCTGGTCGCCGCCGTGTGCGGAGCCGTCGTGGCACCGATCGCGACCCGCCTGCGCGGCCTCTACCTCGCGATCGTGACGCTCGGCCTGGTCTTCATCGGCCAGTACTTCTTCTTCGAGTGGAACGAGATGACCGGCGGCGCGCAGGTCGGCCGCGACGCGGCGAAGCCCGCCTTCCTCGGCATCGAGTTCACCGTCGACGAGGGCTTCAAGGGCGGGTGGACCGAGGAGCAGAAGCTCTACTGGCTGTTCCTCGTGCTGCTGGTCGTCGCCGCGCTGGTCGCGCGCAACATCGCGCGTTCCCGGGTCGGCCGTGCGTTCGCCGCGATCCGCGACCGCGACGTCGCCGCCGGCGTCATGGGCGTCAACCTCACCCGCTACAAGGTCATCGCCTTCACGATCTCCTCGTTCTACGCGGGCATCGCGGGCGCGTTGATGTTCGCCGGGAGCGGCCACTTCACGCCCGAGTCGTTCAACCTGCTGCTGTCGGTGCAGTTCATCGCCATCGTGCTGATCGGCGGGGTCGCGACGATCTCCGGCACCATCATGGGCGCGATGCTGATCGCGATCCTGCCGCGGATCGCGAGCGAGCTGCCGGCGTTCGTTCCGTTCCTGTCGAGCTCCCCCAGCGAGCACCCGAACATCTTCGACTTCGAGCAGATCATGTACGGCGTCCTGATCGTGGCGTTCCTGCTCTTCGAGCCGCGCGGCCTCTTCGGCATCTGGCACCGCGTCCGCACCTACTGGAAGAGCTTCCCCTTCTCCTACTGACCCGACCTCGCCGGCTCGCCGGGGACCGCACCACCACAACAACCCGCACCACACCAGGAGGAACCGTGAACCGAAGGCTGAGAAGCGTGGGGGTCGTCGCCACGGCCCTGACCGTCACCATGGCCGTGGCGGGCTGTGGCCGCGACGACGACTCGGGCGGCGACGGCGCCGCTCCGGGCGTCACCGACGAGGCCTGCCCGGACGCGGTCGACGACTCGAAGGGCTGCATCTACCTCGGCACGATCACGGACCTCACCGGCGTCTTCAAGGGCGTCGGGGAGCCGTTCACCGCCGGGCAGAAGGCCTTCTGGGACGAGGTCAACAAGGCCGGTGGTGTCGGCGACTACGAGGTCAACGTGACCGAGTACGTCAAGGACAGCGGCTACGACACCGAGAAGCACGCCGAGCTGTTCAACGAGGTGAAGGACGACATCCTCGCCGTCTCGCAGTCGCTCGGCACCGCGCACACGAACGCGATCCTGGAGGACGCGACCAACGAGTCGATCCTCGTCGGCCCGGCGTCGCTCGGCTCGAACTGGATCTTCGACGACATCTCCCTGGAGGTCGGCTCCAGCTACTGCACGGAGGCGATGAACATCGTCGACTACGCCGCGGACCAGGGGGCGAAGTCCGTTGCGGTCGTGCACTTCCCGGGCGACTACGGCGACGACGCGATGGTCGGCGCCCGGATCGCCGCCGAGGAGCGGGGCCTGACCTTCACCGACATCACGACGGGCACGGTCGACGGTGGCGACGACCAGTCGGCGGCCGTCGGCGCCGTCCTGAAGTCGAAGGCCGACTACGTCGTGGTGGCCACCGGCCCGAAGGAGATGGCCGCGGTCGTCGGTGGCAGCGCCGCCCAGAAGTTCACCGGCAAGTTCGTCGGGTCGATCCCGAGCTGGAACTCCGCGGTGCTCGACTCGCCGGCCGGCCCGGCCATCCAGGCGCTCTACATGCAGGCCACGTCCTTCCCGACCTGGGACGCGGACGTCCCCGGCATGGAGAAGATGCGCGCGGCGGCCGGGAGCACGGCGCCGAACGACTGGTTCTCCATCGGCTACAGCAGCGGCTACGTCATGAAGGCGATCCTCGAGAAGGCGATCGAGGACGACGCGCTCGACCGCGAGGGCATGGTCGAGGCGGCCAACAGCCTGACCGGCATCGAGAGCGAGGGCACCCTGCCCGACGGCACCGCCAACTACGCGGGCGACCCCAACGAGGCGGCCGTCCGGGTGACCCAGCTGAACAAGGTCGACCCGAAGGCGTCGTCCAAGGTGTCCGTCGCGGTCGAGCCGTTCACCGGCGAGACCGCCGAGGGCTACGAGTTCACGGAGCCCTGCTACCTGCAGAAGTGACCGGCCCGCGGGGCGCGAGCTTGCTCGCGTCCCGCGGCCCAGCCGGGCAGGTCGAGTAGCGCCGCGACCGAGGCGCGAGGTCGCGATGCGCGTATCGAGGCCCAGTCGCTCGCGTACGACGTCACGCCGGAGGGCGCACGTCCAGCACGACCTCGAACTCCAGCAGGTCCGCGCCGGTCGCGACCGGCTTGCGCGGCGCCTCGCCGGGCTTCTCGGCGTGGGCGGCCTGGCCCTGGCCGTCACGCCACGCGGCGAAGGACTCCTCGTCGGCCCAGTGGGTCACGACGAAGTAGCGGTCCTCGCCGGCGGTCGGTCGCAGCAGCTGGAAGCCGAGGAAGCCGGGGGAGCCCTCGACGGCACCGGCCCGGGCGGCGAACCGCTCCTCGAGCTGGGCGCCGGCGCCCTCGGGGACGTGGATGGCGTTGATCTTGACGACCGACATGGTGGCCTCCTCAGGCGCGGGCGTCGCCGCCCCAGTTGGCGAGCTTCACGGCGATGTCGTGCAGGCGGGCCTCCGGGACGCCGGTGACCTCGAAGGTCAGGCACACCCGCTCGCCGACGATCCGCCCGAGCTCGACGGTGCCGGCCTCCGGCAGGTGCTCGATGATGCGGACCAGCCGGTTGCCGATGCGGCCCAGCTGCGACGCGTGGTCGTCGTCGAGCTGGCCCAGGCCCTCGGGCTCGCGGTGGAGCAGGCTCAGGCCGAGCCGGTCGCCGGCGTCGTGGCGGGCGAGGACCCAGACCTCGTCCTCCCAGACCACCGGACCGGGGGCGAAGGTCGAGCTGTCGATGAGCGGCTGCGCAGACTCCGTCATGGCGACACTGTGCCACCCGCCCCGGCGGCGGCGTGCATCGACCCCCGAAGTCGGTCGCCCTGACCCGGGCGACTCGCGCCCGGATAGTGTCGGCCCGTGACGCTCGCGAACATCCCGCCCGCACCGGAGCTCCCCGGCCATCGCCACCTGCACTCCGGCAAGGTGCGCGACCTCTACGAGGTCACCGAGGGCCCGCACGCCGGCAAGCTGCTGATGGTCGCCAGTGACCGGCTCTCGATCTTCGACTTCGTGCTCGAGACGACGATCCCGGACAAGGGCGAGATCCTCACCCGGATGTCGCTGTGGTGGTTCGAGCAGCTGGCCTCGCTCGTCCCCAACCACGTCGTCTCCACCGACGTGCCCGAGGCCGTCCGCGGCCGGGCGGTCGTCTGCGAGAAGCTCGACATGTTCCCCGTGGAGTGCGTCGCCCGGGGCTACCTCACCGGCTCCGGACTGCTGGACTACCGCGCCTCGGGCGAGGTCTGCGGCATCGCGCTCCCGGCCGGCCTCGAGGACGGCAGCCGCCTGCCCGAGCCGATCTTCACGCCCGCCACGAAGGCCGACCTCGGCGACCACGACGAGAACGTCTCGTACGACGCCGTGGTGGCCACCGTTGGTGCCGACGCCGCCGCTGCGTTGCGCGACCTGACGCTGCAGGTCTACGGCACGGCCGAGCGGATCGCCCGCGAGCAGGGGATCATCCTGGCCGACACCAAGTTCGAGTTCGGCGTCGCGGGCAGCGGCGGGCCGATCGTGCTCGCCGACGAGGTCCTCACCCCCGACTCCTCGCGGTACTGGCCCGCCGACGACTGGCAGCCGGGCCGCGCGCAGCCGTCGTACGACAAGCAGATCGTTCGCAACTGGGCGCTCTCCGCCGAGAGCGGCTGGGACAAGGCATCCGGTGAGGCCCCGCCGCCGTTGCCGCCGGAGGTCGTCGAGCGGACCCGCTCGCGCTACATCGAGGCCTACGAGCGGCTCACCGGCACCACCTTCTGAGCGCCGGGGGCGTTGGGCTGGGGCACATCACCCGTCCTGAGGGACTGGTCCCGTGCACAGTGACCGGGCTCACGACCCGCAAGTAGGTTGTGCGTCATGACGAACCTCGCCGGATTCCTCGAGAACAGCGCCCAGAACCACCCCGACCGCACCGCGATCGTCTTCGGGGACACCCGCCTGTCCTACCCGCAGGTCAACGGTGCGGCCAACCAGGTCGCCAACCTGCTGGTCTCGCGAGGCATCCAGCCGGGCGACAAGGTCGCCCTCAGCTGCCCGAACCTGCCGTACTTCACGATCATCTACTACGGCATCCTCAAGGCCGGCGCGACCGTCGTACCCCTCAACGTGCTGCTGAAGGGACGCGAGGTCGCCTACCACCTCGGCGACTCCGACGCGAAGGCCTACTTCGCGTTCCAGGGCACGCCGGACCTGCCGATCGGCGCCGAGGCCCACGCCGGCTTCGAGCAGGCCGAGGGCTGTGAGCACTTCTTCGTCGTCACCGCCGACCCGGCCGCACCGTCGCCGATCGAGGGCACGGAGACCTTCGGGCAGGCGCTCGCCGGCCAGGCGCCGACCTTCGACACGGTCGACGTGGACGACGACGACACGGCCGTCATCCTCTACACCTCCGGCACCACCGGCCAGCCCAAGGGCGCCGAGCTGCGGCACCGCAACATGCGCGACAATGCGCTCGCCGGCAAGGACCTGTTCGGCGCCGACGCCTCGCGTCCCGACACCTACCTGTGCGTCCTGCCGCTCTTCCACTCCTTCGGCCAGACGGTCATCCAGAACGGCGGCTTCGCCTTCGGTGGCACCGTCGTGATGCTGCCGCGCTTCGAGGCCGCGCCCGCGATCGGCCTGATGCTCAAGGAGTCGGTGACCTTCTTCGCCGGCGTCCCGACGATGTACTGGGGCCTGCTCAACGCCCTCGACGACACCGTCGACGTGAAGACGCTCGCCGCCAACCTCCGGGTCGCCGTCGCCGGTGGTGCCGCCCTGCCGGTCGAGGTGCACCACCAGTTCGAGGAGCGCTTCGGTGTCACCATCCTCGAGGGCTACGGCCTCTCCGAGACCTCGCCGGTCGCGAGCTTCTCGCGCCTGGGCGAGGAGGTCCGGGTCGGCTCCATCGGTACGCCGATCCCCGGCGTCGAGATGAAGCTGATCGACCCCGAGAGCTGGGACGAGGTGCAGGACCCCGACGGCATCGGCGAGATCGCGATCAAGGGCCACAACATCATGAAGGGCTACTACAAGCGGCCCGACGCCACCGCCGAGGCGATCAACGACGAGGGCTGGTTCCGCTCCGGCGACCTCGGCCGCAAGGACGCCGACGGCTGGTACTACATCGTCGACCGCTCCAAGGACATGATCATCCGCGGCGGCTTCAACGTGTACCCGCGCGAGATCGAGGAGGTCCTGCTCACCCACCCGGCGATCTCGCTCGCTGCCGTGATCGGTGTCCCGCACGACAGCCACGGCGAGGAGATCAAGGCGTTCGTGATCCTCAAGCCGGGTGCCGAGGCCACCCCCGAGGAGATCGTGGCCTGGGGCAAGGAGCAGATGGCGGCGTACAAGTACCCCCGCATCGTGGAGATCGTCGAGAGCCTGCCGATGACCGCCACCGGCAAGATCCTCAAGCGCGAGCTTTCGTAGCGCTGGCTGGCGGCTCGGGGCTGCTCAACCCGTTCAATCGAACGGTTTGGGCGGTATCTGGGGGCTCGGGCGTGCTCGAACCGTTCGATCGAACGGTTTGGGCGGGATCCTGGGCGCTGGGCGTGCTCAAACCGCTCGATCGAACGGTTTGGGCGGCATCCGGAGCGCTGAATGTGCTCAAACCGCTCGATCGAGCGGTTCGGTCACGCGAACGGATTCGGCAGCGCGCCCGGGAGCTTCGCGAGGAGCTCCCGGGCCTGCGCCGCCACCTTGTGCTCCACCAGGACCTCGTAGCGGGTCGCGACGACCGCGCTGACCGACGAGAAGTCGCGGCGCCCGCCGGACACGGCGTAGCCGACGAGCGCCATGACCACACCGAACGCCGCGCCGATCACCGCCGTCGACACGATCACGGCGAGCGTGTCCTCCTCCGTGAAGATGCTGAAGATCAGGCCCACGAAGAGGCCGAGCCACAGCCCGGACATGACCCCGCCCGCGGCCACCCGGCCGGTGGTGAGCCGGCCCGTGATCCGCTCGATCCGCTTGAGGTCGGTCCCGACGATCATGCAGTGCTCGACGGGGAACTTCTCGTCCGCGAGGAAGTCGACCGTGCGCTGCGCGGACTCGTAGTCGTCGTACACGGCCAAGGACTGGGGGAACTCGAGCTTGAGCGGCGACGCGCCGAACGGAGGACGGGAGGAAGTGCTCATGGCTCCAGTGTGCCCTGCGTCCGGCGGGCGACCGCGGAATCGGTGGCCCGGCCGCTGGCCACTAGACTGCAGGCCGTGGCCCGAGTCGTCGTAGCTGTCATGCCGAAGCCCGAGATCCTCGACCCCCAGGGGAAGGCCGTCCAGGGCGCACTGCCCCGGCTGGGCTTCACCGGCGTGACGGACGTCCGCCAGGGCAAGCGGTTCGAGATCGAGATCGACGGCGAGGTCACCGACGCGGTGCTCGCCGAGGTCGAGAAGATGGCCGAGACCCTGCTGTCCAACCCGGTCATCGAGAACTACACGGTGAGCGTCGAGGGCCAGCGGTGAAGGTCGGCGTCGTCACCTTCCCCGGCTCGCTCGACGACGTCGACGCCCAGCGCGCCGTTCGCATCGGTGGCAACGAGGCCGTCGCCCTCTGGCACGGTGACGCCGACCTCAAGGGCGTCGACGCGGTCATCCTGCCGGGCGGCTTCTCCTACGGCGACTACCTGCGCTGCGGTGCCATCTCGCGCTTCGCGCCGGTGATGGACAAGGTCGTCGAGGCCGCCAACGGCGGCATGCCCGTCCTCGGCATCTGCAACGGCTTCCAGATCCTCTGTGAGTCCCACCTGCTCCCGGGTGCGCTGATCCGCAACGACCACCGCAAGTTCGTCTGCCGCGACCAGCTGCTCCGCATCGAGAACGCCACGACCCCGTGGACCTCCGCCTACGACCAGGGCCAGGAGATCCGGATCGTACTCAAGAACGGGGAGGGCGGCTTCGTCGCCGACGCCGAGACGCTCGCGCGGATCGAGGGCGAGGGACAGGTCGTCGCGCGCTACCTCGAGTTGAACCCCAACGGCTCGCTCAACGACATCGCCGGCGTGACCAACGAGCGCGGCAACGTCGTGGGCCTGATGCCGCACCCCGAGCACGCGGTCGAGGAGCTCACCGGCAGCGGGCTCGACGGGCTGGGCTTCTTCACCTCGCTGGTCGAGAAGTCCTTCGCCTGACGGGCTCTCCTCAGAAGCGGGGGGCCTGGAACGCGGTCCAGGCGCTGCTCTCCACGATGCCGGTCTTGCGGAGCCCGACCCGCGCCCGGTACGCCGCCACCGCGTTGCTGGTCTCCGGGCCGAAGTAGCCGGTGATCGGGAGCCGCAGACCCGGGGTCGCTGCGTTCAGCGTGCGCTGGACGCGGCGCACGTCGGCGCCGAGCGAGCCGCGCTTCAGGACGGGGCGGGCGCCGTCGCCGAGCAGCTTCATCCAGTGCGCGCGGCGCCAGTGCACGGTGCGGGTCATGCCGTGGTCGGCCTGCCAGCGGTGGATCGAGGTCTGGAGCCCGCTCCCGTAGTACTTGTTGAGGGCGCCGTCGAAGTAGCCGGCTTCCTTCAGCAGGCACTTGAGAGCGATCACCATCGGCCCGTTCGGCTGCGTGCCGGTGGTGGAGTAGGGGCTCAGGCCGAGGTACGTCGGGAAGTCGACCGCGACGCCACCGCAATGGCTCTCCCTGGCGGCGATCGTGCTGCGACCGAGGTCGAGGTAGTTGCGGTCGATGTTGATCGTCACGCCGCCCCAGGTCTCGTTGTGCCCGCCCTGGTACTGCTTGACCCTGTTGGAGGGCATCCAGGCGTCGCGCGCGAGGTACTCGGTGCTGACCGAGGTGTCGGCCCGACCGTCCCAGCGGGCGATCCACAGCCGGTCGGGCACCGAGAGGCCGACGTACGACGTCGACGACTTCGCCCGCACCGCGTCGAGCATCTTGATGCCCGAACCTGCGCTGGAGTAGAAGCCGGACACGTAGTTCAGCTCGTGCAGGCGGTTCGTCCAGCCGTGCACGAAGCGGATCGCGGACTCGCGGCAGCGCGTGTTGCCGAGGTCGAAGGCCTCGAGGTCGTAGAAGAGGGTGCTGCGGGGGACGATGCCGAGCGCCTGGGCCGCGGCCACCGCCTTCTCCGCCTCGCGTCGCCCCTGGGAGCGCGCCCGCGCGTAGTTGTTGTCCGGCGTCGGGTCGATGGTCGGGTCGTCGCGGTACTTCGGGTAGCGCGTGGAGCAGCTGGCCTGCGGGCCGAGGGTGATCGGCAGCAGGTGCCAGCCGCGCGCGAGCTGGGTCGTCACCCAGGCCGGGGTGAGGTTCGGCTGGCTCCGGCAGGCGCGCGAGTTCCCCGAGATGTAGATGCCGACCGCCAGGAAGGGCGAGTGGTTCAGCCAGGCGTCCATCGACTTCTGCGTCGGCGCCAGGCACTGGTCGAAGCCGTAGCCCCGGAAGCTGCCCGGTGTGGGCCGGTTCGACGAAGCGGCGAGCAGGTCGACGGGCAGGTCGGACTCGTCGCCACCGCTGCTGCGCAGCGGGCCCAGGAAGGTCACGGCGAGCACTGCGGCGAGCAGTGCGGACAAGGGGGCGAGCCGGGCAGACATGGCGGACAACTCCAGGGGAAGACGGGTCAGGGTGTCGGAAGCCACGTCACGATAACCACAACTTTCACACCAGTAACAGGCCTCCGAGTGAACTACAACCGTGTAGTTCGTCTGCCGCCGGAAATCCTCCGGTCGCCACGCGACTTCCCGCGAGGTTCCCCGTCGGCCAGCGGGCCGCGTTCCTGATCGATACGCTCGCGCCCGTGCCGGCGACGTCGACGAGTCCCGAGGCCAAGCCCCTCCATGTGGCGGCACTGGTCGTGCTCGTCGCGCTCCTGGTCGCCGGTGCCTTCTGGTTCTCCCGCGGCGACTCCACACCGCCGCCGGCCGGCGACGACGCGGCCACCACCTCCCCGGGTGGTACGACGACCGGCGGCCCCGCGACGGAGGAGGCGCCCCGCCGGCTGCCCCGCCGCCCCCGGGTCGTCGTCGTGTCGGTGGACGGGCTGGCGTCGTACGCCGTGACACCGGAGCAGATGCCCGTCCTGACCGGCCTGCTCGACGAGGGTGCCGGCACGCTCAACGCCCGGACTGCGGTCGAGCGCACCGTCACGCTGCCCAACCACACCGGCATGGTCACCGGCCGCCGGATCGACGCGGCCGATGGTGGGCACGGGGTCACGTGGAACGTCGACTCGCCGCGCAACGTGCGGCCCGGGGTCTCCTCGGTCTTCTCGGTGATCGACGCTGCCGGCGGCAGCTCGGCGGTCTTCGCCGGCAAGACGAAGTTCCGGATGTGGGAGCGCTCCTGGCCCGGGACGATCGACGACTTCGTCGTCGAGGAGGACCTGGCCACCCTGACCGACGCGGTGGTCGACGACCTCGAGGACGACCGCCGCGACCTCGTCTTCTTCCACATCGGCCTCACCGACGCGACCGGCCACGCGAGCGGCTGGGACAGCCCGGCCTACGACGCCGCCGTCTCGAGCGCCGACGACGCCATCGGCCGGGTCGTGGAGACCATCGAGGCGGACCCGAAACGGGCGGCGCAGACCGTCGTCGTGGTGACGGCGGACCATGGTGGCCCGCCCGGCGGGAAGGACCACGGCGACGCCAGCGCGCTGGTGGACTTCCAGGTGCCGTTCGTGGTCTGGGGTCCCGGTGTCGCGGCCGAGGACCTCTACGTCCTCAACCCCGACTACGCCGATCCCGGCGACGCGCAGCCGTCGTACGACGACGTGCCGCCCGTGCGCAACGCGGCCGTGGCGAACCTCGTCACCGACCTGCTCGGTCTCGGCCCGGTGCCGGGCAGCCAGGTCGACGCGCGGCAGGACCTCGACGTGCAGGCCGAACAAGGGGGACGACCATGAACTTCTGCACCAGCTGAGGGACACCCCGGGCGGACCTCGTGCAGCCGTGCTCGCGGTGTGGTGCCGCTCCGCCCACGCCCGCGCCCACGCCTCCGCCCGCGCCTCCGCCCGCGCCTCCGGTCCCGTTCGGGCAGGGCCCGGCCTTCTTCGAGGAGGCCTCTGACGTCACGCTCCCGGCGCTCCCGAACCCTGTCCCTCCGCCGCCGGTCGGTCCTGCGCGGGCGGCGTTTCCGCCCGTTGCTCCCCTGCCGCCCGTTGCTCCCCTGCCGGTCCCTCCTGCGCCGGTCGGTCCGCACGGGAGTCGGGGCGGTCGCGGCCGGACCGTCCTGCTGGTCCTGCTCGCGGCGGTGCTCGCGGTCGTCGCCGGCGTCGGGACCGCGCTGCTGCTGGCGCGCGGGGACGACGACGCCGCAGCCGGCGGAGCGGACCGCGCCACGGAGGCCGGCGGCGCCACGCCGGCCGGCGACTCCCGCCCGACGGAGGACGTGCCGGACTCAGGGGCGGCCGAGGAGGCGGCGTACACGTGCTGGGACGGCGGTCCGGCCGACGGCCTCGCCGACTGCGGTGAGCCGCAGGGCGCGCAGGGCCTGCGGTGGGTGTTCCCCGATGCCGACGGTCCCGGGTGCAGCGCCACCATGGGCAACCGCGGCGCCGAGGCGGACTGCCGGGTGCGGGCGTCCTCGGGCGGCCAGGTGCGCGTGCACTACTCCGAGTGGTCGGACTGGGACGCGGCGTACGCGGAGTACTCCGCGCAGGACGTGCAGGGTGCGGTCACCCGCTGGCGGGACTTCTTCCGGTGGTACATCTCGCCCCGCCGTGGCGACTGGGAGTACAAGGTGGCCCTGCTCTACCGGGACGCGCCGTGGTCGGTGACGGTCTACGGCCACAGCGCCGCCGACCGCGACGAGGTGCTGCGGCAGCTCGCGACCAGGCCGGTGGGCGATCTCATGGGGGAGCGGAGGAAGTGATCCGGCGGGTGCGGCGATAGGATTGGCGCCCGTGGCCGACACCGCTTCCGCACCTGTCCGTTCGTCCCTCGACACCGTGGCCGTGGCGGCCGGTGACCCGGACCGGGAGCAGCCCTGGTCGGAGCTGGGCCTGAAGGCCGACGAGTACGCCCGGATCCGCGAGATCCTCGGCCGGCGGCCCACCGGCGCCGAGCTGGCGATGTACTCCGTCATGTGGAGCGAGCACTGCTCCTACAAGTCGTCCAAGGTGCACCTGCGGCAGTTCGGCGAGATCCCCCAGGAGACGCCGATCGGCCCGATGCTGGCGGGCATCGGCGAGAACGCCGGCGTCATCGACATCGGCCAGGGCTACGCCGTCAGCTTCAAGGTCGAGAGCCACAACCACCCGTCGTACGTCGAGCCCTACCAGGGCGCCGCGACGGGTGTCGGCGGCATCGTCCGCGACATCATCGCGATGGGCGCGCGCCCGGTCGCGGTCGTCGACCCGCTGCGCTTCGGTCCGCTCGACGCCGACGACACCCACCGCGTGCTGCCCGGGATCGTCGCGGGCGTCGGCGGCTACGGCAACTGCCTGGGCCTGCCGAACGTGGGCGGCGAGGCCGTCTTCGACGCGACCTACCTCGGCAACCCGCTCGTCAACGCCGGCTGCATCGGCGTCCTGCGGCACGAGGACCTGCACCTCGCCAAGGCGTCCGGCGCGGGCAACCTCGTCGTCCTCTACGGCGCCCGCACGGGCGGCGACGGCATCGGCGGTGTCTCGGTGCTGGCCTCCGAGACCTTCGACGAGGACGGCCCGGCCAAGCGCCCCAGCGTCCAGGTCGGCGACCCGTTCATGGAGAAGCTGCTCATCGAGTGCACGCTGGAGCTCTTCCGGGCCGGCGTCGTCGCCGGCATCCAGGACCTCGGCGGTGCGGGCCTGTCCTGCGCCACCTCCGAGCTCGCGTCCGCCGGTGACGGCGGCATGCACGTCCACCTCGACAAGGTGCCGCTGCGCGACTCGACGCTCTCGCCCGAGGAGATCCTCATGAGCGAGAGCCAGGAGCGGATGATGGCGGTCGTCGAGCCCGGCGACATCGCCGCCTTCCTCGCGATCACCACGAAGTGGGACGTCGAGGCCGCCGTGATCGGCGAGGTCACCGAGACCGGCCGCCTGGTCATCGACTGGCACGGCGAGACCGTCGTCGACGTCCCCCCGCGGACCGTCGCGCACGACGGCCCGGTCTACGAGCGCCCGTACGCCCGGCCGGAGTGGCAGGACGCGCTCCAGGCCGACGGCGCCGAGGCGCTGGCCCGACCGGTCACCGGCGACGAGCTCCGCGCGACCCTGCTGCAGATGGTCGCGAGCCCGAACCTCTGCGACAAGTCGTGGATCACCGACCAGTACGACCGCTACGTCCAGGGCAACACCGTCCTCGCGCAGCCGGCCGACTCGGGCATGGTGCGCGTCGACGAGGAGACCCACCTCGGCGTGTCGATCTCGACGGACTGCAACGGCCGTTTCACCAAGCTGGACCCGTACGCCGGAGCCCAGCTCGCGCTCGCCGAGGCCTACCGCAATGTCGCCACCGGCGGCGCCCAGCCGCTGGCCGTGAGCGACTGCCTCAACTTCGGCTCGCCCGAGGACACCGACGTGATGTGGCAGTTCGCCGAGGCCTGCCGAGGTCTCAAGGATGCCTGCCTCGAGCTCGGCATCCCCGTCACGGGCGGCAACGTCAGCCTCTACAACCAGACCGGCGACACCGCGATCCTGCCGACCCCGGTCGTGGCCGTCCTCGGCGTGATCGAGGACGTGCGGCGTCGTACCCCCTCGGCCTTCCAGGCTGCCGGCGAGACGATCGTGCTCCTGGGCACGACCCACGAGGAGCTGTCCGGGTCGGAGTGGGCGCACGTCGTCCACGGCCACCTCGGCGGTCGGCCGCCGGCGGTCAACCTCGCCAACGAGCACAACCTCGCCCTCGCCCTGCGCGACCTCGTCGGCGTCGCCACCAGCGCGCACGACCTGTCCGACGGCGGCCTGGCGCAGGCGCTCGCCGAGGCCGCGATGGTCGGCGGCGTCGGTGCCCGGGTGGCACTCGAGGGTGACGCGTTCGTGGGCCTGTTCTCCGAGTCCGCGGCCCGTGCCGTCGTCACGGTGCCCGCGGACCGGGTCGAGGAGCTGATGACGATCGCGGCGCGCCACGGCGTGCCCGCCACCGAGCTCGGTACGACGGGTGGCGACGCGCTCGCCGTCGACGGCCAGTTCGAGGTCGGCCTCGACGAGCTGCGGGCCGCCTGGACCGCGACGCTCCCGGCGGCGCTCGGCGACTGAGGCCGGGGTGGCCGCTGGCGCGGCCGCCCGGTTCGTGGAGGTGCTGGCATCACTGGGGAACTTCCGAGTCACCTGGTGACACCGAAGTTCCCCACTCCCGGTCGGGGCGCTCGTCGCTGCCGCTGGAAACCCGGACCGACCACACGCCGACAACCAGCGCAGGACCACCCACCGAACCGGTGGGTTCAGGCTGAGCAGGTCCCCCGAGCTCAGCGCAGCTTGATGCTGGCCTCGTTGGTCAGCTCGACGGTGTCCTTGCCCTCGGCGCCGCCCCAGACGCCGCTCAGCGCCAGGTCGTAGGTCTGGTCCATCCGCAGCCGGGACGGGGTGTCCTCGCCTGCCTCGAAGATCAGGTGGTAGACCACGACGCACCCGCCGCGGACCTCGTCCGGGCAGGTGGTGAGGGAGAGGTCCTCGAGCACCTTGGTCGGCTTGGTCCTGCCGATCCGGAACGTGCTCTCCACGGATCCCGCGACGTAGACGGTGCCGGAGCGCCGGTCCTTGTTGATCTGGTCGTAGCGGCGCAGGGTGGTGCGCACGGTCACCGCGAGCCAGGTCTCGCCCTCTGCGGCCCACTGCCCGCCGGCGTACGGCAGCCGCGCGACCCGGGTGACGCTGCAGGCGTAGTCCGAGAGCCGCGACGGCGGCTCGATGTCGAACTCGGAGTCGGCGGTGCAGGAAGCGGTGCGCTCGCGGCGGGGCTTGAGGTCGTAGAGGCCGGCGGCCGCACCCTCGTCCCGGTCGCCGGTGGCGAGGTCGACGCTCTGGCTGACGCCGTCGAAGTCGACCTCCAGGCTGGCGTCCTCGCCATCGCCCTCCACCAGCACGTAGAAGGAGTCGGATCCCTCCCCGCTCGGCTCCGGAGCGGGGATCCGGTAGGTCGCCCGGTCGGCCACGAGGTCGACGACCGGGGTCGCGTCCGACTCGAGGTAGTCGTCGTAGTCACCGAAGGTACCGGCGTCGTACTGCCAGGTGATCGGGATGAAGGTGCTGCCCTCCGGGGCGTCGACCGCCTCGAGCTGGGCCGTGTCGTTGGCCGCGAGCTTCGTCGTGGGCCGGCCGGCGCTGACCTCGAGCCGGCCGATCGGCAGCGCGATCGAGGACGACTTGCCGTCGTTGACGAACTGGTCGTCCTTGCGCGCGTCGACGACGTCGCCCACCTTGACGTCGCTGCTGTCGCCTCCACAGGCGGCGAGGGTGGGCAGGACGGCAAGCAGCCCGAGCACGGCTGCAGCGGAGCGACCAAGACGCATGGGCGCCATTGTGGCAGCAAGGGCACCGGTGCCCGGACGGTTCACCCGATCAGTGCCGGGACCTGCTCGTGGTCGGGCAGGCGCGGCCACTGGGCCGGCCGTGGGACCGACCGCACCGAACCGGACAGCGTCGGGATGAGCGCGACGGCGGCGGTCAGCGCGGTGAGGGCCAGGACCGCGTCGCGTCCGTCGAGGAGGGCCAGCAGGCCGCCGGCGAGGGCGGGGGCGAGCGGCATCGTCAGCATCGAGGCGAACTGCATCGTGGACTGCATCCGGCCGACGAGCTCCGGCGGCGTGACGGCGAGCCGGTAGGAGCCGACGCCGGCGTTGCCCGCCGGATTGAGGAACAGGCCGACCGACGCTGCGAGCGCCATCGCCCATGGGTGGTTCCAGAGGGCGAGCGGCACCGAGAGCGGCACGAAGCTCCACGCGATCGCCACGGTCAGCCGCCCGGTGCGGAACCGGTCGATGAGCCACGGCGCGGCGATCGCGCCGAGGATGCCGCACCCGCCGATCGCCGTCTCGACCAGCCCGATCTGCCACGCGGGGAAGCCGGCCTCGACGAGTCGGAGCAGGGCGGTGAAGAAGAGGGCGTTGACGGCGAGGTTGGCCGCCGGTGACCACACCAGCAGCACCCGCAGGAAGGGCCGGCTCCAGAGGAACCGGATGCCGTCGCCGAGGTCGTGCAGCGGGCGGACCGGCGCCGTGACGGGCGGGGCGGACAGATCGGCGCGGACCCGGCCGAGCAGCAGCCAGCCGAGCACGTAGGTGGCGGCGTCGGCGGCGAAGGGTGCCCACCGGGCGATGCCGAAGAGGGCGCCGCCGAGCGGTCCGCCGACCAGGGCCGCCACGTGCTGCCGGGCCTGCTGCTGGCTCAGGGCCGTCGGCAGGTCGTCGGTGGCGACGACGGTGCGGATGGCGGCGTACTCCGCGGGGTTGAACAGCCCGGTCGAGATCCCGGTCAGCAGGGCCACCGCGAGCAGGTGGGGCAGGGTGAGCGCGCCGCTCACACCGGCCGCCACGAGCGAGGCGTAGAGCAACGCGCCCGACCCGAGCGAGAAGCGCATGATCCGCAGCCGGTGCCGGCGATCGGCGAGGATCCCGGCCGGCAGCAGCATCGCCACCATGCCGAGGAGGAAGACGGCCTCGGCGGCGGCCGCCCACAGCGCCGATCCGGTCATCGCGTAGGCCACGAGCGGCATGGCGAAGGTCGTGACTCGGCTGCCGAGCTCGGAGACGGTCGCGCCCACCCAGAGCGCGGTGAAGTCGCGGTTGCGGGCGAGGGTCCGGTACGACGGCATGCCCGCACCGTATGTTGCGCAACAACTATTGCGCAATGGGTGGTGCGCAATCTGTGGTGCGGAACCTCGCTACGCTCGCGCCATGGTCATGTACGACGACCCGCGGATCCTCCGCGCGATCGCGCACCCCACGCGCAACCGGGTCCTCCACGAGCTGTCCGCGGCGGGATCGCTGCGGGCTGCCGACATCGCGCGCCGCATCGACGTTCCGGCCAACCAGGCCAGCTTCCACCTGCGCCAGCTCGCGAAGTACGGCCTCGTCGAGGAGGACCCGGACGCCGCGCGCGACCGCCGCGACCGCGTGTGGCGGCTCGTGGACCCCGACGGGATCCGGTTCCGGACCTCGGACATGCTGGCGCAGCCGGGCGGCCGGGCGGCGTACGCCGTCTTCCGCCGCAACGCCGTCGAGTGGGGCCGGCACCTCGTCGAGCGCGCCTTCGCGGACGCGGCGGGGGAGAGCGACAAGCGCAGCATCTCGGAGTGGTCGGTGCTGCTGACGCCCGCGGAGGCGGAGGCCCTGATGGCGGAGGTGAACGAGGTCGTGGAGCGCTACCGCGACGCCGGGCGTGCGGCCGGGGCGACCCCGGACCGCGAGACCTACTCCGTCTACAACCTGATCCAGCCCTACCCCGACCTCCCGGACGAGGCCTGATGCCCGCGCGACTCAAGCCTGCCGACCCGGCCGCCGTCGCCGCGGCGCTCGACCGGGTGGCCGCCGGTGCTGCCGGGCGTGCCGACCTCAAGCTGCTCGTCAAGCACTTCCTGGCCGCGCTCGAGGAGCGCGCCCCCGGCCGGTCCGTCGAGGTCCGGGTGCCGCCGTACGCGGCGGTCCAGGTGATCGAGGGCGTGCGCCACACCCGCGGCACGCCCCCCGCCGTGATCGAGACCGACGCCGCGACCTGGATCGCGCTGGCGAGCGGCGCACTCGCCTGGCCCGACGCCGTGGAGTCCGGCGGCGTCCGGGCGAGCGGCGAGCGGACCGACCTGTCGTCGTACCTCCCGCTGGGGTGATCCGGGGCGTCCGACACTAAGGTCGGAGCATGACCGGACCTGTCACCACCACCGACCTGCGTACGCGTCTCGCCGGCCTCCTGCCGGGTGTCCGATCGGACCTCGAGGCACTCGTCCGCATCCAGTCCGTGAGCGCCGACCCCGCCCGCCTCGACCAGGTCGAGGAGAGCGCTCGCGCCACTGCTGAGCTGTTCGCCGCCGAGGGCGTCGACGTCGAGATCGTGCGCGCGTTCGACGGCGCGCCGCCCGCCGTGATCGGGGAGAAGAAGGGGCCCGAGGGTGCACCCACGGTGCTCCTCTACGCCCACCACGACGTGCAGCCGGAGAACGACCACGCCGAGTGGGACAGCCCGCCGTGGGAGCCCACCGAGCGTGACGGCCGCCTCTACGGCCGCGGTGCCGCCGACGACAAGGCGGGCATCCTCGCGCACGTCGCAGCCCTGCGCGCCTTCGGTGACGAGCTCCCGGTCACGGTCAAGGTGTTCATCGAGGGCGAGGAGGAGGTCGGCTCCGACACCCTGCCCGCGCTGCTGAAGACCTACCGGGACCGCCTCGCGGCCGACGTCATCGTGATCGCCGACTCCGGCAACTGGGACATCGGCGTCCCCGCGCTCACGACCTCGCTGCGCGGCCTGGTGCGCGTCGACGTCGAGGTCCGCACCCTCAGCCACGCGGTCCACTCCGGCATGTGGGGCGGCCTGGTCCCCGACGCGCTGATCACGCTGTCCCGGCTCATCGCCAGCCTGCACGACGACCGCGGCAATGTCGCCGTCGAGGGGCTGTACGCCGGACCCGCCGCCGACGTGGACTATCCCGAGGAGCGGCTGCGCGCCGAGTCGGGTGCCGTGGCCGGCATCGAGTGGATCGGCGAGGGCTCCGCCGTGGAGCGGCTGTGGACCAAGCCGGCGCTCAGCATCACCGGCCTCGACGCCCCCAAGGTCGACGGCGCCTCGAACACCCTGGTTCCCGCGGCCCGGGCCAAGATCTCGCTGCGCATCGCCCCCGGTGACACCACCGCCAACGCCCTCGCCTGCCTGCAGCGCCACCTCGAGGCCAACGTCGCGTGGGGCGCCGAGCTCACCGTCACGGTCGTCGACACCGGCGAGGCGACCCGGATCGACGCCGCCGGACCGGCGTACGACGCCGCCCGCGCCGCCTTCGCCGAGGCCTGGGACGGCACGCCGCCCGTCGACATGGGCGTCGGCGGCTCGATCCCGTTCATCGCGGAGTTCCTCGAGAGCTTCCCGGCCGCGTCGGTGCTGGTCACCGGCGTCGAGGACCCCGACACCCGCGCCCACGGCCCCAACGAGGGCCTGCACCTGGCCGAGTTCGAGAAGGTCCTGCTCGCCGAGGCGCTCCTGCTGCGCAACCTCGGCGCCTGACCGCTCCCGCGCGGCGCGCGCCGGACCCGCCCCATCGGCCCGCCGCGTGCGGGCACCCTGTCGGAGTCGACCGTGATGCCCCAGATCGGCGGCCGGGCCGCGCAGCTCGCCGCGGCCGTGGTCGAGCGCACGTCTCGCGGGGTCGCCGCGAACTGAACGATCCGCGATCCGGCCGGTACGCTGGAACCCGTGTGCGGAGTCTTCGGCGTATGGGCCCCGGGTGAGGACGTCGCGAAGCTGACCTACTTCGGCCTCTACTCCCTGCAGCACCGCGGGCAGGAGTCGGCCGGCATCTCGGTCAGCAACGGTCGCCAGATCCTCGTCTACAAGGACATGGGCCTCGTGTCCCAGGTCTTCGACGAGAACACCCTCGAGTCCTTCGCCGGCCACCTGGCCGTCGGCCACTGCCGCTACTCCACCACCGGTGCGAGCACCTGGCAGAACGCCCAGCCGACCTTCCGGCCCACCGAGGACGGCTCGATCGCGCTGGGCCACAACGGCAACCTCATCAACACCGCCGCGTTGGCGCAGATGGTCCAGGGCCTGCCCAGCGACGAGGGCGAGCTCGACATCCACGCCCGCAACCTCGAGGCGTCCACCAACGACACCAGCCTGGTCACCGCGCTGCTCGCGCACCACCCCGACCAGTCCCTGGAGGCCCGCGCCCTGGAGCTGCTGCCGCAGGTCGAGGGCGCCTTCTCGTTCGTCTTCATGAACGAGAACACCCTGTACGCCGCCCGCGACCCCGAGGGCATCCGGCCGCTGGTGCTCGGCCGCCTCGACCGCGGCTGGGTCGTCGCCAGTGAGGACGCGGCGCTGGCCACCGTCGGTGCCAGCGTGGTGCGCGAGGTCGAGCCGGGCGAGCTCCTCGTCATCGACGAGGACGGCCTGCGCTCCCACAAGTTCGCCGAGCCGCGGCGCAAGGGCTGCGTGTTCGAGTACGTCTACCTCGCCCGTCCCGATGCCACCATCGCGGGCCGCAGCGTCCACGAGGCGCGCGTGGAGATGGGCCGCCAGCTGGCCCGCGAGTTCCCCGTCGACGCCGACCTCGTCATCCCGGTCCCCGAGTCCGGCACGCCCGCCGCCTCCGGCTACGCGCTCGAGAGCGGCATCCCGTTCGGCCAGGGCTTCGTCAAGAACGCCTACGTCGGGCGCACCTTCATCCAGCCGAGCCAGACCCTGCGCCAGCTCGGCATCCGGCTCAAGCTGAACGCCCTGGAGCACATGATCCGCGGCAAGCGGATCGTCGTCGTCGACGACTCGATCGTGCGCGGCAACACCCAGCGGGCGCAGGTGCGGATGCTGCGCGAGGCCGGGGCGACCGAGGTGCACGTGCGGATCTCGAGCCCGCCGGTGAAGTGGCCCTGCTTCTACGGCATCGACTTCGCGACCCGCGCCGAGCTGATCGCCAACGGCCTCGACGTCGACGAGATCGCCGCCAGCGTCGGCGCCGACAGTCTCGGCTACATCTCCCTCGACGGGATGATCGACGCGACCGGCCAGCAGCAGAGCACCCTGTGCACCGCCTGCTTCACCGGCGACTACCCGATCGAGCTTCCCGACGAGAGCCTGCTCGGCAAGCACCTGCTGGAGGCGACGCTCAAGCCGAGCACGCACGGCGAGGCGCTTCCTGTCTTCAACAACCCGTGAGCGAACCAAGGGGAACCGTGGCTGAGAACGCCTATGCCCGTGCCGGCGTCGACATCGAGGCCGCGGACCGCGCCGTCGACCTGATGAAGGAGTGGGTCGAGAAGGCCCGCCGGCCCGAGATGCTCGGCGGCCTCGGTGGCTTCGCCGGCCTCTTCGACGCAAGCGCCCTGACGTCGTACAAGCGTCCGCTGCTGGCGACCTCCACCGACGGCGTCGGCACCAAGGTCGCGGTCGCGCAGATGGTCGACAAGCACGACACCATCGGCTTCGACCTGGTCGGCATGGTCGTCGACGACCTCGTCGTGTGCGGTGCCGAGCCGCTCTTCATGACCGACTACATCGCGACCGGCAAGGTCGTCCCCGAGCGGATCGCCGCGATCGTCAAGGGCATCGCCGAGGCGTGCGTCGAGGCCGGCTGCGCGCTGGTCGGTGGCGAGACCGCCGAGCACCCCGGCCTCCTCGCGCCCGACGAGTACGACGTCGCGGGCGCCACCACCGGCGTGGTGGAGGCCGACGCCCTCCTCGGCGCGAGCCTGGTCCGCGAGGGCGACGTCGTCATCGCGATGGCGGCCAGCGGACTGCACTCCAACGGCTACTCCCTGGCCCGGCACGTGTTCTTCACGCAGGCCGGCTGGGCCGTGGACCGGCACGTCGAGGAGTTCGGCCGCACGCTCGGCGAGGAGCTCCTCGAGCCGACCCGGATCTACACCAAGCCGTGCCTTGCGATCGCCCGCGAGACCGAGACCCACGCGATGGCGCACATCACCGGCGGCGGGCTCGCCAACAACCTCGCGCGGGTCATGCCGCCCGAGCTGAAGGCGACCCTGGACCGCGCCACGTGGACGCCCGCCCCGGTCTTCGACGTCGTCCGGACGGTCGGGGAGGTCGCCCAGCCCGACCTCGAGGCGACGCTGAACTGTGGTGTCGGCATGGTCGCGCTGGTCGCGCCCGACTCCGTCGACGCGGCCCTCGCGCGGCTCGCCGAGTTCGGCATCGACAGCTGGGTCGCGGGCGAGGTCGGGGTGGACCCGGCGCAGCGGGGCACCGTCGAGCTGGTGGGCCAGCACCCCGGCTGGTGACCCGGCTGGTGACCTTCGCCGCACGGCGCGTCCGAACCGGTGCCCTGACGTGCGGGAACAGCCACCGGCCATGTACCGTTGCACCCACGAGACTCTGATTCAGCAGTCCGGGGCCCGGAGGGTTCCCGGCCAAGTGTGCGAGGGGGCTGGACCCTATGGGCCGCGGCCGAGCGAAAGCCAAGCAGACGAAGGTCGCACGCGACCTGAAGTACCGCACTCACGAGACGGACCTCTCGGCCTTGGCCGCTGAGCTCCACGGTGAGCCCGTGGACCGCGTCGAGGACGAGGTCGACGACGAGGTACTCGACAAGTGGGCGGACTACGACCCGCGCAAGTGATGCGTGGGTGCACTCATCGAGTGCCTCGCATGACCAGCAGGTCACCGTGGGTCCCGTAGCCCACGAGCGCGCCTCCTGACGGCGTCCCGTCGAAGGTCACCAGCCGCCAGCGGTCCCCCGGCTCGTCGGGGTCCGGCGGCACGAGGGTCGGCCACGGGATGTTCGTCGGGTACGGCGCGTCCACGGTGCCGACCTCCCGCATCGACGTGTCGAACACGGGGAAACGGCCGCGCACCCCGCGCCTGTTGTCGCGCCCGTCGCTGGCGAGGACCCGCCACGTGCCGTCCAGGCGCGCGAGCGTGGTGCCCTCGGTCGCCGTACGGTCGGTCGCAGCGCCGCGCAGGGTGAGCTCGTCGAGCGACGGCCCGGCGGCGAGCACGGGGTGGAAGTCGAAGAACCTCCGTGCGCTCACGTAGCCGACCAGCCACCCGCCGGCGTCGTCGCGCACCAGGTGCGGGTCCCACACGCCCACGCTCGGGCCGTCGGTCGGCAGGTCGAGCGTCCGGACGGCGAGCAGGTGCTGCCCGCAGGTGAGGTCGGCGGTCGTCTCGGCAAGCGTGATCCCGACCCGCGCGCCGGCGCGTGCCTCCCGGTCGGCGGGGAAGTCCGACCACGTGCTGGTGGCGACCAGCCACCGGTCGCCGTCGCGGACCACATGGGTCGCGTGGTCGCCGTAGCCTCCCGGCCGGTCGGGTCGTTGGAAGTACAGCTCGGCACCGCGCCGCACCCCCCCTTGTGCGTTGAGAGTCCACGTAGAGGTGTGTGCCGTGCCGAAGAACCCCGGTCCCGCAGCGGTTGCCGAGAGCATCACCGAGCCGTCGTCGGTGCGGTACGCCGATCCGTCCGCCCAGGTGACGAGCCTGACGTCGCGCAACCCCAGCTGCCCGAACGTGCCGGCGGTCCAGCCGGTGACCGAGCCGGGCTCCGTGGCCGACCATGAGGCGCTCAGGCCCGCCAGCCAGTCCGGGTCGCGCACGTCGGGGCTCGCGGCCGTGCCCGACGCCGACAGGTCCACCCGGGCCCGGACGACCCAGGCCCCGTCCTCGAACGTCAGCGCTGACACGTGCGTGCCGGTCAGGGCGAGTGCGAGGCGGCCGGGGGAGCGGCGCGTCCTGCCGTGGCGCCGGCTGCGGTGGATGCTCTCCCCGTCGGCCGAGCGCACCGTGATGCAGACCCGGCCCTGGTCGACCACCGACGAGAACTGGGAGCCGTCCGGGCCGGCCAGGCTCGCTGCGGTCCCGCCGCCGCGCGAGGACAGCGACACCTCCACGGCGCCGAACGGCGCCAGCAGGGGCAGCTTCCCGGTGCTCGACTGCTGAGCCATCGGGTCGTCGTACGCCTCGGTCAGGAGCGGGGTCCCGACCACGTCCACCGGTCGGTGGCGGGCGACGATCTCGAATGCGGGCAGCACCCGCGCAGGATCCCACGGTGCATGATGCGTGCGTGCCCCGCGTCACCCTCACCCCGCTCACGGGCGGCAACGGCATCGCCCTGACCTCCGCCCGCCCCGGCCCCGACCTCGCGGCCGCCGGCTGGTCGGAGGTCGAGTACGCCGCCGGCGGCTCCAGCCCGGCCCCGTTCACCACCCGCGTGGTGGTCCGGCGGCCCGAGTCGGCGCCCGCCAGCGGCACCCTCGTCGTCGAGTGGCTCAACGTCAGCTCCGGCGCCGACGCCGCCCCGGACTGGACTTACCTCGCCGAGGAGCTGGTCCGGCAGGGGCACGCCTGGGCGGGCGTCTCGGCGCAGTTCAACGGCGTCGAGGGCGGGGCTGCGGTCGTGGCGGTCGAGGGTGCCGCCCTGCAGGGACTCAAGGGCGTCGACCCCGCTCGCTACGGCGGTCTGCACCATCCCGGGGACCTCCACGCCCACGGCATCTTCACGGAGACCGCCCGTGCGGTGGCGGGGCTGGTGGGCGCGGAGCAGGTGCTCGCCATCGGGGAGTCCCAGTCGGCGTACCTGCTCACGACGCACGTCAACGACGTCCACCCGCACGACCGGTTCTTCGACGGCTTCCTCATCCACAGTCGTGGCGACGTCGCCGCACCGACGGGGGAGGCCGGGGTCGGCATCGACCTGCTGGCCGCCCGCGAGTCCGGCGTCCCGGCGCCGATCCGTGACGACCTCGACGTGCCCGTCATGGTCGTGCAGACCGAGGGCGACCTGCTCGGGCGGATGAACTACCTGCCCGCGCGCCAGCCCGACGGCCGGCTGCTGCGGGTCTGGGAGGTCGCCGGCGCCGCGCACGCCGACCTCTTCCAGATCGGCGAGTTCGAGGCCTTCCTCGGCTGCCCGGACCCGGTCAACCGCGGTCAGCAGGTGTACGTCGTCCGTGCGGCGCTGCGCCACCTGGTGACCTGGGCGCGGGGCGGCCCACCGGCGCCGTCCGCGCCGCCGATCGAGGTCCGCGACGGGGTGTTCGTCAGGGACGAGGTCGGCAACGTCCGCGGGGGTGTCCGCACCCCGGTGGTCGACGCCGCCGTGGAGGTGCTGGCCGGAGACGCGCCGGGCGGCTCGGTGATCTGCGGGCTGTTCGGACGCACCCTCGCCCTGTCCGAGGCCGACCTGCACCGGCGGTGGGTCTCGGCGGAGGACTACCGGGCGTCGTACACGGCGGCCACGGAGGCGGCGATCGCGACCGGTTTCGTGCTGCCCGAGGACCGCGACGCCGTCCTCGGCGAGATGCGTGCCTTTCCGCCCCGCTGAGGAGCAGAATGCGCTCGTGACCACGAGCTCCCTCGTCCTGCTGGCCCCACTCGCCGCCGAGGAGCGCGGTGACCGCTCGGGCGACGCCTTCGGGGTCGCCGTCGTCCTCGGCGGCCTCCTCGTCGGACTCGCTGTCGTCGGCCTGTTCGTGCTCTGGCTGGCGGTCCTGGTCCAGGCCCTGCGGATCCCCGACTCCACCTGGGAGTCCGCCGACCAGAGCAAGCTGGTCTACGTGCTCCTCATGGTGCTGCTCGGCCTGCTCGGCACCCTGCTGTACTGGCTGGTCGCGCGCCCCGCCCTGCGCAGGGCGGGCGTCGCCACCGCTCAGGCGTAGGCCCGCCTGGCAATGCCGAAGGGCCCCGCAGCGCTGCTGCGGGGCCCTTCGATTGCGCGTGGCCAGGGGCGGGGTCGAACCGCCGACCTACCGATTTTCAGTCGGTCGCTCGTACCAACTGAGCTACCTGGCCGGGCAGTCGCACACCTTACCGGAGGGACTCGGAACTCACGAAAGCGGCGGCACCCCGTGGACGGGAGGTGTCCCGCGAACGCCTTGGGATTGGGCGCGTGCCGGGGCTCCCGCACTATGCTGACCGAGCCGTCGCGGGCTTCGCCCCGTGACGGAGGGCCCCCATCGTCTAGCGGCCCAGGACACCGCCCTTTCACGGCGGGTACGCCGGTTCGAATCCGGTTGGGGGTGCGGGTCGTGCGCCGGGTTCGCTCCCGATTGGGAGCCGGGGTCGGGCATGGGTTAGAGTTCCATCCGCTTCGCCGCGCAGGAAACTGCACGGAGAGCAACCTGGCCCCGTAGCGCAGTTGGTTAGCGCGCCGCCCTGTCACGGCGGAGGCCGCGGGTTCGAGTCCCGTCGGGGTCGCAGAAGGGAAGAACCGCTCCGGACCGCCGGAGCGGTTCTTGTCGTTTTCGCACCGTTCGGCCTGCCGGGGCCGAGAGCGGCGTGGACTCAGGCTCAGCCCAGGCGCCGGTGCGGGTCGTGCACGATCACGGTCCCGCCGACCCGGTCGGCGAGCGTGCGGCGCAGCGGCTCGTCGCTGAGGAAGAGCACGAACGACACGATGCTCGAGATGCTGCACGTCGCCAGCGCGATCAGCCAGTCGAGGCCGTTGCGGGCGGCCATGTCGCCCCACTGGGCCGCGCCGCGCCGCTCCGGCTTCCATGCCCGCATGCCGAGCACCTGGAGCGCGGGGCTGGTGCCCCTGCCCCACACGATCGCGCCCCAGACGAGGTAGCCGATGCCGCAGGTCGCCAGCGAGAGGGGGATCGCCAGGAAGAAGGCGCCGACACGCCGGCCGCGGGAAGCGATCACGACGCCCTCCGGCAGGCCGAGGTGCGCGCCCGGGTGCCACGGCGCGGGCGGACCGTAGCCGCCCTGCCCGTAGCCGGGGTGGCTGGGCGGGTTGGGCTGGCCCGGGTATCCGGGGTACTCGGCCGGGGGCTCGTAGGACGACATGGCACGCATCCTGCCAGCGCCGGGGCGCCGTGCTTGCCGTGGTCGGCGAGAATGGCGCGCGTGCCGGTCGAGATGAGTCCCGAGGAGTTCGATGCGATCGTCGACTCCGCCCTCGACGCGATCCCTGAGGAGCTCGCACGGCTGGTCCACAACGTCGTCGTGCTCGTGGAGGACGAGCCGCCGGAGGACGAGCCCGACGACCTCCTCGGCCTGTACGACGGGGTGGCGCTCACCGAGCGCGACAGTGGCCTGCTCCCGCAGCTGCCGGACCGGATCTTCCTCTTCCGCGGCCCGCTCCTCGACATGTGCGCCGACGTCGAGGAGCTCACCGAGGAGATCCGGATCACCGTCGTCCACGAGATCGCCCACCACTTCGGCATCGACGACGAGCGCCTGCACGAGCTCGGCTACGCCTGACACCTTGCGGGGTAGTCCCGGGTCAAAAGCACCGGATTCGGTCGCATCTCGGTGCTTTTGACCCGGGACTACCGCGCGGCGGCGGCGAATCCGAGGGCGGCGGCGGCCAGCCCCAGCGAGATCGTCGTGAGGAGGTACGCCGCCCCGCGCGCCGGGCCCAGGTCGCGGGCCTGCACCATCAGCGAGGAGTACGTCGACAGGCCACCGCAGAAGCCGGTGCCGAGCAGCGCCAGCCAGCTCCCGCCCAGCGCCCAGCCCGCGCAGGCGCCGAGCAGCAGGCTGGCCCCGGTGTTGGCCGCCAGCGTGCCGTGGTGCCACCGGCCGTCGTACCGCTGGCCGAGCGCGTAGCGCAGCACCGACCCGAGGCCGCCACCCAGCGCGACAAGGAGCGCTGTCACAGCTCGTCCTCCGCGGGCAGCAGCGGGGCGAGCCGGCCGACGACGACCACCGCGACCAGCCCGGCCGCGAGGGTGCCGAGGAGGTAGGCAGCGGCCAGCTCGGTTCGGCCGTGGGCCAGCAGGTCCCGTGCCTGCTCGGAGGTGGCCGAGAACGTGGTGAAGCCGCCGAGCACACCGGGGCCGAGCGCCGCGGCCCACACGCTCGAGCGGCGGGCCAGCGGCAGGAGGAGAAGGCCGGCGAGGAGGGCCGACCCGACGACGTTGATCGCGAAGGTGGTCCACGGGAACCCGCCGCCGTCGGGTTGCGCCTGCGTGGCGGCGTACCGGGCGACGGCACCGCAGGCGCCGCCCGCGGCCACGGCGAGGAAGTGCCGCGCTCCCGGGGTCATGGGCCGAGGCTAGTGCCGCGGCGTCAGAGGGCGCGGGACGGGGCGCCGGACCCGGCGCCGCCCTGCCAGGCCACCGGCGGTGCGCCGGCAGACTGGCGGCGGAACTCCCCGAGGAACCAGATCTGGAAGGCGCGCTGCTCGGAGCTGCGGGGCGCGGTCAGCAGCCGCTGGGCCCGGCTGAACTCGTCGGCCGCGTCGAGCAGGTCGATCAGGCCGCCGATCTGCCGGGCGGTCTCGCGCGGCATCCGCAGCCGGAGGTCCACGGTGGTGCGGCCCTCGTCGCTGGCCTCGTCGACCTGCTCGCGGCCCATGTTGGAGCGCAGCGGGCGCTCGAGCGCGTCGAAGTGCTCCGAGAGGACCTTCGCCAGTGGGTAGTCGTCCTCGTGGGCGAGGGCGAGCAGGCGGATCTCGCGACGCAGGTCGCGGTAGTGGCGCTGGAACCGCCCGAAGGCGACGACCGGCACGCCGTTGATCTGGACCGCGACCTCGCCCACGCGGGTGTGGTCCTCGGCGAACGGGCTGCTGGCGTAGGTGATCTGGATCGCGGTGCCGCCGGTCTCGGACAGCTCGGTGGCCGGCTCGAACCAGACGGCCTTGCCCTCCTCGTCGATCTCGGCGCCCCAGGCCACCGACGCCCGGGCCACGATGTCGAGTCCGCGCCCGACCGTGGTCAGCGAGGCGAGCTGCTCCTCGTCGAGCGCGTCGAAGGCGTCGAGGTCGAAGGCGTCGAGGTCGAAGCCGCCCGCCTGGGTGACCGGCTGCGGCGGGATCGTCGAGCCGTCGTGGACCTCGAAGCGCGGGTGCTCGGCCGTGCCGCTGAGCTGCATCCGCACCGGCTGCTCACCGTGCAGCACGGCGTTGGTGACCAGCTCGGAGATCGCCAGCTCGGCGCAGTCGACGAGGTCGTCACGACCGATCTCCCGGCAGGTGGCGACGACCCAGCGGCGCGCGTCGTGCACGCTGCGCGGCCCGGGGGCCAGCTCCAGGGTCTGCCGGTGGTGCACGGAGGAACCTTTCGCGGTGTCAGTGCCCGAGGGGGTGGTGGTGTCGACGGTGAGGCCTGATCCCGGGTGCGATACCCGGTTGAACTCGCAACCAAACCAACAGTTGGCGGCAGATTTGGTGACGGTCGTGAAGGGATCACCAAGCAGTGTGACCGACCAGACCGTCGCCGCGGGTTGGGACCCGCGGAGCGGAACCGGGAGAATGGTGCCGAGCGGCACCGATGCCGCAGCGAAGCACCCCCGTGGACGGCCGTCGACATCCGTCCGCGCCGTCCAGGAGGAAGTCATGGCAGCAGGCGACACCCAGCCGGAGCAGTCCGACCGCGTGATCGTCCCCCGGTCCGACAAGCACCAGGTGGTCGTCATCGGCTCCGGCTTCGGTGGCCTGTTCGGCACCAAGGCGCTGCGCCACGCCGACGTCGACGTGACGATGATCGCGAAGACGACGCACCACCTGTTCCAGCCGCTGCTCTACCAGGTGGCGACCGGCATCCTGTCCGAGGGCGAGATCGCGCCCCCGACGCGTGAGGTGCTCGCCAACCAGAAGAACGCGCAGGTCCTGCTGGGCGAGGTCACCGAGATCGACCTCGTTGCACGCGAAGTGAGGTCGACCGCCCGAGGCGAGGAGTTGGTGACGCCGTACGACTCCCTCATCGTGGCCGCCGGTGCCGGCCAGTCCTACTTCGGCAACGACCACTTCGCCGAGTTCGCCCCCGGCATGAAGAGCATCGACGACGCCCTCGAGCTGCGCGGCCGGATCTTCGGCGCCTTCGAGATGGCCGAGCTCGGTGCCGCTCGCGGCGAGAACGTCGACCACCTGCTGACCTTCGTGGTCGTCGGCGCCGGTCCGACCGGCGTGGAGATGGCCGGCCAGATCGCCGAGCTCGCCCACCGCACGCTCACCCGCGACTTCCGTGCGATCAGCACCCGTCAGGCCCGCGTCATCCTCGTCGACGCGGCGCCGCAGGTCCTGCCGCCGTTCGGCGCGAAGCTCGGCAAGTGGACCCAGGAGAAGCTGGAGAAGCTCGGCGTCGAGGTCATGCTCGGTGCGCTGGTGTCCGAGGTCGACGAGCGCGGCCTGACCGTGAAGTACAAGGACGGCAGCTCCGAGCGGATCGAGGCCGTCGCCAAGGTGTGGGCCGCCGGCGTCCAGGCCAACCCGCTCGGCAAGCAGCTCTCCGCCCAGACGGGTGCGCCGCTGGACCGCGCCGGCCGGATCGCGGTCAACCCCGACCTGACGCTGCCGGGCTACCCCGAGGTGTTCGTCGTCGGCGACATGATCTCGCTCGACAACCTGCCGGGCGTCGCGCAGGTCGCGATCCAGGGCGCGAAGTACGCCGCCAAGGAGATCGACGGCCGCCTCAAGGGCAAGCCCGCGCAGCCGCCGTTCAAGTACTTCGACAAGGGCTCGATGGCCATCATCAGCCGCTTCCGCGCGGTCGCGATGGTCGGCAAGCTCCGCCTGACCGGCGTCATCGCCTGGCTGATGTGGCTCGTGGTCCACCTCTTCTACATCACCGGCTTCAAGAACCGGGTCACCGCGGTGATCCGGTGGGCCGTCTCCTTCCTCGGCAGGGGGCGCTCCGAGCGGACCTCCACCGAGCAGCAGATCTTCGCCCGGGTCGCCCTCCAGCGGCTCGAGCGGGGCGCGACCGACCTGGTCTCCGAGCCGGGCGAGTACGCCGACGCCGAGCGCCGTCGTACCGAGCTCGAGGCGCAGGCGGCCGAGGAGGCCCGGCTCAGCGACGAGAACAAGCGCGGCGTCAAGATCGGCTGAGGCTGCAGGAACTGCCTGACAGGTCAGGCGAGCTTCTCGCGGATGGCACGGGGCAGGATGAAGACGCCCTCGGCCTCGGCGGTGACGCCGTCGGGACCGATCATCCGGGCCTTCGCCCACGTCTTGATCCCCTCCTCGCGCTCGACCCACGCCTCGACCCGCAGGTCGCCGAGCGGGGTGCCCTGGCGGTAGACGATCGTGAGCGTGCCGGTCATGCCGGGCCGACCCTTCGCGCCGACCGCGTGGCCGAGCACCTGGTCGAGGACGAGCGCCACGACGCCGCCGTGGACCAGCCCCGGCGGGCCCTCGTACGCCGGTCCGCAGTGGAAGTCGCTCTCGGAGCGGCCCTCGGGGAAGCTGTGCACCTGCAGCGGGGGAGCGATCGGGTTGCGCAGCCCGATGACCGGGTTGCCCCACGGGCGCCGGCGTCCGGCGGCCAGGTGCTCCTGGCCGAGGGTCTGCGTGCGTCGTAACTTGCGCAGGCGGGCGACCGCGGCCTCGACGTCGGCCGTCGCGGCAGCGATCTCCTCAGGCTCGACGTCCGACATGACGCACAGGTCGACCAGCTCGCGGGCCGCCGCGGCCAGGGGCCCCCAGGTCGCCGTCTCCCGCTCCACGACGTCGTCCGGAATCTCGTCGGGAGGGAGCGGCCACTTCATGACTCCAAGTAGAACACGTTCTCGTTCGGAGGGAGGCTGGAATCCCGTTCGCCGGGACGTGCGTCCGATGGTGGGATGGGTGCCATGACGGCACTCGTGGACCCGGACACCTCCCGCTGGCAGAGCTGGGCAGCCATGGTGGTGGACTTCGGCGGTACGACGGAGATGCACGGCTCCGGTCACTGGTTCCTCGAGGGCGACCCGGTCCCGACCGAGGCGGGCTGCGCCGCCTTCGTCAGGATGACCGAGCTGACCGCCCCGGGCGACCTCGACGGGACCCGAGTTCCGTCGTCGTACTTCTGGATCACCGAGGGGGACGGCGGCCCCGACGACGAGGTGGTCGGCTTCCTCAACCTCCGCCACGTGCTGAACGACTTCCTCCTCGAGGAGGGGGGCCACATCGGCTACTCGGTCCGGCCGTCCGCACGGCGGCGTGGGCACGCGTCGGCGGCGCTCGGGCTGGGCGTCGCGGCGGCGGCCGCACTCGGCATCGACCGGGTGCTGGTGACCTGCGACGAGGACAACGACCCGTCGCGGCGCACGATCGAGGCCAACGGCGGTGTCCTCGAGGACGTCCGCAACGGCAAGCGCCGCTACTGGATCGCTACGAGGTGACGCCCGCGTAGTCGTCGGAGACCTCGGGATCCGTCCAGCCCGGGCGCAGCTCGGGCCGGAGCCGGTAGAGCGCGCTGGTGAACCAGTGCGGGTCGACCATGCTGGCGTTGACGACCACCAGCGGCAGGCCACGCCGCTCGAAGAGCACGGTCCAGCGCCGGTCGCCCGGCTCGCCGACGATGGCGATCACGGTGTGGCCGCCGCTGATGTCGACGCGCTGCACCTGACCGGCCCGGGTGACGCTCAGCTGGCCGCGGCGGATGGCCAGCTCGGTGGTCACGCAGCTCGCGCGCACCGCCCAGACCACGAGGGTGAGCAGGGCCAGCACGCCGGCGATCCCGATCGCCGCGACGGTGCGGTCCTTGCTGGCCAGGTAGGCGGCAGCGCCCGTTGCGACCAGGCTGCCGAGCAGCAGGAATCCGAGGAACTTCCGGACGCCCCCGCGCACGGGGAAGTCGACGTCGGTGGTCGCCTCGAGGGCCTGCCGGTGCTCCTCCGGCTCGGTCCAGCGGCCGCGGCGTACCTGCTGCTCCTGGCGGGGCGGCGGGGCAGGGGCGCTCCGCGTCGAGGGCTCGTACGACGACCGGGCGGCCGGCGCGCTGACCCGGACGCCGCTCGACGGGCGGGTCACCGTGGTGCGCGGCGGCTCGGGTGCGGCCGGCGCCGGGGGAGTCCTGGGCTTCCCGCGGTCGCGCCGGGGCGCGCGGGCGGCGGGCTGGTCGGCGCCGAGCGCGTCGACCACCGAGCGGCCGGCGGCGGTGGCGTCGGCAGCCGTGGGTGCAGGCGGACGGGGCGGGGTGTCGCCGTCGAGGGCCTCCAGCACGGACCGGCCGGCGTTGCGGCTGTCCGGCCGTGGGGCGTCGGGGGTGGGACGCGCGGGTGCCTCGTCCCGGTCGTCGACCTCGTCGGCGGGTGGCTCCGGGTCCGGCTCCGGCTCCGTCTCGACGACGGGCGTGGGCAGGGGACGGGAGGGGCCGGGGTCGCGCGGGACCTCGGTGGTCAGGGTGCCGCGGGGTGCGGCGATGACGCGCGCGTCCTTGGCGTAGGTGGCGCGTTTCGCCAGCCAGGCACGAATCGTCTCCGTGTCCGGCCCGAACTCGTCATTGCTCCCCATGGGCAGAGTCCTCCCTTTCCCTCTCCCGCCGTCGAGCGTACTGCGGTGGCCGGTCCTGCGTCCCCTGTTCCCCGTCCCCCCTTCAATGGTCCGATCGGGCCAGTGGGCACCACCCGGACGGACCGTGCGGGACGCGGTAGATTGAGAGTGATTCCCAAACCTCCCGGCTCCCCAGAGGAGAGCGCGTGACCGACACCGACGAGCGACCGACCGCGCTGCGGCCGACCCGGCAGCGCATCGCGATCACCGCGGCGCTGCGCGAGTCGGTCGACTTCCAGAGCGCGCAGGAGGTGCACGACGCCGTGCGGCGGGCGGGGGAGAAGGTCGGCCTGGCCACCGTCTACCGCACCCTGCAGGCCATGGCGGACTCCGGCGAGGTCGACGTCCGGCACAGTCCGGCCGGCGAGGCGACGTACCGCCGCTGCAGCACCTCGCACCACCACCACCTCGTCTGTCGCTCCTGTGGGCGCACCGTCGAGATCACCGGCTCCGCTGTCGAGAAGTGGGCGCACGCCGTCGCCGACGAGCACGGCTTCACCGACGTCGTGCACACCGTCGAGCTGGTCGGGCTGTGCGCCGAGTGCAGCGCTGCCGCCGCTGGGAACTAGAGTTCCCCCGGGCCGTTAGCTCAGTTGGTAGAGCACCGGACTTTTAATCCGAGGGTCGTCGGTTCGAGCCCGACACGGCCTACCCCTTCGCTTGCCCTCGCCCGTTTCCGCGGTCGTCACGACTGCGTAGCAGAACCTTCATCGCAGATCGCGAGATCGATGCAGTGGGAGCCTTCCGTTGTCTGCGCGGATTGGTAATGTCGTGCTTGCAGCGGATGCAGTTTCGGAAGGTTCAACGCCTGCGGAGATTGTGGCCGACGGCGATTCTGGTTTGTGGTGTCCCATCACGGGTCGGAGCGACGTGTCATTCCATCCGCTGTGGGTCGCCGAGGTGGCGGCTCTCGCCCCGACACAAGGAGTAACGAGCACAATGGCTCAGGGCACCGTGAAGTGGTTCAGCGCCGAGAAGGGCTTCGGCTTCATCGAGCAGGAGGGTGGCGGCGACGACGTCTTCGTCCACTACTCGGCGATCCAGACCAACGGCTACAAGTCGCTGGAGGACAACCAGAAGGTCGAGTTCGACGTCACCCAGGGCCCGAAGGGCCCGCAGGCGGAGAACGTTCGTCCTCTCTGATCCAGGCCCAGCCTGATCGAGGAGACCCTCGTCTTCACGTGGAGCCCCGCCGGTCGGCGGGGCTCCACGAATTTTTGCTGAACTTTCGGGTGTAGGTGTTGCCCGAGGGGGGAAGATGAGATCAGTTGACCGTCTGCGTCGCCCGCTGGGGCTCGGTTCGAGGGAGGGACTGATGGCTGATCAGTTCGACGTGACCCTCGAGGACCGCGACCTCCTCGTCGAGGTCGAGCTGACCACGAACCTCATCATCGCGGCCAGTGCCTCCGACGAGCGGCTCCCGCTCGACGAGATCGACCGCATCCTCGGCGTCTCGCCGCACGTCTCCTAGCCGGCCCCCGCGGCGCTGCTCGGGCGGGTACGGCGGTCACCATGGTCACGCCGCCGGTCGCCGGCCGAGCGTGGCGGCCGCGACCACCGCACCGACGGCCGCGACCACGGCGGCGCCGGTGAAGGCGGCGGCGTACCCCGTGGTCAGGGCGACGGGATCGCCCAGCCGGTCGGCACCCCGGGCCGCCGCGAGGGCGGTCATCACGGCGAGGCCGAGCGCCGAGCCGACCTGGTAGGTCGTGTTGACGATGCCCGAAGCGAGTCCGCCCTCCTCCGGTGGTGCCGCAGAGATCGCCGTGCCCAGGGTGGGGATGAAGGCGAGGGACATGCCGAGCGCGGCCACCAGCGATGCGGGCAGGACGTCGACCGCGTAGCTGCCGTCCGCGTCGACCATCGCCAGCCAGGCCATGCCTGCGGCCAGCAGCACCAGCCCGGTGACGGTCGTGGTGCGCACGCCGGCCGCGGCGAGGACGCGGGGCGCGACCAGCACCATGCCGACCATGATGAGCAGCGTCATCGGCAGCAGCGCTGCGCCGCTGGGGAACGCGGTGAAGCCGAGCACCTGCTGCAGGTAGAGGTTCAGGAAGAACCACATCGGGATCCACGCGGCACCGAGGAGGAGCTGGGTGAGGTTGGCGGCGGCGAGGCCGGGCGCCCGGAACACGCCGAGCCTGAGGAGCGGGTCGCGGCCACGGGCCTGCTGGGCGACGAAACCGGCGACCAGGACGATGCCGCCGCCGAGGACCCACCAGGTGCGCGCGGCGTCCCAGCCGACCTCGGGGGCCTTGACCACGGCGTACACGAGGGCAGCGAGGCCGGCGGTCACGGTGATCGCGCCGACCGCGTCGACCCGGCGTGCGGACGACGGCCCGCCCGCGGGAAGCGAGGCCGGTACGAGCGCGAGGATCAGGACGGCGATCGGGATGTTGATCGCGAACACCCACGGCCAGCTGAGGTACTCGGTGATCACGCCGCCGAGGAAGACGCCGGCCGTACCGCCGGCAGGTGCGGCGGCGCCGTACAGGGCGAGGGCCTTGGTGAGCTCGCGCGGGTTGCTGCCGAACAGCATCATCAGCAGGGTCAGTGCCGAGGGGGCGACGAGTGCCGCGCCGGCGCCCTGGATCGCGCGGCCGGCGAGCTCGACCTCGACGTTGCCGGCGACCGCGGCGACGAGTGAGCCGGCGGCGAGGACGACCCAGCCGGCGGTGAAGACGGTGCGTGCCCCGAGGACGTCGGACACCTTGCCGCCGAGGAGCAGCAGGCCGCCGAACGCGACGACGTAGGCGTTGAACACCCAGGACAGGTTCTCCGGCGTGAAGCCGAGCTCGCGCTGCATCTCGGGCAGGGCGACGCCGATGATCGACGTGTCCATGATGACCATGAACTGGGCGGCGGCGATGACCGCGAGGCCGAGCCAGCGGCGATTGCCGCGACTGGCCTCCGGTGGGGTGAGGACTGACATCTCGGATCTCCTTCTTGCGATAAGTACCCTAGGGGGGTACCGTACGGAACGGATCGGGACGCTACCACGAAATACCGCAGGGGGGTATCCTTGGCGGTAGGTCGATTCCCAGCACACGAAGGACAGAGGGCCATGGCACACAGCGACACCGGTGCGGAGCACCAGCACAGCTACATCGCCAACCGCACCAAGGACGACTACCTCAAGCGGCTGCGCCGCATCGAGGGCCAGGCGCGGGGTCTGCAGCGGATGGTCGAGGAGGAGCAGTACTGCATCGACATCCTCACCCAGGTCTCCGCGATGACGAAGGCCCTCCAGTCCGTCGCGCTCGGCCTGCTCGACGAGCACATGGCGCACTGCGTCGTGGACGCCGCCCGGGAGGGAGGTGAGGAGGCCGCCATCAAGCTGAAGGAGGCCTCCGACGCCATCGCCCGCCTGGTCCGTTCCTGACGCGTCCCGATCCGGCATCCATCACCAACCGAGAGGAATCCTCCGATGAGCACCACCCAGACCTTCACCGTCACCGGCATGACCTGCGGCCACTGCGTCGCCTCCGTCACCGAGGAGGTGCAGGAGATCGCCGGCGTCGAGGACGTCGCGGTCGACCTGCCCACCGGTTCGGTCACGATCACCAGTGCCGCCCCCCTCGACGAGTCGGCCGTGAAGGCCGCCGTCGAGGAGGCCGGCTACCAGCTCGCATGAACAGCCCGACGCGGCTGGCGGGCTTCGGGGCCGTCGCCGCGGTCGTGTTCGGCGTCGCCCTCCTCGGCGGCCGGGCCCTCGGCCCGGTCGACGTGGAGGAGCCGACGCACGACACGCACGCAGGCGACGCCACCGGTGGCCACGCCGAGCACGAGAGCGCCGGGCCGACGACCGAGATCCCGGGAGGACTCATGACGTCGCAGGACGGCTACACCCTCACCCTCGCCGACAGCCGGGCCGACGCCGGCAGGGCGGTGCCGGTGAGCTTCACCATCACCGGACCCGACGGCGCCCCCGTGACGTCGTACGACGTCCAGCACGAGAAGAGGCTCCACCTGATCGCCGTACGGCGCGACTTCACCGGCTTCCAGCACGTGCACCCGACCCTCGACGGCGACGGCGCCTGGTCCACCGACCTGGCGCTGACCCCCGGGACCTGGCGCCTCTACGCCGACTTCAAGGCCACCGGCGCCGAGGCACTCACGCTGGGCTCCGACCTCGCGGTCGACGGTCGCTACGAGGCCGCGCCGCCGACGGGCGACAGCCGGACGGCGAAGGTGGACGGCTACGAGGTGACCCTCGACGGCGACCTGACCGCCGGCGCCGACGCGAGGCTGACGCTCAGCGTCAACAAGGACGGCCAGCCGGTCACGGACCTGCAGCCCTACCTCGGTGCCTACGGCCACCTGGTCGCGCTGCGCTCCGGCGACCTCGCCTACCTCCACGTCCACCCGGACGGCGAGCCGGGCGACGGGAAGACCAAGCCGGGGCCGGAGGTCACCTTCTACGCCGCCGTCCCCAGCAACGGGACCTACCACCTCTACCTCGACTTCCAGCACGACGGCGTCGTCCGCACCGCGGCGTTCACGGTCACCGCCGGGGGTACCGCGGAGGGCGCCACCGGGGAGCACGGCCAGGAAGAGGAGGGCCAGAGCGATGGACACGCACACTGACCCCGCGCCCGGCCAGCAGGTCGAGCTCACCCTCACCGGGATGACCTGCGCGTCCTGCGCCAACCGGATCGAGCGCAAGCTGAACAAGCTCGACGGCGTGACCGCGACGGTCAACTACGCGACCGAGAAGGCGAAGGTGACGTACGTCGATGGCGTGTCCACCGACGACCTCGTGGCCGCCGTCGAGGCGGCCGGCTACGGCGCCTCGCTGCCGATGCCGCCCGCGACCGACCCGACGGTGCCGGGCGGGCAGCCCGACCCGGTCGCGCCGCTGCGGCAACGGCTGGTCGTCTCGACGCTGCTGACCGTGCCGGTCATCGCGATGGCGATGGTGCCGGCATTCCAGTTCGACAACTGGCAGTGGCTGTCGCTGACCCTGGCGGCGCCCGTCGTCGTGTGGGGCGCGTTCCCGTTCCACAAGGCCGCCTGGACGAACCTGCGGCACGGCACGTCGACGATGGACACGCTGATCTCGCTCGGCACCCTGGCTGCCCTGGGCTGGTCGCTCTACGCGCTCTTCTGGGGCACGGCGGGCACGACCGGGATGAAGCACCCGTTCGAGCTCACCATCGAGCGCAGCGACGGCAGCGGCAACATCTACCTCGAGGCCGCGGCCGGGGTGACGACGTTCATCCTCGCGGGGCGCTACTTCGAGCAGCGCTCGAAGCGGCAGGCCGGGGCGGCGCTCAAGGCGCTGCTGGAGCTCGGGGCGAAGGACGTCGCGGTCCTCGGGGCCGACGGCGTCACGGAGACGAAGGTGCCGGTGGACCAGCTGGCGGTGGGCGACCTGTTCGTCGTACGGCCGGGGGAGAAGATCGCCACCGACGGCGTCGTCGAACGGGGCAGCTCCGCGGTCGACGCGTCGATGCTCACCGGCGAGTCGGTGCCGGTCGAGGTCGGCGAGGGTGACTCCGTCGTCGGCGCGACCGTCAACGCCGGTGGCCGGCTGGTGGTCCGAGCGACCAGGGTCGGCGCGGACACCCAGCTCGCGCAGATGGCCCGCCTGGTCGAGGACGCGCAGAACGGCAAGGCCGAGGTGCAGCGCCTCGCTGACCGGATCTCCGGCGTCTTCGTCCCGATCGTCATCCTGCTGGCGGCCGGCACGCTGGGCTTCTGGCTCGGCACGGGCAACGGCCTCGCGGCCGCGTTCACGGCGGCGGTCGCGGTCCTGATCATCGCCTGCCCCTGCGCCCTGGGCCTGGCCACGCCGACCGCGCTGATGGTCGGCACGGGGCGCGGCGCCCAGCTCGGCATCCTGATCAAGGGGCCCGAGGTGCTGGAGTCCACGCGGGCGGTCGACACGATCGTCCTCGACAAGACCGGGACCGTCACGACCGGCCGGATGATGCTGCGCGAGGTCATCGCCGGCACGGGGGAGGACGCTGCCGAGGTGCTGCGGTACGCCGGCGCGCTCGAGGACTCCTCGGAGCACCCGATCGCCCGGGCGATCGCGGACGCCGCACGCGAGGCCGGTCCGCTGCCGGCGCTCGAGGACTTCGCCAACGTCGAGGGCCTCGGCGTGCAGGGCGTGCTGGTCGAGGGCGACGCGTCGCACGCCGTACTGGTCGGCCGCCCCCAGCTCCTCGCCGAGTGGTCCCAGCAGCTCTCGCCGGAGCTGCAGGCGGCGCTGGAGGAGGCCCGGGCGACGGGCGGCACCGCCGTCGCGGTCGGCTGGGACGGCAGGGCGCGCGGCGTCATCGTGGTCGCCGACGCCGTCAAGCCCACCTCGGCGGCCGCGATCGCCCGGCTCCGCGAGCTCGGCCTGCGGCCGGTCCTGCTGACCGGCGACAACGCCGTCGTGGCGCGGACCGTGGCCGCGGAGGTCGGGATCGACGAGGCCGACGTCATCGCCGACGTGCTCCCGTCCGACAAGGTGGACGTCGTCAAGCGGCTGCAGGGTGAGGGCAAGGTCGTCGCGATGGTCGGCGACGGCGTCAACGACGCCGCCGCACTGGCCCAGGCCGACCTCGGCCTGGCGATGGGCACCGGCACCGACGTGGCGATCGAGGCGAGCGACCTCACCCTCGTCCGCGGGGACCTCCAGGTCGCGGTCGACGCGATCCGGCTCTCGCGCCGGACCCTCGCGACGATCAAGGGCAACCTGTTCTGGGCGTTCGCCTACAACGTGGCGGCCCTGCCGCTGGCCGCTGCCGGCCTGCTCAACCCGATGCTCGCCGGCGCCGCCATGGCGTTCTCGTCGGTGTTCGTGGTGAGCAACAGCCTGCGGCTGCGCGGCTTCCGCTGACCCCAGCCCGCCGAGTTGGGGATTCGACGCATCGAGTTGGGGATTCGTGTGCACGAACGCCCAACTCGGCGAGCGGAACGCCCAACTCGGCGGACGGAACACCCAACTCGGCGAGCGGAACGCCCAAGTCGGCGGTCAGCAGGCCGCGAACAGCACCGGTCCGGTCGTCAGGTCGGACAGGACGGGGCTGTCGTCGACCGGAGCCAGCTCCATGGTCACGACGGTCCCGTCCGCGCTGACGCGGCCGAGGTCGAAGCGCTCGGGGAAGGTGCCGCCCTGGCCGGGCGCGGGACCGGCCGCCAGCCGCGACCGGCTGTCGGCGTCGGCCCGCGCCTGGTCGTCGTTGTCGAGCACGAGGGCCACCCGTACGCCGCCGCCGGGCTCGGCGGCCATCGCGAACGCGGTCAACGGGTGCACCCCGCCGGCCTCCTCGACCAGCTCGGCGGCGCGGGTCCGGTCGGCCGGGTCGGCCTGGCTCATCGCCAGCTCGCCGCAGGCGTGCTCGCCCGTGTAGACCACCGCGCTGGGCGTCGTACCGAGGGAGGCGGCGGCGCGGGCGACGTCATCGTCGCGGCCGCCCCGGGCCAGGTCGGCGCGCTCCTCGAGGTAGGCGCGGTCGTCGCTGCCGTAGAGGATGCCGGCCTCCTCGTCGATCGCCAGCGCGCCCAGCTGGGGCGTCACCGGCCCGCCGAGCCGCTCGAGCCCGTCGGCGCCGGCGAACCACACGCCGTCGGCGTCGGCCGGCTCGTCGAACCCCGCGTCGCGCAACCGCTCCCGCAACCGGTCGAGGTCGAAACCGTCGGGCAGGCCGATCACCGCGAGCGCGCCGTCCTCACCCTGGGCGAAGAGCTCCCAGTCGATCGTGGCGGGGGAGAACCCGAGCTCCTCCTGCATGGTCGCCGCCGACTCGTCGAGGGCCGTCGTGCTGTTGAGGTCGCGGTCGAAGGCGTCCAGGAGGAAGGCATCGACGTCCGCACCGGAGGAGTCGAGCGACAGGCGCGCGTCCAGCTCCTCGCGCACCGCCGCCCAGTCGGTCCAGGAGAAGCGCTGGCTGGAGTCCGGGGCGAGCTCGAGGGCCGTCTCGAGACGACTCCGGTCGTCGTCGCGCACGACCCACACGACGGCGAGCGCGGCCACCACCACGGCGAGCGCGGCGCTGACGGCGAGCCAGCGACGACGGGACCACCTCATGGGTCACTAACCTATAGCCGTGCCCGACATTCTCGCCGCCGGCGTGGTCGCGTTCCGGCCGGGCCGCGAGGTCCTCCTCGTCCACCGTCCCAAGTACGACGACTGGTCGTTCCCCAAGGGCAAGCTGGACCGCGGCGAGCACGCCGTCGCCGCCGCGGTGCGCGAGGTCGCCGAGGAGACCGGCCTGCACGTCCGGCTCGGTCCGCCGCTGCCGTCCCAGCGGTACCCGGTCGGGCGGCGGATGAAGACGGTCCACTACTGGACCGGGCGGGTCGTCGGCGACGACGACGTGAGCGGCTACCGGCCCAACGACGAGATCGACGCGGTGGCCTGGGTGCCCTTCGACGAGGCGCGTGAGCGGCTGACCTACGAGCACGACCGCGCGACGCTGGACGAGGCGCTGCGGGTGCGCCGCAGGACCCGCGCGGTCGTCGTACTCCGGCACGGGCAGGCGCGCGCGCGGCGCACGTGGCGCGGCGACGACGCGGCCCGGCCGCTGCTGCGGGCGGGGGAGCACGAGGCGGACCGGCTCGTCCCGCTGCTGGCGGCCTACGACGTCACCAGGATCGTCACCTCCACCAGCACCCGCTGCGTGCAGACCGTCCAGCCCTACGCCGAGACGACCGGCTACCCCCTCGACCTGCGCCCGCGGCTCAGCGAGGAGAGGGCGACCGCCCGGGCGGTGCACAAGGCGGTCGAGGACCTTTTCGACGCGGACGAGGGCAGCGTGCTGTGCACGCACCGCCCCGTCCTGCCCCTCGTGTACGACGCCGCCGGGCTCGACGCGTCGTACGAGGGTCGGCCGCTGGAGCCGGCCGAGATGCTCGTGCTGCACGTGCGCAAGGGGGCGGTCGTGGCCGTCGAGCGGCACCGGCCGCGGGCCACGCCACGCTGAGCGGATCCGGAAGCGGGATGTAACCGGCGCCACGCGCCGCAGCCCCCCGGACCGCCACTGTTCACCGGCCGTTCAGTTGTGCCGGACGGTTGCGTTACCGACGCTGCCTACCTTCGCCGGTGTCCAGTACGAATCGAGGGGCTTGAGTGTGCGTGCCCCTCACCGCTGAGAGGCAAGTTCCTTGAACTTCAAGTCCATCCGCCGTGCGGCGGCCCCCGGTGTTGCCGCCCTCGCCCTGCTGATGAGCGCCTGTGGCGCCTCCAACGAGGAGGGCACCGGCACCGACGGCGAGTCCGGCGGCCTGTCCGGCAACCTCAAGGGTGGTGGCTCGACCGCTCAGGAGAAGGCCCAGGAGGCATGGAAGACCGCGTTCCAGGGCCAGAACGAGGGTCTGACCATCGACTACGCGCTGCTCGGCTCGACCGACGGCCGCAACCAGTTCATCGCGAAGGCGCTGTCCTTCGCAGGCTCTGACTCCTACCTCAAGGACGAGGACCTCACCAAGGCCAAGGAGCGCTGCGGTGGTGGCAACATCATCGAGGTCCCGGCCTACATCTCCTCGATCGCCATCGCGTTCAACCTGCCGGACATCACCGAGCTGAAGCTCGACGCGGCGACGATCGCGAAGATCTTCGACGGCAAGATCTCCAAGTGGAACGACGAGGCCATCGCCTCGCAGAACGAGGGCGTCGACCTCCCCGACCTGAAGATCTCGCCGGTGCACCGCGCCGACGACTCGGGCACCACCAAGAACTTCACCGACTACCTCGCGAAGGCTGCGCCGGACGCCTGGAAGTACGAGGCCGAGGACGCGTTCCCCGTCTCGGGCGGCCTCTCCGCCGAGGGCACCTCGGGTGTCGTCAAGACGGTCACCGACACGGAGGGTGCGATCGGCTACGCCGACGCCAGCCAGACCGGTGACCTCGCCCACGTCTCCGTCAAGGTCGGCGAGGACTTCGTGCCCCCGTCGCCCGAGGGTGCCGCCAAGACCGTCGAGGTCTCGCCGGTCGTCGAGGGCCGTGACGCCACCGACATCGCCGTCGACGTCGACCGCACCACGACCGAGGCCGGCGCCTACCCGGTCATCCTGCTCTCGTACCTGATCGGCTGCGAGACCTACGAGGACCAGGCCGAGGCCGACAACGTCAAGGGCTACTTCGAGTACATCGTGTCCGACGAGGGCCAGGCCGAGGCGGCCGACTTCGCCGGCTCCGCGAAGCTCGCGCCGGCGACCGCCGCCAAGGCGCAGGAGATCGTCGCCAACATCTCCGCCAAGTGACGCCCCGGAGGGGTGCGGACGGGCCCGGCCCGTCCGCACCCCTCCACCGGCATTCCCGCACCATCCCGCTTCCCCCCCGAGCACCCTGAGCACGAGGTGACCCAGTGACAGCCCGCACCGCCGACATCGAGGACCAGCCCGCCGCGTGGGCGAGCGTCCGCGGTGGCATCGGCGACCGCATCTTCTCCGGCGCTGCGCTCGCTGCCGGCCTCACCATCCTCGCCGCCCTCGCCGGCGTCTTCTTCTTCCTGCTCGCCAGGGGGGCGACCGGCTTCACCAAGCCGGCCGAGGTCTACGGACCGCACGCCGAGAGCTTCCTGGGCTATGTGTTCCCGCTGCTGGTCGGCACCTTCACGGTGTCGATCATCGCGCTGATCATCGCCGTCCCGCTCGCCTTCGGCATCGCGCTGGTGATCAGCCACTACGCCCCGCGGTGGCTCGCCACCCCGGTCGCCTTCATCATCGACCTGCTCGCCGCGGTGCCCTCGGTCGTCTACGGCCTGTGGGGCGCCTTCTACCTCGCGAAGAAGCTCGTGCCGATGCACGAGTGGCTGCACGACACCTTCGGCTCCTGGCCGGTGCTCGGAGCCCTCTTCGGGGAGCCCAACGCCGCCGGCAAGTCATGGCTCACCGTGGGCATCGTGCTGGCGATCATGATCCTGCCGATCATCACCGCGATCACCCGCGAGGTCTTCTCCCGCACGCCCCGGCTGCACGAGGAGGCCGCCCTGGCGCTGGGCGCCACCCGCTGGGAGATGATCCGGATGACGGTCTTCCCCTACTCGCGCTCGGGGATGGTCTCCGCCGTCATGCTCGGCCTCGGCCGGGCGCTCGGCGAGACGATGGCCGTCGCGATGGTGCTCTCGGTCGGCTTCGGGCTGTCCTGGAACATCATCGCCACCTCCAGCCCGACCTCGATCGCGGCCAACATCGCGCTCAAGTACAAGGAGCGCAGTGCCGACCTGCTCAACGTCCTGGTGGCGACCGGCCTCGTGCTCTTCCTGCTGACCTTCCTGGTGAACTTCGCGGCCCGGTGGGTCATCGGCCGCAGCGAGAGGCGGATGGCCCGATGACGACGACGGTCGAAGAGATCCAGGAGCGGGCGCACACGCCGCTGGTCCTGCCCCGCCTGCCGCGCCTCGCGCCGGCCATCGTCGGCGGTGTCGCGATCGCCCTCGCCCTGCTGCTGGTCGTGCTCGGCATGGGCCCGGTCGGCGGCGCGGTCGTCGGCATCGTCGCCTTCCTCGTCGCGCTGCCACTCTGGGCGCTGTTCGTCGAGGGCCGGCGCGGAGCGACCGACCGGATGATGACGGGCCTGATCTGGACCACCTTCTTCGTCGCGGTCGTGCCGTTGGTGTCACTGCTGTGGCGGGTGGTCTCCAAGGGCGCGGGCCGCATCGACGGCACCTTCCTCAGCTACTCCTTCTTCAAGACCCAGATCGACCAGCCGGTCGGCATCTACCACGCCATCATCGGCACCCTCCTGATCACGCTGGGTGCGGCGGTCATCTCGGTGCCCGTCGGCGTGATGGCCGCGATCTACCTGGTCGAGTACGGCAAGAAGAACAAGCTCGCCAAGGCGGTCACCTTCCTCGTCGACGTGATGACGGGCATCCCGTCGATCGTCGCCGGCCTCTTCGCGTTCGCCCTGTTCACGCTGATCTTCGGACCTGCCTACGTGTCCGGGATCGGCGGGTCGGTCGCTCTGTCACTGCTGATGATCCCGATCGTCGTCCGGGCGACCGAGGAGATGCTGATGCTCGTGCCCGACGACCTCCGCGAGGCGTCGTACGCGCTCGGCACGCCGAAGTGGAAGACCATCGTGAAGATCGTCCTCCCGACGGCCCTGGGCGGCATCCTGACCGGTATCACCCTCGCCATCTCCCGGGTCATCGGCGAGACCGCGCCGCTGCTGCTCATCGCGGGCGCGACCGACCGGACCAACATGAACCTGTTCGACGGCGCGATGACCACCCTGCCGGTGCTCATCTACGGACAGAACGTGCGGGGCGACGCCCCCGCGGAGGCGATCGCCTGGGGCGCCGCCTTCATCCTGATCATCATCGTGGTGGTGCTGAACCTCGTGGCACGCATCGTCGGCAAGATCTTCGCCCCGAAGAAGGGCTGAGAGGGAACAGCAATGGCCAAGAGCATCGACGTCTCCGACGTCAACATCTACTACGGCGACTTCCTCGCCGTGCAGGGCGTCAACATGACGATCCGTGCCGGCGCCGTCACCGCCTTCATCGGTCCTTCCGGGTGTGGCAAGTCGACCTTCCTCCGGTCGCTCAACCGCATGCACGAGGTCATCCCCGGCGCGCGCGTCGAGGGCAAGATCGTCGTCGACGGCCAGGACCTCTACGACGCCGGAGTGGACCCGGTCGCCGTACGCCGCCAGGTCGGCATGGTCTTCCAGCGGCCGAACCCGTTCCCGACGATGTCGATCTACGACAACGTGCTCGCGGGCCTCAAGCTCAACGCCGGCAAGCTGAAGAAGTCCGAGGCCGACGCCGTCGTCGAGAAGTCGCTGCGCGGCGCCAACCTCTGGAACGAGGTCAAGGACCGGCTGAACAAGCCGGGCATGGGCCTGTCCGGCGGCCAGCAGCAGCGCCTCTGCATCGCCCGCGCGATCGCGGTCGAGCCGCAGGTCCTCCTGATGGACGAGCCGTGCTCGGCGCTCGACCCGATCTCGACCTCGGCGATCGAGGACCTGATCCACGAGCTCAAGGACGAGTTCACGATCGTCATCGTCACGCACAACATGCAGCAGGCGGCCCGCGTCTCCGACGACACCGGCTTCTTCAACCTCAAGGCGACCGGCGAGCCGGGCCACCTGGTGGAGTTCAACCCCACCAAGAAGATGTTCGCGAATCCCGACGACCCGGCGACCGAGGCCTACATCTCTGGTCGCTTCGGCTGATCGGTGTGTCCCGCTCTCGGGAGCGGAGCACCGTGGACGGAACCTGAGTTGGCCAGGCGGGACGGGCGTGCGGACGCCCGTCGGCAGTCCGTTCGCGCCTACCTGCGCCGCTGGGCGGAGACGACCGGGGCACAGCTCCTCGTGGTCGACCCCGTCGTCGACGAGGGTGCCCTCGCCGAGGGTATGGCGGGCCACGGCGTGCACGTGACCTGGGTGGCCTCCACCCTCGACGGCCTGGTGGAGTTCGGCCGGACGGACCCGCACGCCGTGGTGGTGGCCCCGGAGGCGCCGGGGATCCCGGCGGTCGAGTTCGTCGGACTGATCCGCCGGCACGGGTCGCCCTACGTCATCGCGGGCACCGAGGACCTCAGCGAGCTCGCGGACCCGACCGTCGCCCGCCGGGGGAGCGGTGTGGGCTCGCTCATGCTGGCGGGCGCCTCGGCGGTGGCCCTGCGCCCCTACGCCGCCCAGTCGCTGTGGGAGCTCATGTCACACGGGCCCCGGTCGGTGTCGGAGCACGCACGGCTCGAGGTCGGCCCGATCGAGCTCGACGCCAGCGCGTTCACGGTCCGGGTCAACGGGCAGCGGATCGCGGACCTCCCGCTCAAGGAGTTCGAGCTGCTGCGCGAGCTCATGCTGCACTCGCCGGGCATCGTGACCGACGACGAGCTCGGCGAGGCGCTGTGGGGGGCCAGCGGCCGGCGGCCGGGGGGCAACACGATCGCCATGCACGTGACCCGCCTCCGGGCGCGCCTGGGCCCGGTCGCCGTCGTACGACGGATCCGCGGGCGGGGCTACAGCCTCACCGTCGACCCCGAGTGAGGACTCGGGGCGCCGGCGTCACGGCAGGTCAGTTGCCCGGGATGATGGCGGCGAGGCCGAAGTAGGTCACGACGGCGACGAGCGCAGCGGCCGGGATGGTGACGATCCAGGCGACGACGATGCCGCGCGCCACGCCCCACCGCACGGCGCTGAAGCGCTTGGTCGCGCCCGAGCCCATGATCGCGGAGGTGATCGTGTGGGTCGTCGAGACCGGTGCGTGCAGGCCCATGGCCATGACGTAGAGGACCGATGCGGCGACGCCCTCGGCGGCGAAGCCGCGGGGCGGGTCGAGGTCGATGATCTTGCGGCCGAGCGTGCGCATGATGCGCCAGCCGCCGGAGTAGGTGCCGGCCGCGATCGCCAGGGCGGCGGCGACGATCACCCACAGGGGCACGTCGCTGCCGTCCTCGTAGCCTCCGGCGACGAGCGCGAGCACGATGACGCCCATCGTCTTCTGCGCGTCCTGGAGGCCGTGGCCGAGCGACATGCCCGCGGCGGACACCGTCTGGGCCATCCGGAACCCGCGGTTGATCCGGTGCGGGTTGCCCTTCCGGAACGCCCAGGTGATGCCGGTCATGAGCAGGAAGGCGCCGACGAAGCCGATGAGGGGCGAGGCGATCATCGGGATGGCGACCTTGTCGACCAGGGTCGACCACTCCACCGTCGTCGCGCTCGCGAGGCCGGCGCCGACGATGCCGCCGATGAGGGCGTGCGACGACGAGCTCGGGATGCCGAAGTACCAGGTGATCAGGTTCCAGGTGATGGCGCCGATGAGCGCCGCCGCGACGATCGTGAGCGCATGGATGCGATCGAGCTCGGCGCCTGATGTGGTCGCTTCCTCGATCTTGATGATCCCCTGGATCGTCTGCGCGACGCCGACCCCCAGCAGCGCACCGACGAAGTTGAGGATGGCGGCCATCGCCAGCGCGATGCGCGGGGTGAGGGCCCGGGTCGACACCGAGGTGGCGATCGCGTTCGCGGCGTCGTGGAAACCGTTGGTGTAGTCGAAGACCAACGCGATCACGACGACCGCGAGGACCATCCAGAAGATGGGATCCACTGCTCGCCGTCAGCCTTCCTTGACAGCGATCTGCTCGACCGTGTTCGCGACCTTCTCGAACGCGTCGATCGCGCCCTCCAGGGACTCCACGATGTCCTTGAGCTTGAGCACCTCGATGGTCTTGAACTCACCCGAGAAGAGCTTGGCCAGGGTCCGCCGGTGGTTGCGGTCGCCGGTGTTCTCGAGGCGGTTGATCTCGATCCAGTAGTCGTCGAGCGACTTCATCGACTGCAGGCGCGGCATCGCGGCGGCGGTGAGCTCGGCGCAGCGCTGGAGCACCTCGACCTGCTCGGACAGCTCGGCCGGAAGCGTCTCCACCTCGTAGAGCAGGATCAGGTCGACGGCCTCGTCCATCATGTCCATCACGTCGTCGAGGCCGGAGCCCAGCGCGTAGATGTCCTCGCGGTCGAAGGGCGTGACGAAGGTGCTGTTGACCTTCTTCACGATCTCGTGGGTCGTCTCGTCGGCGGCGTGCTCGGCGGCGCGCATGCGCTCGGCGACCGACGCCTTGTCGGAGTCGTCCGAGAGCATCTCGGCCAGCAGCTCGGCGCCACCGACGAGGTGCTCCGCGGACTTGGTGAAGAGGTCGTAGAAAGAAGTGTCGACCGGACGCAGACGCAGACCCACATGGACTCCCGTTGAGGCGGAGAAGAACGGGATCATGCTAGGGGGTCACGGTCCCGTGAACGCAACCCGCGGCCCCGCGTCAGCGGTGTGGCCCCGCCCACGGGAGGCGCGTCCTCCAGCGTTCTTGCAGGTCAGACGGCGTGTCGCAGGCGGGTCAGCCGACGCTGCGGCGGCTGCGCTGGCGCTCGATCAGCGTCTCCTGCAGGTGCACAGCGCCGCCGTTGCGCGTCCAGTGGCCGTCGGCGCCGAGCTCCCACGCCTGGGTGGTCGGGGCGAACGCGAGGTCGAGCAGGCGTCGTACGTCGTCGCGGCTCTGGTCGGGCAGCCGCACCAGCACCTCGACGCGCCGGTCGAGGTTGCGGTGCATCATGTCGGCCGACCCGATCCAGGCCGTGGGCTCGCCACCGCCCTCGAAGGAGAACACCCGGCTGTGCTCGAGGTAGCGGCCCAGGATCGAGCGGACCTTGATGTTCTCGCTCAGGCCGGGAACGCCGGGACGCAGCGCGCAGATGCCGCGGACCAGGATCTCGACGGGCACTCCCTCGCCCGAGGCGAGGTAGAGCGCGTCGATGATCTGCTCGTCGACGACCGAGTTGGCCTTGAACCGGATGCCGGCGGGCCGGCCGGCCCGGTGGTGCTCGATCTCCCGGTGGATCTGGTCGACCAGGCCCGTGCGTACCGAGTCCGGCGCGACGAGCAGCTGCTCGTAGGTCGCCTTGCGGGACCAGCCGGAGAGGTTGTTGAAGAGGTGGGCGACGTCCTCGCCGATCGCCACGTTGGTGGTGAGCAGGCCGAGGTCCTCGTACATCCGCGAGGTCTTCGGGTTGTAGTTGCCCGTACCGATGTGGGTGTAACGCCGGATGCCCTCCGGTTCGTCGCGCACCACCATCGCCAGCTTGCAGTGGGTCTTGAGGCCGACCAGGCCGTAGACGACGTGGCAGCCGGCCTTCTCCAGCTTGCGTGCCCAGCGGATGTTGGCCTGCTCGTCGAAGCGCGCCTTGATCTCGACCAGGACGAGCACCTGCTTGCCCGCCTCTGCGGCGTCGATCAGCGCATCGATGATGGGGGAGTCGCCGGACGTGCGGTAGAGCGTCTGCTTGATCGCGAGCACGTGCGGGTCGGCCGCGGCCTGCTCGATGAACCGCTGCACCGAGGTCGCGAACGAGTCGTAGGGGTGGTGCAGCAGGACGTCACGTCGGCGCAGCGCCTTGAAGACGTCGACCGGCGCGGCCGACTCGACCTCGGCCAGCCGGTGGTGGGTCGCCGGGACGAAGGAGGGGTACTTGAGGTCGTCGCGGGGCAGGTCGGCGATCGAGTGCAGGCCGCGCAGGTCCAGCGGCCCGGGCAACCGGAAGACCTCGTCCTCGCTGATGTCGAGCTCGGAGACGAGCAGCTCGAGCACCGACGGTGCGATGGACTCCTCGACCTCGAGGCGCACCGGCGGACCGAACTTGCGGCGCAGCAGCTCCTTCTCGAGCGCGGCGAGGAGGTTCTCGGCGTCGTCCTCCTCGACCTCGAGGTCCTCGTTGCGGGTCACCCGGAAGGTGTGCACCTCGAGCACCTCCATGCCGGGGAAGAGCCGGCCGAGGTGGGCGCCGATCACGTCCTCGAGGGGGACGAAGCGGGCATTGCCCAGCGCGACGAAGCGGTCGAAGTTGGACGGCACCTTCACCCGGGCGAAGTGCTCCTTGCCCGTCTTCGGGTTTCGGATCAGCACGGCGAGGTTGAGCGAGAGGCCCGAGATGTAGGGGAACGGGTGCGCCGGGTCGACGGCGAGCGGGGTCAGCACGGGGTAGACCCGCTCCTTGAAGAGCTTCTTGCAGGTCTTCTGCTCGTCCCGGTCCAGGTCGGCCCAGCGGACCAGGGCGATGCCCTGGTCGCGCAGCTCGGGCACGATCGTGTCGTGGAACACCCGTGCGTGGCGCTGGCTGAGCTCGTCGGCGCGGGTCCAGATCGCCTCGAGCACCTCCAGCGGCATCATCCCGCTCGCCGCGCGGACGGCCAGCCCGGTGGCGATCCGGCGCTTGAGACCGGCCACGCGGACCATGAAGAACTCGTCGAGGTTGCTGGTGAAGATCGCCAGGAAGCGCGTCCGCTCGAGCAGCGGCAGGTTCTCGTCCTCGGCCAGCTCGAGCACCCGCTCGTTGAAGCGCAGCCAGGAGAGCTCACGGTCGACGAACCGGTTGTCGACCGACTCGATGTGCGCCACCAGCGCGGCGTCCGGTGTGTACGACGGCTCGGCCACCCCGTCCGGCACGATGCTCAGCGACTCGGTGACGTCGGTGTCGTCGTCGACGGCGGCGTGCGGCTCCGTGGTCATGTGTCGAGTGTGGCAGTCGAGGGTGAACGGCAGGTGTCCCGCGGCGAGGACAAGTTACGTGCGAGTAGGTTGGCGCCGTGAACCTCCGCGCTGCCGTCGAGTCCGCCGCCGTGAAGACCGTGATGGGACTGCCCGGGCGGGTGCAGCGCGTCGCTGCCGGACGACCGCTCGTCCTGGACGGCCAGACCCTCGCCACCGACCTGCACCTCATGCTCCGGCTGCAGCAGGTCGCCCGCCGGGGCGAGCTCGGTGCCGCTGACATCGCCGAGGGCCGCGCCGCGATGCGTGCCAACGCCGCCCTCGTCGCCGGTGACCAGCCGATCGGTGCGATCCGTGAGCTGACCGTGGCGGGACTGCCCGCCCGGCACTACCTGCCGCACGGCGCCCGCCCCGCCACCGACGCCCAGCCCCTGCTCGTCTTCTTCCACGGCGGCGGCTTCCTCTACGGCGACCTCGAGTCGCACGACGGTCCGTGCCGGGTGCTCGCCGAGGTCAGCGGCGTACCTGTCCTCGCGGTGGAGTACGGCGTGGGCCCGGAACGCGCCTTCCCCGGAGGCTTCGACGACGCCTTCGCCGCCGTGCAGTGGGTGGTGGAGAACGCTGGCGAGCTGGGCGTCGACCCCGCACGCATCGGCGTCGCGGGCGACTCGGCCGGCGGCAACATCGCCGCCTGGACCGCCATCGCCGCGGCCCGTGCCGGCGTACCGCTCGCGTTCCAGCTCCTCGTCTACCCCTGCACCGATGCCGACCGCGACACCGAGAGCCTCCGCCTGTTCGGGGAGGGCCTCTACCTCACCGCCGAGTCGATCGCGATGTTCAACGACGTGTACCTCCCGACGCCTGAGGACCGGGCCGACGAACGGGTCAACCTGCTCGACGCCGAGCTGCCGGCGGGACTCGCCCCGGCCTACGTCGTCACGGCCGGTTTCGACCCCCTGCGCGACGAGGGCGAGGCCTACGCGCGCCGGCTCGCGGACGCCGGGGTGGAGGTCGAGCTGCGCCGGTTCGTCGACCAGATCCACGGCTTCCTGAACATCGTGGGCGTGGGTCGCAGCAGCCGCGCGGCGGTGCTGGAGATCGCGAACAAGCTGCGGACCGCGCTGCGGTAGTCGGACGCTCGCCTCGCCCGCAGGCGAGCGGCGCGACGACTACAGCTCCGGGCGGTACTCCCGCAGCTGGCGGGTGAAGTGGTCCGGGTCGACCATCGAAGCGTCGATCACGAACGGGTCCATGCCGCGGCGGCCGAAGTGCACGGCCCAACCGCTGTCGCCCGGACGGCCGACCATGTCGACGGCCGTGTCGGGCTTGCGGAGGTCGAAGCGGTGCGAGGACTCGCCCTGCTGCACGTAGACCATCCCGCGCACCACGCTCACCTCGATCGGCACCACCTTGGTGCGGGCGGCGCCCCAGGCGAGGCCGAGGGTCAGCGCGACCATGATGAAGCCGAACGGCGTCCCCAGCTTGCCGTTGACCAGCGCCAGCAGGGCCACCATGCCGGAGACGACAGCGGTGGCGCCGAGCACGAGCGAGAGCACCCGCGGGTCGCTGCCGTCGCCGGTGATGCGGTCGTCCGTCGTACCGTCGAACAGCGAGAGGTGGCGGTCGTCGGCGGTCTCGTACGACGCGATGCGGGCGCGCGCGTCGGCGAGCTCGGCCTGCAGGTCCGCGACCCGGGCCTCTGCGTCCGCGCAGCGGCGGGCAAGGGCATCGCGCTCGGCAGCGAGCGCAGTGAGGTCCGCGGCGGGATCCGCGGCGGGGTCAGTCCCTAGAGGTCCGGTCGCCATTGCCGCAGTGCCTCCAGGAAGGTGTGGGCGTCGACCATTCGGCTGTCGATGGCGACGGGGGACATGCTGCGCCGCAGGATGTTGACGCGCCAGTTGCGCGTGCCCGGGGTGCCGGTCTGCTCGATCTTGGTGTTCGGACTGGTCAGGTCGAACTGGCTGCTGAAGTCGCCGACGGCCACCTTGAGGACGCCGTGCTCGTCGATGGCGACGACCCGGGTGCTGTTGATCGCCCGCAGGGCGAAGAGCAGGAGGACGGTGGCGACAACGGTCAGCGTGGCACTCAACGGGATGTCGTCCAGGATGGTCTTCTTCCACGCCATCTGGCCGACGACAGCGGCGCACGCCACGGCGATCAGCAGCGCGACCACGGCCAGGCTGCCGCTGCCGCGCTTGGAGTGGAACGGGATCCGCTTGCGGTCGGTCGCGGGCGCCTCGGACGTCAGCGCGGCGATCGTCTCGCGGCCGGCGTCGTGGTGCGAGGGCCGCTTGGGCAGCGGCACGGGCTCCTCGGCGGGCTCCTCGACGACCTCGATGACGGCCGTCTCGTCAACGGGTTCGGGCTCGTCGGCCTCGTCGGTGGCGGGTTCGGGCTCGACGACCTCGGGCTCGACGGCCTCGACGACCTCGGGCTCGACGGCCTCGTCGGTGGCGGGTTCGGGCTCGACGACCTC
>CAZAQE010000028.1:0-64262 GCA_964487275.1 uncultured Nocardioides sp. | reverse complement strand
GGACGTGGAGCTCGACCCGCCTGCCGGGTGACTCGGCGATGACCTCCCCGGTGTCCTCGTCGGCGATCAGCAGGTCGAGGGCGAGGTCACGTCGCGCGATCGCACCAGCGGCCGTCGCGCGACGGACGTCGAGGCTGGACTCATCACCGAGCTGGCCCAGCAGGTGCGCCTCACGGGAGACCGCAAGGTTGAGGCCGTGTCCGTCTGCGGCGTCGAGGTAGGCGTCGACGTGGACGTTGCCGTGCTGGTCGACCTGGTCGAGGTGGATGTCGAAGTGCCGGTGCTCGTTGGCCTCCTGCCGCTCCGCCTCGGCGCGTTCGGGGTCGAAGCGGACGATGGCCTCGGTGACGAGCCGTTCGAGCTGCGCCCAACCCACGCCACCGACGGCGGCGGCGAGGTGCCGGTCCACGAACCCGGCCGCCTCCGCCGGCAGCGACTTGGTCAGGTCCGCAATCCGTTCGGCCCGCCATGGCGCGACCCGGCCGTCGACGACAGCGGTGTAGAGCCGCGGGAGCCGCCAGGCGCACTCGACGACCCGCCCGACGTACGCACGGCCACCATCCGGGGAGCGCTGCAGGACGGCGATGAGCTCCATCAGGTTGAACTCCGACACCAGGGGTGCGCCGGGACCGGCGATCGGGACACCGGTGTCGATCACCCCTTCGACCAGCGTCGCCGCACCCTCGGAGACCGTGACGGCGTTCTGGTCGGCCCACGCGACGATCGCGACCCATTCGCGGACCTGGGAGGCCTGGCGGCCGGTCGTCTCGGCGCTGATCTCGGTGAGCAGCTCGGACACCGACCGGCCGTCGTACCGGCCGATCGGTGAGTGCTGGTGCCCGAGATCCATGACTGGATTCTCCCACCCGCGTCCGACACAACGAGGCGGCGGAAACCCGCCTGTGGACTGACGAAACCCTACTTCGGCGTGTGGAGAACAACTGGCGCCACGAGTGATCAACGAGGGCGCCGGACCGCACCCGACCACCGACCCCAGCCACCCCCCAGCTCCCTCGTCGCTGCCGCTTGAAGACCCGACCACAGGCCACCTGACACCCGGGCAGGTGCACCGGAGCCAGGGGTCTCGTGACGGTCGCTGCGCGACCTCCTCGACCACCGGGAGCGCTGCGCGACCTCCTCGACCACCCGAGCAGAAAAGCGCCAGGAGAAATCTGCAAGGTCCCTGCCGCGGACCGCTCCTACTCCCAACGAACGCGAACGGGCCGCCCGGCCCACCGAACCCAGGGAGTACCGATGAACGCCACCACCCGCACCGCCCTCCGCCTGCTGGTCGCCACCCCGCTGGCCGCGGCCGCCCTCGCCCTCGGCAGCGGCGCTGCTCAGGCCGAGACGCCCGGCTTCGACCCGACGCCCGGTCCGGTCATCGTGCTGCCCGGCGACGACGACCCGCGCCCCGAGGGGCCGGGCGAGATCACCAACCCCGAGGGCGAGGACGAGCCCGGCCCGCAGATCCCGGGTGACAAGGACGGCCCGAACCCGGGCGACGACGACCCGCAGGTCCCCGGTGACAAGGACGGCCCGAACCCGGGCGACGACGACCCGCAGATCCCCGGTGACAAGGACGGCCCGAACCCCGGCGACGAGCCGGAGGAGGTCCCGGGTGACGAGCCCGAGGACGAGCCCAAGGACCAGCCGAAGGACCAGCCGAAGGACCAGCCGAAGGACCAGCCGAAGGACCAGCCGAAGGCGGGTGGCGAGGTGAAGGATGCCGCCCACATCGAGGTCCCGACCCGCATCGACGCCGGTGCCGCCGCGGCCACCACCGAGGAGCGGCAGGTCGACGTCGCGCCGCTGCTCGCCGGAGGCGGCCTGCTCACCGTCGCAGGTGCGGTTCTCGCCCGTCGCCGGATGGTCGGCGCGACCCGCTGACCTCGTCCCGCACGACGGCCGCCCGGGGATCCCGGGCGGCCGTCGTCGCTGCGCAGCTCAGCCCACGAGGCGGGCGACGCCCTCCAGCGGGATCGACAACCAGTTGGGCCGGTTCCGGGCCTCGTAGAGGCACTCGTAGACGGCCTTGTCGACGACGTACGCGGTCAGCAGCGTGCGGTCGGCTGGGCCCAGCCCGCCCTCCCCGCAGTACGACGCCAGGAACGCCCGCCGGTTGCGCCGGGCCCACTCGTCGGCGCGGACCGCGCGCTGGTGCTCGACGTCGGCGTCCTCGGCCGGCATCGAGGCCGCCACGGCGTGTGGGGCGTAGTCGAAGGAGCGGGTCATCCCGGCGACGTCGCGCCAGGGAGAGTCGGGCAGCAGCCGCTCGGACAGGGGCTTGGCCGGCTCGCCCTCGAAGTCGACGAACTTCCAGCCCGCGACGGTGCGCAGCGTCTGCCCGAGGTGCAGGTCGCCGTGGACGCGCTGCACCGGGATCTCGCCGAGCCCGGCCACGGCCGCGAACACCGCCCGGGCGCGCTCCGCGTGGTCGGCGAGCTGGGGGACGACCCCGATCGCGGCGTCGAGCCGTTGCGCCATCATCTCGGCCAGCACGGACGCGGACAGGGTCGATGTGGGGAACGCGTCGCGGAGCTGGTGGTGCACCTCGGCGAGCGCCTCCCCGAGCCGGGCCGCCTCGCCGGCGAAGTCACCGCCGACCTCCTCGGCGTGCAGGTCCGCCTCCGCGAAGAGGTCGCGGACACTGGCGAGCGCCTGGCCCCAGCCGTCGCTCGCCGTGCGCAGGAACTGCTGCAGCATGCCCAGCTGCCGGTCGCCCTGCTCGATCCAGCCGTAGAGCGCCGCGACATGCGTCGAGCCGGCCTCGGTGAGCGCCCGGTGCGTGGTGACGTCGGGGTTCTCGCCCGGGGTGATCTTGCGGAAGAGCTTGAGGACCGCGTCCTCGCCGAAGAAGACCGTCGAGTTCGACTGCTCACCGCCGAACGGGCTCGGCGTCGCGGCCGGGTCGAGCTCGTGACCTTCGAGCCGGACGAAGCGGAGTCCGTCGGCCACCCCCGGACCGTCCTCGAAGGCCCGCAGGTACGCCGCCATCGCCGTCCGGTCCTGCACCGCGTCGTAGGCGAACCGGCCGTCGCGCTCGCCGACCAGGGCGTGCTCGAGGTGGTCCTGCGGGTCGTCGTACACGGAGAGCGGGAGCTGGTAGAGCTCGACCTCGCCGTCGGCGTAGGTGAGCTCGACGAGCCGCACCTCGACCGGCGGCGCATCGCCGATGGTGCCGACGACCTCCTCGCCGGTGACCGTGAAGTCGCGCCCCTTGCCGCCGAACCAGCGGCTGCGGCCGATGAAGGGGGCGAGGAACTGGTCCGTCACAGCACGGGCCTCCCTGTCGTGTCCGGATCCGTGAGCCGGAACCAGTAGAAGCCGTGCCCGCTGAGCGTCAGTAGATACGGGAGCTCGCCGATCGCAGGGAACGGGACACCGCCGATCAGCTCGACGGGGACGCGCCCCTCGAACTTCCGCAGGTCGAGCTCGACCGGCTGCGGGAAGCGGGAGAGGTTGTTGACGCACAGGATGACGTCGTCGCGGCCGTCGGCCTTGGGCAGCTCTCGGACGTAGGACAGCACGGTCGGGTTCGAGCCGCCGAGGTCCTCGAAGGTGCCCAGCCCGAAGGCGTCGTGCTGGCGGCGGATGTGGATCATCCGTCGGGTCCAGTGCAGCAGGGAGGACGGGTTCTCGAGCTGCGCCTCGACGTTGACGGACTGGTAGCCGTAGACCGGGTCCTGGATCGTCGGCAGGTGCAGCTTGCCGGGCGTCGCCGCGGAGAAGCCCGCGTTGCGGTCGGGGGTCCACTGCATCGGCGTCCGGACGCCGTCGCGGTCACCGAGCCAGATGTTGTCGCCCATGCCGATCTCGTCGCCGTAGTACAGGACGGGCGACCCGGGCAGGGACAGCAGGAGCGCGGTGAACAGCTCGATCTGGTTGGTGTCGTTGTCGAGCAGGGGAGCCAGTCGCCGCCGGATGCCGATGTTGGCCTTCATCCGGGGGTCCTTGGCGTACTCGCCCCACATGTAGTCGCGGTCCTCGTCGGTGACCATCTCGAGGGTCAGCTCGTCGTGGTTGCGCAGGAAGATGCCCCACTGGCAGCCGGCGGGGATCTCGGGCGTCTGCTCGAGGATCTCCGAGATCGGGAAGCGCGACTCGCGGCGCACGGCCATGAAGATGCGCGGCATCACCGGGAAGTGGAACGCCATGTGGCACTCGGTGCCGACGATCTCGCCGTGCTCGTTCTCCTCCGGGCCGAAGTACTCGACCACGTCGGTGGGCCACTGGTTCGCCTCGCAGAGCAGCACCCGGCCGGGGTAGTTGTCGTCGACGAAGCGGCGGACCTTCTTGAGGAAGTCGTGCGTCTCCGGCAGGTTCTCGCCGTTGGTCCCGGGGCGCTCGTAGAGGTAGGGGACGGCGTCGAGGCGGAAGCCGTCGAGGCCCATGTCGAGCCAGAAGGCCATCGCCTCCAGCATCGCGTCGTGGACCGCGGGGTTGTCGAAGTTCAGGTCCGGCTGGTGGTGGAAGAAGCGGTGCCAGTAGTACTGGCCGCGGGTCTGGTCCCACGTCCAGTTCGACGGCTCGGTGTCGACGAAGATGATCCGCGCGTCCTGGTAGAGCTCGTCGGTGTCGGACCACACGTAGAAGTCGCCGTAGGGCCCGTCCGGATCGCTGCGCGAGGCCTGGAACCACGGGTGCGCGTCGCTGGTGTGGTTCATGACGAAGTCGATGATCACGCGGATCCCGCGCTCGTGGGCGGCGTCGAGGAAGGCGTGGAAGTCCTCGACCGTGCCGATCTCCGGGAGGATGCCGGTGTAGTCCGCGACGTCGTACCCGCCGTCGCGCAGGGGCGAGGTGAAGAACGGCGGCACCCACAGGCAGTCGACCCCGAGCCACTGCAGGTAGTCGAGCTTCTCGGTCAGGCCGCGGAAGTCGCCCGTCCCGTCGGCGTTCGAGTCGCGGAACGACCGGACCAGGACCTCGTAGAAGACCGCTGTCCGGAACCACTCCGGCTCGTCGCCCAGGACGATGGACTCGGCGACGCTCACGGGTGCTCCTTCACGCTCAGGATGTGGGCCGGCTGCTCGGGCGCCAGCCGGACGTAGTTGTGCTCGCCCCAGGTCCATTCCTCGCCGGTGATCTCGTCGTGCACCGTGTAGGACGACCCGGGCGCGAGCCCCAGCGCGGCGAGGTCGACGTGGACCATCGTCTCGCGCGGCTGGTGCGGGTCGAGGTTGATCACCACGATCACCCGGTCGTGGTCCGCGACCTTGGAGAAGCTGAGGACCTGGTCGGAGTCGGTCGGGTTGACGGCGAGGTTGCGCAGGAGCTGCAGCGCCGGGTGGGCGCGGCGGATCGCGTTCAGCCGGGAGAGGTACGACGTCAGGTCGGCCCCGACCGTGCCGGGCTCCGTCGCCGCGGCCCAGTCGCGGCGACGCACCTGGTACTTCTCCGAGTCGAGGTACTCCTCGCTGCCCGGCCGCACCGCCACGTGCTCGCCGAGCTCGTAGCCGGAGTAGACACCCCAGGTGGGGGAGGAGGTGGCCGCGAGGGCAGCGCGGATCTTGAAGGCCGCCGGGCCGCCGTACTGGAGGAACTCGTGGAGGATGTCGGGGGTGTTGACGAAGAAGTTCGGCCGCACCCGGTGCGCGGACTCGCCCGACACCTCGAGCAGGTAGTCCTCGATGTCGACCTTCGCCGTGCGCCAGGTGAAGTAGGTGTAGGACTGGTGGAAGCCGATCGCACCGAGCGTCTGCATCATCGGCGGCTTGGTGAAGGCCTCGGCGAGGAAGAGCACGTCGGGGTCGGTGCCCCGGACCTCGGCGAGCAACCACTGCCAGAACGAGACCGGCTTGGTGTGGGGGTTGTCGACGCGGAAGATCCGCACGCCGTGGTCCATCCAGTACCGCACGACCCGCAGCACCTCGGTCGCGAGGCTGTCGGGGTGGTCGTAGGGGTGGGCGTCGAAGTTGACGGGGTAGATGTCCTGGTACTTCTTCGGCGGGTTCTCGGCGTAGGCGATGGTGCCGTCGGCGCGGGTCGTGAACCACTCCGGGTGCGCGGCGACCCAGGGGTGGTCGGGCGCGGCCTGGAGCGCGAGGTCGAGGGCGACCTCGAGGTCCAGCGCGCGGGCCTCGGCGACGAACGCGTCGAAGTCCTCGATCGTGCCGAGATCGGGGTGGATGGCGTCGTGGCCGCCGTACCGGCTGCCGATGGCCCACGGTGAGCCGTCCCAGTCCTCCGGGATCGGTTCGCCCTCGGCGACGACGGTGTTGTTCGGGCCCTTGCGGTTGACCTCGCCGATCGGGTGGATCGGCGGCAGGTAGACCACGTCGAAGCCCATCGCCGCGATCGCGGGCAGCCGCTTCGTGGAGCCCGCGAAGCCGCCTTCGGAGCGGGGGAAGAACTCGTACCAGCTGCCGAAGAGCGCGCGAGGACGGTCGACGAACACGGGGAAGGGGCCTTCGACGGTCAGCAGGTCGCGCAACGGATGGGCCTCGAGGGCGGTGACCACCTCGGCCGACTCGATCTGGGCCAGGCGTGCCTCGACCGGACGCTTCGTGTCACCGGCCGCGGCGACCGCCGCCTTGATCGTGGCCCGCTCGGTCCGGGTCAGGCCCTTGCCCTTGAGGACCCGCTCGAAGAGCAGCCTGCCCTCCGCGAACATCAGCTCCACGTCCACGCCGGCCCGGATCTTGATGCCGGCGTCGTGGAACCAGGTCCCGAGCGGGCTCGACCACGCGTGGATCTCGAACGACCACGCGCCCTCGGCGTCGGCGGACACCCACGCCTCGTAGCGGTCGACGCTGTGCCGGTCGACCGCCGGCCGCGTCGTCATCCGTACCGGTGGACGTCTCTTCCCGTCCGGCCCCACGAGGACGACCTCGGCACCGAGCCGGTCGTGGCCCTCGCGGAACACGGTGGCGCTCACGGGGAACGGCTCGCCGACGGCGGCCTTCACCGGGAGCGCTCCCTCGGTCGGTCCGGTCACCAGGACCGGCTTCACGTCGATGACGGGGATGCGTCCGACCATGTCACGAACCTATCGGGTCTCAGGAGAGCGCCAAGTCCCACACCTCGACGGTGTCGCCCGGCGCCAGCGGGCCGGTACCCGGCGGCAGGTCGATCAGTGCGTCCGCACCCGCGAACCAGCCGAGGAAGCCCGAGCCGGGCGGACCCCAGGGGGTGACGGTCCCCGCCGCGCGGTCGAGTCGGGCGCGGCGCCACTGCCGCTTCGCGGCCAGCGGGGTGAGCGGCTCGGTGAGTCGTGCGCGCACGACCGCGCGGTAGGGGACCGGGTGCCCGAAGGCGGCGCGCAGCGCCGGACGCACGAAGACCTCGTACGACGTCAGGGCGCTCACCGGGTTGCCCGGGAGGCACACCACCGGCACACCGTCGACCAGGCCGGAGCCCTGCGGCATCCCGGGCTGCATGGCGACCTTCACGAACTCGATCCCGCGCGGGCCGAGCCCGTCCTTGACCACCTCGTAGGCGCCGGCGCTCACCCCGCCGCTCGTGAGCACCAGGTCGACCTCTCCGGAGGCGAGCTCGCCGTCGAGCAGCGCGAGGAAGGTGGGCACGTCGTCCTCGACCCACAGCTTGCGCACGGCGATCCCGCCGGCGTCCTCGACCGCGGCGGCGAGAAGGGCGCCGTTGGCGTCGCGGATCTGTCCCGAGCCGGGAAGCGGCTCCTCGGCCAGCTCCGAGCCGGTCGACACCACCAGCACGCGCGGACGGCGTCGTACGACGACCTGGCGGACGCCGAGAGCGGCCAGCACGCCGACCTGGGCAGCCCCCAGCACGGCACCGGCGGCGAGCACCTCGTCGCCCACGGCGACGTCGCTGCCCGCCGGGCGCACGAAGCTCCCCGCCTGGCGTGCCTCGCTGATCGTGACGGTCTCCGTGCCGCCGTCGGTGACCTCGACCTCCACGACGGCGTCCGCGCCCCGGGGCACTGCGGCCCCGGTCATGATCCGCAGCGTCGTGCCCGGAGCCAGCACGCCCACCGGCGCACCGGCGGGGATGTCGCCCGCCACCGGGAGCCGGACCGGCGCGTCGGACGAGGCGCCCTCGACGTCGGCCGCCCGGACGGCGTACCCGTCCATCCCGGAGTTGTCGAAGGCCGGCAGCGGCTCGGCCGCCCGCAGGGACTCGGCGAGGACCCGGCCGCGCGCGTCCTCGAGGGGGACCGTCTCGGTCGGCCACCCGCCGGGGCCGCCCGGGCGGACGAGCAGCTCGGCGACGTGGCGCTGGTGGTCGGCGACGGAGCGGAGGGCTGAGGTGCTCATCGGGACCAGCCTAGGGCCGGAGAGGACAACGACGGGCGAGGCAGCCCCCATGACTCCGCCTCGCCCGTCTGTTGCACCCTCAACCGCCGTGACGTCGAGGGGTTACGGCCTGTCGCGCACAGTTCTGGTGACACCTCGGAGCGGCGTGGGGCGCCCGGCAGGCGGTCACGTCATTGGATCGTTCAAGTCGCAGGCGTTAACGTCGGAGCCATGCGTGCGATCCGGAGGTTCACGGTCCGCCCCGTCCTGCCCGACGCCCTCGCCGCGCTCGGCGAGCTCGCGGCCAACCTGCGCTGGTCGTGGCACCCGCCGACCCAGGCGCTCTTCGAGGAGATCGACCCCGAGCTGTGGCTCGGTGTGCGCGACCCGCTGCGGCTGCTGGGGGAGGTGCCGGCCGCGCGCTGGGCCGAGCTGGCCGCCGACGAGTCCTACGTCGCGCGGGTGGCCGAGGTGCGCGCCGACCTGGCGTCGTACCTCACGGGGGAGCGGTGGTACCAGCGGGCCAGCGCCGCGGAGCCGGACCGGACGTGGCCGGCGTCGATCGCCTACTTCTCGCCCGAGTTCGGCATCACCGCGGTCCTCCCGCAGTACTCCGGCGGCCTCGGCATCCTCGCCGGCGACCACCTCAAGGCGGCCAGCGACCTCGGCGCGCCGATCGTCGGTGTCGGTCTGCTCTACAAGCACGGCTACTTCAAGCAGGCGTTGTCGCGTGAGGCGTGGCAGGTCGAGAGCTACCCGGTGCTCGACCCCGACGGGCTCCCGATCTCGCTGCTCCACGAGGAGGACGGCGAACGGGCGACGATCTCCATCCGGATGCCCGACGGCCCCGACCTGCTGGCCCGGATCTGGGTGGCCTCGGTCGGCCGGGTGCCGCTGCTCCTCCTCGACACCGACTTCGAGCAGAACCCCGAGCCCTACCGGCTGATCACCGACCGCCTGTACGGCGGCAACACCGAGCACCGCCTGCGCCAGGAGCTGCTCCTCGGTGTGGGTGGCGTCCGCGCCCTGCGCGCCTACTCCCGGATCACCGGCGCTCCGGCGCCGGAGGTCTTCCACACCAACGAGGGCCATGCGGGCTTCCTCGGCGTGGAGCGGATCCGCGAGCTCACCTCGCAGAGCGACATCGACTTCGCGACCGCCCTCGAGATCGGTCGTACGTCGACCGTCTTCACGACGCACACGCCGGTGCCGGCCGGCATCGACCGCTTCCCGCGCACGCTCGTCGAGCAGTACCTCGGCGATCAGGGCGCGACCCCCGGGGTCCCGGTCGACCTGGTGCTCGCGCTGGGTGCCGAGGACTACGAGGGCGGGGACCCGGGCGTCTTCAACATGGCGGTGATGGGCTTCCGGCTCGCGCAGCGCGCGAACGGGGTCTCGCAGCTGCACGGCCACGTCAGCCGCGGCATGTTCAACGGCCTGTGGCCCGCGTTCGACGAGGCCGAGGTGCCGATCACGTCGATCACGAACGGCGTGCACGCCCCGACCTGGGTCGCCCCCGAGGTCGCGGCCCTCGCGACCGCGCAGGGGGCCGACTACGACGGCGACGACACCGAGGCCTTCTGGGCCGCCTTCGACAAGGTCTCCGGCCCCGACGTGTGGCGGACCAAGCGCGCGCTGCGCGAGCGGCTCGTGGCCGACGCCCGGCGTCGCCTGCGCAAGTCCTGGGAGAAGCGCGGGGCGGCGCCCGCCGAGCTCGGCTGGATCGACGAGGCGCTCGACCCGGACGTGCTGACCATCGGCTTCGCGCGTCGCGTGCCGTCGTACAAGAGGTTGACGCTGATGCTGCGCGACCCCGAGCGCCTCAAGTCGCTGCTGCTGCACCCCGAGCGCCCCGTCCAGCTCGTCGTCGCCGGCAAGGCGCACCCGGCCGACGACGGCGGTAAGCGGCTGATCCAGGAGCTGGTCCGCTTCGCTGACGCCGAGGACGTGCGGCACCGCATCGTCTTCCTGCCCAACTACGACATCGCCCTCGCGCAGCCGCTCTACCCGGGCTGCGACGTGTGGCTCAACAACCCGCTGCGCCCCTACGAGGCGTGCGGCACGTCGGGGATGAAGGCCGCGCTCAACGGCGGCCTCAACCTGTCGATCCTCGACGGCTGGTGGGACGAGTGGTACGAGCCGGAGTTCGGCTGGCCGATCCCGTCCGCCGACGGCCTGGAGGACTACTCCGACAAGCGCGACGACCTCGAGGCCGCTGCGCTCTACGACCTCATCGAGAACGAGGTCGCCCCCCGCTTCTACGACGTCGACACCGACGGCGTCCCCGGCCGCTGGATCGAGATGCTGCGCCACACCTGGGCCAACCTCGGCCCGAAGGTGCTCGCGACCCGCATGGTCCGCGACTACATCGCCCAGCTCTACGCCCCGGCCGCCGCCAACGCCCGCGCGCTCGCGGCGACGGAGAACGGCGCGCGTGACCTCGCCGCCTGGAAGTCGCGCGTCCGCGCGGCGTGGCCGGGCGTGCGGGTCGAGCACGTCGAGGCCGCGGGCCTGGGCGACGTGACCGAGGTCGGCGCGCGCCTGGCGGTGCACTCCTACGTCGCCCTCGGCGACCTCGCCCCGGGCGACGTCGAGGTGCAGCTGGTCCACGGCCGTGTCGACGCCGAGGACGACCTCGTCGACACCGCGCTCACCGCGCTCACGCTCGTCGAGTCGTACGACGGCGGCCGCCACCGCTTCGACGGCGATCTCGAGCTCGGCCGCCCCGGCCCGTTCGGCTACACCGTCCGGGTCGTGCCGAAGCACCCGCTGCTGGTCGCACCCGCCGAGCTGGGGGTCGTCGCGCTGGCCTGACCCTCTGCCGTCGTACCGGACAGATCGGTAGTGGATTCGCCCGATTCACGACCGATTTGTCCGGTACGACGGTCTCGTCCGCTGGGGTGCCAGAAGGCACCAAGCCCCGGAGGCAGGCAAGTGTCCTCAGCGAGGTTCCCCGGCGACGGCTCCAGGCACAGCCATCCGCATGTGCCGCCGCGAGTGTCCCGAGCGAGCAGCTCGAAGGCGGCCAGGTCGACAGTGATGGGCGTGACGCGCGAGGAGGAGAGCAGGGCACTCAGCGCGGGCATCCCGTCGACCTCACCACGTGCCCATGGACGAGTCTCGCCGATCTCGGCGGAGCCGCGGCCGTGCATGAACCACGTCGCTTCAGCGGTGAAGGCCTGCCGGTCGCGGTTCGTGGTCAGGCGTCGGCCTCCTGCATGACGACCACGCTCCGCGCGCCGATCGTCAGCACCTCGCCGACCTCGACCCGCGTCCCGTCCGGCAAACCGGGGTCGGTGGACAGCACGACCGATCCCGCGTGCACCCAGTCGTTGTCCGGCAGGAAGACCTCGACCGGGTCCGCGCCGGCGTGGAACCACAGCAGGAACGACGTGTCGATCTGCTGCTCGCCGCGCGGGCCGGGCTGGCGGAGCGGCCGCCCGGACACGAACATCCCGATGGTGGGCAGCCCGGCGTCGTACCAGTCCTCGTCGGTCATCTCGCGACCCGAGGGGTGCAGCCAGGCCAGGTCCTTGGGGCCGCCGACGATGGTCGGGCGCCCCTCGAACCAGTGCCGCTGCCGCAGCGCCGGGTGCTCGCGCCGCAACCGCAGCGCCGTGCGGGTGGCCTCGTAGACGTCGAGCCACGCGTCGTCGGCACTCCAGTCGATCCAGGAGATCTCGTTGTCCTGGCAGTAGGCGTTGTTGTTGCCACGCTGGGTGCGGCCTCGCTCGTCGCCGGCGGTCAGCATCGGCACGCCGTTGGACAGGCACAGGGTCGCCATCAGGTTGGCGGCCTGCCGCCGGCGCAGGGCCACGATGTCCGGGTCGTCGGTCTCGCCCTCGACGCCGTGGTTCCACGAGCGGTTGTTGTCGGAGCCGTCGCGGTTGTCCTCGCCGTTGGCCTCGTTGTGCTTGTGGTCGTAGGAGACCAGGTCGCGCACGGTGAAGCCGTCGTGGGCAGTGACGAAGTTGACCGAGTTGTACGCCGAGCGGCCGTCGTCGGCGTACAGGTCCGACGAGCCGGCGAGCCGGGTCGCCACGGTCTGGGTGCCGCCGGACTGCCCGCGCCAGAAGTCCCGGATGGTGTCGCGGTACTGGTCGTTCCACTCCACCCACGGCGGCGGCATCCCGCCGACGAGGTAGCCGTCCATCGACACGTCCCACGGCTCCGCGATCAGCTTCACGTGCCGCAGCACGGGGTCCTGCCCGATGGCGATGAGGAGCTTGCACGCCATGTCGACCCTGATCGCGTCCGGGCCGGCAGTGCGGGTGATCGCCGACATCAGGTCGAAGCGGAACCCGTCCACGTGCATCTCGGTGACCCAGTAGCGCAGTGAGTCCAGGATCAGGCGCAGGGCCAGCGGGTCCTCGGAGTTGACCGTGTTGCCGCAGCCGGTCACGTCCCAGTAGGTGTCGTCGTAGTCCGGGTCGCCGTCCAGTCCGGGCGGGTTGCGGCGGTAGAAGCCGCGGTCGTCGAGCCCGCGGAAGGAGTAGGTCGGTCCGTCCGGGCCCGCCTCGGCGGTGTGGTTGTAGACGACATCGAGGATCACCTCGATGCCGGCCGCGTGCAGGCTCCGCACCATCTCCTTGAACTCGGTGACCTGCTGGCCCAGGTCCCCGCTGGCGGAGTACGCCGCGTGCGGCGCGAAGTACCCGATCGAGTTGTAGCCCCAGTAGTTGACCGTGCCGCGCTCGACCAGCGCCGGCTCCGAGAAGAACTGGTGCACCGGAAGCAGCTCGACGGCGGTGACGCCGAGGTCGTTGAGGTAGTCCGTGACGACGGGGTGCCCCAGGCCGGCGTACGTGCCCCGCAGCTCCTCGGGGATCCGGTCGTGGAGCTTCGTGAACCCCTTGACGTGCAGCTCGTAGATCACGGTGTCGAGGTAGCGGCGCCGGATCGGGGAATCGCCCTGCCAGTCGAACGCCGGGTCGACGACGACGCTCCAGGCCGCGCCGGCCTCGCCCGAGACGGCCAGTCCGTAGGGATCGAGCAGCGGCACGGAGGGGTCGAAGCGCATTCCCTCCTCGGGCGCGTCGGGCCCCTCGACACGGTAGGCATAGCGGGTGCCGGGGGCGACGGCCGGGAGCGCGCCGTGCCAGATGCCGAGCGACTGCTCTGTCAGCGCGTGGCGGCGTTCGGCGCCCCCCGGTCCGTCGAGGGCGACACACAGCCACACGGCCGTCGCGTTGGGCGCATACACGGCGAAGTTCGTGGACTCCGCCGACCAGGTCGCGCCGAGCGGCCAGTTGCGCCCCGGCCACACCTCGGCCTGTTCTCCGAGGGTTCGCCACAGGGTGGGGGTCACCGGGCCATTGTGCAGGGTCGTCGAACTGCACGACGCGCCCAAGTGGCGGGTACAGGTGACCGACCCCACCGGGTAGCGGCAGAATGCGGGACGGGGGGCCCAACCCCCAGCCGAGCCATCGAGAGGGAGCAGATGACCAGCGAGTTCGTGCGCCTGGAGGTCGCCGACGGAGTCGGGACCATCCGTCTGGACCGCGCCAAGGCGATGAACGCCATCAGCATCCAGGTCCAGGACGAGCTCACGCTCGCCGCGGCCGAGGCCACCGACCGGTCCGACGTCCGCGCCGTCGTCGTCTGGGGCGGCGAGCGGGTCTTCGCCGCCGGGAACGACGTCAAGGAGATGGCCGACATGTCCTACACGGACATGGTCGACCGGGTGGAGAAGCTCCAGAACGCCGTCAACTCCGTCGCCCGGATCCCCAAGCCCGTCGTCGCGGCGGTCAACGGCTATGCCCTCGGCGGCGGGTGCGAGCTCGCGATGGCCGCCGACGTGCGCTTCGCCGCCGACAACGCCGTCCTCGGCCAGCCCGAGATCCTGCTCGGCATCATCCCGGGCGCGGGCGGCACCCAGCGCCTGCCGCGACTGGTCGGTCCGAGCAGGGCGAAGGACCTGCTCTACACCGGTCGCTTCGTGAAGGCGGAGGAGGCGCTCGCGATCGGCCTGGTCGACCGTGTCGTCCCGGCCGCCGACGTGTACGCCGAGGCCGTCGCCTGGGCGTCGACGTTCGCCGGCGCGGCGCCGTACGCGCTGCGGGCGATCAAGGAGTCCGTGGACCGCGGGCTGGAGACCGACATCGAGACCGGCCTCCAGATCGAGCGGCAGCACTTCTCGGCCGTGTTCGCCACCCAGGACAGCCGGACCGGCATGGCGTCGTTCATCGAGAACGGGCCGGGCAAGGCCATCTTCGAAGGTCGTTGAGCGGCATGGCGGAGGATGACGACATGGCGGAGGACCCGATGGGCGAGCACAAGGCCGGACCCGCCGGCGCCGACGGCGCGAGCGGCACCGACACCCGTGCGCTCAACGTCGCGCGCCTGCGCGACAGTGCTGCCCGGGTCGTGTGGATCATCTGTGTGACGCTCGCGATGGTGCTCGCCGCCGCGGCGTTCTCCTACGCGCTCGAGGCCAACGAGGACAACGCGCTGGTCCAGGCCGTGCGTGACCTCGCCGACACCTTCGACCTCGGCTTCTTCGACCTGGGCAACCCGGTGAAGGAGTTCGCCGACCCCAACGGCTCGGTGAAGACGGCGCTGTTCAACTACGGCATCGCGTGCGTCGTCTACCTCGTCGTCGGCCGGATCCTCGAGCGGCTCCTGCGTCCCTGACGGACCCGGGGTGGGCCCTCGCGTGTGAGGTAGTCCACTGAGACGTGGATTCCCCGGCTGATGACCGGGCGGTAACCTGCAAGACGCTGTCCGGAAACGGACCTCAGTTGCGCCCTGCTCGCGGACCACGCGGCAGGACCCACGAAGCACAGGAAGGGGCCGGTCCGGCCACAACCATGACTCTCTCCAACATTGTCGTCCTTGTGAAGTACGTCCCGGACGCGACGGGCGACCGCAAGTTCGAGGCGGACAACACCGTCGACCGCGTCGGCGTCGACGGCCTGCTGTCCGAGCTCGACGAGTACGCCGTCGAGCAGGCCCTCCAGATCAAGGAGAAGCGCGCCGACGAGGAGATCACCGTCACCGCGCTGACCGTCGGGCCGGCGGAGGCCGAGGCCGCCGTCCGCAAGGCGCTGCAGATGGGCGCCGACAAGGCCGTCCACGTGCAGGACGACGCGATCGCCGGCTCCGACGCCATCGCGACCTCGCTCGTGCTCGCCAAGGCGATCGAGAAGATCGGTGTCCCGGAGCTGATCGTCGGTGGCCTCGCGTCCACCGACGGCGGCATGAGCGTCGTCCCGGCGATGCTCGCCGAGCGCCTCGGCCTGCCGCAGGTCACCCTCGCCGCGGTCGTCGAGACCCAGGGCGACCAGGTCCGGATCAAGCGTGACGGCGACACCGCCACCGAGGTCATCGGCGGAACGCTGCCGCTGGTCCTGTCCGTGACCGACCAGTCGGGTGAGGCCCGCTACCCGTCGTTCAAGGGCATCATGGCCGCGAAGAAGAAGCCGCTGGAGTCGCTCTCCCTCGCCGACATCGGCGTGGACGCCTCCGAGGTCGGCCTCGACGCCGCCTGGACCAAGGTCGAGGCCACCACGGCCCGCCCGCCGCGCACCGCCGGCGAGATCGTCAAGGACGAGGACGGCTCCGGCGCCACCGCGCTGGTCGACTTCCTTGCGTCCAAGAAGTTCATCTGAGAAGCCAGAAGGGATCGAATAGTCATGTCTGAAGTTCTCGTTCTGGTCGACCACGTCGACGGCGCGGTCCGCAAGCCCACCTACGAGCTGCTGGCGATCGCCAAGCGGATCGGCTCCCCGTCGGCCGTCTTCATCGGCGGTGCCGACAAGGCCGCCGCTGCCGCTGACGCGGTCAAGGCCTACGGCGCCGAGAAGGTCTACGTCGTCGACGACACGGAGATCAAGGGCTACCTGGTGGCCCCCAAGGCCGAGGTGCTCCAGCAGCTCGCCGAGAAGACCTCGCCGGCCGCGATCCTGATCCCGGCCTCGGCCGAGGGCAAGGAGATCGGCGGCCGTCTGGCGATCAAGCTCTCCTCGGGCCTGATCACCGACGCCGTCGACGTCCAGGTCAACGGCGATGACATCGTCACCACCCAGTCGGTCTTCGCCGGCAACTTCACGGTGGACGCCAAGGTCGTCAAGGGCACGCCGATCATCACGGTCAAGCCCAACGCGGCCGCTCCGGAGGAGGGCGCCGGCGCCGGCGCCGTCGAGGAGTTCGCCGCGTCGATCTCGGACGCTGCCAAGACCGCGCAGATCGTCGCCGCGCAGCCGCGTCAGGCCACCGGTCGTCCCGAGCTGACCGAGGCCGCGATCGTGGTCTCCGGTGGTCGTGGCACCGGCGGTGACTTCGCCGCGGTCGAGGGTCTCGCGGACGCGCTCGGCGCGGCCGTCGGCGCCTCGCGTGCCGCCGTCGACTCCGGCTGGAAGCCGCACACCTTCCAGGTCGGCCAGACCGGCAAGGTCGTCTCGCCGCAGCTGTACGTCGCCAACGGCATCTCGGGCGCGATCCAGCACCGCGCCGGCATGCAGACCTCGAAGACCATCGTCGCGGTCAACAAGGACGAGGAGGCCCCGATCTTCGAGCTCGTGGACTTCGGCGTCGTCGGCGACCTGCACACGGTCCTCCCGGCCGTCACCGCCGAGATCGAGAAGCGCAAGGGCTGAGCCGCCAGGCGGCACCAGCCGACGCACGAGCGCCGCGCCCCGCAAGGGGCGCGGCGCTCGTCGCCATTTCACCGCCTCGTCCCGCGGCCTCCGCCGAGTTGATTGCATAAAGTCTATCGATATACCTTGGTTTGGTGGCTCTGCAGACCCGGAAGACCCTGACCGCACCCATCGTCGCGGCGGCACTGACGATGGTCCTCTCGCTCGTGGCCGTTGCCCGGTGGCAGGAGCCCGCGAAGGCGTCGCCAGCGCCTGCGCCGGCGGCGTCCCGCGCGGCAGCGGCAGCGGCCCCCTGGGTTCCCTACACGGGCGTCACGTTCAACTGGCCGATCGGCGACTTCGAGCAGCGTGCCCTCATCGTGCGGCGTATCCACGCCGCGATCGACCACACGCCTCCGGGTGAGATGATCCGGATCGCGACCTACAACCTCGGGCTGAAGGCCAGTGCCGACAAGCTGATCGCGGCCAAGCGACGTGGGGTGCGGGTCCAGGTCATCGTCAACGCCAACCTGGTGGGGCCGCTCGAGGCGCGCGTGCAGCGCGCCATCGGCAAGAACCCGAGCCACTCCAGCTTCCTCTACGTCTGCCGGGACGCCTGCCGCAACAGCAGCCCGGCGGGCAACATGCACCTGAAGGTCTACTCCTTCACCCGCACCGGTGCGACTCCACGGCTGCTCATCAGCAGCTCGTCCAACCTGGCCGCCGCCGCCATGAACGGGCAGTGGAACGACTCGGTGGCGATCGCCGGCGAGTACGGCCTGTTCCGGACGTGGTGGACCGTGTTCGACCAGATGCGCCGCGACCGGGCCTGGACTCCCCGTCGGATCACCTACGTCAGCGACCAGGTCAACGCCTACTTCCAGCGCCCGGTCACGGGCTCGACGAGCCGCGTCACCACGACGAGGGCGATCACCGACGCGCCGTACGTCCGGCTCCGCGACGTCAGCTGCGCCGCGCCGGTGGGCTACGGCAACACGGCCCGCCGGACGGTCATCACCGTGAACATGCGCGCCTGGTACGGCACCCGCGGGGAGCGCCTGGCCGGACTGCTGGCGCTGCACCGGAGGAACGGGTGCCAGGTGCGGGTGATCGGCTCGCTGATGAGCCGCGAGGTCGTCCGCATCCTCCTGCAGGCCCGGATCGGCGTGAAGTCGGCGGACTGGGACTGGGGCCCGCGCCCGTCGACCTCGGACCCGGACGACACCGTCTACGGCCCGAGCTGCTACTCCCACCTCAAGTACGTGACGGTCAACGGCACCTACCAGGGACGGGGCGACCGGCTGGTCTGGACCGGCTCGGAGAACTGGTCGCCGCCGGGGCTCAGCAGCGACGAGGTCACCCTCGAGCTGCACGGTGCGCGGGTCACCAGGACCTACGACGACATGTTCCTGCGGATGTGGAACAACGGCCGCGTGACCCATCGGGTCGGCATCGAGCCGACGTCCCGGCCCTGCGCCTGATACCCGGCCGGAGGCCGTGCCGGACGGCCCTATCCTTGACCCATGAGTGCCGAGGCAGCCGTACGTGAGGTCGCCCAGCGGGCGCGGGTCGCCAGCCGCGGGCTGGCCCTGGCGACGCGGGCGCAGAAGGACGCCACGCTGCACGCGATGGCCGACGCCCTGCTCGCCCGCTCGGAGGAGGTCCTCGCTGCCAATGCCGAAGATGTCGCCCGCGCCGAGGCGGATGGCACCCCGCCCAACATCATCGACCGGTTGCGGCTGACCGACGAGCGGCTCGCGGGCATGGCGCAGGGCCTGCGCGACGTCGCCGGGCTCGCCGACCCCGTCGGCGAGGTCGTGCGCGGCGGCGTCCTGGCCAACGGGCTGGAGCTGCGCCAGGTCCGGGTGCCGTTCGGTGTCGTCGGGATGATCTACGAGGCCCGGCCCAACGTGACCGCCGACGCCGCCGGCATCTGCCTCAAGTCCGGCAACGCCGTGCTGCTGCGCGGCAGCTCCTCGGCCCGCTCCAGCAACGCCGCCATCGTCGCCGTGCTCCGCGACGCGGTCGCCGCGTCCGGTCTGGAGGCCGACGTGGTGCAGCTCGTCCCCGGCGACTCGCACGACAGCGTGAAGGCGCTGATGCGGGCCCGTGGGCTGGTCGACGTGCTCATCCCGCGTGGCGGTGCCGGCCTGATCCAGTCCGTCGTCAACGACTCGACGGTGCCGGTCATCGAGACCGGTGTCGGCAACTGCCACGTCTACGTCGACCGGGCGGCGGACCTCGACAAGGCGCTGCCGCTGGTCCTCAATGCCAAGACCCACCGCACCAGCGTCTGCAACGCCGCCGAGTCGCTGCTCGTGCACGCCGACGTCGCCGACGAGTTCCTGCCGCGGGTCGTCGCGGCCCTGCAGGACGCGGGGGTGACCATCCACGGCGATGCCACCTTCGGCTCGTACGACGACGTGGTGGCCGCCACCGACGAGGACTGGGCAACCGAGTACCTCTCCCTCGACATCGCCGCGCGCGTGGTCCCCGACCTCGACGCTGCGCTCGAGCACATCCGCACCTGGTCCAGCGGCCACACCGACGCGATCGTCACCGAGGACCAGGGCGCCGCCCGGCGGTTCGTGGCCGAGGTCGACTCAGCGGCCGTCCTGGTCAACGCCTCCACCCGGTTCACCGACGGCGGTGAGTTCGGCTTCGGCGCCGAGATCGGGATCAGCACCCAGAAGCTGCACGCCCGCGGCCCGATGGGCCTGCCCGAGATGACCTCCACCAAGTACGTCGTCATCGGCGACGGCCACGTGCGCTGACCCCGGCTCGGCGGCCAGCCGCCACAGCCCCCACGCCATCGCGGCGAGGGCGACCGCGGAGACGGCGACCGACAGGACGCTGTGCCGGGGCACCTCGCCCAGCACGAGGTGGGCGAAGCCCAGCGTGAGCAGCACGTTGACCACGTTGAGCACCGGCATCGACGCGGACAGCCGCGCCGCCCGGTAGGCCAGCTGGTTGACGGCGATGCCGCTGACGCCGCACGCGACCAGCGCCCAGCGGAGCCGGTCGGCCTCGATCAGCACCGACATCAGGCCGAAGAGCACACCGGAGGCGCTGCCGAGCAGGAACGCCCGCCCGGTCGGGTGGGGCACGCCGCCGGCGACGGCGATCAGCAGCGCCGCCACGACGGCGAGGGCCCCGACGCCGGCCAGCAGGACTCCGGGGTCGGGGTCGTGCGGCGCCTCCTGCGCATCGGTCGCCAGCAGCAGTGCGGCGATCGCGAGGCCGGTCACGACGACCGCGACCAGCTCGGGCCGGTCCGGCGGGGTGCGGACCAACGCCGCCCGCAGGGGCACGGCGAGCACGATGCCGAGGATCGCGATCGGCTGCACCAGGCCGATCGGGCCGTTGTCCAGGGCGAGCACGTGGAAGGCGAAGCCGACCGGCCCCAGGGTGATGGCCAGCAGCACCGCGACCAGCGGGGCGCGTGGGGCCCACAGGTGCTGGGCCGAGGTGGACACCGCAGTGGTCGCCGCGGCCGCCAGGGCGAACACGACAGCCAGCCAGGTCACGTCGCGACGCTAGGGGCGGCAGGTGGACGGCCGGTGAATCCCTCGCCAATGTGGGTGACCAACCCGGGGGAGTGTCGTCCGGGTGCTTCCGGGGGACCGGTAGGTTTCGCCGCATGGCAGGCTCCCCGGACCGGATCTACGCCGATCCCTCCGTCGAACGGCTCTTCACCGGGGCCACCATCATCACCTTCGTCCGCACCGTCATCACGCTCGCGATCGCCGTGTGGGCCGCCTACGACGAGAGCCTCGCCTGGATCGTGATCGGCCTCGTCACGTACTGGGTCGGCGACAGCATCGACGGCGAGTGGGCGCGCTGGCGCGACTGCGAGACCCGGATGGGTGCGGTCATCGACATGATGTGCGACCGGCTCAGCTGCGGGGCGCTCTACGTCGGCCTGATCTGGCTGCAGCCGGGTGGCTGGATCAGCGAGGACCCGATGACGTGGATCGGGATCCCGATCGGCATCTACCTCTTCGAGTTCATGGTCATCGACATGTACCTGTCGCTGGCCTTCCTCGCCTGGCCGATCCGCAGCCCCAACTACTTCCACGTCATCGATCGCCGGATCTACCTCTGGAACTGGTCGCGCGTCGGCAAGGCGGCCAACTCGGGTGCCTTCGCGGTCATCCTGCTGGTCAGCGGCTGGGTCTGGCTGGGCACGATCATCGCGGTGGGCCTGCTCGTGCTGAAGTGCGTGTCGCTGGGGTGGTTGCTGAAGCTCGGCCTGCCGGTGCCCGCGCGCGAGCCGTCGACCCCGGGCGAGAAGGCCTGATCCGGCATGATCCTGTGGCTGACGACGTTCGCGTTCAGCCTCCTGTCCGCGCTGCTCCCGTTCCTCCCGATCGAGGTCTACATCCTCGGTGCGGGTGCGGCCGAGCCCGGTGTCGCGGCCGCCGTCTCCCTCGGCATCGCCGCCGGTGCCGGCGCGACGGTCGGCAAGGTGATCGTCTACGAGGCCGCGCGCCGCGGGTCCGAGTCGACGTGGGCGAAGAAGAAGCTCTCGGCCCCGAAGGTGAAGGCGTCGTACGAGAAGTGGATGGGTCGGATGCAGGGCCGCCCCTGGTACGCCGTCGCCATCATGTTCCTCGCCGCGTCGGCCGGCATCCCTCCGCTGCTCGCGATGGCGGCCGTGGGCGGCATCCTGAAGATGCCCTTGTGGGCCTTCATCCCCACCGTCTTCGTCGGTCGCACGATCCGGTTCACGCTCCTGTTCCTGGGCGTCGACTTCGCCATCCACTGATCTGGGCGGCGCGCGCCCCGGACCCTCCGATAGGATCCGGGCCATGCTCAGCCAGATCAGCCTCACCGCCCTCGCCGTCGTCAGCGCCGCCGAGGAGCACGGCGAGCCCGCCGTGAACCCGTGGATCATCGGCGGCGGCACGCTGGCCTTCCTCCTCTTCCTGCTGCTCGGCCTCGTCTGGTTCGGCGGCGGCCGCGACCACAGCTGACGTCCCGGCGAAGGGACTGCAGTTGCCGGGGCCGGACGGGCGCACCCGCGTCGGGGTGATGGGCGGCACGTTCGACCCGATCCACCACGGCCACCTCGTCGCCGCCTCGGAGGTCCAGGGCTGGTTCGACCTCGACGAGGTCGTCTTCGTGCCGACCGGCCAGCCCTGGCAGAAGGCCGACCGTGAGGTGTCGCCCGCGGAGCACCGCTACCTGATGACGGTCATCGCGACCGCCGCGAACCCCCGGTTCACGGTGAGCCGCGTCGACATCGACCGGGCCGGCCCGACCTACACGATCGACACGTTGCGGGACCTGCGGGCCGAGCGTCCCGGGGCCGACCTCTACTTCATCACCGGTGCCGACGCGCTCACCGACATCTTCAGCTGGCGCGACGCCGACGAGGTCTTCGACCTGGCCCACTTCGTCGGCTGCACCCGGCCGGGGGCCGACATGGACCCCGCGACGTTGGCGAAGATTCCGCACGATCGTGTGACCATGGTGGAGGTGCCGGCGCTGGCGATCTCGTCGACGGACTGCCGCGAGCGGCAGCGGGCCGGCCAGCCGGTCTGGTACCTCGTCCCGGACGGCGTCGTGCAATACATCACCAAGCACGGGCTCTACCCGCCCGGCACCACTGGAACGGAACCTGAATGACCGCCTCTGAGCACGCTGTCGAGCTGATCCGCGCCGCCGCGGTCGCGGCGTCCGACAAGCTCGCCACCGACCAGCTCGCGTTCGACGTGAGCGAGCAGCTCGCGATCACCGACGCCTTCCTGCTCGCCTCCGGCGGCAACGACCGGCAGGTCCGCGCCATCGTCGAGGAGGTCGAGGACAAGCTCCGCGAGCTCGGCGCCAAGCCGATCCGCCGCGAGGGCCACCGCGACGGCCGCTGGGTGCTGCTCGACTACGGCGACGTCGTGATCCACGTGCAGCATGCCGAGGAGCGCGAGTTCTACGCACTCGAGCGGCTCTGGCGCGACTGCCCGGCCATCGAGCTGCCGGCCGAGATCAACGGGCCCGCCACCGCCGAATGAGCCCGCGCCGGATCGTCCTGCTGCGCCACGGCCGGACCGCCTGGAACGCCGCACACCGCGTCCAGGGCCAGCTCGACACCGAGCTCGACGAGATCGGCCTCGAGCAGGCCCGCGCCGTCGCCCCGCTGGTCGCGGAGCTGTCCCCGTCGCTGGTGTGGACCAGCGACCTGGTCCGCGCGCGGGTGACCGCGGAGGTGGTCGCCAAGGAGTGCGGACTCGTGCCGTCGTACGACGAGCGCCTGCGGGAGTTCCGTCTGGGCGAGCTCCAGGGCCTGACCCACGCCGAGATCGAGGCGCGCGACCCGGCCGCGTTCACCCGCTTCCGCAACGGCGAGTGGGAGGGCATCCCCGGCGCCGAGTCGCCCCGGGAGGTCGCCGAGCGCTACGTGGCCTGCCTGCGTGAGCTCGCCGCCGCCCTCGGCCCGGGGGAGTGCGGGGTCGCCGTCTCGCACGGCGCCGCCACGCGCACCGGCCTCGTCGCCTTCTTCGGGTGGCCGCTGGCGCAGGCGCGTGACCTGCGCGCCCTGGGCAACTGCGGACGGGTCGTGCTCGAGCAGCGCACGACGGGCGCGTGGGCGCTGGCGTCGTACAACGCCTGAGGCAGGAAACCGACCCCCGGATTTCACCTTCGCCGGATGGGTTGGCTAGTATTCCTACCCGTTGCCCCGCCTTCGGGTGGAGCAACGAGTGCGGGGGTGTGGCGCAGCTGGTAGCGCACCTGCATGGCATGCAGGGGGTCAGGGGTTCGAGTCCCCTCACCTCCACCGCGACAGGAAGTCCGGGCCCCAGGGCCCGGACTTCCTGCGTTTTGGGGAATGGCCCGACCGACGGGCCGGCGACCATCGGGTGAAGACTCCGTACGTCGGCGTCCGGTCCGCGGTACGGGCCGGTCCCCGGACCTAGCCTCGTCGGGTGGAGACGCGTACCCCCCATCGCCTGGTCGCCGCCCTGGCCCTCGCCGTCGGGCTGCTGTGCGGCGTGCTGGCCTGGCGCTGGAGCTGGTTCATCGACCTGCGGGTCTACGAGCTCGGCGCCGGCGCCCTGTTCGGTGGCGACCTCTACGGGGTGCGCTTCCAGGTCGCGGACCTGCCCTTCACGTACCCGCCCTTCGCTGCGGTGCTGATGCTGCCGCTCGCGGTGCTGCCGATCTGGCTGAGCGCCTGCCTGTGGGCGGCGGCCTGCGTGGTGGTGTTGGCATTCACCCTGGACCTGGTGCTGCGCGCCTGTGGCGCGGCCCCGACGGGGATGGTGCTGCCGGCAGCCGTCGTGGCGGCGCTGGCCTCGCAACCCGTCTGGTCGACTTTCTCCTTCGGTCAGGTCAACCTGTTCCTGATGGCGGCGATCCTGGCCGACGTCCTGCGCCCTGACCGCAAGCACGCCGGCTGGCTGGTCGGCCTCGCGGCGGGCATCAAGCTCACGCCGCTCTTCTTCGTCGCGTTCTTCCTGGTCGTGGGGCGCCGCCGCGCGGCCGGCACCACGGTCGCGAGCTTCGCGGCCACCGTCCTCGTCGGTGCCGTCGCCGCACCGGGCGCCTCCTGGGCGTACTGGACCGACGTGCTCTGGGACCCGGGGCGCGTCGGCGGGGTGGAGTACGCCGGCAACCAGTCCGTGCTGGGCTTCCTGAGCCGCTTGCTGGGGCACGAGGCGCCCACCTCGCTGTGGTTCGTCGTGGCCGGTACGACGGGCGTGGTGGCCCTCGCCGGCGCCGCCCTGCTCTGGCGCTCGGACTCCCCGGCGGCCCGGCCGCTCGCGGCGTGCACGGCGGCGTACGGGATGTTGCTGGCCTCGCCGATCTCGTGGGACCACCACTGGGTGTGGCTGGTGCCGACCACGATCGCCCTGTGGTGCAGCGGCCTTCCGCGCGCCCGCGTGGTCGCGGGCGGCGTGGCCGCGGTGGCGTGCTCCCGAGCGGTCTGGTGGTCGCCCTTCCGCCATGGGCGGGAGTACGACTGGAGCTTCGTTGAAGGGATCGCCGGCAACGCCTACGTGCTGACGGCGCTGGGGCTGCTCGTCGCCAGCGTCTGGTGGGGCCTGCGGGGGAGTGCTGGCACGGTCGGCGCCGGGGCCGACGGCTCAGGCGTCCGGCGGGGTCTCCGTCGACTCCTCGCGTAGCCGCGGCTCGGTGCGGTTCTCGGGGCGGACGCCGCGCTTGTCGGCGTAGAAGGCGCGGACCAGGTCCATGTCGGCGACCACGTCGCCGGTGGGGTGGAAGGTCGGCCCCATGCCCAGGGTGCGCGTCGGGCCGTCGACGAAGCCCAGGCTGATGGGCAGCCCGGTCTGCTGGGAGATGCGGTAGAAGCCGGGCTTCCAGAACTCGCCCGTGCTCCGGGTGCCCTCGGGTGCGATGACCAGCTGGAAGGCGTCGTCGGTCTCGGCAGCGGCGAGCAGCGCGCGGATGGTGGCTCCCGGGCTCGACCGGTCGAGCGGGATCCCGCCGGTCCGGCGCAGCACCCAGCCGACCACGCCCTTGAAGTAGCGGTCGGCCACCAAGACGTGCGGTCGCACCCCGTTGGCCCACGCGATCATCAGCATCGCGACCCAGTCCCACTGGGACGTGTGCGGAGCGCCGACGAGGATCCCGCCGCCCTTCGGCACGTCACCGACGAGCCGCCACCTCGTCGCGCGGAGCGCGCCTCGGGCGATCGTGCGCCGGAGCCTCATGCGGTGTGCCATGCACCGACCGTAGCGGCACGGCGCCGACCCGCCGCGGGGTGGTCAGCACCGCGAGCCGTGCCGACGTCGTACGACGTCAGCCGCCGTGGCGGCTCGACGGGTCGGTCGGCGGACTGGTCGGGTCGGGGTCGAGGCGTTCGGTGTCGTGCGCAACGTCCTCGTTGCGGTTGCGGTCGGCGACGAAGGCGAAGACGAGCCCGCCCACGATGAAGAGGGCAACGACGATTCCCACGATCAGCCAGGCAGGTGAAAGGTCCATGGGGCGTCGGTACCCGGAAGCCCGGGGAACACCCGCAGGACTCGCGGGACTCCTTGGCGTGGAGTCTTGACTCATTCAAGAAAAGTGGCAGGATGGCCGGCATGGACCAGCCCGACTTCCAGCAGCTGCTGCGGGACGTCGCGCTCCGGGTCACCCGACCCCGGCTGGCCGTCCTCGAGGCCGTGCACGCCCACCCGCATGCCGACACCGAGTCGGTCATCTCCGCGGCGCGGGCCCTGCTCCCGGACGTGTCGCACCAGGCGGTCTACGACTCGCTGCACACCCTGACCGAGTCCGGCCTCGTGCGCAGCATCAAGCCGGCGGGCTCCGTCGCGCGCTACGAGACGCGCACCGGCGACAACCACCACCACGTCGTGTGCCGCTCGTGCGGCTCGATCGCCGACGTGGACTGCGCCGTGGGGCACGTGCCGTGCCTGACGGCGTCCGACTCCCGCGGGTTCGTCATCGACGAGGCCGAGGTCATCTACTGGGGCGTCTGCCCCGACTGTTCCGTCCGCACCTGAGTGACCACCCCCTGAAAGGTTGAGCATGTCCGAGAACGCAGGCTGCCCCGTCGCCCACGACGGCGGGAGCGAGAGCGAGAACCCCGCCCTGTCCTCGCCGACGCCGAAGACCAACCGTCCGCGGACGAACCAGGACTGGTGGCCCAACCAGCTGGACCTGTCCGTGCTGCACGCGCACGCGCCGGCCGGCAACCCGCTCGGTGAGGCGTTCTCCTACAAGGAGGAGTTCGCGAAGCTCGACGTCGAGGCGCTCAAGCGCGATGTCACCGAGGTGCTGACCACCTCGCAGGACTGGTGGCCCGCCGACTTCGGCCACTACGGCGGCCTGATGATCCGCCTCAGCTGGCACGCGGCCGGCACCTACCGCATCCACGACGGCCGCGGCGGCGCCGGTGACGGCGCTCAGCGGTTCGCCCCCCTCAACAGCTGGCCCGACAACGGCAACCTCGACAAGGCCCGCCGCCTGCTGTGGCCGGTCAAGCAGAAGTACGGACAGAAGATCTCCTGGGCCGACCTCCTCGTGCTCGCCGGCAACGTCGCGCTCGAGTCGATGGGTTTCAAGACCTTCGGCTTCGCGTTCGGCCGCGCCGACGTGTGGGAGCCGGAGGAGATCAACTGGGGGACCGAGGACACCTGGCTGGGCGACGAGCGGTACAGCGGTGAGCGTGACCTGTCGAACCCGCTCGGCGCGGTCCAGATGGGCCTGATCTACGTCAACCCCGAGGGCCCCAACGGCAACCCCGACCCGCTGGCCTCGGCCCGCGACATCCGCGACACGTTCGGCCGGATGGCGATGAACGACGAGGAGACCGTCGCCCTCATCGCCGGTGGCCACACCTTCGGCAAGACCCACGGTGCGGGCGACGCCGCGCTGGTCGGCCCGGAGCCGGAGGCGGCCCCGATCGAGGCGCAGGGCCTCGGCTGGCTCTCGTCGTACGGCACCGGCAAGGGCGGCGATACCATCACCTCCGGCCTCGAGGTGACCTGGACCGACAAGCCGACGCAGTGGAGCAACCGCTACTTCGAGATCCTCTTCGGCTACGAGTGGGAGCTCACCGAGAGCCCCGCCGGCGCCAAGCAGTGGGTTGCGAAGGACGCCGAGGCGATCATCCCCGACGCGCACGGTGGTCCCAACAAGCTGCCGACCATGCTGACCAGCGACCTCGCCCTCCGCTTCGACCCGGAGTACGAGAAGATCTCGCGCCGGTTCCTGGAGAACCCCGACGAGTTCGCCGCCGCCTTCGCGAAGGCCTGGTACAAGCTGCTCCACCGCGACATGGGTCCCGTGGACCGCTACCTCGGCCCCTGGGTGCCCGAGGCGCAGATCTGGCAGGACCCGGTGCCGGCCGTCGACCACCCGCTGGTCGACGACGCCGACGTCACCGCCCTCAAGGCGAAGGTCCTCGCGTCCGGCCTCTCCGTCGCCGAGCTCGTCTCGACCGCGTGGGCCTCGGCGGCGTCGTTCCGCTCGACCGACAAGCGCGGCGGCGCCAACGGTGCCCGCATCCGGCTCGCCCCGATGAAGGACTGGGAGGTCAACCAGCCCGAGCAGCTCGCCAAGGTCCTCGGCACGCTGGAGGAGATCAAGGCGGACTTCGACGCGCAGGGCGAGAAGAAGATCTCCCTGGCCGACCTCATCGTGCTGGCAGGCTCCGCCGCGGTGGAGAAGGCCGCTGCCGACGGTGGCTTCGCGGTCACCGTGCCGTTCACGCCGGGCCGCACCGACGCCACCGAGGAGCAGACCGACGCCGAGTCGTTCGCGGTCCTCGAGCCTCGCGCCGACGGCTTCCGCAACTACGTCCGCCCCGGCGAGAAGCTGCCGCTGGAGACGCTGCTCGTCGACCGGGCCTACATGCTCGACCTGTCGGCACCCGAGATGACCGTCCTGCTCGGCGGCCTGCGCACCCTCGGCGCCACCGTGGGCGGCGCCGCGCACGGCGTGCTGACCGCGCAGCCGGGCGTCCTCTCCACCGACTTCTTCACCAACCTGCTCGCCCCGGGCACGGTCGTGAAGGCGTCGGAGGGCGAGGAGCACGTCTACGAGATCCGCGACGGCGCCACCGGTGAGGTCCGCTGGACCGCCACCGCCGCCGACCTGATCTTCGGCTCCAACTCGCAGCTGCGGGCCCTGGCCGAGGTCTACGCCAGCGACGACGCGAAGGAGAAGTTCGCCAACGACTTCGTCGCCGCCTGGGTCAAGGTCATGGAGCTCGACCGCTTCGACCTGCGCTGATCGACCGCACCACGCCGGAGGCCGTCCCGATCGGGGCGGCCTCCGTGTGTTTTCCGGTGCATCCCGGCAGGATGGCGCCATGACCGATCCGGCGATCACCTACGTCCACGCCCCCGAGCACCATCGCTACGAGATCCGCGACGGCGGCGAGCTCGCGGGCTTCACGCAGTACCGCCTGCCTGACGACGAGCACGTCGACTTCGTCCACACCGAGGTCGATGACAGGTACGCCGGCCAGGGGCTCGCCGGCGGCGTCGTCGAGTTCGCCCTCGCGGACGTCCGGGCCCGGGGCAAGCGCATCATCGCCCACTGCCCCTACGTCGCGAAGTGGCTGACCAAGCACCCCGAGTACGACGACATCACCGACCCCGCGGCATGAGCGCGCCCGCCGGCGGAGACCGGCGTCGCCACGTCTTCCTCGACAAGGCCCAGCCGGCGTCGTACAAGGCTGCGGTGGCGCTGTCCCAGCAGGTGGGCGACGCCGCCGCAGCCGCCGGCATCAGCCGCGCGCTGGTCGAGCTGGTCAACCTGCGGGTCTCCCAGATCAACGGGTGCGCCTACTGCCTCGACCTGCACCACCGGCAGGCGATCGAGGCGGGGGAGTCGGAGCGGCGGATCGCGGTGCTGCCCGCCTGGCAGGAGACGGACCTGTTCACCGAGCAGGAGCGCGCGGCGCTGGAGCTCGCCGAGTCGATCACGCGGGTCCTCGAGCCGGTCGAGCGGTCGTACGTCGAGGACATGGCGCGCGCCGTCCTCGGCGACGCGGCCTACAGCGCGGTCGCGTGGGTCGCGATCACGATGAACGCGTTCAACCGGATCTCGATCACCAGCCACCACCCGGTGCGGTAGGGGCGCCGCGGCTCAACCGCCGAGGAGCACGTGGGCGACGCCGACGAGCGCGCCCCACCCGATGAACCACGCGCTGTTGAGCCTGGTGCGCCACAGCAGCACCAGCGTCGCGGCGCACAGCCCCACCGTGAGCACGTCGACGAGCCCCGTCCTGGCCAGCTCGAAGGACACCCCGGCCATCAGGGCCAGGGCGGTGGCGTTGAGGCCGTCGAGCAGTGCCGAGGTCCATGGGCGCGAGCGGAGCCAGCCCGTGACCCGGGTCAGCAGGGCGACGAACACGAACGACGGCAGGAAGATCGCCACGGTGGCGAGGAAGGCGCCGGGGAGGCCGGCCACGACGTAGCCGAGGAAGGTCGCGGTGGTGAACACCGGGCCGGGCGTGACCTGGCCGATCGACACGGCGTCGAGGACCTGGTCGCGTGTCACCCAGCCCAGCCGGTCGACGAAGTCGCCCTCGAGGAAGGCGAGGATGACGTATCCGCTGCCGTAGAGCACCGACCCGATCTTCAGCATGGTGAGGAAGAGCTCGGCGAGCTGCGTGCCGGTCGGGTCGGCGAAGACGGGCGTGCCGGCGAGCAGCGGCAGCCCCAGCAGCTGATGCCGCTCGCGGCCGGCCAACGCGTGCGCGCCCCTGGCCGCGGCCGCGACCGCGGCACCGCCGAAGAGGATCACCAGCTCGTTCACGCCCAGCAGGTACGACGCCAGGGCCGCCACCGCGAGCAACGCGAGCCAGGGGGACTTCAGCACCGTGCGCCCGAGGCCGGCCAGCGCCCAGGCGATGATCGCGACGACGACCGGCACCACGCCGTAGAGGATCCCGTCGATGGCGGGGGTGTCGCCGTACTCGACGTAGGCCCAGGCGAGGCCGGTCACCATCAGCGCCGCGGGCAGGATGAAGGCGACCCCGGCGAGGAGCAGTCCGCGCCAGCCGGCGCGTTCGTGGCCGAGGTGGATGGCGAGCTCGGTGGAGTTGGGGCCGGGGATCAGGTTGGTCGCGCCCATCAGGTCGGCGAAGCGCTCGTCGGTGACCCAGGCGCGGCGGCGTACCAGCTCCTCGCGCATGAGCGCGACGTGGGCCGCGGGTCCACCGAAGGCGATGGTGCCCAGACGCAGGAAGAGGCCGCCGACCTCGCGCGCCGAGCCGGGCCGGGGGTCCATGGCGCCCATCATGCCGGTCCGGACCGGCAGTCGATCAGGGGCCGTCGCCACTTCACCCTCACGCCACTTGCGGGCCGGTCCCGGTTCACCGGCCTCTGGTCGGCTGCGGCCATGACTTCTGCGCGTCCCGAGAACCGTCCGCTCCTGTCCCTGGTCGACCAGGGCAACCGCCACGGTTCGCGCTCCCACATGACCTGCTTCTTCCGCTGCGGCAACGCCTGCGACCAGCCGGAGCCCAACCCGACCGACCACGGTCACGTTCGTGACGAGATCGCCCGTGCGGTCGGTCGGCGCAGCTTCCTCCGGGGTGGCTCGATGACGGCCGGCGCGCTCCTCGTCGGCGGCGTCGTGCAGTCGGGCGGCCTCGCTGCCGCCGCGACGTCGGCCCCGCGCCGCCCGGGCGCGCCGACCTCGGCCGGCACCCTCGGCGCCGCGGCGTTCGCCCCGGTCGAGCCGAACAAGCTCGACGCCTTCACCACGCCCAAGGGCTTCGACCACGACGTCGTCATCCGCTGGGGTGACCCGGTCGTGAAGGGTGCCCCCGAGTTCGACGTCTTCGCGCAGTCCGTCGAGGCCGCCCGCAAGCAGTTCGGCTACAACTGCGACTACGTCGGCCTGCTCCCGCTCGGCGACGACGAGGCGCTGCTGGTGGTCAACCACGAGTACACCGACGAGAACCTCATGTTCCCGACCGGTACCTACTCGGCCGACGACATCAAGCGGATCGCGATCGCCAACCACGGCATGTCCGTGGTGAAGGTGCGCCGCCACAAGCCCGCCGGCTCGTGGAAGCGCACCGGCCTGGGGCATGCGAGGGAGAACCGCCGCCTCCACGACGCGACCACCTTCGAGCTGACCGGCCCGGTCGTCGGCGACGCGCGGGTGCGCACCACGGCCGACCCGGCCGGCAAGAACGTCCTCGGCACGTTCAACAACTGCGCCGGCGGCACCACCCCCTGGGGCACGGTGCTGTCGGGCGAGGAGAACTTCAACCAGTACTTCGACAAGGGCACCGGCCTCGACGCCCGCTACGCCACGCAGTACGCGCGCTACGGCATCAGCGGCTCCGGCCGGGGCTGGGGCAGCGTCGACCCGCGTTTCGACCTGTCGAAGGAGCCGCACGAGCCGCACCGGTTCGGCTGGATCGTCGAGGTCGACCCCTACGACCCGACCTCCACCCCGAAGAAGCACACGATGCTCGGCCGCTTCAAGCACGAAGGCGCCAACATCGCGCTCTCCGCCGACGGCCATGCCGTGGCCTACATGGGCGACGACGAGCGCGGCGACTACCTCTACAAGTTCGTCTCGGCCGGGAAGTACGACGGCTCCGGCACCCGGGCCGCGCGCGCCCACAACCTCACCCTCCTCACCACGGGCACGCTGTACGTCGCGAAGCTGGTCGGCGACGGCACGGAGGACGGCCAGTTCGACGGCACCGGCACCTGGTTGCCGCTGACCTCCGACTCCCAGTCGTTCGTGCCCGGCATGTCGGTGCAGGACGTGCTGCTCTTCACCCGCCTCGCGGCCGACAAGGTCGCGCCCACGAAGATGGACCGTCCCGAGGACGTCGAGCCCAACCCGGTCAACGGCAAGGTGTACGCCGCCCTGACCAACAACTCGGACCGGGGCGTGAAGTACCCGACCGACGAGGCCAACCCGCTCGCGTCGTCGCAGGTGCGCGCCAGCATCGCGGCGCCGTTGACCACGGCCAAGGGCAACCGCAACGGCTACGTGCTCGAGATGACTCCCGACGGCGGCGACCACGCGGCGACGACCTTCACGTGGGACCTCTTCCTCGTGTGCGGCGACCCGGCCGCACCGGAGACGTGGTTCGGCGGCTTCGACAAGACCAAGGTCAGCCCGATCAGCTGCCCGGACAACGTCGCCTTCGACAGCGCCGGCAACCTGTGGGTCTCCACCGACGGCAACGTGCTCGGCAGCAACGACGGCGTGTTCCGCGTGCCCGTCTCCGGCCCGAACCGTGGCCAGGTGCAGCAGTTCTGCACGGTGCCGAAGGGTGCCGAGGCCTGCGGCCCGCTGATCGCCGACGACGACCGCTCGCTGTTCGTCGCCGTCCAGCACCCCGGCGAGATCGACGGTGCCACGTTCGAGAACCAGGCGAGCACCTGGCCGCACACCGACGCGTTCCCGCGCCCCTCGGTCGTGGTCGCGTTCGCGGCTCGCTGACCGTCGTACCCACGCACGAGGCCCCCGGCAGCGCCGGGGGCCTCGTCGTTCCTCGCCACGGTGTTCGGGGACCAGGTGGAGGATCAGGTGATCGTCATGCCCCCGTCGACCGCGAGGGTCTGGCCGGTGACATAGCCGGCGGCGTCGGAGGCGAGGAAGACCAGGGTCGCCGCGAGCTCGCGCGGGTCGCCCTTGCGGCCGGCGGGGATCCGGGCCTGCTGCGACTCGAGGTAGCCCGGCGGGTAGGACTCGGTCATCTCGGAGGTGAAGAAGCCGGGCGCGATGGCGTTGACCCGGATGCCCTTGCGGCCGGTCCACTGCTGCGCGAGGTCGCGGGTCATGCCGATGACGCCGGCCTTGGAAGCGGCGTAGGCGGCCTGGGGGAGCCCGGCGGTGGTGATGCCGAGCACCGAGGAGATGTTGATGATGGCCGAGCCCGGCTGCATCACGCGCCCGCACGCCTGGGCCATCCAGTAGCTGCCGTTGAGGTTGATGTCGATGACCTGCGTGAACTGCTCCGGTGTTTCCCGGGTCGCGGGTACGGCGGTGCCGACGCCGGCGTTGTTGACGAGGATGTCGACCCGGCCGAACTCCGCCATTGCGGCGTCGACGAGGGCCTGGCAGGAGGCGGGGTCGGCGACGTCGGTCTGCACGGACAGTGCGCGGCGTCCGGCGGCCTCGACGAGCGCGGCGGTGTCGGCGAGGCGCTCGACGCGGCGGGCGCCGAGGGCGACGTCGGCGCCCGCCTCGGCGAGGGCCTTCGCGAAGTCGACGCCCAGGCCGGAGCTGGCGCCGGTGACGACGGCGACCTTGCCGTCGAGTCGGAAGAGGTCGGTGACAGTCATGGTGTCACGCTACTGGCCCCGGCTGCGGGGCGCGGGCCGCGCTCGACTAAGGTCAACCTAACTTGTTGGGTGGCGGAAGGAACGCGGTGGACCCGGTGATCGAGCGGCCGCTGGGCGCGCTCTGGAAGCGCTACCGCGGGTTCCGCGGCCGCTTCGTGCTCGCCGTCGCGATGTCGACGCTCAACAAGGTGGCCGACGTCGTCCCCGAGCTGCTGATCGGCGCGGCCGTGGACGTCGTCGTCCGCGGCGCCGACTCGTTCGTCGGCGACCTCCTCGGCGTCGAGTCCCGCTACGCCCAGCTCGGCTGGCTCGCCGCGATCAACCTCGTCGTGTGGGTCATCGAGTCGGCCTCCGAGTACGCCGCCGACGTGCTCTGGCGAGGGTTGGCGCAGGGCATCGAGCACGACCTGCGGGTCGAGGCGTACGACCACGCCCAGCACCTGCACCTGGGCTGGCACGAGGCGCGCCCGCAGGGCTCGACGCTCGCGACCCTCAATGACGACGTCAACCAGCTCGAGCGCCTGCTCGACCGCGGTCTCCCGGAGATCCTGCAGACCGCCCTCAACGTGGTCCTGGTGGGCATCGTCTTCGCCGTCGCCTCGTGGGAGCTGACCCTCTACGCCTTCCTGCCGATCCCGGTGATCGTCGTCGGCTCGCTCTACTTCCAGAAGCGGCTGGAGCCGCTCTACGACCGGGTCCGGGAGTCGGTCGCCGACCTCTCCGGAGCCCTCGGTGCGAATCTCGCCGGCATCGCCACGATCAAGGCCTTCACCGCCGAGGACCGGGAACGTGACCGGATCGCTGCCGTGTCGGCGGCGTACCGCGAGGCGAACGTGGTGGCCATCCGCTCGTCGGCCGCGTTCGTCCCGCTCGTGCGGATGGCGATCCTCGCCGGCTTCACCTGCACGCTCCTGCTCGGCGGCTGGGCCACGCTCGACGGCGAGCTCGAGCTCGGCCTCTACTCGGTGCTGGTGTTCATGACCCAGCGGTTGCTGTGGCCGCTGACCGCCGTGGCCGAGGTGCTCGACCTCTACCAGCGCGGCCGGGCCTCCACCGCGCGGATCCTGGCGCTGCTGGCCGAGCCGGTCGACGTCCCGGCGGGCACCTCGGTGCTGGCGAAGCCCGTCGGCGGGCGGGTGGAGCTGCGCGGCGTGCGAGCCGGGTACGCCGACGGGCCGGACGTGCTCCACGGCCTCGACCTGGTCGTCCCTGCCGGCGAGACGCACGCGATCGTCGGGCCGACCGGCGCCGGCAAGTCCTCGCTGCTGCGGCTCGTGCTCCGCTTCGACGACCCGCGATCGGGGCAGGTGCTGCTCGACGGCACCGACGTGCGCGACCTCGACTGGGACTCGCTGCGCGGCTCGATGGGGTACGTCGCCCAGGACGTCTACCTCTTCTCGGGGACGGTCGCGGAGAACATCGCCTACGGACGCCCCGACGCGACGCGCGAGGAGGTCCGGACCGCTGCCGAGGCGGCCGCGGCCGCGGAATTCGTCGAGCGGCTGCCGGACGGCTACGACAGCTGGGTGGGGGAGCGGGGGATCACCCTGTCCGGCGGCCAGCGGCAGCGCATCGCGCTGGCCCGGGCGCTGCTGCGCGACCCGGCGATCCTCGTGCTCGACGAGGCCACCAGCGCGGTCGACAACGAGACCGAGGCGGCGATCCAGCAGTCCCTGCGCCGGGCCGGCGAGCGGTGCACCACGATCGTCGTCGCCCACCGGCTCTCGACGGTGCGCCACGCCCACCGGATCTGGGTCCTCGACGGCGGCCGCGTGGCCGAGGCGGGCACCCACGACGAGCTGGTCGCCCTCGACGGTGCCTACGCCGCGCTGTGGCGGGTCCAGACGGGCGAGGCCGTGCCCTGAGTCGCCCCCCGCGGCGACTATCCTTGCGCCGTGAGTGAAACGGCTGCATCCCCCGAGGTCCACTACGACGCCCATGCCGTCGAGGAGAAGTGGCTTCCGGTCTGGGAGCGCCTCGACGCCTTCCGCGCCGACGACGCGGCCGTGCTCGCCGGGGAGAAGCCCAAGTTCTACGGGCTGACGATGTTCCCCTACCCGAGTGGCGACCTCCACATGGGCCACGCCGAGGTGATGGCCCTGCACGACGTGCTCTGCCGCTACAAGAAGCTCCGCGGCTTCGAGGTGCTCAACCCGATGGGCTGGGACTCCTTCGGCCTGCCCGCCGAGAACGCCGCGATCAAGAACGACGAGCACCCGGCGACGTACACCTACGCCAACATCGAGACGCAGTTCAGCTCGTTCAAGAAGTACGGCCTGAGCTTCGACTGGTCGCGCCGGCTGCACACCTCGGACCCCGAGTACTACAAGTGGACGCAGTGGCTGTTCCTCCGGCTGCGCGAGCAGGGCCTGGCCTACCGCAAGAACTCGCCGGTCAACTGGTGCCCCAACGACCAGACGGTGCTGGCCAACGAGCAGGTCCTGGCCGACGGCACCTGCGAGCGGTGCGGCGCGGAGGTCACCAAGAAGGAGCTGACGCAGTGGTACTTCAGGACCACGCAGTACGCCCAGGAGCTCCACGACTCGCTCGATGACCTGCAGGACACCTGGATCCCCAAGGTCGTCAACGCGCAGCGCAACTGGATCGGCCGCTCCGAGGGCGCCCACGTGGTGTTCGACATCGAGGGACACGAGCCGATCACGGTCTTCACCACGCGTCCCGACACCCTGGTGGGGGCGACCTTCATGGTCGTCGCGGCCGATGCCAAGCTGGCCCGGCAGCTGGTCACCCCCGAGCGGGCGCAGGCGCTGGAGGACTACCTCACCGAGGTCCGCAAGGCCTCCGACATCGACCGCCTCGCGACCGACCGGCCCAAGACGGGCGTCGACCTCGGGGTCACCGCCACCAACCCGCTGACCGGCGAGCAGATCCCGGTGTGGGCCGCGGACTACGTGCTGGCCGACTACGGCACCGGCGCGATCATGGCCGTGCCGGCGCACGACGAGCGCGACCGGGAGTTCGCCGAGAAGTTCGGCCTCCCCATCGTGCCCGTGTACGACGACGAGCAGCCCTACGACAAGGCCGCCGAGGTGTCGAAGGCGATCGCCGCGATCGAGGCCAGCGGGCACGGCCAGGGCACCGTCAACTTCCGCTTGCGCGACTGGCTGCTCTCCCGCCAGCGCTACTGGGGTGCGCCCATCCCGATCATCCACTGTCCGGTGGACGGCGAGGTCGCCGTCCCCGACGACCAGCTGCCCGTCGAGCTGCCCGAGCTGCGCGGCGCGGACCTGAAGCCGAAGGGCACCTCGCCGCTGGGCGCTGCCACCGAGTGGGTCAACGTGTCCTGCCCGACCTGCGGCGGGCCGGCCACCCGCGACACGGACACCATGGACACCTTCGTGGACTCGTCCTGGTACTTCTTCCGCTACCTCTCGCCGCACGACAGCACGCAGGCCTTCGACCCGGCGCTGGCGAAGGCGTGGGGACCGATCGACTTCTACCTCGGCGGCGACGAGCACGCGGTGCTCCACCTGCTCTACGCCCGCTTCTTCACCAAGGCGCTGCGCGACCAGGGCCTGATCGACTGGGACGAGCCGTTCTCGGCGTACCTCTCGCAGGGCAAGGTCATCAACAACGGCCACAAGATGAGCAAGTCCCTCGGCAACGGCGTCGCGCTCGGCGCGCAGCTGGACGAGTTCGGCGTCGACGCGGTGCGCCTGACGCTGGTCTTCGCCAGCCCGCCCGAGGACAACATCGACTGGGCCGACGTGTCGCCGGCCGGCTCGGCGAAGTTCCTCCAGCGCGCCTGGCGGCTCGCCGGTGACGTGGCCTCGGCGCCCGGAGCGGACGTCACCGCGGGTGACGTCGCGCTGCGCAAGGTCACCCACAGGACGGTGCACGAGGCTGCGCACCTGCTCGACTCCTACCGCTTCAACGTGGTCGTCGCCCGCATCATGGAGCTGGTCAACGCGACCCGCAAGGCGATCGACTCGGGCTGCGGCGCCGAGGACCCGGCCGTCCGTGAGGCGACGGAGACGGTCGCGATCCTGCTGTCGCTGGTGGCGCCGTACACGGCCGAGGAGATGTGGGAGCGGCTGGGCCACGAGCCGTCCGTCGCCCAGGTCCCGTGGCCCGCGGTCGACGAGGCGCTGCTGGTCGAGGACGCCGTGACCGCGGTCGTCCAGATCCAGGGCAAGGTCCGCGGTCGCCTCGAGGTCGCGCCCGACATCAGCGAGGCCGACCTGGAGGCGGCTGCGCTCGCCGACCCCGCGGTGCAGAAGGCCATCGACGGCCGGACGGTCCGCAAGGTGATCGTGCGGGCGCCCAAGCTCGTCAACATCGTGGTGTGATCGCCCCGTGTCCGTCGTCGTCGTCACCGACTCCGCCTCGACCGTTCCCGCGGAGGTCGCGGGCTCCGGGCTGGTCCGGGTGGTCCCGCTGCAGGTGATCATCGACGACGAGTCGTTCGACGAGGGCTCCGAGGGCGTGACCCCGGAGAAGGTCGCCGCCGCGCTGCGCGAGAAGCGCGCGGTCAGCACCTCGCGCCCGGCGCCCGCGGTGTTCTCCGACCTCTATGCGCAGCTGGCCGAGGAGGGGGCGACCGAGATCGTCTCGGTCCACCTGTCGGCCGAGGTGAGCGGGACCTTCGAGTCGGCCCTCGTGGCGTCGCGCACGGCTCCCGTACCGGTCACCTGCGTCGACTCACGACAGGTCGGGGTCGCGACCGGGTACGCCGTCGAGTCGGCCTGCGCGGTCATCGGGGCCGGTGGCACGGCCGCGGACGCGGCCAAGGCGGCGCGGGCTCGCGCCGAGGCGGCGACCTCGCTGTTCTACGTCAACACGCTGGAGTACCTCCGGCGTGGCGGCCGGGTCGGTGCGGCGGCCGCCGTCTTCGGTGGGGTGCTCGCGGTGAAGCCGCTGCTCGGCATCGTCGACGGCGTGATCGCACCGCAGGCCAAGGTGCGCACGGCGGCCAAGGCGATCGCCCAGCTCGAGGCGATGGCGGTGGCGGCTGCGGGGGAGCAGCGGGTCGAGGCCTGTGTGGCCCACCTGGCCGCCGAGGAGCGGGCGACAGCGATGGCCGAGCGCCTGGTCGAGCAGCTGGGCGAGCAGCTGGCGCCCGCCGCCGACGGCAGCCCGGTGCGCTGCGTGGAGCTCGGCGGCGTGCTCGGTGCGCACGTCGGCCCGGGGATGCTCGCCATCTGCGTCGCGCCGGTCCTCGACGTCTGACCGGTCCTCAACCGTCCCGCTCGTCACGAGGACGTCCGCCAGCTGTCCACAGGCAGGGGTGGCGGCAGCCGGTCGTCCACAGGTCTCCGGCCGGCCCGGGGCATCCGGCGCCCCGGCTGCCTAGCGTGCCGGCATGCACTCCCGACGCCCCGCCACCGATGACGTCGCCGCGCGTCGTCTCGCCCTGATCGCCGCCGGTGCGGGCGAGGGTCGGGGCGCCCCCGCCGACCGCGAGCCGGACGACGACACCTTCGACACCACGGGAGCGACGGCGCCGTGGTGGGCCGACCACACCCGGGTGGCGGACCGGGGGCCCGGCCGGCTGCCGAATCCCGTGGCGCCGACGGATCCGGCACCGGAGCCACCACCTGCGATCCCCGTCCCGGGGCGGCATGCGGCACGGCGTCGTACGGGCTGGGGGGCGGGGGCCGTGCTCGAACGGATGCCGCCCCTGGCGCCCGTCCACGTGGCCGTCGTTGCGCTCGTGGTGGCCGCCGGGCTGGCGGTCACCACGTGGTGGGTCGTGCGCGACGATCCGGGTCCCGGGGTCGCCCCGTCGAGCGTCGAGGCCGTCGAGCCGCTGGTCCCGGCCCGATCCGGGACGACCACCGGTGCGAGTGCGGTGCCCGACGCCGGCGGGCAGGTCACCGTCGACGTCGCCGGCAAGGTGCGCCGCCCCGGGATCGTCGTCCTGGACGCCGGCGCCCGGGTGACCGACGCGGTCGAGGCGGCCGGAGGGGCGAAGCCGGGCGTCGACCTCACGTCGATCAACCTCGCCCGGGTGCTGGTCGACGGCGAACAGGTCGTCGTCGGCGCGCGGACTGCGCCCGGGGGAGCCGCCGGGGCAGCGGGGGCGGCCGCCCCGGGGACGGCCGGTGCACCGGTGAACCTCAACCTCGCGACGCAGGCGGAGCTCGAGGCGCTGCCCGACGTCGGCCCGGTCACCGCGCAGTCGATCATCAGCTGGCGCGAGGAGCGGGGCGGGTTCACCAGCGTCGACGAGCTGCTCGAGGTCGACGGGATCGGCGAGAAGACCCTCGCCAGGCTGGCCCCCCACGTGACGGTCTGACGCCGTGGCCGGGCCGTGGAGGAGCGGGTCAGAAGGCGCCGAGGAGCGCCCGGTGCAGCACCGCGATCAGCTCGCCGCGTGTGATCATCCCGACGAGCCGGTCCTCGGTGTCCACGACCGGCACGTTCTTGTAGCCCTCGGTGGTCATCGCGGGGATCAGCTCGGCGACCGGGGTGTCCTCGCGGATCGTGGTGACCTCGGTCCGCATGATCGAGTCGACGGTCTCCAGTTCGACGATGTCGCGGGTGAACAGGTCGATGATCGACACGACCCCGATCACGTGCCGCTCGTCGTCGACGACGGGCAACGTCTTGACCTGCCGCTGCACGAGGAGTGTCCGGGCGCGGTAGATCGACTCGAACGGGTGCGCCACCGCGACGTCGCGGTTCATGATGCGCGACACCGGGACCGATCCGAGCCGCCGGTCGAGGGCATGGGTCTCGGCGTCGCGGACGATCGCGACGATGTCGGCCGGGAGCACGTCGAGGCGGTCGGCAAGCCGCTTCATCGCCTGCTCGACGTCCGGGGTCGTGATGCCGAGCTCGGCGGCGGCGCTCGCCGGTGCGGATGGTGCGGGCCGGTGCGGGTAGCGGCGGCCGGTCAGGTTGTTCACGACGATCGCTGCGACCAGCAGCATCGCGGTGTTCACCGCGACCGGTGTGAGCGCGAACATGATGCCCTGCTCGTGGATCTCCGGTGTGGCCGTGGCGGCCAGCAGGGCGCACGCCCCGCCGGGCGGGTGCAGGCAGCCGAGGAGCATCATCGTGCCGATGGCGGCACCGACGCCGATCGCCGCCGCGAGCAGCACGTCGTCGACCAGCCAGTGCGCGCCCAGTCCCACCGCGGTCGAGATCACGTTGCCGCCGAGGACCGGCCAGGGTTGCGCCAGCGGGCTCGCCGGGACGGCGAAGAGCAGCACGGCGCACGCACCCATCGGCGCGACGATGTAGGGCAGCATCTCCGGACCGCCCGGCACGGCGCGCGCGGTCGCGCCGGCCACGGCGATGCCGACCAGGGCGCCGAGCGCGCCGCGGGCCAGCTCGGGGGTCGTGTAGCGGCTCACGGCGATCACCCTAGGAGAGTGGCCGGTGGCTGAGCCGGCGCCCCACGCCCGGCCCGGGCACGACTTCCGGATGCCGGTGCTGGGCTGCTCGGCGTGGCTGGGCGGGATCGCGGCGACCCGCAGCGGCGGTCTGGCCGTGCCGGTGCTGGTCGCGTTGCTGGCCGTGGCCGGCGCCCTCGCCTGGACCGGCCGCGCCGGCCGCGGGTCACCCGGGCGGCGGCTGGTCCTCGCGTCCGTCGTCGTCGGCGCGGCGGTGCTCGCCGGAGCCCTGCTGAGGCTGGAGGCGGTGGCGACGAGCCCGCTGAGCACGTGGGCGGCCGGCCGGGCCACCGCCGACCTGGTCGGCACCGTGGTGTCCGACCCGCGGAGGGTGGACGGGCAGTGGGGCGACCGGGTCGTCGTACGGCTGCGGGTGGAGGAGGCAACCGCCCGCGGTGAGCGCCGGAGCCTCGGCGGGTCCGTCGTCGTCCTCGGCGACCCGGCGTGGGCCGGGGTGGAGCTGGGGGAGCGGGTGCTCGCCGAGGGTCGCCTCGCGCCGTCGGACAGCCCGCAGGACGGGGCCCTGCTGCTCTCCGGCCGGTCGCCGGTCCGGATCCGTGGTCCCGACCCGTGGTGGCGCGCGGCGGGAGCCGTGCGGTCCGCTATCCGCGACTCCGTGGCCCACCGGCCGCCCGCGCAGGCCGGGCTCGTCCCGGCCCTCGTCGACGGCGACGACGCCGGCCTGCCCGCCGAGGTCGAGGCGGACTTCCGGACGACCGGCCTGACCCATGATGAAGCGCACTAGTTGCTATCTCTGGAGGTCCCTACCGTGCGACTCATCCCCGCGCTGGTGCTGTGCACCATCTTCGCCGCCATCACGGCCACCTGCCTGCTGCTCGCGTCCCAGCAGCCACCGACCCTGATGGAGCAGGTCGGCCACCGCATCTTCCTCGGCTGATGCGGCTCAACGACGAGAGGAGGTGATGAACCCGTCTAGACCACTTAGGACCCGGTCCCGCCTGCCGATCACCGGCACGGCGTAGGAACCAGCGATTCAGGGGCGGCTGCAACCGCCCTCTCGACCCAGAGAAACAAGCAGGCCCTGGGGAGCTGCAACTCCACCAGGGCCGGGCGTTCCGAAAGGGAACACAATGTCTGAACTAAACGGTACTACTGCTGCGCTCGAAAGCGCTACCCCCATCCTGACCCGCGTGCGCTGGTGCGTTCGTGAGGCCCTGCCCCACAGCTCCGGAGCGGGATTCGTTGTCGGCCCCCTCGTGGTGCACTTCAACAAGACCTACAGCCGTCAGGTCCGACGGGCATTCGAGCTCGGGCGCGAGGCGGGGGCCTACGGGTATGTCCGCGACGACGACCGGCCGGCCGGTCGCGCCAACCTGAGGGTCGTCCGATGAGCGCCGCCGTCCGGTGTTATCGCTTCCCGTGCGACACCGCCTATCGCCAGGGCTCGCACACTCCCGGTGAGAACGGCCTCGTGTTGCATGAGGTGAAGTGGGGCAACCAGTCTCGCAAGGCTCGTCCCGACGAGTTCACCGCGTTCCCAAACGTCTGGGAAGTCAGCGCGATCGCGTGGGGTGAGCAGCCGTGGGAACCCTGGGTCTACCTGGAGGGCGGGCAGCACTCGTTCCCCAGTGGCGCCGCTGCCTCGCTGTTCATTGAGAAGCTGTCGATCGCGATGGCGTGTGCTCTCGATGCGAACGTCAGGGAGGCGACCGAAGCAGCCGAGGCCATGCGCCTCAACGACAATGTCGTCCCGTGACTGAGCCGCGGACGAGAGACAAGGATCCGAGCATGACTCCCGAAGAGAGGGCGGCTGCGTTCGTCGCCAGTCTGCCGCCGATCACCGACCAGCAGGTTGAGGAGATCGCCCGCATCCTCGCGACAGTCAAGTAGTACGGCGCCGCCGACGTCTGACCTGCTGATTGGAGCCGGCCGAGACCATCTCCTCGAGAGCGGCCGGCTCCACCAGCCAGCGGCCACCGACCTTCGAGCCACGCAGACGACCAGCCCGGAGCTGGGCACGGATCCAATCCGGATTGCCGAAGGGCAAGAGTTCGGCGGCTTGCTCGGGGGTCAGGTAGTTCTGCATGAGCACGATGCTGTTCTCTGTTGGCCATGGACAGCAATCGCCTGCTCACGCACGCCGACCTCGCAGAGCGGCTAAACATGCCGCTCTCGACCGTCGTTCAGCTCCGCAAGAGCGAGGGGTGGCCTCATTACCGGCTGGGCAAGACGGTGCGGTTTACCGAAGAGCAGGTCCGGGAGATCCTGGCGCGCCACCTAGTCACGCCGGCGCCAGAGGTGAAGCCGATGTTTCCCGGCGCTCGGGAACGTCGCCGTGATTGAGAGGGCTTGAAGAGATGAACAGGCTGCTCACCGACGTCGAGTTGACCGACCTTCTGGGAATCACGGTCGACGACGTCCGTATGAAGTGTCGCCCTGGTGGCGGCTGGCCGTGCGTGAAGCCGAAGCGGTCGGTGTGGCGGTTCACCGACGGGATGGTCGAGGAGATCATCGCGAAGCAGGCGGTCACGCCTGCGCGAACTGCTAGGGCGGCGAGCGCTCGGCGGCGACCAAACAACTAGCGTCCTGGGGTCCGGCTACTCGGATCCGTCCACCGTGATGGTCATATTCAGGCCGTTGTCGGGGTGATACGACCACTGGTAGGCGAGGCCATCCTGATCCGCAGTCTGGACGCCCATCATCGCCGTGGTGTGGTCCACCTGTGACCGGATGGCCTCCGAGACCTCAAGTTGGTCGAGGATGCAGTCCGCCGCGACACCCGATCCGTACTGACCCGTGCTGATGACGATCGACTGGTCTTCGTCCGTCAGCGCCACCGTGCCGTCCTCGTCAAAGTCGCGGCACGCGAGCCACGCAGGCCGGAGAGGCGACATCGGAGACTCCGACGTCTCAGACGACACGTCGCTAGCCCTGCTGGGCGAGTCGTCCGAATCATCGTTTGCGAGGACGATCCCCAAGGCGGCAGCAAGCCCCACAGCCAGCAACCCGATCGCAACCAGGGCCGCCACCAGAGCACGTGAGGACTTCATGCCGGCACCCTAGGCCCGGACTCCGACGCAAATCAGAGGATCCGAACTGTTCCTCTTGGGTCGCTGCTCGTCGTAGCGTCGTCGCGTCCCCGAGAAAGGACAGCCCCTCGGGTGGGCGGAGAGACAACCAAGCGTCCGAGGGGCACTCAGGGGCGGTTGCCATTCAATGAGGCGAGCGACAGTGCAGCCTGCTTCTCGGCCAACTCGAGGTCAGCGCCAGCAGCGAACAACAGGTCCGCCGACCGACTTGCGAACGGATGGACCGCGGCGCTGTAACGGTGCTGGGCCATGCAGACGCCGGCAGCCTGGCTCAACAGCTCGACGCGGGTCGTGATTGCCTGGAGTTCGGCGATCGCTTCGTCATCCTCGGCGTGCCCGGTTGCTAGTTGACGTGACGTGCCGCAGAGGCGGGCGACGACGATTCCGTCGGTCTGCTTGTAGCCGCCTCGCCCGGTCATGCCAGCCTAGTCGGCATCCCGGAAGCCGCTGTCGTTCACGACCTCGTCTATGTCCACGAGAAGGAGTTCATAGTCTGGCGTGCTCCTGGGAACAGTGAGGCCTGACCCGCTCGCCATCATCGCGCGCATGGCCTGAGCGACGAAGTCGTACAGGCCGCGCTCCAACCAATCGACATGCTGCACGGTGAGTTCATTGGCAGCCTGCCACTCATCGTCAGTCAGTGGCTCGACATCCCTGACGAAGAGGTTGGCATGCGCTCGGACGCCGGCCCACTCCGAGCCAGCCCACAGCGTGAAGTCCCCGACGATGGCCAAGGTCGGCCGGTTGGCCGGATCGTCCCCGTCGAACTCGAAGATGGCCGGATAGATCTTCCAGGCCATGCCGGGCTCGTCGTTCTCGTGGTCCGAACGGCGGAGTAGTCGGCTGATCGCGTATCCACCGATGAACGCATCGGGCCAATCTTCTCCAAAGCGCGGATCAGGCACCTGCGCTCGGCACCTTGCCTCGGTGAATCTTCGGCCGCTCGACTGCGGGCCAAGGGTCTTCCATCGAGCGATGCTCGCCCCCGATGGGAGTCTTCAGGATCCGCGGCTCGTCATCGTCGACAGTGTGGGAGTAGACGGCGCCGACCGCCATCGCATAGCGCCGAAGGGTCGAAAGACGAGGATCGCGCTCTCCAGACTCGATGCGCGCGACCGCGCTCTGGGAGATTTCCATCCTGTCGGCGACGACCTCTTGAGACAGGCCCTTCGCCTTTCGCAGGCGGACAAGCTCGTCAAGAAAGTTCTCGTCGGCCTCCACCATCCGCTTAGCCCGCATCTGCAGCGGGTTTCGCAGATCGATCCCGAGAAGCTCCTCTAGCTCCATGTCACACCTCCTTGTCATATGACTTATTGATCATAGCCAACAGGTCAACGTCGGTTGACGGGAATCTCACAATCCGTAGTCCTCTCGTTGCGTGTACTCCTGCAGCCGAAGCGAGGCACGCAGGGCCGTCTGGGTCTGCATCTCCTGATCGATCCCACCCGGTCGCTTCCAGAGCAGGCCGAGGCCGACCAGTGAACCGGGAAGATCGAGTGGCTCCGAAAAGAAGAACCGCATGTGCAGGAGGTTCTCGTCGTCGCCGCTTCGATCGGACAAGCGAAGCTCCAGCACGTCAGGGGCGGCGGCCATCTGCTCTACGTCAAACTCGGGTCCGCGCCCGTAAGCGAGCCGCCCGAACTCGGCTTGCCGCATCTTGAAAAACAACTCCGCCTTAACCACTTCGAGAACCCGCGCGCCCAGCCGGGCTTCGAGGGTTGCGAAGTCGTTCATCACGAAGTTTGAGCCAGTGATCCCACGCGCGAACTTCCACTTCCCGCCGTCGCGGGTGGCACGAACCCCTGGCGGCTGAGCGATCAGCGCCACGATCGGACCGCCTGGCAGACGGCGCTATGCGCCTTCGCGGCGTTGTGCGCACCCATCCCTCAGCGCAACGCTCGAGGAGAGGGATGGGTGCCGACCATGGGCGCAGATTACCGGGACAGAACTACGCTCGCACCGCTTTGGCCGCCGCACGCCCGTACCTGTCAAGACCGCCGGACATGCTCCATCTCGCCCAGAAGGTCGTTGTAGTCGTACTGCTTGACACTAGTCAGCGACGCCCGAACCCCCCGCGCTGCATCCGCGCACGGTCATCGGCCATCTGCCTGCGGAACTCGCTGTAGTCGTGCGGCGCCATGTGCACGTCGCCGTACATCGGACGAGCCCGCTCGAGCCGTTCGGCCAGGTAGTCAAGGTCGTCGCGGGAGAGCTGGGTCGTGACGTTCACTGCCGGCGCACTACTAGACGACATCCGAACTGCTTGGGCAGAGGCCGCCAGAGCTGCGCGCGATCGAGCAACTGCCTCGGCCTGCGTGTATCCCGCCATACCTCCCGAGTGCAGTTGCTCCATGCCGGGAAGGTGGCCGTAGCGGTTTCGAAGCAGGTCGCGGTCGCGAGCGACCAGTTCCTGCGGGATCACAACCTCGCCGCGGTGGACGATGCCCGCCGGCTGATACTTGCCACCCCAGCCCGTGTAGCCCCCGGTGGCGTAGTTCTGAGGCGACCCCGGCCCGTTGATCTCCGGCTTGTTGATCCGGTTGGTCTGAGTGACGATGAAGCGGACCTGCCAGTCCTTCGCTACGGACTTGGCCTCCTCGCGAATGCGGTCGATCGCTCGGGCGGCGCGGCGGGTGTCCGCGTCGATCTTGATGATCTTTCCGTCCGGCAGCCGGTTGACCGCAGCGCCCACATCCTCAATCGCCTTCTCGAGGATCGCCAGAAGGTTCTGAGTCCTGCCCCACCCCCTGTTGAAGCGCGCGGCGGCATCTTCGCCTCCCTTCGCCAGTTGCTCGAGGACAAGGCCTGCCTGCGGGCCCAGCTCATCGATGAGCCGCTGCAACGCCTCAGGATCAGCACCGTTCGCGAGGGCTTCTCGGAGGTTCTTCCCCATGTCCCTCGCTGCGCGGCCCTGGTTCTCCATCCGCTTCATGAGCCGGTCGAGGCTCAGCGTCGGCTTGTCGATCGCCCTGCCCAGGCTTAAGAACTCCTCGCTGACCGCCTCGGCCCAGAGGGTGATCTGCTCCTGCCGGGCGACCAGAAGGGTCTCCTTCCTCACGCCACGGAGAGCATCCTCGAGCTCGGCGATCTGCTTCTTGGCGCGAGCCTTCACGTCTGCGCCACCGCCACCGGTCAGGCCGCGGCCGACGTCGGAGAAGAAGTCCCCAACTCCGGTGACCTTGTCGGAGTCCATCGCGCCGGCGAGGATCTTGCGCTGCTCGGCGATCGCCGCAGTGATCTGCTCGACGTTGTTCGACTTCACCGCCGCGTTCGCTCGCTCCTGCGCGTCGGCGTACTGGCCGGTCGCGTTTGCGAGGTCGATCGTCAACCCGATGCCCGCACCGACGGCAGCGCCCCACGGGCCAGCCATCGTGCCAACCAGACCGAGCATGGCGGTGTTCTGCAGCCCAAGGCCGCCGCCTATCGCGCCAGTGGCAACGGCGAAGGCACCAGCGCCCGCGCCGGCCTTAGCGACGGTCGAGCCGTACTGCCGCATTGTTGTGTTCACGCGCGCCTGGGCCGCGATCAGCGACGTACTGGCGTTGCGCTGCGCCATCGTCGCGCTGCGGAGTGCGGTCAGGTCGGTCCGGAGCTGACCGAAGGCGGTACGTGTCGCCGTCACTCGCGAAGCGATGGGAAGGACACCCGGCGCACCGGGGCCAGCACCAGTCCCAGCCGCCGGACCGGCGTTGCGCAGCGCACCCGCTGCACCGACGAAACCCGTCCGCGCCAGCAGTCCGGCGGTAACCGCAAGCGTCTTGTTCAGGACCAAGAAGGCGGCGGCCATCGTGAAGATCTTCGGCCCCACCGGGGACTCCGCGATCGCCCGGACGAGGTCGGCGATGGTCTCGAACGCCTCGAGGACAGGTCCGCCGAGCGGGGACGCAGCCTCCACGATGGACACGACCGATTCCGCGATGGCGCCGAGCGTCTGGCCGACCTGCGGACCGACGCGGCGAACGTACTCGATGAAGTCCTCGAACCCTTGCGTCTGCGCGAGCCCTGCGGCCCAGGCGTCGAAGTCCCTGCTGGCGTTGAGTAGCCACGTCGAGAAGTCGTCATTGAGAGGGGCGAACGCCATCCAGAGCTCGGCCAGCCCGTGTACGACATTGCCCACTGAACGACCGAGCTGCTCGAGCGACTCAGGGCCCTCGCGCTCGACGAACGACAAGAACTCTGCCCACTCGCCACCCGCCAGCGCCTCAGCACCCTCGGCCACGAGCTGGCCTCCTGCGCGGCCCAGTGCCTCAAAGAGGGACGCGACGCGGGGCGCCACGAGCTCGAAATGGTCGAGCGCTTCAGTGAGACCAGGGAACCAGCCAGCGGCAGCAGCGTCCCTGAGGTCACCGAGAACCGGGCGGAGCTCCTGGAAGCGGAGAACGAACTGCTGCGCCTCGGGCCCGAGCTCGGCCATCGCGACGCGCGCCTTCTCGATGTTGTCCGCAGTGGGCTCCAGAGCGGCCTCATTCAGCGCCTTGAGGGCGTCACCCACGCCACGAGTCGCGACCACCAGCGACCCCATGCCGATCGCCGCGAAACCAAGCTGAGACGCAAGGCCCGCGACACCAGCGGTAGCGACCGCGGTGACCGGAATAGCGCCCGGACCGAAGACGAGACCCGCCTGCGCCAACGCCGCCAGGCGCCCCGAATAACGGTCGATCGACCGCCCCGACTGATCCAACGACCGCGAGAACTGATCGACGCCACGAGTGTTGTCGTTGAACGTCTGCGTGATCCGGACCGACATCCCATCGAGGTCACGCAGCTCCCGACGAAGCATCGCCGTCGCACCAGCAGCCCGAACCATGCCCGAACTGAAATCGTCCTGGAGGTCGAGAATGACCCGCTCGCGACGAACAGCCATCACGCCACCTCCTTCGCGTCGTTGCGGTAGATCGCGGCAAGGAGCTGCCCGACCGTCGCGAGCAGACGTGCGATCGTGGCGTCCTCGCGCACCCGGAGTCCGGCCAGCGCGAACTCGGAGACCTCGATAGTCCAGCTCATGAGGTAGTGCTTGCCGGCGACGTCCGTGTCGGCTGCGATCTTTACCAGGTCGAGCAAGGTCTCCTTCACCTCGGCCGGCAGGGCGATCAGATACTCGTCCACCTCAGGTGGGATCTCGCTGGTCATCGGTTCTCCTTCGGAAGTACGGTCGTAGTGCGGCAGGGCGCGCCCCCGTACCACGGGGGGACAGTGCCCTGTCGCTTGAGCGAGTGAGGCGTCGCGGCTAGCGGGCGTGGTTCGGGCATCGCGCACCTCCGCGCCACGGACGCGGGAGCGGGCCGGCGCCGCACTCAGAGCAGTGGACGGGAAATCGGTCGCGGACGTCCGACTGTCGCTCCTCCGCTGGCGGCTCAGGCTCCGGAGGGGGCTGCTTCTCACGGCGCCTCATGCGCCCTGCATCCACTTCTTGAGGGCCGCTACCTCCGGATCTTCGGGTAACGCAGGGCCGTTCTCAGCAATCCGCGCCCGGTCTCGGCCACGGGACTGAGACCAGCGCGCCTGAGCGGCACGGCGAGCCGCCTTGGTCGCCTCCGTCTCCGGCTCCTCGTCGCTGAGATCGAGCTGCTTGAGGAGCCGAGCCAATGCCATCCGGTGCTGTCGGATCTCATTGACTGCCGGGTGAACGCGCTTCTGACCCATTGAGCCCTGCACCGAGACACCGTCAGCAGTCAGGGCGGCCTTCAACGAGTCGATCTCGGTGATCGTCTGCACCACCTCAACCAGCAACTCAGTCTCGGCGTCGGACGGCTCAAACTCGTCCTGGATGCGCGCCCAGAACTCGCCGGCCCGCGCACTCAGACCCGCGGGCGCAAGGCGCTCAGGGTGGCCCTCAGGGGCTGATTCGGCGGCCACAGGGCCTCCTTCATGGTCATCGGAAAACGAGCGAGAATGCGTGCCGCACCTCGGAGCGCCCTCACCCACAGTCCTCGATTCGGGGTCCGAGGGGAGTCACCCCCCAGGGGTGTGGGTGCAGTCGTCGCAGCACTTGGCCCCGCAGACGTGGCGGTCGGCTTGGATGAGCCGCACGCAGCCGGTCGGGCACTCGGTCGCTTCGCAGGATCGGCATGCCCCGTCCATCAGGCGGCGCCCCGCCATGCGGCGAGGTCGTCGACAATGCCGTCGAGGTGGTCGAACAGGACCGTGAGCAGCGGCAGTCCGTGGCGTCCGTCTGCGAGGACGGCGTAGATGCGTCGTGCTTCGGCGAGGTTGGCTGGCGTGTGGGCGTCGAGAGTTGAGGCGAGGTCGCTCTGGAGCTGACGGATCCGGTACTCGGCCCCTCGAGCGCGGAGGTAGTCCTCGGGCCACCTCGTTGACGCGATGAGCCAGGACTGGAGGTCGTCTCCGTCACCGATCGCACGACGGAGTGACTCGGTGATCGCCGGGACGAACTCCTCGTCGGACTCGAGCACGTCCCAGACCATCCGTAGGTCTGCCTTGATCCCTGCAATGCGGGCCTCCTGCGCCGCGTCCGGGGTGCCGGGGCGGGCGGGATAGGCCGCGGTCTTCATGATGTCGAGAACATGCGCCGCACGAGTGCTGACATCGCTTGTCGCCGCGTCGATCTTGGCCTTGATCGAGGCGGTGGCCGAAGCGAGGTCGTCGGCCTTCGCCTGTGCGCTGAGCCGGCCGTCGAAACTGATCTGGACGACCGTCTCGCCAAGCTCCGTGAGGGTGTCGTCGATGACCTTGAGCTGCCGCGGGATGAACTGCCACTCGTTCTTGGCGCGGCGGATGTAGTCCGGGGTGCCGTCGTTCGCAAAGGTGAACTCGGGGAACAGGCCCCGGCCGAGCTCGACCACGTTGCCGCTCAGGGTGCGGTAGGTGTCGAGAAGCGGGTTATGCGGCTGCAGCATTGGGGATCTCCTTGAGGTCTATGAGCCAGCGACCGCCGAGCATTTGGGCCGTGAGTGACCCGTTGGCGATGCGTTTGCGCACGGCTCGCTCGGTGACTCGCAGGATGTCTGCGGCTTCCTTCGTTGTGATCCATCGTGCCGATCCGGAGGCCCCTGACGCGGTGGTTGGTTCCCGCTGCGGAACCAGTGCGGCAACCGCGAGAACGTGCCGCCCAAGGCGCACGAACTGTCCGGCCGCAGGCGACGGGAGACGGCCTGCGTAGGCGGTGGCGCGGTCGGTCCTGTCGACAAGCGCAACAAGCTCGGAGAGGCTGTCATCGGCCGCAAGGACGACGCACGGCGTCCCGTCGGCCAGGAACGTCCATCGCACCTCAGCGGCCCTCCTGGCGCCGCCTACGAGCACAGCTCTCGTGCAGCGGGATGCGGGGCTTGGGTCGGTAGAGCCGGATGTCCTGGTCGCAGCGGATGCAGGGCATCACGTAGCGCCGGAGAGGGACTTCCCTGAGCTGATCGAGGAGCCGGGCGACGGGGACGATACGTTCGCAGCCGCGGCATCGGAGCATCGGGGAGCCGAGTCGGTTGACGTAGCTGGCCCAGACGGTGCCCTGACAGGCGGGGCTGTGGTTGAACGCATCCTTGGCGCGGTCGAGGTCGTCGGGGGCGAGGCGAGGCTGTTCGCTGCTGAGCACGGGCCTACTCCTCTGTCTCGGGGATCTCGACGACGAAAGCGATCCAGGAGTCGCCGTAGCGGGGCTCGAGGTAGGGCACGGTGGTCGAGACGTGCAGCGGGGCACCGGCAGGCCGGTCGTCGCTGTCTGGGGTGGCGCACCAGTAGTAGGCAGCAGCGTCCTCGGGCTGCTCCTCGACGCCGAACCACGCGGGCGGCTGGGACGCCAGCCCCAAGCATTCAGAGGCACGGAACACGGCTACGGAGACGTCGTCGCGGCCGATGTGCTGGTGGCCGAGGTCGAAGCCGTAACGGGCGAGCGTCGGCTGGATGGGGTCTCGGGTTTCGAGGGTGAGGTGTTCGACGCCGATGACGTTCATCGGTCACTCCCGTCGAGGTCGGCGGCGAGGTGGGTGATGCAGGCGGAACAGGTCCAGCGCGGGTCGTCGGCCGGGTGTTCGCAGGATTGGATTTGGACGCTCATGCGGATTCCTCGTGGGTTGGTAGAGAGAAGAGAGAGCCACCGCTTGAGGTGTCCGGCTGGAAGCGGACACCTAGGGGCAATGTGTCCACGTTGAGCACGGACACTTCGGGGGCATGTGTCCGTTTGGGCACGGACACATGTGAGCAGCGGGGGCAGTCGCAGCCGTCAGCATGGGCCTGTGCTGCGCGCTTGCTGTGGCTGCGGCGGCAGCGGTACTCCTGCCCCCGACCGCCCTGGACGTCGTCGAGCGGAACCACCAGACACAGGGCGTTGCTGCCTTCCGCCAGGTAGCCCCACTGGACGCACTGCCGGATCGCCTCGGCCACCCGGCGACGGTCCGGGATCACCGCGTCGGTGTTCACCAGCAACTCGGCCAGCTCGCCCGTCGTGAAGGGTGCGTGGCCACCGACTCGACGATGGCCGAGGGCGGCGAAGTAGACCCGGAGGGCGAGCGGGTGCCGGGGGTTGGCCGCCTTGTCGTTCCAGTGCTCGTTGCGGTGGGCTGAGAACTCGTCTAGCTCGAAGTCGATCTTCTTCTGGCGGTCCCTCACGCGGCCTCCTCCCAAAAGGGGAAGTCCTCGATCTCCGGGAACATCACGCGTGCGACAACGGTGGCCTTGGCGTCGCAAGCGGCGGCCATCGCGGTCATGCGGTGCCACCGTGCCCGCTGGTCGTCGACTGTGCTCTGCCCCAGGTAATCGCCTTCCCTTGGTCGAGCAGCTCTGATGACGTCGGCTCGTTCTCGCCACTGGTGAGCGAGCGCGTCGGCCATGCAGTCGGCCATCAGATCGCGGAAGAAGCGGTCTGGATCGGTCACCGGACCACCTCGGCTTCCTCGACCCGCACGTCGAATCCACGGAGCTCGGCGAGGGCGATGAGGTCAGCACGGTTGGCCGGCTGAGCGACCCAGCCGCGGGGGTTCGACGACCAGACCGGAGGCCGGCCGCGGTGCTGCTCGAGCAGGTCGCGGCTGCCGTACCCGTTCCAGACGTCGAGCGCGGGAGTGACAGTGGCGACAGTGAGGCGCTTCATCACGCGGCCTCACTAGTCAAGAGGGCAGGGGAGGGCTCGGTCGGTCGCAGGAGTCGCGCCAACCGCTCGAGCTGATCCATCGACGGAGCGGGAGCGCTCATGGCTACTGAGGCGGCATGCCTCCGATTCGCCTCGGCCTCAGTCACGCTCGGCTCCCATGAGGGCGTCGATCTCGTTCAGATCGACCCGCACATGGTTTGAGCCGGGAAGGTGATAGGCGGTTAGGAGTCCGCGCGCGATGTAGTTACGGATCGTGCGATCCGTGACGCCGATGTACCGGCCCGCGGCCGTGGGGCCTGCCCAGCGCGGCCGAGTTCGGTCGAGGGTTGCAGAAGGGGCTACTGTCATCAGGTCGCTCCTTTGGAGTGGACGGAGCGAGCCGGGGGCGGGAGTTTCTTGGCGGAAGTGACCGCCCCCGGATCGCGAAGGTGAATGTCTGTGGGTGGGGGCTGGTCGGTCGCGTCTTTCCAAGGGGACCGGGACAAGTCGACCGGGTTGTAACCCTCGGCGCGGTGACAGTCTGGTCAGTCCTGACGGCTCTTCCAACCGCGCGCGGAGCCTTGCCGGAATCTTCCGGCGCCTCCATGGAAAATCGTACTAACGCGCGTGTTGCATACGAGGCCCGTTCGTCCCCAGGGCGCACCTACGCGTGCCCGTAAAGGCGCATCTAGCAGGCGCGGCGCCGCCACGATTCGCACTCAGAACACGCCCACTGGCGCCGCTTAATCGAGTTGGTGGTTGGGCCGGCTGCTGGCTGTTGTACTTCGAGTAGATCTTGCTGTGGATGGCGAGGATCTTGTTCTCCTGGCCTCGTCAGTCCGAGCTGCGTCGCCACTCGACTCGGTCGCGAACCGGGGGTTGTTTCGGCCCTCGTCGGGATGACCTGTTGACGTGCGGAACTCCGAGGAGGTCAGGGGTGCAGACAAGGTCGTAGATTGCGCGAAGACGCTCGACGGTCAGGTCCCCCAGCGACGTTCCAGAACCGCTCTCGCGGCCGAGGATGCCGACGAGCGCACTCGGGGTCTGTAGCGCCTCGAGGTCGGCCTGAGCGCCGCTCAGGCGGCCTAGGAGGCCCGGTTCCATCGCTGCCACGCCTGCCGGCGAGATCTGTCCGCTTGCGCCACGCTCGTAGAGGTCGTCTAACTCGCCCTTGAGTCTCGCCACGCGGTTCCGTGCTGCTTGGAGCTCGCCGCTTTCCACCGCGGCGGCTGACAGTGCCGTCCGGATTTCGGGGCGGGATAGGTACGCGCTGACGACTTCTTCGACATGTTGGTCCAGGCTGGCGAGGGGAACTGTGACGTGGTTGTTGCGGCATCTGTAAACGGGCTCGGTTCGGCGGCGTCCGTCGACTTTGGCGTCTCCCGCCATCGGGCCTTCGCAGACGCCGCAGCGGGCGATCATGGACACCTTGTAGATGCCGCGGCCCGGCCGGTTGGTCCGCCGGGCCGGGTCGCTGAGGATCGCTCGCACGGCTTGCCAAGTGTCGCGCTCGACGATGGGCTCCCAGTCGCCGGCATGCACTTGGTTCCCGTGCACTCGGTCACCGGCGTAGGCCCGAACGTCGAGTAGTGAGCGAAGGTGCGCAGAACCGAAGGGGCGACCGGACTTGTTCACGATGCCCCGCGCAGCCCAGTCCCGCTCGATGCTGCGCAATGAGTCGCCGGCACGGACGCGGGCGAACAACTCGGCAATGTTCGGCGCGGTTGCCGGATCGGGCTCCTGGCGGATCAGCGCACCGGAGCGATCGTCGTACACGCGGCGGTATCCGTAGGGGATCTGCCCGTGCGGACGGCCAGCACTCGCGTTGGCGGCGAGTGCGCGACTGACTCGGCCGCTGAGTTTTGCGGACTCGTACTCACTATCAACGGCGTCCTCGAGAAGGGTCCGGCGGTCGCGGGGGTTCGTCGGGTCGTAGGTCCGACCGTGGGAGGTGACGTGAATCCTTACGTCGCGACTGGCGCAGACGTCGATCAGGTCGACCCACTCGCCCGTGCGACGGGAACCCCGCGACGCCTCCCACAGAACGAGGACGTCGGCCCCGAACGACCCTGATTCAATGTCCTCGAGCAAGTCGCCAAACGCCTCACGGGCCTTGCGGGAGTAACGCGACGCCGAGACCGCCTCAGGCTCGCTATAGGGCGGCAGCAGGCGCCAACCGCGGCTCTCGGCGGCACGCTGATTCTCGTCGTGTTGCTGAGCGACAGACGCGCCGCGGCCACTCTTGTCGGTACTTACTCGCAGGTACTCCCGCGCAAGGGCCTCGGTCACGTTTAGCATCGTAGTGGTTGTTGCCTTCTAGTGCGGTCTGACCCACCTGACGGCGGTGTCCGGCACCAACCTGACCCTCGTCGTCGGGGCCCTGCTGCTGGCTGCCCGGGCGGTCGGCGTCCGCGGCCGCTGGCTGGTGCTCGTCGGCCTCGCCGGGATCATCGGGTTCGTCCTGCTCGCCCGCACGGAGCCGAGCGTGCTGCGAGCGGCGGCGATGGGCACGGTCGGGCTGTTCGCCTTCGGGCCGGACGGGCGCCGTCGCGGCCTGCGGGCGCTCGGTGTCGCGCTGGTCGTGCTGGTGCTGGTCGATCCCGCGCTCGCCACGTCGGCCGGCTTCGCGCTCTCGGTCCTCGCGACCGGAGGGATCGTGCTGCTGGGCCCGCCCTTGGCCGAGGCGCTCTCCCGGTGGATGCCCCGCGGCCTCGCCGAGGCGGTGGCGGTGCCGACGGCCGCGCAGCTGGCCTGCACGCCGGTCGTGGCGGTGCTGTCGGGCCAGGTCAGCCTGGTCGCGGTGCTGGCCAACCTCCTCGCGGGTCCGGCGGTCGGACCGGCGACCGTGCTCGGCCTGCTCGGCGGGCTGGTCGGGCTGGTGCTCCCGGCTGCCGGCCGGGTGGTCGGCACCGGCGCGGCGTGGTGCGTCGCGTGGATCATCGCGGTCGCCGAGCGTGGTGCGGACCTGCCCGGAGCGGCGGTCGCATGGGGTACCGGGCCGCTGGCCGTGCTGCTGCTCGTCGGGCTCTGCGTCGCGGTCGCCGTCGTCCTGCCCCGGATCGTGCGCCACCGGGCGTGGGGTGTCTCGCTCGCGGTGCTGCTCCTGCTGGTCGTCCTGGGGGTGCCGGGCCGGATCTGGTCGACGCCTTCCTTCGGGTGGCCGCCGGCGGGCTGGGTGCTGGTGGCCTGCGACGTCGGGCAGGGCGACGCGCTCGCGGTGTCGGTCGGTCCGGGAGCCGCGGTCGTGGTCGACGCGGGCCCCGATCCGGAGGCCGTCGACGGCTGTCTCGACCGGCTCGGTGTCGAGCAGGTCCCGCTCGTCGTGCTGACCCACTTCCACGCCGACCACGTCGACGGCCTGGCCGGGGTGGTGCGTGGACGCCGCGTCGGTGCCGTCGAGGTGACCTCGGTGCTGGACCCGCCGGCGGCGGTGGACGAGGTCCGCGAAGTGGCGGCCCGGGCGGGGGTGCCGGTGCGGAGGGCGTCGTACGGCGCGACCCGCAGGGTCGGCACGGCCACGATCCAGGTCGTGCACCCGGACGTCCCCGTGCCGGTGCCGGGGGCGGGCGACGGCAGCTCCGCCAACGATGCCAGCGTGGTGCTCGTGGTCGACGTCGCCGGGCTCCGGCTGCTCCTCACCGGCGACATCGAGCCACCCGGCCAGGCCGAACTCGCCCGCTTGCTCCCGGGCCTCGACGTCGACGTCCTCAAGGTGCCCCACCATGGCAGCCGTCACCAGGACGAGCGCTGGCTCACCTCGCTGCGCCCGGAGCTCGCGCTGGTGTCGGTGGGTGCCGACAACGACTACGGCCACCCGGCACCCGACCTGCTCGACGGCCTCCGTGCTGCCGGCGCCGAGGTGCACCGGACCGACGAGGAGGGCGATGTCGCGGTCGTCGCCGGGGGAGCCGGACCGAGGGTCGTGGCCCGGTGACCGCCGCCGGTGCTCGTGTCGGGAGCGTGTGGGAAGGTGTCTCCCATGCGGGCCGCTGACGTGTTGGGACGGGTCATCCTGGTCACCGGCAAGGAGGAGTTCCTCGGCGCCCGCACCGTCGACGACGTCAAGGCCGCCGTGCGTGAGCACGACGCCGAGGCAGAGTTCTCCGACGCCGCGGCGGCCGACCTCACGCTCGCCTCGCTCGGCGAGATGGCGGCCCCGTCGCTGTTCTCGGCCGTGCGCTGCGTCGTCGTCCGCGGCCTGGAGAACCTGCCCGACGAGTCCGTCGACGGCCTCCTCGCCTACGCCGGTGCCCCGGCCGACGACGTCGCCCTCGTCCTGGTCCACGGCGGAGGGCAGAAGGGCAGCGGGGTGCTCACCAAGCTCCGCAAGCTCCCGCCCGTCACGGAGCACAAGTCCGAGGAGCTGAAGCCCTCCGACTTCCCCGCCTTCGTCGCCAACGAGGTACGACGCCACGGCGCCACGCTCGACCGCGACGCCGCCGACGTCCTCATCGAGGCGATCGGTCGCGACCTGCGCTCACTGGCCGGTGCGGCGAGCCAGCTCGCCAACGACTTCCCGGGGGAGCGGATCGGGGAGTCCCAAGTCAAGCGCTACTTCGGTGGCCGCGCCGAGGCGAAGTCCTTCGCGGTCGCCGACGCGGCGTTCGCCGGGCGCGGCCAGGTTGCGCTCGAGGAGCTCCGCTGGGCGCTCGACGCCGGCACTGCGGCCGTGCTGATCACCTCCGCCTTCGCGGGCAGCGCCCGCGGCCTGGCCCGGCTGGTGAGCGCCCCGCGCGGGATGCGCGATGCCGACCTCGCTCGCGAGGTGGGTGTGCCGCCGTGGAAGCTGCGCTCGCTGCGCGACCAGGCCCGCGGCTGGTCGGAGGCGGGCCTGTCCCGCGCGATCCGCGCGGTCGCCCAGGCCGACGCCGACATCAAGGGCGCGGCCAGCGACGCGTCGTACGCGCTGGAGCGGCTGGTGCTCACCATCACCGCGCTCCGTCGCTCCTGATATCACGAAAGGGAGCCCCCGTTCGGGGACTCCCTTGACGTGATGGCTCCGGACCGGAGCCAGAGCAGGGGAAACTCAGAGAGAGGCGGCCTGCTTGGCGATCGACGACTTGCGGTTCGCGGCCTGGTTCTTGTGGATGACGCCCTTCGAAGCAGCCTTGTCGAGCTTCTTCGTGGCGTCCTGGGCCAGCGCGACCGCGCTGTCCTTGTCGCCGGCCTCGGCGGCCTCGCGGAACTTGCGGATCGCGGTCTTCAGGCCCGACTTGACGGCCTTGTTGCGCTCGTGGCGCTTCTCGTTCTGCTTGTTGCGCTTGATCTGGCTCTTGATGTTCGCCACGGGTGATTGCCTCTACGTGTTCGGGTGGATGTCTGGACTGGTCCGGAGCGCGGATCCGCGGGAGCCGGCCGACCGACGAGGGCAGGCGCAGGCACGCGGGAGACGCGACCAGCAAGGCTAACAGCGGGCGAACAGTGGTCCCAAATCGCCAACCGGCCGGGATCGTTGCCAGCACGGCCCCGACCTGCTGGGATGGCGGCCGTGACGCCCCCCTCACAGCCGCAGTTCCCCGTCGGCGTGATCATGATCGTGCCGACCATCGCCTTCTGGACGTTGGTCGTCATGGGCGCGACCCGGGACGGGGGCAAGCACGCCGGCACCTATGCCGGCTACGCCTTCGCCGTGGCCGGCGTCGGCCTGGCGGTCTTCGCCTTCTTCAAGATCCGCCAGGTCCGGGCCCGCAACGCCCACCGGCGCCGGGCGATGGAGGACGGCATCCGGACCACGGCCCGGATCGCGAACGCGCGCGTCCGCGGACACCTCAACCAGGATCCCTACGTCGTGTTCACCCTCGAGGTGACGCCGGAGACCGGCGAGCCCTACCGGGTCACGGTCGACGAGCTGGTCTCCCAGCTCGCGATCCCGCGGATCCAGGTCGACACGATCCTCGACGTACACGTGCACCCCGACGATCCGCAGTTCGTCGTCATCGACCCCGAGGCGATCGGCCGCGCCTGAGCGGAGGGCTCAGTCGCTCCAACCACGCCGCTGCGCCAGCCACTGGTCGACCACGTCGCGCTGCCACGCCTGCGCGGCCCGGACGTACGGCGAGGTCGGCGGGACGGGCTCGTTGGCCGAGGCGGCGAAGTAGCCCAGCACGAGCGCGAGTACGACGTCGACGTGCTCGGTCGGGACGCCGGACAGCAGCGGGTGCTCCGCGATGTGCCCCTCGACGTCCAGGCCGTCGCCGCGCGGGCCGATCAGCAGGAACAGCGAGTCGAGCCAGGCGGCGCCGACGACCGGCCAGTTCCAGTCGCAGAGCACGGCGCGGCCCTCCGCCAGCACGAGGATGTTGTCGTCGCGGATGTCGGTGTGCACGAGCGTGTCGCCGTCCACGACCTCGGCGTAGCGGGCGGCCAGCGCCCCGATCTCCGCCGCCCGCGGGTGGTCCAGCCGGTCCCAGAGCGCCGGCCACGACGCGAACTCCTCGGTGGCCCGGCCGAGGCCGGCCGGGGCGGGGGTGAGCAACCTGGTCATCTCCACGGCCATGGCCGAGGCGACGCCCAGGTCGGCGTCGGTCCAGGGGCGCAGCGGGGCCCGTCCGTCGACGTACTCGATCCCGAGCAGGAACCAGTCGGCGACCTCGTCGGTCCACAGCAGCCGCGGTGCCGGGGTGCCGGGCGGCAGGGCGCCGAGCTTGCGGGCCTCCTCGCGGTAGGAGTCGGCGAACATCCGCTGCGCGCGGACCGAGGCGGCCTTCACGAAGTGCCGGGAGCCGTCGGTGCAGGTGAGCACCGAGGCGAAGCCCGGTGTGAAGCCGGCGCCCTGTGACACCGCCTCCTCGACCGGTGCGCCCAGTCGGGTCTCCACCGCGTCGCGCACGGCGGGCGGCAGGTGTGCCCACTCGACACGTCGGGCGGTACGGCCGTGGGGGATCCGGGTGGGAATCACGCCCACATGATGGCGTAGTGCACGAGGCTCAGCGGGCCGCCGGGTCCAGCGTCCGCGTGTAGAGCGCCGCGCCCTCGACGTCGCGCAGGGTCACGGTCAGCCGGCCGGTGGCGCCGTCGACCTCGACCTCGCCGAAGTACTGGTGGCCGGCGGCCGGCGACGCGTTGGCGACGGGCGGCGCGGCGACGAAGTCCGCGACCGGACCGAAGGTGCCGTCCAGGCGGTTGGGCCCGAAGCCGCCCGCGTTGAGCGGCCCCGACACGAACTCCCAGAACGGGTCGAAGTCCTGGTAGGCCGCCCGGTCGGGGGAGTAGTGGTGGGCCGCCGTGTAGTGGACGTCGGCGGTCAGCCACACGTGGTTGCGGATCCCGGCCCGCGACAGCGCGGTGAGCACCTCGGCGATGTCGGCCTCACGGCCCAGCGGGGCACCGGGGTCTCCCTGCGCGAGGCCCTCCTGGAACATCCCGTCCGGTACGACGAGCCCGAGCGGCAGGTCCGCGGCGATCACCTTCCAGGTGGCGCGCGAGCGGCGCAGGCCGTCGATCAGCCACGCCGTCTGGCGCCGGCCGAGCACCCCGCCGTCGGTGGTCGTCTCGTCGTTCGCCGTGTTCGGGTCCTTGTGCGTGCGCATGTCGAGCACGAAGAGGTCGAGGTGGGGGCCGTAGGGGAGGACCCGGTAGACGCGGCCCTCGGCGTCCGGGGAGATGCCGGAGATCGGGGTGTACTCGTGGAAGGCCCGGGCGGCCCGGGCGGCGAGCACGTCGACCCGCTTCTCGGTGTAGCGGGCGTCCTCGAGGATCTCGCCGGGGTACCAGTTGTTCGTCACCTCGTGGTCGTCCCACTGCACGACCTGCGCCGTCTCGGCGAGGAAGGCGCGCCAGTTGTCGGCCATCAGGTTGTAGCGGTACTGGCCGCGGTACTCCGTCAGCGTCTCGGCCACCTTGGTCTTCTCCGGGATGACCAGGTTGGTCCAGGTCGATCCGTCCGGCAGCGCGACGGAGGACTGGACCGGTCCGTCGGCGTACACGTTGTCGCCGCTGCAGAGGAAGAAGTCGGCGTCGCGGGCGCGCATCGCCTCGGCGATCCGGAAGCCGCCGTACGCCGGGTTCACGCCCCAGCCCTGACCGGCGATGTCGCCGGACCACAGGAAGCGGACGTCGTCGCCATGGCCCGGGGCCGTGCGCAGACGGCCGACGGTGGGCTCGCTCGTGGCGCGGTCGTCGTCCAGGTCGACGGCGCTGATCCGGTAGTGGAGGTCGGTGCCCGTCGGCAGCCCGCGCAGCTCGAAGCGTCCGGTGAGGTCGGTCGACGGGGTGACGACCGGGCCGGGGATCCTGCGGGCGCCCCGGAAGGAGGCGTCGCGGCTGACCTCGGCGACCAGGCGGGCGGGCCGGTCCGCCTTCGCCCAGAGCACGGCGGACCTCGCGCGGACGTCACCGGACTGCACGCCCAGGGGCAGCAGCGGCCGGTCGCGGCGCACGAGGAGGGGGGCTGCCGAGGAGCGGGACGCGTGCAGGCCGGCCGCAGCACCGGCGGTCAGGACGGCGCCGCGCAGCAGGGTGCGGCGTGAGGTGGGTTCCGGAGTGGCCGAGATCATGCCGACCAGCCCACCGTGGGCGGGCGAACGGCGATCGACCGGCGCGCGACCGCCCCGCCAACCAGCGGCGACGATCCGGTCGTGCGGGCGCCGTGTGATCTGCCGGGGGCTGGGTAGCCTCGCCGTCGTGAACGACCAGCAGCCGACCAGGCAACGCCCCGTGCCACCCGTGGTCTACCTCCCGGTCGAGACCGGACCCGACGGCGCGGTGAGCGACTTCAGGATGCTGCGACTCGGTGACGGCCGGATCGCGCTGGTGGCCTACACGGCGCTGGACCGGCTGCTCGACGCCTGGGGAGACGACCAGGCGTGGCTGCTGTTCGAGACCGGCAAGGTCGACGACATCAGGCAGGCCAAGCACTTCGACCTCAAGCTGCTCGACGTGGAGGTCCCCGAGCACGTCCGCTCCGCTCAGCCAGCAGGTGGTCCGGCGTGACCCTGCGACTGGACGCCGGCGCGGCGGCCGTGATCTCGGGCGGCCACGACGACGCCGCAGGCAAGATCGACGAGGCGGCCGCGACGGCGCCGAAGACGGTCGACGCGGGGTACGGCGCTGAGCACGTCGCGAACATCCTGGCCGCGGTCAGCGAGACGGCCGGCGAGATCGCGGTGATCAACACCGGCATCGCCGAGCTCGTCCGCGACTGTGCGGACGACCTCGGCCTCACCGAGGCCGCGATCGCCGCGGAGTTCGACAGGATGGGCAGGCTCGCGTGAGCCTGGACACGAAGGTCGAGGGCTCGCCGGACGCGGTCACGGCCGCCGCCAATTGGCTGCGCGACACGCTCAAGGACAAGGTCGGCAAGGCCAGCGACGAGCAGCAGGACGCCCGCAACTACGCCCAGGACTCCTGGGAGGGCGAGACCTACTCCTCCTACCGCAACGTGTCCGGCGACATCCTGCGCGCCAGCGACAAGCACGAGGAGCGGGTCGGGCGGGCGGCCACGGCGCTCGACGACTACGCCGCCAAGCTCAAGCGGCTCGAGGACGACATGAAGTCGATCCGCGCCCGCGCCTCCGAGGGCGGCCTGACCGTCACCGGCACCGTCATCTCGGAGCCCGCCGCCGCCCCGACGACCCCCTTCGAGGCGGGATCGCCGGAGGAGACGGCGTACAACGAGGCGGTCGCGCGGATCGAGCTGTGGAACACCCTCGTGGAGGACGCCGCGAGCGATTACCAGACCTTCGTCGACTGGGTCGACGCGAACATGCCGGCCGACGTCGCGGACGCCCGCAAGAAGGACGCGTCCGACACGCTCTTCGAGGCGATCGCCGCACTGTTCCCCAACTTCGCCAGCGGCGCCGGGGCGGGCCTGGCCGGCTGGGCGCTCCTGAACAAGGCCAAGGACTACAAGGCCGACGCGGCGGAGTTCCGCCGCAAGACCCGCGTCTCGGGCAACCCGGCCGTGCGCAACCGGCTGAAGACCCCCGCCGGCCAGTCGCAGCTGGACGACCTGCTCACCAAGGCCGACCTGTTCGGGAAGGGCGCCAGGTTCTTCGGTGGACCGGCCGGCATCCTGATCGACGTCGGATTCGGCATCTACGAGGGGACGCAGAGCGGCGACTGGACGCGGGTCGCGGTCACGACCGGGACCAGCATCGCCGTGGGCGTCGGGGTCGGTCTCCTGGTCACGGCCGGTGTGGTCACCGCCCCGGCGTGGGCCGTGGTGCTGGCCGGAGGCGCGCTCGCTGCCGGCGGCTCGTGGCTGGCCGGCACGATCTACGACAACTGGGACGACATCACCGACTGGACAGGTGACCGGTGGGACGACGCGACCGGCGCGATCGGCGACGCCTGGGACGCGGTGACGCCGTGGTGAGCCCGGAACGGCTGATCCCGCGGTGGTGGACGGCCAGCGTGCTCCTGCTGCTCCTCGTCGGGATGCTGGCCGGGGCGGTCATGGCGTCCGTTGCCGACGGTGCCCTGGCCTGGTCCGGGGCGGGCCTGCTGGTGGCGTTCGCCGGTCTCCTCGTCACGGCGCTCTCCGCGCTCGTCCGGCCCCGCCGGCGCCGCGAGACGGTCGTGTCCACCGACGGCGTCCGCGCGTTCCGGGCGCCCCTGGGAACGGTGGCGGGCCTGCTCGTCGCCTGGGCGGCGCTGCTGGCCGTGGCCGCGCTCTGGGCCTGGCTCGCGGCCACGGACTTCGGTGCCCTCGAGTCGCCGGGCTTCGCGCTGCTGGCGATCGTCGGCGCGCTGGCGTCGCTGCCCGACCTGGTCCGCCTCCTCAGCGGCCGGCTGCACCGCTGGACCCTCGAGCTGGGGCCGGACGCGCTGGCCTACCGCGGCTACCACACCGCCGTGACGGTGCCGTGGCGCGAGGTGAAGGGCGCGAGCGTCCAGCAGCGCAACCCGGCGGGGGTGCGGATCGACCTCCGCGCCGGCCGGGACCCTCTCGTCGTACCGATCACGGCCTTCGACGTGCCCGCCGACCAGCTGGTCGAGGAGGTCCACCGGGCCCGCAAGGGCGCCTCGTCCCGCTGAGTCGGGTCCCCGCCCTCGCGCGGATGCGGTCGGGATTCAACGAACCCGCCGGGCTTTGGGAGAATGGCCGGATCATGTCAGCCTCCGCCCCGCAGCCGGGTCACACCGACCCCGCGATCATCCGCAACTTCTGCATCATCGCGCACATCGACCACGGCAAGTCGACCCTCGCCGACCGGATGCTGCAGCTGACCGGCGTCGTGGGTGAGCGCGAGGCGAAGGCGCAGTACCTCGACCGGATGGACATCGAGCGCGAGCGCGGCATCACGATCAAGTCGCAGGCCGTGCGCATGCCGTGGACGGTCGAGGCCGGCAACGAGGCGG
>CAZAQE010000027.1:0-66301 GCA_964487275.1 uncultured Nocardioides sp. | reverse complement strand
CGTCGGCCAGCAGGTGCAGGCGCTCGGTCAGCAGGTCGGTGTCCATCAGGTGCTCTCCTTCGTCAGGTCCTCCGCCAGCAAATTCCGCAGCGCAGCGAGCGCGGCGGACGTCTGGCTCTTCACGGTCCCGGCACTGATCCCGAGGTCGGCAGCGGTCTCCTCGACGCTCAACCCCCACCAGTGCCGCAGCACGACGACCCGTCGCTGTCCGGGCGGCAGCACCCGCAACGCGGCCCACAGGGCGTCGTGCTCCTCGACGGAGGGCGCGCCGACGCTGCGCTCCGGCAGGTCGTCGCCGGCAGACGCCTCCCGGCGCCAGGGCCGCCGGGACTCGTCGATGTGGCTGTTCACGAGAGCCCGGCGGACGTAGGCGTCCACCGACGCCGCCCGCTCGACCCGCGGCCAGGCGACGTAGAGCCGCGCCAGTGCGGACTGCACGATGTCCTCGGCCCGGTGCGGGTCGCCGCACAGCAGCCATGCGGCGCGGAAGAGCTGCGGCCGACGCTCGGTGACGTAGGCCGCGAACGCCGCATCGCGCCGAGCCCCGGACCGCACCATCGAACCGCCTCACCTCATGTCGTGGACCACCGTCACCTGTTTGACGGAGTGGACCACGGATCGGTTGGGTGCGGCCGGCCGCGGTGCCGAATGGCCTGGGTTACAGTGGAACAAGATTGTCTGACAACTTGAGTTCTGTCCGTCGCACCGCGTCTCGACGACAGGATCTCCTGCCGCGATCGTGCGATCGGAAGGGAACTGCATGAGCCTCACCACCGAACGGACCGGAGTCACCCCGCGCCGCACGGCGGAGGAGGTCGCCCGGGCCGAGGCCCGCACGGCCCACAACTACCACCCGCTGCCCGTGGTGCTCAGCGAGGCGCACGGCGCCTGGCTGACCGACGTCGACGGACGCCGCTTCCTCGACTTCCTCGCCGGCTACTCCGCGCTCAACTTCGGTCACGGCCACCCGCGCCTGCTGGCCGCCGCGCACGCCCAGCTCGACCGGCTGACGCTGACCAGCCGGGCGTTCGTGCACGACCGCTTCGCCGACTTCTGCGGCGCGCTCGGCGACCTCGCCGGCAAGGACATGGTGCTGCCGATGAACACCGGCGCCGAGGCGGTGGAGACCGCGATCAAGGTGTCCCGCAAGTGGGGCTACGACGTCAAGGGCGTCCCCGACGGCTCCGCGCGCATCATCGTGGCGTCCGGCAACTTCCACGGCCGCACCACGACCATCGTCGGCTTCTCCGACGACCCCGACGCCCGCGGCGGCTTCGGCCCGTTCACGCCCGGCTTCGACATCGTCCCGTACGGCGACCTGGCCGCCCTCGAGGCGGCCGTCACCCCGCACACCGTGGCGATCCTGATCGAGCCCATCCAGGGCGAGGGCGGCGTGGTGATCCCGCCCGACGACTACCTGCCGGGCGTCCGCGCGCTGTGCAGTCGCGAGCAGGTGCTCCTCGTCGCCGACGAGATCCAGGCCGGGCTCGGCCGCACGGGACGCACCTTCGCGTGCGACCACGCGGGCGTCGTACCCGACCTCTACGTGCTGGGCAAGGCGCTCGGGGGCGGCATCGTCCCGGTCTCGGCGGTCGTCGGCGACCGCGACGTGCTCGGCGTGCTGCACCCGGGACAGCACGGCTCCACCTTCGGCGGCAACCCGCTGGCCTGCGCCGTCGGCTTGAAGGTCGTCGAGATGCTCGCCAGCGGCGAGTTCCAGGCTCGCGCGACCGAGCTCGGCGTCGTGCTCCGCGACCGGCTGCAGGCGATGGTCGGCAACGGCGTCGTCGCCTTCCGCTCGCGCGGCCTGTGGGCCGGCATCGACGTCGACCCCGCCCTCGGGACGGGCCGCGACGTCTGCGAGCGGCTGATGGCGCGCGGCGTGCTCGCCAAGGACACCCACGGCTCGACCATCCGGCTCGCGCCACCGCTGGTCATCTCCGCCGACGACCTCGGCTGGGGCCTCGACCAGCTCGAGGCCGCCCTGCGATGACCACGTCCGGGCGCGCGCTCGCCCAGGGGCGTCGAGCTCGGCCGACCGCCCCTAGAGGGACTCGACGTTCTTCACCAGCGTCTCGCTGGTGTGCTTCACCGCGATCCCGACGACCGGCTTGACCGCAGCCGCGATCGCCCTGCCCGCGGGACCGCCGGGCAGGGTGTAGCTGACCCAGGCGTCCACACGGGTGCGGACGCCGTCGAGGTCGGTGAAGCTCCACCGCTGGGTGGTCTGGATGCCCTTGATCGAGGTGAGCTCGATGAACCGGTCCTGCTCCCAGCCCGTGCACTGGATGCGGGCCTTGAGCGGCACGCCGACCACCATGGTGCCGTCGTACTGCGCGCCGACGCCGTGCAGCTGCTCGGTGACCGGGTGGATCTTCGTCAGCCCGTACATCCAGTCCTTGGTGGTGGTGAAGTCGTCGACGTACGCGAACACCTGGCTGACGGGGGCGTCGATCTCGACGCTCTGCTCCACGACGTTGGTCACGCGCCGAAGTGTCGCATGTGTCAGGCGCGTGGCGGCGGCAGCGCGTCGGTCGCCTCCAGCTGGCCCATGCCGGTGACCATCAGCAGGTCGGCGACGATCGCGCGCAGCTGCGCGAGGATCGCCTCGGCCGTGAGCACCTCGCTCCGTTCGACCACCCCCGTCGCGGCGCCGACCGCCAGCACGACGTCCCGCGCGTCGGACGCCAGCCGGTCGGCCGCCAGCTCGGCCGCCACGGCGTCGGCGGCGTCGGCGAGGTCCGCGGCCAGCACGGCGTACGACGGCGGCACCTCCCTGCGGCGGTAGGCGGCGATCGACGTCTGGCGCACCAGCACACGCGTGCTGCGCAGGGCCCGGTCCAGCGGGTCGACGAGCTCGACCATCCGGCGCAACGGCTCCCGGTGGCGCAGCCGGAACGGGGAGGAGCTGACGACGGACATGCCCTCCTCGGCGGCGGCCTGCAGCTCGCGGATCATCCGGTCGGTCGCGCGGGCGTCGGCCAGGAGCTCGAGCGCCGGGGTGACCTCTCCGTCGACCATCAGGTCGGAGGCGGCCCGCAGCAGCTCGGCGATCTTGCGGGCGACGGCGGCCGCCTGCTCGCGGGGTCGGCGCAGGGGGGGCGGCGGGCACGGCCATGGCCGCCACCAGCGCGACGGAGCCGCCGATGAGCGCGTCGGTCCAGCGCAGGAAGGCACCCTGGGCGCCCGGCAGCAGCGCCGCCACCACGATGGACTGGACCGCCGCCTGGGTGACGAAGAGGATGCCGGCGTCGAGCAGCAGCGCGGTCGACATCGCGAGGAAGACGATCAGACCGAGCTGCCACGCCCCCGAGCCGATGCCGGCGACCAGCACGTCCGCGACGAAGACGCCGATCGCGACACCGATGGTGACCTCGGCGACCCGTCGCAGCCGCTGCCCGTACGACGTGCCGAGGGAGACGACTGCGGCGATGGGCGCGAAGAACGGCTGGTCGTGCCCGACCAGGTCGGCGGCGACGAACCAGGCGACGGCCGCTGCGATCGCGCACTGCAGCACCACCCAGCGCTTGGACTTCCAGCGCGCGATGCGGCCGCGCAGCGACAGGCGGCTGCGCGACCACATCCGATCGAGCGACGCCTCCACAGAGGCGAGGTTAGTGCGAGGTCAGACGACCTTGGTGGGGAGCACCCGCTTCGAGACCGCGGCCACGATGTCCTCGTAGCGCGAACCCGTGAACTTCTGGAAGTTGTGCAGCGCGTGGGCGTCGAGGCCGACCAGCACGCGGGCCTGGTTCTTCGTGATGCCCTTGACGATGATCTCGGCGGCGCGCTCGGGCGTCATCTTCGCGAGCTTCTCGTCGAACAGCTTCGCGGTCGCGGCCTTGTCCTCCTTGTCGGAGACCCGGGCACTGCGGGCGATCGCGGTCTTGATGCCGCCCGGGTGCACCGAGGTGACCCCGACCTTGTGGCCGGCGATGAGCATCTCCTCGCGCAGCGCCTCGGTGAAGCCGCGGACGGCGAACTTCGTCGCGTTGTAGGCGCTCTGGCCCGGCATGGCGAGCAGGCCGAAGAGGGACGAGAGGTTGACGACGTGGCCGTCGCCGGAGGCGATCAGGTGCGGCAGGAACTCCTTGGTGCCGTAGACGACGCCCCAGAAGTTGATGCCGACGATCCACTCCATGTCCTCGTAGCTGAGGTCGATCGCGTCGCCGGCCAGCGCGACGCCGGCGTTGTTGATCACGACGTTGACCTGACCGAAGTGCTCGGCGACCTCGGTCGCGTACGACGCGAAGGCGGCCTTGTCCGAGACGTCGAGCCGTGCGGTGTGCACGTCCGGCGAGCCGGCCTTGAGCGCGAGCCCGACGGTCTCCCCGAGACCCTCCTCGTTGACGTCGGAGAGCGCGAGGCGGGCGCCCTTCCCGGCGAGGTTCACCGCCAGGGCACGGCCGATGCCGGACCCGGCGCCGGTGATGACGACGACCTTGTTGCTGAGGTTCTTCACGAGGTGACCTTCTCCTGGGACGTGGGGGACTGCGTGGACTTCGGGGGCTGGACGTCGTACTTGTCGATGTCGAACGTGCGCAGGTGCTGGCGGAACGTGAAGGTCTGCCCCGGCCAGAGCGTGGTGTTGTTGCCGAACTTGTCGAGGTACCAGCTGGCGCAGCCGCCGGTCTGCCACACGGTCGGCTTCATCCTGCGACGGATGTCCGCGGTCCACGCGTCCTGCGCGGCCTGCGTGGGCTCGACGGCAGCGAGGCCCGCGGCGCGCATCGCCTTCGCGGCCTCGACGACGTAGCGCACCTGCGACTCGATGATGAAGATCATGCTGGAGTGGCCGAGCGCCGTGTTGGGGCCGACGATCTGGAACAGGTTGGGGAAGCCGTGGATCGTCGTTCCCTTGTACGCCGCCATGCCGCCCTCGTCCCAGACGTCGGCCAGCGTGCGGCCACCCCGGCCGGTGATGTGCTGGGCGATCGGCGGCTCGGTCACGTAGAAGCCGGTGGCCACCACGAGCACGTCGATCGGCCGCTCGACACCGTCGGCGGTGACGACCGCGTCGCCGGTGATCTTCTGGATCGGGTCGGTGACCAGGTCGACGTTGTCGGCGTCGAGTGCGGGGTACCACTTGTTCGAGATCAGGATCCGCTTGCAGCCGGCCCGGTAGGCCGGGGTGACCTTCTTGCGCAGCTCGGGGTCCCGGATGCCCTTGGCGATGTTGCGCTTGCCCTGCAGCTCCACCGCACGCATCGCCTGCGGGAACTTCGCGAACGCCGGCACGCGCGCCTCGAGGGTGCCGTACACCAGCGAGCGCAGCGCGCGCTGGGCGCCGGGGACCTTCTTGAAGACGGCCTTCTCGACGCCGCTGAACGACCGCTCGTTGCGCGGGATCACCCAGTTCGGGGTGCGCTGGTAGACGTCCATGTGGCCGACCACCTTCTGCAGCTCCGGGACGAGCTGGATGGCCGACGCTCCGGTGCCGATGACGGCCACCCGCTTGCCGGTGAGGTCGACGTCGTGGTTCCACCGGGCCGAGTGGAAGATCTCGCCCTGGAAGGAGTCGATGCCCTCGATCTCGGGCAGGCGTGGCTCGGAGAGCCCGCCCGAACCGGAGATCACCGTGCGGGCGGCGTACTCCTTCGGGCCGTCGGGGCCCTGGGTGCGCACGATCCAGCGCTGCTCGTCCTCGTCCCAGCGCGCGTCGACGACTGCGGTGTCGAACACGAAGCGGTCGAGCGTGCCGGAGTCCTCGGCGACCTTGCGGGTGTACTCCCAGATCTCCTGCTGCGGCGAGTAGACCTTGGACCACTCCGGGTTCAGCGCGAAGGAGTAGGAGTAGAGCTGGCTGGGGACGTCGCACTCAGCACCCGGGTAGGTGTTGATGTGCCATGTGCCGCCGACGTCGCTGTCCTTCTCGATCACCACGAAGTCGCGCTCGGCGGCCTCGTCGAGCTTGATCGCGGCGGCCAGGCCGGCGAAGCCGGCGCCGACGATGAGGTGGTCGACGTTGCTGCGACCCGGGGTTGCACTCATGGCAGCGACGCTATTGGCACTATTGAACATCTGTCAATAGAGTGGGTGGCGTGACCGCCACCACGCCGCGCACCCGGCTCTCCCCCGACGAGCGCCGCACCCAGCTGCTCGACACCGGCGTCCGCCTGCTCGCGACCCGCTCGCTCGACGAGCTGTCGATCGACGTGCTGGCGGAGGAGGCGGGGATCTCGCGCGGCCTGCTCTACCACTACTTCGGCGGCAAGCAGGGCTTCTACGAGGCGGTCGTGCAGCACGCCGCCGACGACCTCTATGCCCGCACCGCTCCGCCAGCCGACGGCGAGCCGCTCGAGCGGCTGCTCGGCTCGATCACCGGGTACGTCGACTACGTCGTCACCAACCAGGCGGGCTACCGGTCCCTCGTCAAGGCCGCGTCCGGCAGCAACGAGGCCCTCCGCACCATCTACGAGGCCACCTTCGCCGCGCTCGCCGACCGCTTCTTCGCCGTCGACACCGGCACCCTCGACCTGCCCGACACCCCCGCCGTCCGGCTGGTCATCCACGCCTGGCAGGCCATGGTCGAGGACCTCGTCCTCACCTGGTGCGACCACCCCGCCGGCCTCACCCGCGACGACCTGATCAAGGTCATCACGACCTCGCTGCCCGCGATCATCGACACCCTCCCCGGGCGGGGCTGACCCCGGAGATGCGACGAGCCGGGCTCCCGTGAGGGAACCCGGCTCGTGAGGCCCGGCGGATCAGGGCAGGTTGGCGACGTCGCCGCACTCGTCCTTGACGGCGTCGGTGAACTCGTCAGGGTCGCCCTTCTTGTCGTCGTTCTCCTTGATCCAGTCGTTGAGCGCGTCGGTCGCGTCGTTGATCTTGTCGGCGTCGCCCGAGTCGCCAGCCGCCTTGATGTCCTTGGCCAGGTCGCAGTACTCCTTGGCGAGCTCGCCCTCGTCGGTGCCGCAGGCGGTGAGCGAGAGAGCAGCCGCCAGCATGAGGCTGCCGAGGCCGAGGGTGGTCTTCTTCATCAGGGTTTCTCCCGTGCTGGAATGAGGTGAACGCGCTCAGCCTCCCACGAAACCGGCTCGTGAAACGTCACCCGCGAGCCCGCTTGCGTCGAGCCACCCGGGTGACCCCGACCAGGCGCGGGCCGGCGAGCCGCCCCTCGACCCGCCGGGCCTCGCGCATGACCGGCTGGGCGACGTACTCCCCGAGGATCACGCCGGATGCCAGCGCGATCGCGACGGACGCCGCGGTCACCATGGCCAGCAGTCCCTGGGCGACCTGCTGGCCACCCTCCTCGGCGAGGAGGAAGAGCCCGCGGTAGATCGACAGGCCCGGCAGCAGCGGTACGACGGCGGACACGACGACCACCAGCGGCGGCACCCGGAACCGGCGACCCACGGTGTAGCCGAAGAGCCCGATGAAGAACGCCGCGACACCGACCGCCCACGGGCGGCCGAAGCCGGCCTGGCCGATCAGCTCCGTGGCCGCGATGGCGGCGCCGCCGAGGACGCCGACCGGGACCAGCGTGCGCAGCGGCGCGTAGCAGGCGAACGCGAAGGCCGCCGCGGCCACGCCGCCGCCCACGGCCGCCGCGGTCACGCTGACCAGGTCGAAGCGCGGCAGCACCAAGCGCGGGATCTCCAGCCCGATCCGGGCGCACAGCGACAGGCCGCCGCTGACGCCGGCGATGATGCCGGCGGTGGCGAGCACGGCCTCGAGCACGCGCGCCCCGCCCGTGACGAAGAACCCGGACAGCGCGTCCTGGATCGCGCCGACGAAGCCGATGCCCGCGAGCAGCATGATGATGTTGGCGGTCACCACCAGCGAGGCGTTGAGGTGCACCCACGGCTCCGCGAGCCGGGTGCAGGCGGCAGCGAGCACCGTGGCGACGATCCCGCCCGCGACCTGCTGGTAGAAGCCGGGCAGCCGCCGGCGGGTCATCAGCATCTGCAGGCGGTCGATGCAGATCGCGGCGAGCATCGCGACCAGCACCACGACCGCGTTGCCGCCGAGCTGCAGGCCCACGCCGCCGCACATCACGCCCACGCCGAGGGTGGCCGCCCAGCGAGGACGGGCGTGGCCCGAGGAGACGATCGCCGCGAGCTCGGTGCGGGCACCCTCGAGGTCGACCTTGCCGGCGACGACGTCGCGCACGAGGTGGTCGACCCGGGTGAGGTCCTCGTAGTCGATGTCGCGCTGGGTGACCGCGCGCAGCTGCACGACGGGCGGCTCGTCGAGGCCCTGCTGGACGCTCATCGCGAGCGAGGTGAAGGTGACGTCGACCTGGGTGTGGCGCACCCCAAGCGAGCGGGCCAGCGCCCGCATCGTCGCCACGACGTCCGGGGCGCCGGCCCCCGACGACAGCAGCACCTCGCCGACCTTCAGGCACAGGTCGAGCGTGCGGTGGAGGGTCCGCAGGTCGTCCATGCGGCCATGCTGACAGGTCGGCAAGGCCCTACGCTGAACGCGTGCGCATCGACTTCCACGGCTCGGCCGAGCCCACGCTGGGGGTGGAGTGGGAGTTCGCGCTGGTCGACCGCCGTACCCGCGACCTCCGCAACGACGCCGCCCACCTGTTCGCGCGGGCCCGGCCACGGATGCCCGACCCCGGGAAGCTGCACAAGGAGCTGCTCAAGAACACCGTCGAGGTCGTGACCGGCGTGTGCCCCACGGTCGGCGACGCGATGGCGGACCTGCGCACCACCCTGCAGTACGTCACGGCCGCGGCCGACGATCTCGACCTCGACCTCTACGGCGCCGGGACGCACCCCTTCGCGGACTGGACCGGCCAGCAGCTCACCGAGGGCCACCGATACGAGGAGCTGATCAACCGCACCCAGTGGTGGGGCCGTCAGATGCTCATCTGGGGCGTGCACGTGCACGTCGGACTGCCCGAGAAGGACCGCGTGATGCCGGTCCTGTCGGCACTGCTGACCTACTACCCGCACCTCCAGGCGCTCTCGGCGTCCTCACCGATCTGGATGGGCGTCGACACCGGCTACGCCTCGAACCGGGCACTGATGTTCCAGCAGCTCCCGACCGCCGGCCTCCCCTTCCAGTTCCAGCGGTGGGAGGAGTTCGAGGCGTTCGCGCACGACCAGATCACCACCGGCGTGATCGACGAGCTCAGCGAGATCCGCTGGGACCTGCGCCCCGCCGTCAAGCACGGCACCCTCGAGAACCGCATCTGCGACGGCGTCTCGACCCTCTCCGACATGGCCGCCCTCGTCGCGCTCATGCACTGCCTGGTCGTCTGGCTCGACGGGCGCGCGGCCGCGGGCGAGGAGCTCCCGACGATGCCGCCGTGGCACGTCCAGGAGAACAAGTGGCGCGCCGCGCGGTACGGCGTCGAGGCGATCGTGATCCTCGACGCGCAGTCCAACGAGCGGCTCGTCACCGACGACCTCGCGGACCTCGTCGAGCAGCTGCAGCCGACCGCCGCCCGCCTCGGCTGCGAGACCGAGCTGGCGTCGGTGCTCGAGATCCCGGCCCGCGGACCGTCGTACGTGCGGCAACGCGCGGTCGCCGAGCGCACCGGCAACGACCTCGTCGCGGTCGTGGACTCCGTGGTGACCGAGCTCCGCGACGAGCTCGACAGCCCGGCCTAGGTCAGTAGCGCGAGCTGCCGGGGAACTCGATGCGGCAATCGTCGTCCTGACAGGTCGGCGTCTCTGCCCACACCAGCGCGGACTCGAAGACGGCACCAGTCGACGTCATCACCTGCACCCCGGAGAACTTCGACTCGTTGAAGCCCTTCACCACGAACACCAGGTCGGCCGTGCCGTCGCCGTTGACGTCGCTGAGGGCGGCACCCTGCAGGTTGCGCGATCCGATCGTCGAGGAGCCGGTGAACCCGTTGACCTCGCGCAGCGAGCCGCTGGACACGTCGTAGGCCTGGACCACGACGGTCTCGTCGACCGAGTTCGTCTCGACACCGATCAGGTGGGTCGTGCCGTCGCCGGTCACGTCGCCCACGAGCAGTGCCTGGAAGTAGGCGCTGGTCGACCCGACGGCGCCCGCCTCGAGCTCGGAGCCGGTCGAGGTCAGCAGTGCGTAGCCGCGGTTGCCGGAGTAGTAGCCGTCGTAGTCCTCGTCCTCGAGCCGTTCCGACGGCAGCTGGGCCCACAGGTCGGTGTCGCCGTCGTCGTCGAAGTCGCCGGGGTAGAGCCGCAGGACGTCCATGACGGCGTTGGGCAGCGACAGCCACAGGACCGGTTCGCTGAAGGTCCCGTCGCCGTCATTGGCCAGGACCGAGATGTCGACGTTGCGGTCACGGGGTCCGGCGATCGCGAGGTCCTGGTCGCCGTCGCCGTCGAAGTCGCCGTTGACGACCTGCACCTCGGGGTCGCCGTACTCCTTGAGCGAGGACACCGACAGCGCGAAGGCCTGGTCCTCGGGGAAGGCGTCGTCGGTCGACGAGAGCGTGACCTGCTTGCCCGACGCGACGAACTCCCACTCCAGCTGGTCGTTGGTGCCGTCGCCGTCCCAGTCGAAGAAGAGCTCGTCGGGCAGGTTTGAGGGCTCGACGGGCGTCTCCTCGGTCACGAAGCCGTTGCCGTTGCTGATCGCCTCGACCTCCGAGACCTTGTCGTAGTCGAGGTAGAAGAGGTAGCGGGCGTCGCCGTAGCCGTCGCCGTCGAGGTCACCCTGGATAGCGGCCCTGGCCGGCTTCTCCGGGTCGTTCGGGTCGTCGGCGGAGTTGTCGTCCCCGCTCCACGGCTGCAGCACCGCGAGCGTGATCCCGGTCCCCACCACGACCAGCAGTACGACGACCAGGGTGATCCACAGCCCGAGGCGCCCCTGGCGCCGGCCACCGGCGGGCGGGCCCGGTGGCGGGGTACCCCAGCTGCCCGGGGAGGGAACGGAGGGGACGTGGCCGTAGCCCGGCGGAGCGGCAGGCGGCGGAGCGGCAGGCGGCGGAGCGGCAGGCGGCGGAGCAGGCGGGGCCGGCGTCGCCGGGGCCTCAGGGGCTCGCGTCGCGGCGGGCGTCTCCCGGATCTGGGTCGGCTCGGTCTTCCGGCGTCGCTCGTCGGTCCAGCGGGAGCCGTCCCAGCGGCGCTCCCAGCCGTCACCGTCGGCGTACCAGCCCGCCGGGGTCGAGAAGTGGTTCACAACCGAGTCCTAACCGATCCCGGCGATGCGAAACGCCTGATCCGGTTGTGAGCGGGGTCACGACACGCAAGGATCGGGGCCTGCGACGAAAGGAGACCCCCGTGGTTTCTGTTCCCGGATTCCGCCCGATCGACCCGACGTCGGCCGCCTTCCTGCTCTCGGAGAACCGCAACCAGCCGATGCACGTCGGCGGGCTCCAGCTCTTCGAGCCGCCGGCTGACGCGGGCCCGGGCTATGTCCGGGAGATGTTCGAGTCGATGCGTGACACCGAGCGGATCGCGCCGCTCTTCCGCAAGCACCCGCACCGCTCGGTCAAGACCGGCGGCACCCTGGTCTGGCGCGACGACGAGCAGTTCGACGTCGAGCACCACGTGCGGCACAGCGCGCTCCCCCAGCCCGGACGGGTGCGCGAGCTGCTCGAGCTGGTCGGCCGGCTGCACTCGACCCGGCTCGCGTGGGAGCGGCCGCTGTGGGAGACCCACGTGATCGAGGGCCTCGCCGACGGCCGGGTCGCGATGTACACCAAGCTCCACCACGCGCTGGTCGACGGCATCTCCGCGATGCGGCTGATGGCCAGCGTGCTGTCCTCCGACGAGGACCGCCGCAACATGCCCGCCCCGTTCGCCGAGGGCGCGTCGCGCCGCCGGAAGCCCGAGGAGACCGCCGAGTCGCTGCCGGCGGCCGCCGTCGACGCCGCGACGACCGCCGCGAAGACGCTGGCCGACCTCCCCACCGACGTGCTCCGGGGCGCGATGAGCATCAGCGCCGAGGCCGCCGGCATGCCGGTCGCGCTGGTGAAGACCCTGCGCAAGGGGCTGCGCAACGAGACCTCCGCGGTGTCCCTGGCCGCACCCCGCACGATCTTCAACCAGTCGATCACGGGCGCCCGCCGCTTCGCCGCCCAGGACTGGCCGATCGAGCGGATGCGCGCCGTCGGCAAGTCCACCGGGACGACGATCAACGACGTCGTCCTCGCGATGTGCAGCGGCGCCATGCGGACCTACCTGGCCGAGCTCGACGCACTGCCGGAGCGCTCGCTGGTGTCGATGGTCCCGGTCGGGCTCAACGCCAAGCAGGCCGGGACCGCGTCAGCCGCGGGCGGCAACGCGATCGGCTCGGTGATGGTGCGCCTCGCCACGGACATGGCCGACCCCGCCGACCGGCTCCGCGCCATCAGCCGCTCGATGAAGGACGGCAAGGAGGCACTGTCCTCGATGACGCCCACGCAGATCGTGGCGATGAGCGCGATCGGCATGGCGCCCTCGATCGTCATCCCGGCGCTCGGCATGCAGGGGATGGTGCGCCCGCCGTTCAACCTGATCATCAGCAACGTCCCGGGCCCCCGCGTCCCGCACTACTGGAACGGCGCGAAGCTCGTCGGCAACTACCCCGTCTCCATCCCGATCAACGGCATGGCGCTCAACATCACCTGCACGTCGTACGCCGGCAACATGGGCTTCGGGCTGACCGGCTGCCGTCGTACGGTCCCCCACCTGCAGCGGCTGCTGACCTTCCTCGACGACGAGCTCGCGGCCCTGGAGAAGGCCGCCGGGATCGACTGAGTCAAGCCTGGCCGAGCATCGCGTCGACCGCAGCCAGCCGCGCGCGGGTGATCGCCGAGACCGTGGCGTAGCCGGCGCGCTCGGCGTTGGAGCCGACCCGGGTCGGCTCGGCCGAGTTCACCGAGAGGCAGGTACGACGGCCGCCGTCGGCCGCGTTCGCGAGCGCGACCGCGTGCCCGGTGGTGCCGGAGCCGGCGAAGTAGTCGAGGACCCGCGCGTCGGCGGGCATCGTGTCGAGGATCCGGCGGACCAGCCCGGTCGGCTTGGGCGACTCGAAGACGTGGCCGAGCAGCTCCTTGAGCTCGGCCACCGCGGTGTCGGTCGAACCGACCTCCTCGGCGAGCCAGATGGTGCGCAGCTTCTTGCGGCGGCCGCCGACCGGGTGGCGCCAGTCGCGCTGGAAGACGTCCACCCGCTCGCCCCGCGCCCCCTGCACCCGCCGGCACTCGAGGTCGTCGGGGCGCTCGTCGATCCGCGGCCGGGACCAGCGCCACACCGCCGGCGTACCGTCCCCGAACACCGGCTTCACCTCGACGGCGCCGTCGAAGGGCGCTGTCGCCACCCGCCCGGTCTCCGGGTCACCCCAGATCGCGAAGTGCAGCGTCGGTGCGGTGAGGGGGTTGAACTTCTTGTTGGTGTTGCGCAGCGGCAGGCGCCGGAAGCGGCGTCCGTCGTCGGCGACGAGCGGGAAGTCCGACTCGACGACGGTCGTCGTCGAGGACGCGTCGAGGACGCAGCGGGCGGCGTCCTTGGCGTAGACGAGGAGGTACTCGTGCGACGTCGCGAAGCCCTTCCCGAGCTGGCGACCCTTGGGGTTCAGGTTGACCACCACCTGCGCGAGGAAGTTCTGCTCGCCGTACACGTCGTCGAGGAGCAGGCGCAGGTGGGCGACCTCGTGGTCGTCGATGCTGACGAAGATCGCTCCGGTGGAGGCCAGCACGCGGTGGCCGGCCTCCAGGCGCGGCCGCATGAACGCCAGCCAGGCGGCATGCCGGCCGCGGACGCCCTCGCCCCGCTCGCCCCGGAAGTCGTCGTGGTAGGCGAAGTCGTTGCCCGTGTTGTAGGGCGGGTCGATGTAGATGAGGTCGAACGATTCGCCGGGCAGGGTGGCCAGCACGTCGAGGTTGTCGCCCTCGACGAAGGTGTTGCAGGGTGCTCCCGGCTCGGCCACGGACTCATCGTGGCAGGCTCGCCGTCGTGACACCTGCACCCCGCCGTTCCTTCACCCGCGCCGAGCTCGAGTCCTTCCGCGACGCGGTCGTGCCGGACCTGCTGCCGACCCGTCCGGGCCAGGTGCTGCGGCTGCTCTTCGTGGGGATCAACCCGGGGCTGTGGACGGCGGCGACCAGCACCCACTTCGCCCACCCGGGCAACCGCTTCTACCCCGCGCTGCTCAAGGCGGGGGTGATCACCGAGCCGATCGACCCGGCGAACGGCATGGACGACGCCGAGCGCGACCTGCTCCGCGACCGCGGGATCGGCATCACCAATGTCGTCCACCGCGCGACGGCGAAGGCCTCCGAGCTCAGCAACGAGGAGCTGCGGGCAGGCGGCGCCGGGCTGACCGCGCTCGTCGAGCGCGAGCAGCCGGCCGTCGTCGCGGTCGCCGGGATCACCGCCTACCGCACGGCGTTCGGGAGGCCGAAGGCCGTGCCGGGCCGGCAGCCCGAGGACCTCGCCGGCGCCGAGCTCTGGGTGGTGCCGAACCCGAGCGGGCTCAACGCCCACGAGACCGTCGACTCACTGGCGGCGGCGTACCGCGAGGTCGGCGTGGCCGCCGGGATCGTCGCCCCTGCCTGAGCCCGGAGCGGAGCAGCGGGCTCAGGCGTCCTCGAGGACGCCCTCCCGCTTGGCGGCCTCGACGATCCGGCGCACGTTCTCGATCGACCCGCAGTCCTGGTCGATCAGCTCGTTGCGGCGCCGCGACCACTTCTCGCCCAGGTCCCAGCGCACCTTGTTCGAGACCTCGGTGCGGGCCGGCTCGAGGATGCTCAGCTCCTCCTCGGCGATGTGGTGCGCGACGAGGTTGCTCAGTTCCTCGACCGCGTCGGTGAAGGCCTGGGTGTCGGTGCCCTTGAGCTCGAGCACGGCGAGCAGGGCCTCGTTGCCCTCGGCGTGCTCCTCCGTGCCGTGCTCGACGTCGTGGGCATCGACGTCCTCCGCCTGCTGGCGCAGCACCGGGTAGACGAGGTCCTCCTCGGCCTCGCCGTGGGCGATCAGCACGTTCGCGAACGCGCGGCGTACGGCGTCGCGGTCGGCTGTCCCCAGTCGGAGCTGCGCCAGCAGGTGCTCGAAGCGACGGTGGTCGTCGGTGATCAGGTCCAGGATGTCGCCCGACTCGGGGCGACCGAGGTCGATTCCGCTGGTCATGGCGCCGTCGGTACCCGCAAACCCTCGAGGTAGCCGTGCACGAGCGAGACTGCCGACGCGCCCTCCCCGGTGGCCGCCGCGACCCGCTTCATCGAGCCCGCGCGGATGTCGCCGGCGGCGAAGATGCCGGGCACGCAGGTGCCGAGGTTCTCCGGCGGCAGGCCGTCGACCCAGCACTCGGTGGGCACGTCGCGGCCGGTCAGGACGAAGCCTCGCTCGTCGCGCAGCACCGCCTCGCCCAGCCAGTCGCAGTGCGGGGCGGCGCCGATGAGCAGGAACAGGCCGCCGGCGGCGACCCGCTCCTCCTCGCGGGTGCGCACGTCGCACAGCTGGAGCCAACCGAGCTGGCCGGTGTCGTCGGCACCGCCGTCGATGATCTCGGTGCAGGGCCGCACCGCGATCCGGGGGTTCCACTCGATCTCGTCGATGAGGTACCTCGACATCGTCGAGGTCAGGTCCTCGCGCCGGACCAGGATGGTGACCGAGCGGGCGAACCGGGCGAGGTGGACGGCCGCCTGGCCGGCGGAGTTGCCGCCGCCGACGACGTAGACGTCGCGGTCCTCCATCTCACGCGCCGCGGTCATCGCGGCGCCGTAGTTGACGCCCATCCCGACGAGGTCCTCCAGCGGCTGCACACCGAGCCGGCGGTAGGCGACGCCGGAGGCGACCAGCACGGAGCGGGCGTGCACCTTGCCGCCCTCGGTCACCAGCACGTGCGGCTCACCGTCGGCCCCGGGCCTCAGCTCGACGACCGGCCAGCCGGTGAAGAAGCGGGCACCGAACCGGATCGCCTGGACCCGCGCCCGCTGCCCGAGCCGCTGCCCGGAGATGCCGCGCGGGAAGCCGAGGTAGTTGCGGATCATCGAGCTGGTGCCGGCCTGCCCGCCGACCACCTCCGACTCGATGACCACCGTCGAGAGACCCTCCGAGGCGCCGTACACCGCAGCGGCGAGACCGGCCGGCCCGGCACCGACCACGGCGAGGTCGACGACGTCGCCGCACTGGATGTCGGACGGGCGCCCGTAGATCATCGCCGCCAGCTCGCGGGTCGAGGTCGGCATCAGCACCGGCCGGTCCGGGAAGACGCCGGAGCTCATGTGCACCAGTGGGTACGACGCCTCGCCGTCCACCTTCGCGAGCGCCTCCTGCCCCTGCGGGGTGTCGGGGGCGTAGGTGCGGTGCGGCATCCCCTGCCGGTCGAGGAAGTCCCGGATGGCCAGGGCGAGCGGACGGCTGTCGGGGGTGATGATCCGCACCGAGTCGATCTCGGACGTGGCGACCGTCGCGCCCCAGTCGCTCAGCAGCTCGGTGACCGCGTAGTGGAACTCCTCGTCACGCCGACCCTGCGGCAGCACGAGGTAGGTGTCGAACTTGCCCTTCTGCAGGTAGGGCCGCAGCGACGTGCTCTCCTCGGCGAACCGGCTGATCGGGATGGCCACGATCCGTCGGGCGGTGGCGACGAGGGTGCGCCAGTCGTGGAGGGCGAGCAGGACGTTCTCGTCCGGCAGCTGGGAGTCGGTCACGACCAGGGCCACCGGCTGCCCGGCGGACCGCGCCCGCTGGAGGATCGCGGTCGCCTCGCGGGCGGTGGTGGCTGCCCGGACGTCGTACTCGCGCTCGTAGCGGTGGAACTGCTCGGTCAGGACGTCGATGTGGTCGGAGGAGACCAGGAGGATGACGGGATCAGCCACCCCGTCATCCTCCCCGACCGGTCCACCGGTGGACCAGCGTCTTTTCCCTGCGTTCGCTGCTAGATGAAGGCGTTGAGCACCATCACGAACGCCAGCCCGCTCACCGACAGCAGGGTCTCCATCGCCGACCAGGTCTTGATGGTCTGGCCGACCGTCATCCCGAAGTACTCCTTCACCAGCCAGAAGCCGGCGTCGTTGACGTGCGAGAAGAAGACCGAGCCGGCGCCGATCGCCAGCACCATCAGCGACACCTCGCCGCTGGAGAGCTGCGCGGTCAGCGGGGCCAGCAGGCCCGACGCGGTCACCGTCGCGACGGTGGCCGACCCGGTCGCGAGGCGGATCAGGACCGCGACGAACCAGGCGAGGACGAGCACGGAGATGTTGGAGTCGGCGACCCGCTCGGCGACGATCGTGCCGATGCCGGTGTCGACGAGCGACTGCTTGAAGCCGCCGCCGGCGGCGACGATGAGCAGGATGCCGGCGACGCCGGGCAGCGAGGACTCGAGCGACTTCGCGACGCCCGCACGCCCCATCCCGCTGCCGAAGCCGAGGGTGAACATGCCCACGACGACGGCGATCAGCAGCGCGATGAGCGGGGTCCCGAGGACGTCGAGGGTACGGCGCAGCGGGTCGGTCTCGTCGTCGATGAAGATGTCCGCGAGGGCCTTGCCCATCATCAGCACGACCGGCAGCAGGACCGAGGCGAGGGTGACGCCGAAGGACGGCCGGACCGGGACCTCCTCCTGGTCGGTCGCCTCGAAGCGGTGCGGGACCTCGACCGTCACGTAGCGGCCGACGATGCCGAAGACCGGCCCGGCGATGATGACGGTGGGGATGGCGACCGCGACACCGAGGGCGAGGGTGGTGCCGAGGTCGGCGCCGAGGTAGTCGATCGCCGTGAGCGGGCCCGGGTGCGGCGGGACCAGGCCGTGCATGGCGGACAGGCCGGCCAGCGCCGGGATCCCGATCGTCACGAGCGACTGCCCCGAGCGGCGGGCCACGAGGTAGATCACCGGCATCAGCAGGACGAGGCCGATCTCGAAGAACATCGGCAGGCCGATGACGGCGCCGACGACGGCCATCGCCCAGGGCAGCGCGCGCGGGGAGGCGTGGCCGATGATCGTGTCGACGATCTGGTCGGCTCCCCCGCTGTCGGCGAGCAGCTTGCCGAACATCGCACCGAGGGCGATCAGGATGCCGACGCCGGCCGCCGTCGAGCCGAAGCCGGCGGTGAAGCTGGCGATCGACACCTCGACGCTGACGCCGGCGGTGATGCCGACCGTCAGGGCGCCCGCGGTCAGCGCGAGGAAGGGGTGGATCCTCGCGCCGATGATGAGGGCGACGATGACGCCGATGCCGAGCAGCGCGGCGGCGACGAGGCGCCCCTCGGAGGCGACGGGGTCGATGAGGTCGGTGCCGGCGGCAAGGACCAGGTGTGCGGACATGCGGGTCTCCTCAGGAGTGGTCGACGCTCAGGTCGACGTACTGCTGGACGATCGCGTCGACCGTCTGGTCGACGTCGATGACGACACCGGACTCGTCGTCGGCGAGCGGTTCGAGCGTGGCGAACTGCGAGTCGAGCAACGAGGCCGGCATGAAGTGGCCGGGACGACCGGCCTGGCGCCGCGCGATGACCTCGCGGGTGCCGTGGAGGTGGACGAAGAAGGCCCGCGCCGCGTGAGCGCGGAGCTGGTCGCGATAGCTGCGCTTGAGCGCGGAGCAGCTGATCACGCCGCCCTCCGCGTCCTGGGCGGCGAGCCACCTCCCGATGGTCTCCAGCCACGGGCGGCGGTCGTCGTCGTCCAGCGGGATGCCGGCCGACATCTTGGCGATGTTGGCCGGCGGGTGGAGGTCGTCGGCGTCCTCGAACGCGACGCCGAGGCGCTGCGCGAGCGCGGCGCCGACCGTCGACTTGCCCGACCCCGACACGCCCATGACCACGACCAGGGGTGCGCCCCCGTCGTACGGCAGGGTGCTGCTCATGGGTCCTCCAGTCGTCGGCTGTGCTGGCCGTCACAGTGTGCAACCATTAATCTGCTTTTAACAACCCCCGATAGCCAAAAATCTGATCTTTGGGAGGAATCGTGGCTCGCACCGCCCTGCACGAGGACGTCCTCGAGGCGCTCGGCCGGCGCATCGTCGACGGCGACCTCGCCGAGGGCGCCGTGCTCACGCTCGACGGCATCGACACCGAGTACGACGTCAGCCGCTCCGTCTCCCGCGAGGCGGTCCGGGTCCTCGAGTCGATGGGGATGGTCGCCTCGCGCCGCCGGGTGGGCGTCACCGTCCTCCCCCGCGCGACCTGGCACGTGTTCGACCCGCGGCTGATCCGCTGGCGGCTCGACTCGGGCGACCGCGCCCACCAGCTGCGCTCACTGGGTGAGCTGCGCAGCGGGTTCGAACCGGTCGCGGCCGGCCTGGCCGCCGTACGCGCGACGCCGGAGCAGTGCGGGGCCCTCGCGGCCGCCGCCAACGACATGGTCGTGCACGGACGGGCCGGCGACCTGGAGGCCTTCCTGCAGGCCGACATCGTCTTCCACCGGGTGCTCCTCGAGGCGTCCGGCAACGAGATGCTGGCCGCGCTCGACGGCGTCGTCGCCGAGGTGCTGGCCGGCCGGACCCACCACCACCTGATGCCCCCGCACCCCAAGGACGAGGCGGTCGACCTGCACGTCGAGGTCGCGCGGGCCGTCCGTTCCGGCGACGCCGAGGCCGCCCGCGTGGCGATGGCCACGATCATCGCGGAGGCGACGGGTGCGGTCTCCACCGCGCCGGACGACTCGACTACCCTCGGAGGCGATGGAGACCACGCCTGACCTCAGCCCCCTCGTCGACCAGCTGCAGGGCGAGGAGTACGACGTCACCGAGCCGTTGCCCGGCGTCCTCCACGTCCGGGGCCGCTTCTCCAACCCGGAGCGGATCGCGCTGCGCGCCGCTGCCGACGCGGGCGACCTCGCGGTCGCCGTGTGGGCGACCAGCCACCACGACGACTGGGCGCTGGTCGCATGGAACCGGCCGGACCTGGTGACCATCACCCAGAAGGGCGCGACCCCGCAGCGCTGGCGCCACCGCCGCATCCCCGCGACCCTGCGCCCCGACGCGCAGACCTTCCTCGAGGGCGCGTCCTCGCCGTTCGACATCGTCACCCGGCCCAAGCACCAGCCGACCGAAGCGGCCCGCGAGATCCTGGGCCGCTTCGGCATCACCGACCCGCCGCCGCCCGGCTGGGTACCGCCGGTGGTCGAGGTGCCCGTCGCCGAGGTGCCCGTGGTCCGGAAGTCGACGCTGCCGACGGCGACCGGCACCCGGAGGGCCACCGCCCCGCGCGCCCCGAAGGCGCCCGCGAAGCCGGTCAAGGCCGAGCCCGTCGTGGCGGTCTGCCCGACCTGCTTCATGGCGATCCCCGCGACCGGCATCTGCGACAACTGCGGCTGACCCGATGAGCGACACCGCACCCGTTGCCAGCGGGTTCCGCACGCTGTCCCGCCTCGGCCTCACCATCGCCGTCGCAGGGGCCCTGATCCAGCTGGTGCTGGCCGTCTACTACCTCGCGATGGCCCACTCCCCCTCGCCGCACGACCTCCCCGTCGGCGTCGTCGGCAGTGCGGAGCAGCAGGCGCAGGCGCAGCAGCTGGAGGAGGACGGCCAGTTCAAGGTCGAGTCGTACGACGACGCGGAGGCGCTGCAGCAGGCGATCCGCGAGCGCAACGCCTACGGCGGGGTCGCCTTCGAGGGCGACACCCCGACCCTCTACGTCGCCTCCGCGGCGTCGCCGTCGGTGGCCAACCTGTTCAAGGCCGAGTACACCGAGGTCTACCAGCAGCAGGTCCAGGAGCAGGTGCAGTCGCTGACCACGGCGGGCAGGCCGGTCCCGGTCGCCACGCTCGCGGCCCTCACGACGCCGCCGCCGGTCACCGACGTCGTACCGCTGCCGGAGGACGACAGCGCCGGCAGCTCCCTCGGCTTCGTCATCCAGGCGCTCTGCCTCGGCGGCTCGATCGCGTCACTGGCCCTCGGCCGGCTGCGCGGCCTCGTCGAGCGCTCGGCCCTGCGCGGGGTCGGGCACGCGGCCCTCCTCGTCGGCTACGCCGTGGCCTCGGCCGGCGTGGCCCTGCTCGCGATGGCGCTCTTCGGCGTCGGCGACGGCGCGGACCACGTCACGCTCTTCTGGGGCCTGGCCCTGATCTCGCTGGCCGTCACCGCATCGACGGCGGCGTTCGTGGCCCTGATCGGTCCGGCCGGATCCCTGATCGGTGGCCTCTACTTCACCGTCGGCCTGATCATCTCCGGCACGTCGATCGCCCCCGAGATGCTGCCGAGGGCCGGCCACACCATCGGCCAGCTGCTGCCGCCGGGCGCCGGCGCCACCGTGGCGCGCGACGCCCTGTACTTCCCCGACGCCGCCACCGGCGGCGCCTTCGCCGTGCTCTTCGCCTACGCCGGGCTCGGGCTGGCCGTGATCCTGCTCAGCAACGCCGCGGCCAACCGCACCCGGTTCACGCGGGTGCTCCACCGGGAGTCCGCCGCCTCGTGACCAGGCTCGCTCAGTCCCCTCCGCAGGCGACCCCGTCGCCGTCCCGGTCCAGCCCGTGCGGGTCGGACCCGGTGACCGTGACGGGACCGACGTCCGCGCAGTCGAGGTCGGGCGGGTAGAGCGGCACGCACGGGTCGTAGCCGGGCTCGCAGCTCCCGCCCTTGCCGGTGTCGGCGAAGCCGCGCGGCTCCTCGGGCGCGGGCTCCGGCTTCGGGCAGGTGATGTCGGACGCGGCCTCGTCGGCCGTGATGTAGCGATCCTCGCGGGGATGGCGGCCGTAGCCGTCACGGGAGTCGTAGCGGGCGATCGCGAGGCCCTTGCGGATCATCCGCAGGCCGACGTCGAGGTCGCCGACCTCGACGTAGCGCAGCAGCCGGCCGTACTTGTCGGCATCCTCGTCGGACTCGACGAGGGTGACCTCCCTGCCGAGTACCAGCCGCTTCATCGCCGAGTGCGCGGGGCCGAACCCGCACTCGCCGCGCTCGGGGGTGTCGATGCCGACCAGGCGCACCGTGTCGCCGCTGTCGAGGTCGATCGTGTCGCCGTCGACGACGTGGGTGACGACGTACGTCGGCTCCTCGGCGACGGGCTCGACCGACGGCGAGGCCTCGGTGGCCTCGGTGGCGTCGGTCGCGGTCGCCGTCTCGGTGACGGTCTGCGTCACGACCGGGTCGCCCGCGGCGGGCTCGGTCTCGTCGAGCTCGCAGCCGGCGGCCGTCACCGCCAGCACGGCGGCCGCGGCGGCCGCGGCGGCCCAGCCGAACCGCATCCCTGACATCTCCACCTCCCGGTCCCCGGACCGTACGGCCGGGAGGCGGAGATGTCCGGCGAATGGCGGAAGTCAGCCGTAGTGGCAGACGTAGCCGAGCGTCTCGGTGACCTCGATGTCGAAGGAGGAGTCGCCGGGCACGCTGAACGACTCGCCGGCGGCGTACTCGGTCCACTCGCCCTCCCCCGCCAGCTTGATCCGGCACTTCCCGGCGTTGAGCTCCATGACCTCCGGCGCGGCGGTGCCGAAGGTCAGGCTGGCCGGGAAGATCACGCCGGCCGACTTCCGCGTGCCGTCGGCGAGGAAGAACGTGTGGCTCACGCAGGCGCCGTCGAAGTAGATGTTGGCCTGCGGGTCGAGGGTGACGTTCTCGTACGTCGGGTGCTCAGTGGTCACGGCCGCGAAGCCTACTGCCGCTACGGGCGGACGTAGTCCAGCACGGCACAGCCGTTGTCGAAGGTGCGCACGCCCTCGAGCCGGAAGGTCTCCGGCGCGAACGGCCGGTCGAGCATCGGCACGCCCTGCCCGGCGACGACCGGGTACTTCTTGACGACGAGCCGGTCGATCTCGCTGCTGACCTCGCCGGCCAGGCGGCCGCCACCGGCGAGGTAGACGTCGTAGGGCGAGTCCGTCGCCTTGAGCCGGCGGACCACGTCCAGCGGGGGCTCGGCGACGATCTCGACCGGCCCCGGCTCGGCGGGCAGCGATCCGCTGATCACCACGGTTCGCAGGTGGGCGTAGGGATCCGCGATCCCTGCCTCGAGCGCGGGCTCGAAGGTACGACGGCCCATCACCACCGTGTCATGGCTGCGCAGCGGAGCCTCCGCCACCCCGAGGGCGGCACGCACGTGCGAAGGCTGGAGGTCGGCGTGCTCCTCGGCGAGGAAGGCGACGAAGTCCTCGGAGAGGCCGAAGAAGTCCACCTCGTCGGCGGGCCCGGCAATGAAGCCGTCGAGGGTGACGCCGATGTAGTAGGTCAGCAGGGGCATGTCGACATGCAACCACTACGGATGATGTACGTCAACTGTAGTTGTCGTCGCTCGCAGAACCCGGCAGGATGCAGCCATGGCCCGCAATCCCGCCCGTCGTGCCGAGCTCCTCGACGCCGCCACCGAGCTGCTCGCCGCCGTGGGCGCACGGGGCCTGACCTTCCGGGCGGTCGACGAACGCGCCGGGGCGCCGACCGGAACGGCGTCCAACTACTTCCGCACGCGGGAGAACCTGCTGCAGGAGCTGTGCGACCACGTCTTCGTGCGGGTGACGCCCGACCCGGACCAAGTGGCCGTTCGGCTCGACGCGCCGCGCACCCGCGCACTGGAGGCGACACTCATGCACGACCTGCTCGCGCGCGTCGAGGCCGACCGGGCCGGACACCTCGCCCTCTTCGAGCTGCGCATGGAGGCCTCCCGGCACCAGGGCCTGCGCGAGACCTTCACCGAAAGGTTCCGGTCGAACCTCGAGGCGATCACGGCCGACCACGTGGACGGCGGCTTCCCGGGCGGGCCCGAGACGGCGCGGGCGCTCTACCTCGCCATGACGGGCCTGATCTTCGAGCACCTCACGCTGCCCGGGCTCCATGCCGAGGACCCCAGCGCCCTGGCCGAGCTGGTCGACGCGCTGGTCACCCGCATCGTGCCGGCGCACGGCTGAGCAGCCGCCGTCAGGGCGCCGCCTTCGGCGCAGGCGCCCGCGGGCTTCGCCGGTAGGCCGAGACGGTCGGGTCGCCCACGACCCAGAGCCGCCACGGCACGTCGGCCGCCTTCGAGACGCCGACCCGCGGGCCCTGAGCGATCTGCGGCCGCCGGGCGGGTTCGGGGCCGAGGTGAACCCGCGTGTCCTGCCGACCGGGGTGCTCGACGTCGTCGGCGAGGAGGTCGGTGCCGAGGTCGTCGAGCGTGATCCCCAGCGCCTGGGCGAGATTGCCCGGCCCTCGTGCGAGCTGCACGTCCCTCGCCGGATGGTTGCGACGGAGGCGGGCCAGGTCGACGCCGTCGACGACCTCGCCCGCGCGCAGCAGCACCGCCGCCCCGATCTCGGTCGGCCCGGTGACGACGTTGGCGCACAGGTGGATGCCGTAGGAGCGGTAGACGTAGAGCCGGTACGCCGGCCCGTACATGATCTCCGAGCGGGGCGTGCGGGTGAAAGCGTGCGACGCCGGGTCCTCGACCCCGCCGTAGGCCTCCACCTCGGTGATCCGCACGGTCACCCCGTGGCCGGTGATGGTCCTGCCGAGGAGCGCCTTGGCACGTCGTACGACGTCAGCGGTCATGGGCCGCCTGCCAGGCACTGTGCACCTCCGGACTGCGCGCGACGACGACGTCCTCGGGCATGGCTCGAGTCTGTCACGCCGGGGCGAGGGCGAGCATTTCGTCGGGCCCGTGCGGCACCCTGCGGTCATGGAAACCGCAAGCATCACCGCCTGGACGTTCCTGCAGGAGGTCCCGATCCCGGACGACCTCGGCCCGATCCTCGTCGAGGGCGAGCAGCCGGTCACGGCCTTCAAGACCTTCCGCGACAGCGCCGTCTTCACCGACAAGCGGCTCATCGTGCGCGACGCCCAGGGCATCACCGGCAAGAAGGTGGAGATCTACTCGCTGCCGTACTCCTCGATCAACATGTGGTCCTCGGAGAACGCCGGCAAGCTCCTCGACATCAACGCCGAGATCGAGCTGTGGACCCGCGCGGGACACATCAAGATCAAGGTCGGCAAGGGCGCCGACATCCGACGCATCGACCAGCTGATCGGCTGGGCGGTCCTCAACAGCCACTGATCCGGCGGCCTCCCTCTACGCTGCCGGCATGGACCGACCCAGCCGGCCCGAGATCGACGTCGTCGGCGCCGTCATCGTTCGCGACGGTCTCGTGCTCTGCGCGCAGCGCGGTCCTGACGGATCCCTGCCGGGCAAGTGGGAGTTCCCGGGCGGGAAGGTCGAGCACGGGGAGTCCGGCCGCCTCGCGCTCGAGCGCGAGATCGACGAGGAGCTCCAGTGCGTCGTCGAGGTGGGCGACGAGGTCGCCACCACCCGGTACGACGACGGCCGGGTCGTCGTCGTACTGACGACCTACTGGTGCCGGATCGTCTCCGCCACCCCGCAGCCGACCGAGCACGCCGCGCTCCGGTGGGTCGCACCGGCCGAGCTGGGCGGGCTGGACTGGGCGCCGGCCGACGTACCAGCAGTGGAGCTGGTCGCGGCGGCGCTGCTGCCGTCGCCCTGACTCGGTGGACGTCAGTCGATCCCCAGCGCCTTCGCCACCTGCGACCCACCCACCTCCCGCACCCAGGCCGGGTCGCCGACGACGACCAGCTGGTCGGTGGCACGCGACATCCCGACGTACAGGCGCTCGCGCGCCCGGTCGGTCACCGACTCCTCGTTGAGGCAGAGGACGACGGCCGCCCGCTCGAGGCCCTTGCAGCCGAGCACGTGGCCGTAGAAGACCTCCTCGCCGTCCCAGAACGACCTCCAGTACTCGTCCTGCCCGATCGCGTCGGTCTGCATCTTGTGCGAGGTGTGCCGATGGCCGGTGGTCACCAGCGCCACCCGGCCGGGCTCCCAGCCGTCCTCGTCGAGCAGCCGGACGACCTCGTCGTCGGCCACCCCCTCCGCATCGGCAGCGGCACACGGGACGAACCGCACCGCGGGTCCGTGGGCGCCGCGGGCGTACATCCGTGACGGCGCCAGCGGTGCGAAGGTCCCGTGGATCTCGCGGGTGTTGCGCAGGCAGTGGTCGAGGACGAGCGGCACGAGCGCGACCGGCGGGACGCCGAAGCGGCCGAAGATGCGCTGGTTCTCATCGGAGAAGACGTAGAGCCCGCCCTCCTCCTCGTCGCGCAGCGCCTTGAGCACCGGCGTCCACCACGCGACCGCGAAGTCCTGGGCCTCGTCGACCACGACGGCGTCGTACCGCTGGCCGTCGGTGAGCCCGTCCGCGAGCTCGCCCATCAGCTGCGGCAGCTCGTCCTCCCAGAACGCGCTGTCGGCGCGGTCGCCGTCGGGCGCCCCCCACTGCTTCCCGAACTCGTGGAAGGTCCCGACGAACGCCGGGCGGTGCTTGCGTGGCCACGTCCCGACCTCGCGCTTGAGGTACGACGCCAGCCCGATCGAGTAGCAGAGCAGGGCCACCCGCTGCGCCGTCCGGCCGTGCCCGCCGTGGGAGAGCTCCCTGGCCTGCTGCAGCGCCAGCACGGTCTTGCCGCTGCCCGCGCCCCCACGGACCTCGACGCGGCTGAGCAGGCGCGTCACCTGCAGGATGAGGGCCTGCTGGTCGGTCAGCCGGTTCGCCTCGGCCGCGCGCTCCGCCGCCTCCGCATTGACGTCGTGGTGCGAGCCGTTGAACCTCGCCGTCAACGCCGCCGCGATCGCCTCGACGTCGTCCTCGTCCGGCGCGCGCCGGGTGTCGCCCTTCGAGGCGTTCTGGCGGAGCCGGGTCACCAGGTGCGCCTGGTCGTCGCGGTCGTGGAGGGCGTGCCGCGGCAGCTCGGGCACCGAGAAGTCCTGGCTGAAGTCGGAGTACGGCGTGACCACCCCGTGCGCCCAGCGCACCCGCGTCCGGCTCCCCCACGCCGCCTGCTGCTCGACGAAGGTCCGCAGCGCGTACTTCACGTTCCGCGCCTGCGCCACCGGGTCGATCCAGTGCGCTTCGCCGCCGCGCGTCTGGATCCAGCCGTCCTCGTACCAGACCGAACTGCCCTTCACCTCCAGCACCAGGACGCCGAACCCGGGCATCAGCACCACGAGGTCGGCCTCGTGGTCGCGCTCCTCGGTGGTCAGGTGGAGGTTGGCCAGGAGCACGTCCTCGGGGCCGAGCTGGTCGCGCAGCCGCTGCCACACCTCGTGCTCGGAGGGCGTGGTGAAGGTGGGCGACTCGGGGATGCAGGTGACCACCGACGCATGGTGGCAGGGACCTCCGAGCCTCGGCCGGGTTTTCGCGCGGCCGCCACCAAGACACCACCCAGAGCACTCGACCCGCACTTCATCCGGTGTTAGCGTCCCGATCGTGCAACTTCGCCCGGCCCTCGCAGCCCTCGCCGTCGTCCTTCCGCTCGCAGCGCTGGCAGCGCCGGCCGGCGCAAAGCCCGCCACCGGTGTCACGACCGGCAGCGGACTGGTCTTCAAGGTCAACCCGGTGCAGTCCAGCGGTGACCAGTCGCTCGTCGACGCCAAGGACTCGGCGAGCGCGGTGCCGAGCAGCGAGTATGCGACTGTCCCGCTGCGCAACCTCGACGGGTCCGGCTACCTGCGCGGCACGTGGGTCACCGTCGAGTCGGCGACCGGCACGCCGGCGTACTCCGCGACCGGCGTCTACAACTACAACCGCAAGGACGACCAGTTCGAACAGGTCATGGCCTACTTCTGGGTCAACCAGACGCAGGAGTACCTGCAGTCGCTCGGCTTCGGCTCCACACTGCGGCCGATCATCAAGCAGTCGTTCAGCGTCAAGATCGACCAGTACGGCGGCGACAACAGCTACCAGACCGACAAGCCCTACCGGATCCGCCTCGGCAAGGGCGGCGTGGACGACGCCGAGGACGCCGAGGTGATCGTGCACGAGTACGGCCACGCCGTGCACGCCTCCCAGGTCCCCGGTTACGGCACCTCGCTCGACGCCGGCGCGATCGGCGAGGCCTGGGGCGACTACCTCGCCGTGACCGTCGGACTCGACGCGGCCGACGAGTACGGCTGGCCGGTCCAGGCGCCCGAGGCCTGCGTCATGGACTGGGACGCGACGTCGTACACCGACGGCCCGGTGCACTGCCTGCGCCGCCTCGACACCGACCTGACCGTCGCCGACCGCAAGAACCAGGTCCACTTCGACGGCCAGATCTGGAGCGGCGCCCTCTGGGACGCCCGCGCGGGCTACGAGGCCCTCGGCCTGACCTCGCGCGACTTCGACACCACCGTCATCGACGCCCAGTTCGACTTCGCGCCGGACACGTCCTTCGACGCGGCGGCGACGGCGGTCCACGAGAAGGCGCTGGCGCGCGACGGGGCTGCGGCTGCCGGCGTCATCGAGGACGCGTTCGCTGCTCGGGGCATCACCGTCACCCCCTGAGGCGACGACTTCCGGTCCCTTCGCCCCGACGGGGCTTCGCCGGGCAACGTCGAGATGCGTGCTGTGCCCACCTCAGGTGAGACGATCACCGGGTGACCACCCTGACCAACGGCGACGCGATGACGCGGGCCCAGCTCCTCACGTTCGACTCGCTCTGGAACGACCGGGACCGCAGCCACATCACCGACGACGTCGAGGCACTGGGCGGGGTGACCTTCACGTACGCCCACCGCGGGTGGGATCGCTCCGTCGTCGTGCGCGGCGCCGACGGCTCCGAGGTGATGGCTGTCGCGTCCGGGCTCGTCTACTACGGCGCCGACATCACTCGGCCCGGCAGCGAGTTCATGGCCTCCCACGGTGGCCACGTGTGGCGCACCTCCCGCAACGGCAAGACCGGCGGGCAGTCCAAGACCGCCCCCGACCCGACCGGCGGGAACGCGATGTGCGACCAGTGCTTCCTGCATCACCCGGTCGGCGAGTGCGACCGCTGATCGCTCACCCCTGACGGTCAGCTGACGCGCCGGAAAGCGAAGGTCGTGCATCCGGGCGTAGTGACTTTGCCGTTGAACTCCTTGCCAACGATGGCGCCGGTGAGCCCGATCATCGAGTAGCCGGGCGGGCGGTCTATCCATTCAGTGGGGCGCAGCGTGACCGCGTCGGCCGTTCCGGCCGCGCTCAGGCGGAAGCGACCTCGGCCCGGAGTGACCCGCGTGGTCACGTCGAAGGAGAGAACCGCCGTGGTGGCGTCGCCGGACCGGATGACGACCAGCCGCGCCGGTGTGTCGCCCTGAGGGCAGGAGTAGCTTCCTTTCCACGTGCCGACCAGCTTGTCAACGTCGACGGACGCCGCCGGAGCCTCCCTCCCCCCTGGGCTGGTCGCCAGCGACACCCACCAGTCGGCGAACTGTTGGCGCAGCGGGGAGAGGAGCGCCGCCAGCACCGCCACGACGACCACCAACCGGGCGACGAGGCCGCGAGAACGGTCTCGCTTCCGCGAGCTCCGCGGAGACGCTGCGGCTGGCCGGGGAGTCCCGGGCCCGGAGGGTGTCCTGCCCTCAGCGCGGCCGGTAGCACGGCTGGCTGTTCGGCCGGGCAACTCGGTCGCGCTGCGCAGGGACGCGTCGATGTCGAGGCAGACCTGACGTCGTACGGCAGCGTCGAGGATCCGCGGTCGGGTGAGCAGCATGTGCTGCAGGTTCGCGGTGCTGCACACCATCACGTCCCGCGCCCACCCGGTGACGCCCTCGTCGCGGACGAAACACAGCACGGGGAACACGAGGTTCGGACCGACCAACCGCGTCAGGCCGGCAACCGCCAGCGCGGCCTCGGCCGCGTTGGCCACGGCCGGCTCACGCTTCCGACCGTTGTGCCGAAGCACGTTGTCACGAACGACGACCGCCCCGGACCAGTTCTTCGAATCGATGACGAACACACCCGGAGGACCGATCGCGACGTGGTCGATATTTGCCCGGCGCCGCCCGGGCCAGCGCACGTCGTGGAAGACCGTCCACTCCGTCGCTGGAAGCCCGTGGAGCACTTCGGCGGTTGCTCGTTCGCCAACTGCCCCGCGTTCCCATCGTTCAGCGGAGCGCGCGAGACGCTCGGCCTTCTCGCGCATTTGCCGAGCGGCTTCTGAAGCAGACTCACCAGCCATCGTTCCTCCTGACAGCAATGGGGTGAGGCTAGGCGCCCGGGACGATCCAGTCAGCGGATTCGCCAAGACCGCGGTTCTGTCGGACAGGCTCGGACCTGCCTGGCAAGCTCGCTGACGTGGAGGACGGACTTTACGAAGCGCTCATCACCGAGCAGCTGACGCGAGCGCTCGCGCCTCTCCCGGCTGATGCCGCAACCGTGTCGAAGCTCGACGCGGCCGAGCAGCCCGAGGTCCTCGCTCGGCACGTCGCGGACATCGTCCGCCGCCGTATCGAGGGGACCGCCGACGAGACCGAGCGGCTCCACGTCGTCAACGAGGTCCTTCAGGCGCTCGACGGCGACGAGATCGTCGACTCTCCGGTGCGACAGCTGACGTCGCTGACCCTCCGCGCGGAGCCGGGCGTCACCGAGCGATTCCGGATACGTCCGCGCACGCCGCTGTCAGACGCTGCGCTCCTCACCAACGCTCGCGATGAGCCCAGCCTTGCGGCCGAACTGAAGGCTGAGATCCGTTCAGCTGATTCGGTGGACCTGCTCTGTGCCTTCGTGAAGTGGTACGGCGTGCGCCTGCTGGAGGACGAGCTGCGCTCTCTCAGCGAACTGGGCATCCCGCTGCGGGTGGTGACCACGACGTACCTGGGATCGACCGAGCGCCGCGCTCTCGATCGCATGGTCCGCGAGTTCGGCGCCGAGGTGCGCATCCAGTACGACGCGCAGCGCACGCGGCTCCACGCCAAGGCCTGGCTCTTCCGACGCAGGAGCGGGTTCGACACGGCCTACGTCGGCTCGTCGAACCTCTCGCACGCCGCGCTCGTCGAAGGACTGGAGTGGAACGTACGTCTGTCGAAGGTCGCCAATCCGTCACTGATGAACAAGTTCGAAGCGACTTTCGACTCCTACTGGAACGACAGCAGCTTCGAGCGGTACGACCCTGACCTCGACCGCGATCGGCTCGACGACGCCCTTGCCGAGGCGGGCGGCAAGACGGACCGCAATCGCGTCACCATCAACCTGTCGGGCCTTGAGGTGCGGCCTTTCCCCTATCAGCAGGAGATGCTCGAAGCCCTCCGGGCGGAGCGGGCGATCCACGATCGGCACCGCAACCTCGTCGTCGCTGCGACCGGAACCGGCAAGACCGTGATCGCCGCACTCGACTTCCGGCATCTGTGCGAGCAACCCGAAGGCGGACGTCCGTCGCTGCTCTTCGTCGCCCACCGCAAGGAGATCCTCCAGCAGTCGTTGCGCACCTATCGCGAGGTCTTGGCGGACGCGAACTTCGGCGAGATGTACGTCGACGGCTCCCGTCCGGAGCGTTGGCAGCATGTGTTTGCCAGCGTGCAGTCGCTGTCGTCGTACGGCGTCGCGAACATCCCCCCAGCCCACTTCGATGTGATCGTCATCGACGAGTTCCACCACGCCGCGGCGACGACCTACCGGAAGCTGCTCAACCACTTCCAACCCCGGGAGCTTCTTGGGCTGACCGCTACCCCCGAGCGGGCTGACGGCATCGACGTGCGGGACTTCTTCGATGGCCGCACGGCCGCCGAGCTGCGCCTGTGGGATGCACTCGGGGCCGACCTCCTCTGCCCATTCCACTACTTCGCCGTGGCCGACAACACGGATCTTCGCGGTCTGAAGTGGAGTCGCGGCCGCTATGACGAGATGGAGCTATCGAACCTCTACACCGGCAACAGGGCCCGCGCCGAGATTGTGCTCCGCGAACTGCAAGACAAGATCATCGACGTCGGTGGCATGCGCGCTCTCGGATTCTGCGTCGGCGTCGCTCATGCGACGTACATGGCCGAGGTCTTCAACGCCGCCGGAATTCCAGCGAAGGCGGTGAGCGGCGAAACTCCCCCGGCCGAGCGTCAGCAGGCTCTGGAGGATCTGAAGGCGCGTCGCCTCAACATCTTGTTCTCTGCGGACGTCTTCAATGAGGGCCTCGACATCCCCGACGTCGACACCGTCCTCCTGCTACGACCCACGGACAGCGCGACGATCTTCCTCCAGCAGTTGGGACGGGGACTTCGTCGGACCAGGGACAAGGCCGTGCTGACCGTCCTCGACTTCGTCGGCTTCCAACGCAAGGAGTTCCAGTGGGAGCGCAAACTCCGCGCGCTCACTGGTACGTCGCGGAAGCATCTCCAGCGCGACATCGAACGCGGCTTCCCGTTTCTCCCGTCAGGCTGCCAGATCGTGCTCGACCGCCAGTCCCAAGCCGCGATTCTCGACAACATCAAGTCGCAGATCACGACCCGCTGGAGCCAGATCGTCACCGAACTCCGGTCCCAGGGCGAGGTCGAGCTCGAGAGGTTCCTCATCGAGTCGGGCATCGAACTGTCGGACATCCTGCGCAAGGGCAGCCACTCCTGGACCCGGGCCCGACGCGACGCCGGCCTGCCTGTCGCCGAGATCGGTCCGCTCGAGGACAAGCTGCTCAAGCGGATTCGCGCTTTCGCCCATGTCGACGATCGGCTTCGGGCCCAGCAATACAGTCGGCTGCTGGGCGACGACGCCCCTGCGTACGAGGACCAGACCCCGGCAGAGCAGCGCATCGCCGACATGCTGTTCTTCTCGCTCTGGCCGGACGGCGGCGGTTTCTCGTCCGTCGCCGACGGCATGCGTGCCCTCCGCGACGAGGTCGCCACACGATCGGAGTTGCGCAGCGTCGTGGAGATCTCGTTCGACGCCGCCCGCCACCAAGCGCTCGACCTCACCGGCGAACTCGTCCAGGTGCCCCTCCGGGTGCATGCGCGATATCAGCGCGAGGAGATCCTCGCCGGCCTCGGCTACGCCAGCTTGGAGCGTCGCCCCAACTCATTCCGCGAGGGCGTCCTCTACGTGCCCGAGCTCAACGTGGACGCGTTCTTCGTCAACCTGAAGAAGTCCGAGACCGACTTCTCCCCGACGACGATGTATCGCGACTACCCGATCAGCCCGACGCTCTTCCACTGGGAGTCGCAGTCGACCACGAGGATCAGCTCCCCGACCGGACAGCGCTACCTCAACGGCACCAGCACGGTGCTGCTGTTCGTTCGGGAGACACAGAAGGACGACTTCGGTACGTCGCCCTACCTCTTCCTCGGGCCGGCCTCGTACGTCAGCCACGAGGGCGAGAAGCCCATCGCGATCACGTGGAAGCTCGACCACGCGATGCCGATCGACTTCTTCAACGCCGCGGCGGTGGCTGCGCAGTAACGGCCGATCGAAAGTGCCGGCCACGTCAGTCTGCAGCGAACGGCCGTCCCTTGGCACTAGCCGTTCTTGTCGCTCCATGGCCTGAGGTGTTGGACGACGTCGGCGTAGAACGTGGTGCTGACATCCTTGACCGAGCTGATGAGGGTGCCTGCGCCGGCGGCTCGTTTGGCGCCAAGTTGAGCGTCGAGGGAGATGGTGAACGCCTTGATCTCGCGCTGGTCGTCGGGGAGCAGCGCCTTCGGGTCTTGGCGGGCTTTCCCAAGGAGGGCGGCAGTAGAGATTGATCGGGGGCCCGCAAGGTGAGCCTCAATCCGGATGGAGTCCTTGGCGTCATCCGGCAGCTGGCGCAGGAGCCAGTTAATTCGAGTCTGGGGGCGGGTTTCGCCTCGTGGCGCTGGGATCGTGATCGCGGCGCTGACCTTGTCAGATCGCAGATCAGCTCCGACCACGATGACGTCGGCTGCTCCAGGGACCTTCAGCCGCCCGAAGAGCAGACCCGAGTCGGCTAGTTGCTGCCGTCGACTGGCGTGATCAGGCGTCTCGCGTGGCGTGAGTGCCTGAACCTCAGCGCCAAGCAGGCAGGTGAAATGGTGCGCAAGGTGCTGGACGAGCTCGTCGTAGCGAGCGCTGACATCGCCAGTGGCCTTGTCGTTCGCGCGGGCCGTCTTCGCCTTGACCGCGTCGCGGACCTTGACCCAGCTGGGGCCCATGTCTCCCAGCCCGGCCATGCCTGATCGCGGGTGCGCCATGTAGCGGATGAACTCCTCAAGGACCTTGCCTTGGGTGGCGTCGGCAATGCCGCGGTGTCGGGCGGCCAGCACTGCTTCGGCCCTGACCTGGTCCCAGGAGAGGTGATAGAGGCTGACCTTGCGGAGTTTGCGCCGATCGATTGCCACGGGATGGTCAGTATCGCCGCCGGTCAGCTCGTTGCTGATCGTGACGACGGCATCGAAGCCTTTGGATCGAGCGATCTCGACGTAGCTGTCGATCTGGGTTACGTCGAGCTTTCCGGTAGAGGTCTTGACCTCGACCAGGGCGGTCCACGTCTTCTGCCCTCGGGTGATCCGTAGGACTCCGTCGGGTCGGTATGCCTCTTCGTCCTGGCCGAATGGAACTTCGACATAGGTGACGAGATTTCCCTTCGGGGCGCCGCAGCGTGCGGTGAGTGCGGCTCCGAACTCGCGGACGGTCGACATGACTGCGAGCAATGCGGAGGTTGCTCGTCGTTCTTGTTCTTCACCAGCGCCAATTCCGGCGACGGGGAACAAGCGTGCCGGTTGCCAGTCGGTACCGTCATTAGCGGGAATCGATGCGTTCCAGTCCGCGGGGAGGCGTGGAGCGCGGGTGGGGCGGCGGACCGACACGCCGCGTTTGGGCGCCTTCACGGGTCGCGAACCGTCACCACTCGGCTCGGGTGCCGGTTCTTGGTCGCTGCTGGCTGTTTTCCGAGTCTCGTCTGTGTCCGGAGCGGTTCCTTCTTGGGCGTGCTGCGGTGCCTGGCCGACGAGGTCGGCGGCCTCGTCGGTGTCCTCCGCGTCGGCTTCGACGTTGACCTCGACGCCGTGCGCAGTGACGAGGGCGCCGAGACCTTCGGCATAGCCCTGGCCGATGGCGCGGAGCTTCCACTCGCTGTCGCGGCGGTAGAACTCACCGAACAACAGTGCGAGTTCCTCCGACGCGTCTTCGATGTCGAAGACCAGCAGATCGGTGGCATCGGAGGTTCGCTGGATCCGAAGGCGGATTGCGGCGGCGTCGCCGAAGGTCGCTCCGAGTCCTGGGTCGAGACTCGCTGAGATCACGATTCTCTGGATGTCGTCGGGGACGTTGTCGAGTTCGAGGGTGACGACGTCAGAGGACCAGCCTTCCTCAGCCTCAGTCGAGGTTGGCTCCGGCTGGATTCGGTCGCGCAGGTGCACCGCGCCGCCCAGCGCGACGGGCTGGTTGTAGAAGATGAAGTCGGCTGGTGAACGGACCTTGCCGCTTTCGTCGAGGAGCAAGACGCTCACGTCGGCGTCGAGTGGCTGGCTGTCGCGGCCTCTGCTGTCGAGAAAGACTGTGAGGGCGCCCAGCCCCGCATCGAGCGCCGACAGCGAGACGTTGCCGCCACGTCGCAGTTGGTGTGGGCTTCCCGAGGTTTCAGTCACCGGACGAATATGGCATGCAGCCCCGACGAAGGGATCCATTCCTCCAGATTCTCCAGGTGCGCTGACTACGCAGCCGAGAGATCGTCCAGGTCGATCCACACACGCGGCCCAGCAGGCGTGACCGAGATAAGGGCCTGATGGAACTCGGGAACGACCTCGTCGACATACCCGATTGATCCAGCGGACAGCGGGATGTGCATCTCGGTGGCCACGACCCGGGCCTGCTGCGCAGCCAGCAGCCGCACCTGTTGACCAACGCCAAGCTCGCTCATTCCGGTCTGCGATCCCTCACTGCTTGGCCAACGGCCTCTGACGTCAGACGAAGCGAGCGCGGGAGCGACCGCTTCGCATGACGCTAACCCCGACCCCCGACAGACACGTCCCGACCCGGGTCGTGTGCCTATGGCAGCCGAATTCCAGGATCTGAGGCACACGACTTCCCCAACGCCGACGGCCCGGCCCCTCAGAAGAGGAACCGGGCCGTCGTACGACCTTGGTCTCGATACGCCCTCGCCTGGCGGCTCGGGCTACTCGACCAGCCGTGGTTGATCAGCTGCAGCCGGACGTGCTGCCGCAGCCCTCGCACACGTAGCACGAGCCAGCGGGCCGCATCTTCGTGCCGCAGGTCATGCACAGCGGGCTGTCGACCGCGTGGCCGGTGATCTGCTCGAGGAGCTCGGCGGTGGTCTTGGCGACCTTGACCTCGGGGGCGCCGGCGAGGGGGTCCTCGTCGACGTCGGCCTCGACGACGTCCTCGACCACGGGGACGGCCTTGGCGACCGGCGCGGTCTCGACGAGCTCGGAGGCCGAGCCGGTCTCCTCGATCGGCTCGTAGGAGCCGGTCTCGAGGTGGCGCTGGCGCTCCTCGGCGGAGTAGATGCCGAGGGCGGAGCGCTCGTCGAAGGACAGGTAGTCCAGGGCGAGGCGGCGGAAGACGTAGTCCATGATCGACTGCGCCATACGGACGTCCGGGTCGTCGGTGAGGCCGGCGGGCTCGAAGCGCAGGTTGGTGAACTTCGAGACGTAGGTCTCCAGCGGGACGCCGTACTGCAGGCCGATCGACACCGCGATCGAGAAGGCGTCCATCACGCCGGCCAGGGTCGAGCCCTGCTTCCCGAGCTTGAGGAAGATCTCGCCGAGGGTGTTGTCGTCGTGGGCACCGGAGGTCATGTAGCCCTCGGCGCCGGCGACGGTGAACGACGTGGTGCGGGCCAGGCGCGACTTCGGGAGGCGCTTGCGGGTCGGCGCGTAGACGACCTTCTCGACGACCTTCTCGACGACCTTGGCCTCCGCCTCGGCCGCGGCGTCCGCGGCAGCGGCGTCCTTCTTGGCCTTGCCGCCACCGTCGGCGAGGGGCTGGCCGACCTTGCAGTTGTCGCGGTAGATCGCGGTGGCCTTGAGGCCGAGCTTCCACGACTCCATGTAGATCTGCTCGATCTCCTCGACCGTCGCCGACTCCGGCAGGTTGACGGTCTTGGAGATGGCACCCGACAGGAACGGCTGGCAGGCGGCCATCATCTTGACGTGGCCCATGGGCTTGAGCGCACGCTCGCCCATCGCGGTGTCGAAGACCTCGTAGTGCTCCGGCTTGAGGCCGGGGGCGTCGACGACGTGGCCGTGCTCGCCGATGTAGGCGACGATCGCCTCGATCTTCTCCTCGTCGTAGCCCAGCTTCTTCAGGGCCCGCGGGATGGTCTGGTTGACGATCTGCATCGAGCCGCCGCCGACGAGCTTCTTGAACTTCACCAGGGAGAAGTCGGGCTCGATGCCGGTGGTGTCGCAGTCCATCATGAAGCCGATGGTGCCGGTCGGCGCGAGCACCGAGGCCTGCGCGTTGCGGAAGCCGTTGGCCTTGCCGAGGTCGATGACCTTGGCCCACTCCTCGGTGGCCAGCCGGTGCACCTCGGCGTCGGCGATGTGCAGCGTGCGCACGTCGTCGTTGGCGGACTGGTGCTTGCGCATCACGCGCTGGTGGGCCTCGGCGTTGCGGGCGTAGCCGGCGTACGGGCCGACGATCGCGGCCAGCTCCGCCGAGCGGCGGTACGACGTGCCGGTCATCAGCGACGTGATGGTGGCCGCCATCGCGCGACCGCCCTCGGAGTCGTAGCCCAGGCCCATCGCCATCAGCAGGGCACCGAGGTTGGCGTAGCCGATGCCGAGCTGGCGGTAGTCGCGGGTGGTCTCGCCGATCGGCTCGGTCGGGAAGTCGGCGAAGCAGATCGAGATGTCCATCGCGGTGATGATGATCTCGACGGCCTTCGCGAAGAGCGGGGCGTCGAAGGTGTCGTCGTCGCGCAGGAACTTCAGCAGGTTGAGCGAGGCGAGGTTGCACGAGGAGTTGTCGAGCGACATGTACTCCGAGCACGGGTTGGACGCGGTGATCCGGCCGGTCTCGGGGTTGGTGTGCCAGTCGTTGATCGTGTCGTCGTACTGCAGGCCCGGGTCGGCGCAGGCCCAGGCGGCCTCGCTGATCTTGCGGAACAGGGCACGGGCGTCGACGGTCTCGATGACCTCGCCGGTGGACCGGGCGCGCAGGCCGAACTCCCCGCCGTTCTCGACCGCACGCATGAACTCGTCGTTGACGCGGACCGAGTTGTTGGCGTTCTGGTACTGCACGGACGTGATGTCCTTGCCGCCGAGGTCCATGTCGAAGCCGGCGTCGCGCAGGGCGCGGATCTTGTCCTCCTCGCGCCACTTGGTCTCGACGAACTCCTCGATGTCGGGGTGGTCGACGTCGAGGACGACCATCTTGGCCGCACGACGCGTCGCGCCGCCCGACTTGATGGTGCCGGCGGACGCGTCGGCGCCACGCATGAAGGAGACCGGGCCGGAGGCGGTGCCGCCCGACTTCAGCAGCTCCTTGGACGAGCGGATCCGGGAGAGGTTCAGGCCGGCGCCGGAGCCGCCCTTGAAGATGAAGCCCTCCTCCTTGTACCAGTTGAGGATCGAGTCCATCGAGTCATCCACCGACAGGATGAAGCAGGCCGACACCTGCTGGGGGGACTGCGTGCCGACGTTGAACCACACCGGGGAGTTGAACGAGAAGTACTGGTGGGCGAGCAGCCAGGTCAGCTCGTGCTCGAAGACCTCGGCGTCCGCCGTGGTCGCGAAGTAGCCGTTCTCGATGCCCGCCTCGACGTAGCGCGACACGACGCGGTCGATGAGCTGGCGCAGGCCCGTCTCGCGCTCCGGGGTGCCGACGGCGCCGCGGAAGTACTTGGTGGTGACGATGGTCGAGGCGTTCAGCGACCAGAAGTCGGGGAACTCGACACCGAGCTGCTCGAAGACGGTCTCGCCCGTCTTCCAGTTCGTCTGGACGACGTCGCGGCGCTCCCAGGTGATCTCGTCGTAGGGGTGCACGCCCTCGGTGCTGAAGACGCGCTCGATCTTCAGGCCGCCCTGGTTGCGGCCGGCGCGCGCGCCTGCTTCGGTCGGGTTGCTGGCCGTCTCGGTCATGACTCTCCTGGTGCTGGGTGTCGGTGTCGGCATGGTGCGTCGGTGCTGCGGTCGTGCGGTGAAACGCGTGCCCCTCGAGGGGCAGGGAAGCTGGTGGCCCGGGAGGCAGCTTCCCCACTACCTCCCGGGCGTCTGTGGTCAGCCCGTCGGGGCTGGGTCGCCCTGCAACTGGCGCTCGGCGCGCAGGAGGGCGATCTCGTTCTCGAAGTCGGCCGCGGAGTCGAACCCGCGGTAGACCGAGGCGAAGCGGAGGTAGGCCACCTCGTCGAGGCGGCGCAACGGGGTCAGGATCGCCAGGCCCACCTCGTGGGCGGCGACCTCGGGGCTGCCGGCCAGCCGCAGCTGGTCCTCGACCTCCTGGCCCAGCAGGGCCAAGTCGTCCTCGCCGACCGGGCGGCCCTTGCAGGCCTTCCGGACACCGGAGACAGCCTTCTCGCGGGTGAACGGCTCGGTGGCGCCGGAGCGCTTGAGCACGGTGAGCTGCATCAGCTCCACCGTCGTGAACCGCTTCTCGCAGCTCGGGGACTGGCAGACCCGCCGGCGGCGGATCGAGCAGCCGTCCTCGGCCACCCGGGAGTCGAGGACCTTGGTGTCGTGGTGCTTGCAGTACGGACAGTGCATGGTTCCTCCTCTCCGGGGACGGAGCCCGGTGCGACGGTCGGACCTGTGGAAACCAGGGCGCCGACTGTGCAGAACGGGCTGTGATCTGTGCATCCCCACCCCTCGTCCTGTGGACTAGATGTGGAGAACTACATCGTTGTAACTACTAGATGTAGTGGTAACCGTACGCCCCGACCACCACGGGTGCAAGGCCGGGGTGCCACGACATGCGCGAACTTTTACCTGGACATGCGTTTGCGCAGGTCACAAGGTGCACGAGGCTGTTCGCCGAACTGCAAAGACCGGCGTGTCTCGGGTCGCGCCCCGTCCCCCACACCCCCAGGAGTGACCCATGACCGATTCGCCCCGCCGCCTGCGCCGTACCCTCTCCGCCGGCATCGCAGCCCTTGCCCTCCCGCTGACCCTGAGCGCCTGCGGGGAGGCAGCCGAGCAGGCCGCGGAGGAAGCGGCCGAGAAGGCGATCGAGGATGCCAACGGCGGCGACGTCGACATCGACATCGACGAGGACGGCGGTGAGGTCAAGGTCGAGAACAGCGACGGCTCGTTCGTCAGCGGCGGCGACCTGCCGGACGACTACCCCTCCGACGAGGTGCCCCTGGTCGGCGACGTGCAGTTCGGCTCGAGCGCCAGCACCGGGACCGGCACCGGCTGGACCATCAGCACGCTGTACGACGGCGACGCCGCCGCCGCGTTCGCGGCCGCGAAGGAGGCGCTCGAAGGTGCTGGCTTCACCACCGACGGCGCAGCCGGCGAGACCTTCGCGTCGATGAGGTCCGACGCCTACTCCGTCGTGCTGTCGGCGGGCGACGGAGCCGACGGCACCACGCTCTCCTACGTGGTCTCCACGAACTGAGGACGCTCGCCGGGGCGTCCCGTCGCGACCCACCAGCGCGTCAGCGGGACGCCACAACCAGGCATCAGACACAATGACCGCCGTGACGGGTGGAAAGCGCGCTGGCGACAAGACCAAGGCGCGCTTCCGTCCCGACCTGCTCGCACTGGCGGTCGGCATCACCTTCGCCCTGGTGGCGTGGGGGTACCTGGTCCTCGCCGCGATCGACTTCGGCGCCGAGGCCCGCCACGACGGCAACGGCAGCGCGTGGCTCTTCCTCGCCGTGGCATCCGTCGGCGGCATGCTCTGCCTCTTCCTCGCGTTCATGCTGGCGGTGCGGCTCTCCCGGGCGATGGGGCTGACCTCCTCGCCCGAGCCCAAGCCGAAGCGGGACCCGAAGGCGCCGAAGGGTGGCAAGCGCGCGGCTCGCTGAGCCGGGGCTTGCCACCCTTCGTCTTTCCCCTGCTCCGCCGGGGTCGAGTCAGCGGAGTAGCTCCGCTGGGGTCGAGGCAGCGGAGAGCCTGCGTGCCGCTAGTCGGCAGCGGGGATGCGGAGCTGCTGGCCGGCGAAGACCAGGCTTCCGTCGAGGGTGTTGAGGTCCTGGATGTCGGCCATCGCGCCGCGCACGTCGCCACCACTGGCGGCGGCCACGTCGCTCGCGATGTCCCACAGGGTCTCGCCCGGGGCGACCGTCACGACGTCGACAGCCGGAGCGCCGCCGTCCTCACGGGTCGCGGCCGAGCCCGCCGCGATCGCGACGGCGAGGCCGGCGACGACGACGAAGGCGAAGAGGAACACGACCACACGACCCCGACGCGTGAGCCTCACCTGGCCCGCGCCGCGGCCTGGCTGCGCGACGCGGCGGGTCGCGGCGGCGCGCGAGGCGCCGACGCGGACGGCGCTGGTGCGGCCGGGGCTGACGCGGTGCGGGGCGATGCTGATCGTGCTCATGTCTCATGTCCTCCGGGGAAGTTGTCGGGACCTGTCTAGTGACGGGGTCCGACGGAAGGTGTTCGATCAGGCGTTCGATCGAACATGTGTACGAGGTTAGATCACACGTTCGAACAAATCCAGCACCTGTTCGAAATCGTGTTCGAAGGGCGTGTCGCGACACGCCCTTCGAACAGGTGTTTGAAACGCCGCGTCCGGATCGGTTAGCGTCGTCACATGCAACCGGTCGCGACGGCCGGGCAGACCTGAGCGAGAGCGGGAGGCACCCCATGGCGGAGCGCAAGGCAGGACGCGGCGTGACCGAGCTGCCGGACGGCCCTCCGGACGCGACCGGGCTGACGCCGCGCCAGCAGCGCGTGCTCGCCCACATCAAGGACAGCATCGAGAAGCGGGGCTACCCGCCGAGCATGCGCGAGATCGGCCAGGCCGTCGGCCTGACCAGCACCTCCAGCGTCGCGCACCAGCTGCGCGTGCTCGAGGAGAAGGGCTACCTCAAGCGCGACCCCAACCGGCCGCGGGCCCTCGAGGTCTTCCTGCCGGAGGTGATGGCTGCCCGCAAGGCGATGGGCGCCGCCGAGGAGACGTCGTACGACGAGACGGGGATCGGCGACGCCGCCCCGGTGCCCGCCAACGTGCCGGTCGTCGGCCGGATCGCCGCCGGTGGCCCGATCCTCGCCGAGGAGCGCGTCGAGGACGTCTTCCCGCTCCCCCGCCAGCTGGTCGGCGACGGCCAGCTGTTCCTGCTCGAGGTCAGTGGCGAGTCGATGATCGAGGCGGCCATCTGCGACGGCGACTACGTCGTGATCCGGCAGCAGCCGACCGCCGAGAACGGCGAGATCGTCGCCGCGATGATCGACGGCGAGGCGACGGTGAAGACCTTCCAGCGCAAGGACGGCCAGGTGTGGCTGCTGCCGCACAACCCGGCCTTCGAGCCGATCGACGGCACCAACGCCACCATCCTCGGCAAGGTCACCGCGGTCCTGCGCCGGGTCTGAGTCGGCGACAGGCCGGTGCTGACGTAGGGTCAGGGGGACCGCTTCGTCCACTGTGAGGCATCCCCCCATGACCCCTCGCCGCGATTCTCGGGTTGCGACGCTCGTCGCCGTGCCCCTGGCGCTGTTGCTCGCCCTCCTCGTCCAGGCTCCTGCCGGGGCGGACGACACGTCCGGCCCGGGCACCGCCCACTCGACGGTGACGCCGGCGCCCGACCCGCAGCAGGCGGCCGAGGCGGCGCTCGACACGGTCGAGGAGATCCTCGAGAGCGGCCCCGTCGACGAGCAGGCCACCGGTGAGGCCGGCGCCACCGGCAAGGACCTCACCCTGGCCCTGCGCGATCTCGCCGCCGCCCGCTCCGACCTGCCCAAGGACAAGCGCGCCACCGCCACGCGGCTGCTGGCACGACCCACGGACGCGCCGGCCGCCTGTGCGGACCCGGAGACCGGCGACCTCGTCTGCTACCCCGCGGCCTCGGCGAAGCGCTACTGCAACACCATGGTCTGCATCCACTGGGTCAACCGCAGCGACAACGCCCGCCACGGCGTACCTGCCGAGAACGACGGCGCGGGCGGCCGCTACAACGGCGCCAACCCCGCGGTCCCCGACTACGCCGAGTACGCGCTGGCGACCGTCACCCGGGTGGCGCAGCGTTACCTCGCGGCGGGCTACCGGCCCGTGGCCGGCGACGGAACCGAGGGCGGCGATGCCCGCCCCGACGTCTACCTCGGCCAGCTCGGCGACATCGGCGTCTACGGCTACTGCGCGCCGGACGACTACTCGATCACCGAGCACGTGCCGTCCCCGGGCTACTGCGTGCTCGACAACGACTACGCCGAGTTCGGCATCGCGCCGAGCGCCGCCCTGCAGGTCACGGCGGCCCACGAGTACTTCCACGCCGTGCAGTTCGCCTACGACATCAACGAGGACGCGTGGCTGATGGAGGCCACGGCGACGTGGGCCGAGGACCAGCTCTACGACCACATCAACGACAACCGCGCCTACCTGCCCTACGGCCCGCTCGCGCGGCCCTACCAGTCGCTGGACCTCTACAGCGACCTCTCGCAGTACGGCACGTGGATCTTCTTCCGGTTCCTCAGCGAGCGTTATCCCTCGGCCCAGGCCGGGATGCCGACCATCGTCCGCGACATCTGGCGCAAGGTCGCCCACGACGGCGGCGAGGGCGCGGCCGGGATGTACTCCGTCCAGGCCCTGCGCGCCGTCGCGGCCGCACGCAACACCTCGCTGGGCACCCAGCTGGCCTGGTTCACCGTGTGGAACCGCCGCCCGGCGACCTTCTACGACGAAGGGGCGGCGTACCCCGCCTCGCCGACGCGCGGCACGTTCGCGCTGCGGCCCGCTGCCCCGGGCGCCACGGCGCGCTACCGGCTGGACCACCTCTCGGCGAGCACCTACCGGTTCGAGAAGAAGGCCACCATGCGGGGGACCTGGCGACTCAAGGTGGTCGTCAACCTCCCCGACGCCTTCGTCGGGAACCGCCTGGTGCTGACCGTCAAGCGCCAGGGCTACGCGCCGCGGGCCCAGCTGGTCAGCCTCAACGCCTTCGGCAACCGGGCACTCGACCTCGCCTTCGGATCGGCCGTGCAGTGGATCGACATCACCACGGTCAACTCCAGCGTGCGGTACGGCGGCTGCGACGACGAGGACCGCGACGCCAGGTCGACGTGCCAGGGCTTCCCGATCGACGAGGACCGGCTCCACACGATCAGCGCGCGGGCGTACCGCTGAGCCTGGCCAGCGCCTGGCGCACCACCTGCGGGTCCGTCGTCGGCCACATCGGCGGCAGGCTCGCCTTGAGGAACGAGCCGTAGCGCGCAGTCGCCAGCCGTGGGTCGAGGACGGCGACGACACCCCGGTCGCTCGTCGTCCGGATCAGGCGGCCGGCACCCTGCGCCAGCAGCAGCGCCGCGTGGGTGGCGGCGACCTGCATGAAGCCGTTGCCGCCAGCCTGGTCGGCGGCCTTCTGGCGCGCGCTCATCAGCGGGTCGTCGGGTCGCGGGAACGGGATCCGGTCGATGATCACCAGCTGGCAGGTGTCGCCGGGGACGTCGAGGCCCTGCCACAGGCCCAAGGTGCCGAACAGGCAGGTGTGCGGGTCCTCGACGAACTGCCGCGCGAGCTCGGGCAGCTGCGCCTCTCCCTGCGCGAGCGTGGTCAGGTGGGGCAGCGCCTTGCGGACGTGCTCGGCGGCGGCCTCGGCCGCGCGCCGGCTCGAGAACAGGCCGAGGGTGCGCCCCTCGGCCGCGTCGACGAGCTCGGTGATCTCGTCGAGCTGGGCCTTGCCGAGGCCGTCGCGGCCCGGCGGCGGGAGGTGGCGGGCGACGTAGAGGATGCCCTGCCGGCCGTAGTCGAACGGGCTCCCGACGTCGATGCCGCGCCACGGCTGCTCCTCGTCGGGCATCGGCTTGAGACCGACCGAGCGGCCGACCGCGTTGAAGTCGCCACCGAGCATGAGTGTCGCCGAGGTCATCACGACGGTGTTGTCGGCGAGCAGCTTGTCACGCATCTGGCCCCAGACCTGGAGCGGCGCGATCGCCAGCGTCGGCGGCATCCGGTCGCTGCCCTCGGTGCGCCAGAGCACGTCGTGCTCGGAGTTCGCGGCCATCCGCTCGGCGGTCGCGAAGACCTCCTGCACCATGCCCTTGGCCTGGGTCATCGCGGCGTCGGGCTCCTGGCCCGACTTCGCGTCGGACTTCGGGAACGCCGAGATGCAGGCGCGGGCAGCGTCGCGGACCAGCGCGAGCGCGTCGGCGAGGTCCTCGGGCAGTCGCTCGAACCGACCGGCCGGCGCCTCGCCGACGGCAGCGCGCAGGGCGTCGGCCGCGTCGGCCAGGTCGTCGGCCTCGTTGCCCTCGACGTGGCGCACGCTGCGCCGTGCCGCCCGCTCGACCTCGGCGGCCCACAGCTCGTCGGTCGCCGCCTGGGTCACCCGGGCGGCCAGCTCGTGGGCCTCGTCGATCACGACGGCGTCGTAGTCGGGGATCATCGGGATGCCCTCGATCGCGTCGATCGCGAGCAGGGAGTGGTTGGTGACGATGAGGTGCGACCTGTGCGCCTTCTCCTTCGCCCGCTCGGCGAAGCACTCCTGCCCGAACTGGCACTTGCTCGCGCCCAGGCACTCCCGCGCCGAGACGCTGACCTGGCGCCACTCCTTCTCGGTGTGCCGCGGCGCGTCGTCCCGCTCGCCGCTGCCGCCCTTCTCCGCCGCGGACTCGGCCCACGTGCGCAGCTCGAGCACCTTCGCGCCCATCGAGCCCTCGGGGATCTGGATCAGCTCGCCCTGGTCGTCGGGCGCGCCCTCGCGGATCCGGTGCAGGCAGGCGTAGTTGGACCGCCCCTTGAGCACGGCGTACGACGCGTCGAGGCCGGGGGTCGTGCCGACGGCCTTGACCAGCCGCGGCAGGTCGCGCTCGACGAGCTGGTGCTGCAGGGCGAGGGTCGCGGTGGCGATGACGACGCGCTTGTCGTGGAGCAGCGCCGGGACGAGGTAGCCCAGCGACTTGCCGGTGCCGGTGCCGGCCTGGACGAGCAGGTGCTCCCGGTCGGCGAAGGCCTGGGCGACCGCCTCCGCCATCGCCACCTGACCGGCCCGCTCCTGGCCGCCGAGCGCCGTCACGGCCGCCGCGAGCAGGTCGCGGACGGGTGAGGAGTCGACAGCCGGCGTGCTGGTCGATGGGGTGGTCACCGGAGAACCCTAGAGGGCGGGGCCGACCATCCCGGGAGGCCCTCCACAGCGGACCGCGGTCAGGTGGCGAGCATCTCCTCGACCTGCGCCGCGACGAGGTCGCCGAAGGCGCGATGGCCGGCGGGGTCCGGGTGGAGGTCGTCGGCCTGGTAGGTCAGCTCGGCCTCCAGCATCGAGAGGTACGACGCGCCGTACTCCTCCGCGAGCCGCTCCAGCGTGGCGTCGACGCGGGCCACCTCGGTCCAGGTCCGGTCGGGGGTCGCGGGCGGGCCGACGACCAGCACGCGGCGACCGTCGAGGATCCGCAGCAGCCGACGGGCGCCGCCCTCGAGGTCGGCGGCCGGCTGGTCGGTGTCGTTGAGCCCGCCCTCGACCACGACCACGCCCGTCGTCGTCCGCAGGGACTTCGGCGCGCGGGTGGCGTAGGAGAGGTCACCGCAGCCGCTGGCCCCGACGCTGAATCCGCTCCCGGAGAAGCCGTCGACGCGGACCCGGCCCGGCAGCCGCACCGGCCACGACTCCTCGGGCCGCACCCCGGCGCCGACCGAGTAGGAGTCGCCGATGACGAGCACCTCGGGACCGCTCCCGGTGACCAGCTCGCTCCGGCGCTCGGCGCGGTCGGCTCGCTGGGCGCACAGGTCCGGTCCGGCGCCGGCGCGGCCCCAGACCAGGGCGGTGACGGCCACGACCAGCCCGAGGGCGAGCAGCGCCGCGAGCAGCCGGGGACGGGGGTGGTGCCGAGTCACGACGAGATCATCCGTCGTACCGACCGGAATTGTCGTGGAATGGCGCAGACCGCGACGAGTTCGGTTGGTGCGTGGCCCACCAGCTCAGACCGCGTACGCCGCCAGCTCACCGGCGAGCGCCTCCGTGGCCCGTCCGGACACGTGCGTGCCGTCGGCGGTGTGCTCGAGCGAGCTGATCTCGCCGTCCTTGTGGATCCGGTCGATCAGGTCGCCGCGGGCGTAGGGGACGAGCGCGGTGAACTCCACGCGCGGGCGCGGGAGGTCGGCCTCGATCGCGGCGAGCGCCTCGGCGATGCCCTCGCCGGTGTGGGCCGACACGGCGACCGAGTGCGGCTCGCGGCGCAGCAGCCGGTCGATGACGATGGGGTCGGCGGCGTCGAGCTTGTTGATCACCACCAGCTCGGGGATCGCACCGGCGTCGATGTCGGCGAGCACCTCGCGGACCGCGGCGAGCTGTCCCTCCGGGTCGGGGTGGGAGCCGTCCACGACGTGCACGATCAGGTCGGCGTCGGCGACCTCCTCCAGCGTCGAGCGGAAGGCCTCGACGAGCTGGTGCGGCAGGTGCCGGACGAACCCGACGGTGTCGCTCATCGTGTAGACGCGGCCGTCGGAGGTCTGGGTGCGCCGCGTGGTCGGGTCGAGGGTCGCGAAGAGCGCGTCCTCGACGAGCACGCCCGCGCCGGTCAGCCGGTTGAGCAGCGACGACTTGCCGGCGTTGGTGTAGCCGGCGATCGCGACGGAGGGGACCTCGTTGCGGCGGCGCTCCTGGCGCTTGGTCTCGCGAGTGCCCTTCATGACCTTCAGCTCGCGGCGGAGCTTGGCGATCTTGTCGTTGATGCGGCGCCGGTCGGTCTCGATCTTGGTCTCACCGGGGCCACGGCCACCGATGCCGCCGCCGTCGGCTCCCACGCGCCCACCGGCCTGGCGGGACAGGTTGCCACCCCAGCCGCGCAGGCGCTGCTTCATGTAGTTGAGCTGCGCGAGCTCGACCTGGGCCTGGCCCTCCTTGGACTTCGCGTGCTGGGCGAAGATGTCGAGGATCAGCGCGGTCCGGTCGACGACCTTCACCTTGACCCGGTCCTCGAGGTTGCGCAGCTGGGAGGGCGCGAGCTCGCCGTCGCAGATGACCGTGTCGGCTCCGGTCGCCTCCACGATCTCGCGCAGGCCCTCGACCTTGCCGCGGCCGATGTAGGTGGCGGGGTCGGGCGACTGGCGCCGCTGGTAGATCGCGTCGAGCACCTCGGAACCGGCCGTCTCGGCGAGCAGGGCCAGCTCGGCCATGGCGTTCTCGACATCGGCGACGGTGCCCTCGGTCCAGACCCCGACCAGCACGACGCGCTCGAGGCGCAGCTGGCGGTACTCGACCTCGGTGATGTCCTCGAGCTCGGTGCGCAGGCCGGCCACGCGGCGCAGCTCGTGGCGCGCCGCGAGGTCCATCTGGCCGGTGGTCAGGTCCTCCGGGTCCGCGTCGGCGTACCCCGACTCCCAGGTGTCGTCGGGGTTGTCCGGGTTGTCGGGGTCGACCGGGTCCAGCAGGTCCTCGGGGTCGTCCCAGCCCTCGGTGGCTCGGAGGGCGGCAGCGAGGGAGAAGTCTTCAGCATGGTTCGTCATAGGCGTGTCCAGCGTAACGACGGGCACGTCGCGATGCTTCCCGATTTCCTCCTGCGGTCTCTCCCGGGGGTCCTCCCGGGAACTCCGGCACCACAGCGCAAGAACTGCGTATCCGCACTTCTTGCGTAGACGCAGTTTGTGCGGCACCATCGACGGCATGAGCGAATCGAAGCGGGGGGACCGGCCGACACCGCCGGGCGCGCTCGGCGCGCAGGGCGGGATGGCCGCGGTCCGCAGGGCCCTCGACGAGGCGGAGGGGAAGGATTCCGTCGGGGCCCTCCCCTACCTTCGGGAAGCCGCCGACCGCCTCACCGAGCTGATCGACGAGGCGATGGCGACCGCGGTGCTGACCGGCCAGACGTCCCTGCGTGGGGCGGGGGCGCAGGCAGGGCTCACCGAGAACGCGGTCGGCCCCCGGCTGGCCCGCACCCGCACCCTCGGCGCGTACGCCGACGACCGAGGGCGGGTGACGGCCGCGGGCGTCGAGCGCGCGAAGTACGACCTGGAGACAGGTCAGCCGCGGCAACCCGCCGCACCACCGGCGCCGATGCGGTTCAAGCCGCGCCGGCCCAGTTAGGAGCACACCATGACCCGAGCCGACCTCACCCACCTCTACTTCCTGCTCGACCGCAGCGGGTCGATGCAGTCCATCAAGACCGACACCGAGGGCGGCTTCGCCGCGTTCGTCGCCGAGCAGCAGGTGCAGCCCGGCGAGTGCCGGGTCACGCTCGCCCAGTTCGACAACCAGTACGACGTCGTGTTCGCCGGCGTGCCCGTGGCGGACGTCCCGCCGCTGGACCTGCAGCCGCGCGGCTCGACCGCGCTCCTCGACGCGATGGGCCGCCTGGTCACCAGCGCCGGTGCCGAGCTCGCGGCGCTGCCGGAGGACGAGCGCCCCGGCACGGTCATCGTCGCGATCATGACGGACGGCCACGAGAACGCCAGCCAGGAGTGGACCCACCCCGCGATCAAGGCGCTCGTCGAGCAGCAGACCAACGACTACGCCTGGCAGTTCCTCTACATGGGCGCGGACCAGGACGCGATCGAGGTCGGCACCCGCATCGGCGTGCGGCCGGAGGCGTCGGTCACCTACGGCCGCGGCAAGAGCCGCGACGTGCTGACGATGACCTCGCAGAAGCTCGGCAAGCTCCGCTCCGACCGGATGGCCGCGCCCGCCAGCGCGCCGGCGCCGATGATGGACGGCTACACCCGTGAGGAGCGCGACGCCGTCGGCGAGTGATCCGCCCAGGTCGTGTCTCCCATTCCCTGGCGGCGCCCACCGGGGAATGGGAGACACCACCTAGCCCTTCCGCCTCCCGGTCGTTGATGGTGCATGCGTGCTCGACGACCGGGGGGCGAGAGCAAGTGGCTGTGGATCGTGACGATCGTGGCGGTCGCGCTGGGCGCCCTCGCCTACCTCAACCGCCCCGGACCACCTTCCGACTCGGCAGACGACCCGGTGGCGGCACCGTCGACGACCGCGGAACCCTCCGCCACCCCGACGCCGCGCAAGCGCAAGAAGAAGCCCGCGGCCGAGGAGACGCCGGAAGCGGTCCAGCTGCCGTCGGGCCTGCCGACGCCGCCGGGCCTCGGTGGCTCCGGCAGCGGTGAGTCGCTGCCGCGCACGGCCTACCGGATCACCATCACCTCGACCAAGCCGCTGTACCGCGTGCAGTACATCATCCCGACCAGCGACAAGCAGCAGTACGGCGAGGACAACGGCGTCGGCAACACGTGGACGCACAGCACCACCGTGTGGGGGCGGCCCGACTACGGCGCCGCCTTCGTGCACGCGGTCTGGCCCGGGGTCGAGGTCACCTGCGTGGTGAGCGTCGGCCGGCGGGTGGTCGAGCGCCGCACGATCATCGGGCCCTACGGCGCGATGTGGTGCCAGGGCTGACCTGGAGCCACCGCGCACGCCGGACGCTCAGGCCTCGAGCGGATCCGGCTCGAGCGTCCTGTGCCACAGCACGGTGCCACCGCCGTCGTACAGGCTCACGGTGAGCTCGCCGGTCGCGGCGATCGCGAGGTGGCCGACGTGCTGGTTGTCGGGGCGCGGCGCGATCTTGACCGGCAACGGCTCGTGCTTGCCGTGGGTGAAGTGGACGAGCGGGCCGAAGGTCCGGTCCAGCTCGGTGGGACGCGGTGTGAACGGCGAGCAGTGCAGCGGCCCGGAGACGAACTCCCAGAACGGGTCGAAGTCGGTGAAGCTGGCGCGCTCGGGGTCGTAGTGGTTCGCCGCGGTGTAGTGCACGTCCGCGGTGATCCACACGACGTTGCGGATCCGGTGCCGCTTGATCGCCGACAGGACCCGGGCGATCTCGGGCTCGCGGCCCAGCGGCTGGCCGTGGTCCCCGTTGGCGACGCCGTCCAGGTCGCGGGTGTTGCGTACCGGCGCGGACAGCGGCTGGTCGATCGAGACGACCTTCCAGGTCGCCCGCGAGCGGCGCAGGTTGTCGATCAGCCACGCCTCCTGGGTGGGGCCGAGCAGGCCCGCCTCCCCCCGCTCGGCGGCCCGGGCCGGGTCGGCGTCGGGATTGGGCCCGCGCCAGCTGCGCATGTCCATCAGGAACAGGTCGAGGTGCTGGCCGCGCGGCACCTTGCGGTAGATCCGGTGCGGCGCGAACCCGTTGCCGTCGGGCGGGACCATCCGCTCGACCGGGACGGGCTGGTACTCCTGCCAGGCCCGCCGGCCGCGCACCGCCAGCACGTCGGCGCTGCGCTCGGAGTAGCCCATGTCGTCGATGGTCTCGCCGGGGTACCAGTTGTTCGACGTCTCGTGGTCGTCCCACTGCACGACCGACGGCACCTCGGCGTGGAACGCGCGCACGTTGTCGTCGCGCAGCGGGTAGCGGTGCCGGCCGCGGAAGTTGGCGAGCGTCTCGGCCGGGACCAGCACGTCCTCGGTGAGCTCGTTGCGCCAGGTCGTACCGTTCTCGACCAGGAGCCTCGACTCCGGCATCGGCTCGTCGGCGTAGATGGTGTCGCCGACGTGGATGAAGAGGTCCGGCCGCAGGTCGAGCATCATCCGGTACGTCGTCATCCCGCCGCGACTCGGGTCGATCCCCCACCCCTGCCCGTTGGTGTCGCCGGACCAGACGATCGACTGCGCTGCGGCGTGGATCGGCGCCGTACGGAAGGACAGCTGCTGGGGCGCGCTGCGCTCCCCCTCCAGCGTCTCGAACCAGACCTCGGCCCGGTACTCGCGCCCCGGCGCGAGGTCGCGCAGGTGGAGTCGCGAGGTGAAGTCGGTGCGGGGATCGGTCCACCGGCCACGGAGGGTCTGCCGGCGGGCGCCGCTCTGCAACCGCACCATCATCCGGCTCGGCTCGACGCCGCGCGACCAGACCACCGCCGAGCTCGTCGTCACCTCGCCGCTGCGGACGCCGGTCGTCAGGTCGCGGCGCCGCTCGACGAACGCCGGGAACCGGGTCAGGCCCAGGGCCGGGACCGAGGCGCCGGCCAGGCCGGCGACGATGGTGCTGCGGCGCCCCACGCGGAGCTCACCGAGCCGGGTCCGGTCGTCCCAGAGCAGCGTCACGACCCCCACAAAAGCGCCGCGCGCCGACCAGCGGGGGATCGCCGGTCGACGCGCGGGTGAAGTGCCGCTGTCTACTTCGGGGACTACTTCGGGGGCATCCGGATGCCGCCGTCGACGCGGATGACCTCGCCGTTCATGTACGAGTTGGTCAGGCACTCGATGACCATGCTCGCGAGCTCGGCGCCGGTGCCGAGGCGCTTCGGGAAGAGCACGTTCTGGCCGAGGTTGGCCTTGAACGCGTCGGCCGCCTCGCCCTCGCCGTAGATCGGCGTGTCGATCAGGCCCGGCGCCACGGTGTTGAGGCGGATGCCGGCGGCCGACAGGTCACGGGCGACCGGCAGGGTCATGCCGACGACGCCGCCCTTGGACGCGGAGTACGACGCCTGGCCGATCTGGCCGTCGAAGGCGGCCACGCTGGCGAGGTTGACGATGGCGCCGCGGCAGCCGTCCTCGTCAGGCTCGTTCTGGCTCATCACGGTCGCGGCCTGGCGGACCATGTCGAAGGTGCCGATCAGGTTGATCGCGATGACCTTGGTGAAGGCCTCCAGCGAGTGGGCCGACTCCAGCTGGCCGTCGCGGCCGATGGTGCGCTGCGCCCAGCCGATTCCGGCGGAGTTCACGACCGCGCGGAGCGGAGCGATCTCGGCCGCGGCCTTGACCGCGGCACCGATCTGCTCGGTGTTGGTGACGTCGACCTGCGCGAAGACGCCGTTGATCTCGGCGGCGAGGGCCTCGCCCTTGTCGGCCTGGAGGTCGGCGACGACGACGGTCGCACCCTTGGCGGCGAGCGCGCGGGCGGCGGCCGCGCCGATGCCCGAGGCGCCGCCGGTGACGATGGCGGAAGATCCGGTGAGTTCCATGCTCGGACTGTAGCGAGAACAGGTTCTCCGGGGGTGCCGGGGTCTCGTGACGGTTGCTGCGCAACCTCCTCGACCACCCGCGGTCGCTCAGAGGTCGGTCTGGCCCTCGGCGACCACCACGGCGGGGCCGGTCATCAGGATCCGGTCGTCGGCGGTCCAGGTGATGGTGAGCGTGCCTCCGGGAAGGTCGACGCGGTAGGCGGTGTCCCGGGCGGCGGCATCCGCCAGGGCGGTGGCGACCATGACGGCGCAGGCGCCCGTGCCGCAGGACCGGGTCTCGCCGGAGCCGCGCTCGTGCACCCGCATCGCGACGTGCTGCGGCCCCCGTCGTACGACGAACTCGACGTTGACGCCCGCGGGGTAGGCCGCCGGGTCGTGGGTCGGCGCATCCAGCAGCGGGCCGGCGTCGGCGAGGTCCTCGACGAACGCAACGGCGTGCGGGTTGCCCATGTCGACGTGCAGCGCGTCCCACGTCCGGTCGCCGACGGCGACCGAGGTCTGCTCCAGCACCTTCGGGACGCCCATGTCGACGGTGATCTCGCCGTCCGTCGTACCCCCGGCGAAGGTGAGCACCTTGACCCCGGCGCGGGTCGCGACCGGGACCGGCTGCGCCGGGTCCACGAGGCCCTGCTCGGCCAGGTGGCGGCCGAAGACGCGCACGCCGTTCCCACACATCTCGGAGACCGAGCCGTCGGCGTTGCGGTAGTCCATGAACCACTCCGCCTCCTGGCCGCGACCGGCGTCACCGACGGCAGCGGTGCGGATCACCCGCAGCACGCCGTCGCCGCCGATGCCGGCGCGACGGTCGCAGAGCGCGCGGACCCGATCCGCGGCGAGGTCGCCGTGGACGGTGCCGTCGTGGTCCGGCAGCAGGACGAAGTCGTTCTCGGTGCCGTGACCCTTGAGGAAGGGGTACACACCTCAAGGGTAGGGGGCCGTCCGTCCACGGGCGGACTCGGCGACTGCAGGATCAGCCGGAGGACCGACGCCTCGGGCGGCGCCGGCTCCTAGCGTCGCGGACGTGAACCGATTCCTCACCGCCACCACCGCCGCCCTGCTTGCCGCCGTCCTGCTCGCACCGGCCCTCGTCGCTTCGCTGGTCTTCGGCGAGATCGACGGGGTGGGCGCCCTCCGCGCGGGCCTCCCCGATGCCTTCGCCGAGCACTGGCGGGCGGGCAGCGACGCCGTGGGGGGCGACCTGGGTCGGGCGGTCGGCTACTGGGCCACCTTCCATGCCGTCAAGGCAGTCCTCGCCACGCTCCTGCTGGTGGTGGTCACCCGCGCCCTGACCCGGGTACGGCGGGGGCCGTTCCGCCTCGGCCTCCAGGTGCTCGCGGTGCTGGCCGCCGTGGTGGCGGTGGCGAACGTCCAGGGCGCGGTCGCGCCGCTGTCCTCGCTGCTGTCGATGCTGCCGGGCGAGGCCGCGGGCGCGGTCCTGACCGCGGACGGCACCCCCGCGTTCGCCGCCCTGGTGCACGACTTCGCTGTCTACCACGCCGCGGCCGTCGTGCTCGTCGGTGTCGCGGCCGCCGGGGTCGCCCTGCTCGGGCTCCGGGCCTGGCTCCGTGGGCGGCGAGGTCCCGCGTTGGTCGCGGCGGCGGGCGTCGTACTGCTGGGCGTCGTCGTCCTGGCCAACGCCTCGACCGCAGCCGACCCCGAGCCGGCGCTGCGCGCGTTCCTCGGCGGGACTCAGCCGTAGAGACGCTCCTCGTAGCTCGGTCCGTAGTAGGCGTCGAGCTCCTCGATGGTGTCGCCGGGTCGCTCCATCCGCTGCGAGATCACCGCCCGGCGCGGCACGATCGCCTCGGGGGCCCAGGTCTCCGGGCGCCACAGCTGCGAACGCAGGAAGGCCTTCGCGCAGTGGAAGAAGATCGTCTCGATCTCGACCACGACCGCCAGCAGCGGCCGGTGGCCCTTGACGACCATGGCGTCGAAGAACGGGGCCTCGCTCACCAGCCGGGCACGACCGTTGATCCGCAGGGTGTCGCCGCGGCCGGGGATGAGGAAGTCCAGGCCGACGTGCGGGTTGGCGAGGATGTTGCGGTAGCCGTCGGCGCGCCGGTTGCCGGGGCGTTCTGCGAGCGCGATGGTGTGGTCGTCGATGACGTGCACCAGCTGGCCCGCCGGGTCCCCCTTCGGCGAGACGTCGCACCGGCCCTCCGCGTCGGCCGTCGCGAGCATGCAGAACGGCGAGGCCGCCAACCAGTCCCGGTCCACCTCGGTCAGCGCGGCGCGCTCCTTGTTCGCCGCGGCGACGGTGGGCTCACCCAGGAGCTCCGTCAGGGCCGCGCCGTCGGTGATCTCGGTCCAGGGGTGGCTGTCGGTCACCGCCCCAGCGTAGGCCGGACCACCCCCGCCGCTCCCCCTCCCCTTCGCGCGGGCTCGGCCACGGCCGTCAGCTGTCCGTCCGGGCCGAGCTCGATCGCCGCGACCGCGCCGATCTCCGACGCGCTCGAGCCGGGAGGACCAGCGACGGTGAAGCGGTGCCCGTACGACGCCAGCGCGGCGCCGTACCGGTCGATGAACGCCTTCTCCGCAGTCACGCTGGCGGTGTTGCGCTGCGAGGCCCGCGGCGCGGCCACCGCCTCGGGCAGCGTCATGCCGAGGTCGAGCCGGTTGAGCAGCACCTGCAGGACCGTGGTGATGATCGTGGAACCGCCGGGCGAGCCGAGGGCGAGGACGGGCTCGCCGTCGCGCAGCAGGATCGTCGGCGACATCGAGCTGCGCGGGCGCTTGCCGGGCTGGATCCGGTTCGGGTCGGCCGCGTCGTACACGGTGGAGAAGTCGGTCAGCTCGTTGTTGAGCAGGAAGCCGCGGCCGGGAACGACGATGCCCGAGCCGCCGGTCTGCTCGATGGTCAGCGTGTAGGCGACCACATTGCCCCAGCGGTCGGCCGTGGTCAGGTGGGTGGTCGAGAGGCCCTCGGTGTCGGCGTCGAGGTCGGCGGCCGCAGGCGGGGTCCCGCAGCTGCCGTCGTACGACGTCACGTCTCCGGCTGCGACCGGCTTGGTCGCGGCGACGGCGGGATCGACCAGGCAGGCCCGCTCCTTGGCGAAGGTGTCGTCCAGGAGCTCGTCGGTCGGGACGTCGACGAAGGCCGGGTCACCGACGTAGCGACCGCGGTCGGCGAAGGCGAGCGCGGTGGACTCGAGGTACTGGTGCAGCGCCGCCACGTCGTCGGCCGGGTCTGGAAGCTGCTCGAGGATGTTGAGCGCCTCCCCGACCGTGGTGCCGCCCGAGGAGGAGGGAGCCATCCCGTAGACGTCGTAGCCGCGGTAGCCGATCGCCGTCGGTGCCTGGACGAGCGCGCGGTAGTCCGCGAGGTCGGCGGTCGTCATCGACCCGACCGGCACGGGGAGGTCGGTCTCGCCGCTCAGCGGCGGGTCCTGCACGGTGGCGGCGACCTCGGCGCCGAGCGCGCCGTCGTAGAGCCATCCGGTGCCGCGGGCGCCGAGCAGGCGGTAGGTCCGGGCGAGGTCGGGGTTGCGGAAGGTGCTGCCGACGGCCGGCACCTCCCCTCCCGGCAGGAACAGGTCGCTGGAGCTGGTGAAGGTGCGAAAGCGCAGCGCGTTCTCGCTGGTCTGCAGGGCGAAGGTCGGGTCGACGCTGAAGCCGCGCTGCGCGAGGCGGGCGGCGGGACGCAGGGCGTCGGCGAGGGACAGGCTCCCCCAGCGGTCGAGGGCGGCCTGCCAGGTCGCCGGCGTGCCGGGGACGCCGACGGAGACGCCGCTGGTGACCAGGTCGGGGCTGAAGGGGTAGGGCTCGCCCGTCGCCGGGTCGATGAACGCGTCCGGCTGCATCGCGGCCGGGGCCGTCTCGCGGCCGTCGATCGTGGTGACCTCGCCGGAGGCGGCGTCGTAGTGGACGAAGTAGCCACCACCGCCGACGCCGGCGCTGTAGGGCTCGGTCACGCCGAGGGCGGCGGCGGTCGCGACCGCGGCGTCGACGGCGTTGCCGCCGCGGCGCAGCACGTCCAGGCCGATGGCCGTCGCGTCCGGGTCCACCGAGCTGACCGCGCCGCCGTGGCCGGTCGCGACCGGCACCTTGGGCGGCGGCTGCGGTCCGGGTCTCGCCGGGGCGGGCGCGGCCGCGGCGGCGAGGGTCGTGGCGACCGCGAGCGCGGTCGAGGTGGCCAGGGTGCTGGCGAGGGTACGGCGCACGGTGTCCTCCCGAGACAGTGGTCCGACTCCCTCCACCTTCCACCCGGTGTCAACCCGTCCTCAGCCCGTGCGGTCCTCCAGCAGCGGACCGTCGACCTCGTAGCGCGCCGTCACGAAGGCGCCGTTCGGTGCGGTCTCGACGAGCCGCAGGTCCAGCCGGCGCGGCAGGAGCGGCCGCCCCGCGCCCAGGGTGACCGGCGCGACCGACACGACGACGTCGTCGAGGAGCCCGGCATCGGCGAACTGCCCGGCGAGGTCCCCGCCGCCGACCACCCAGATGTCGAGGTCGCCGGCCGCGGCGCGCAGGGCGTCGTGGACGTCGGTGACGGGGCCGGAGGCGAAGCGCACGTCGGCGCCCTCGAGGACGGGCAGCTCGCGGGAGGTCATCACCCACGACGGCTGGGAGTAGAGCCACTCCTCCCCCGTCCGCTCGAGGTGGGCGAGCACCCACTCGTAGGTCGTCGAGCCCATCACCAGGGCGCCGATCCGCTTGATGAAGTCGTCGTAGGACTGCGGGCCGCCGCCCTCGTCCTGCGGCTGGCGCAGCAGCCAGGCCAGCGAGTCGTCCGGGTCGGCGATGAAGCCGTCGAGGGTCGTGGCGGTGTAGTACGTCGTGCGGGTCATCGGTCTCCTCCGGTGCGGTCGGCGATGTCGCCGGCCTGGCGGCGCAGCCAGTTGATGGGGTCGCCGTCGTCGAGGCCCACGTCCAGGCCGGCCCGGTGGAGCCAGCCGCGGACGAGCAGGCGCCGGTAGGCGCTGTAGGTCAGCACGTGGGTGACGATGCTGCTCAGCACGAACGACTCGGGCGGCTCGCACAGCGCGTCGACGATCAGGTCGTCCCAGCCTCCGCGCCGGTCGATCTCGCGGACCGCGGCGAGCCAGCGGCCGGCGACGACGTCGTGGCGGGCCAGGAGCGCACCCGGGTCGGGGTCGCGGTCCACCTCGGGGAAGTCGGTGCCCTCGATGGCGGCGAGCCAGACCTCCTTGGCGAACACGGTGCGCTCCAGCACGGCGGCGACCGACTCCTCCGGTCCCTCCCACGACGCGACCTGGTGACCGGTCGCGCGGACCCGTCGCCACTCGTCCGGGGATAGCGCCTTCGCGTGCTCGACGAGCTCACGGGTGTCGTCGAGGTCGTGGCGGACCTGCTGGTCGGTGACCGGGCTCATCGTCTGCTCCGTGCTGTGGACCCACAGGCTCGTGGGCGGGTGGAAGTGGATGCCGTTGGCGGCGGGCAGCCAGACGCTGCCGGTGGCGGCCAGGTCGCTCGGCGCGTGCCCGTAGGCACGGGCGAAGGCGCGGCTGAAGCCCTCGAGCGACTCGTAGCCCGCCTCCCAGGCGGCATCCGTGACGCTCGACCCCTGCCGGATCCGCCAGGCCGCGCGCTCGAGCATCACGCGGCGCCGCATCGCCACGGGCGCCTCGCCGGTGTCGCGCGAGAGCCTCCGGCTGAAGTGGTACGGCGACGCGAACGCCCCGTCCGCCATCTGGCCGAGCGTGCGGTTGCCCTCGTCGAGCACCGCGTCGAGCAGCTCGCGGAGGCGGTCGCGTCCGCTCGGAGTGGTCATGCGCCCAGTCTGGTCCGTCGCACCGACCGCCGCTTGACCGTTCTTGCGGCGATCACCCCAGCCGCGGGACGACCGCCCTGGCGACGAGGAGGTTGTGGTCGGACTGCTGTGCCGCGGACGCGTCGCCGTAGGTCCGGACCACGTTGCGGTAGAAGGTGAACCCGCCGATCCCGCGCGCCAGGATGAAGTCCGGCCGGCCACCGATGCCGGAGGCCGACGGCGGCGGCGAGGCGACGTGCTTGTTGACGGTGCCGTACTCGAGGCCGAGCTTCGACACGGCCGTCTGGGCGTCCCAGTAGCCGGCCCGGACGAAGGTCGGCTGTCCCTCGCCGATGCAGCCGTCGTTCTCGTCGCAGTAGCCGGCACCGGCGGGAAGGCCGCCACCGCCGAAGTTGCCCTTGAAGTCGCCGGCCGCCAGCGTGGGGACACCGTCCGGGTTGGCCTGCGCGATCTCGTCGAGCAGGATCCCGGCCGCCAGGTGGGCGTCGCGCTTGCGCTCCTTGACGGTCGCGTCGGCGTCGAACTTCAGGCGGTCCTCCAGGTGGACGGACACGACGAAGATGTCCTGGCGCTGCGGGTCGGCCACGCCCGCCGCGGGGGTCAGCCGGATCCCGGGCGTCCGGAGCGGTGTCGCAGCCGAGCCGTCCGTCGAGCGCCCGACGTCCGACTCCGACCCCGGGACGCGCTCCCACGCCGTCGTACGCCAGATCACCTGCTGGGCGCCGACGCCGTGGTGGTCCCACCCGACCTGTCCCTCGACGTTCTCGAGCCGGCGGATCAGGTCGCTCGTGCTCTCCGCGTTCGTCTCCTGGAGGGCGACCACGTCGAGGTCGCGCGCGGCGATGTTGTCGGCGAGGTTCGCGACCTTCTGCGGGTTGTCGGCCGTGGTCGGTGCACCCTCCAGGTTGTAGGCGCCGATCGACACGAGGTCGCCCTCGCCGGGGTCGCGGGGCTTCGGGAAGACCGCGACATAGGGCGACTTGCGGTAGGTGCGGGTGCAGCCGTTGTCGTAGTTGAGCTGGGCGAACACCGGGTTGCCGTAGGGCGGTGCGAGGAAGCGGTCACCGGCGGCCGGTGTCGCGGGCACCTTGACCGACGCCCCGCGGGCCGTCACGCCCAGCCAGGGCGTGTAGTTGTGCGCGAAGCCGACCCACTGCTCGTAGGGCGCGGCCGACCAGTCGAGGCGGTAGCGGGCGGCGTACGGCACCGACGTCCAGCGGACCTGCGCGGCCAGCTCGCTGGTCTGCGAGGAGGTCGCGTGGTCCAGCCGGGGGGCACCCGGGGTGCCGAGGGTGAACCGGAGCCCCTTGGGCCTCGACCAGGGGCCGACCCGGCCGCTCTTCACGGCGCGCGTCTGCGCGTACCAGGTCACGCACCGGCTGCTGAGGGTCGGCGAGGTCGTTGCGTTGACCGCGATGGTGCGGATCCTCGCCGTCGACAGGCGCGCGGTGCTGGTCGCCCACCGGACCTGGTAGGTGGCTCCGCTGATGCGTGTCCAGCGCACCTTGAGCCGGGCGCCCGCCCAGTCCTGGCCCGCGGCCGTCATCCCGGTCACCTGGGGGACGCCGCCGCGGGCCTGCGCGGGTGCCGCTGCCAGCCCGCCGATGACGAGGGCGCACAGCAGCACCCCGAGGAGTACGGGGACGAGGCGGCGGCGAGGCGGCACGGCGGTTTCCTTCGGTTCCGGGCGGCTCCCCAGCGTAGGTCGGCAACCGGGGCCGCGGTGCCCGATCCGGCCCGCCGACCGGACGGACCTGATGGCCCGGACGAGCCAGGACCCGCCCTACCCCCGGCCGGGACGGTGCAGCACCTCCGGGCCCAGCCACCGGCAGGCGATGAGCGCGAGCTCGAGGTCGAGCCGCTCCTCGCCGATCGGCTTGCCGCGGGCCTCGACCGCCCGGTCGACGCGGTACTTCACGGTGTTCTTGTGCAGGTGCAGGCGGGCGGCCGTGGCGACGAAGCTCTCGCGGTCCTCGAGGAAGGCGAGCAGCGTCTCGCGCATCCGGGCAGCGCCGTCCGTGTCGAGCGCGAGCTCGCCGAGGGTGCGCGCCACCATCCGCCGTGTCGCGTCGAGGTCGCGCACCAGCAGGGCCGCCGCGCGGACGGTGGGATCGGCGTAGGCGATCACCTGGTCGTCGTACTGGCCGAGCTGGGCGACCTCGTGCGCGGCCGCGGCACCGAGGTGGCTGGCCCGGAAGCCGGGCTCGCCCGCGTCCGGCACACCGAGGGCGACCCGGATCCCGCCACCGTCGGAGGCCAGCACCTCGGCCACCGCGTCGAGGTCCACCTCGGCCGAGCGCCCGATCGGCAGCCACGCCCACGCGGTGTCGCGGTCGCGCGGGACGAAGAGCGGGTGGCCGGAGCCCACGCGCTGGGCGAGCCGGGCGAGCAGGCGCTCCGAGTCGGCGAGGCCGTTGTCGGCGCCGGCCGACCAGAGGACCAGGCCGAGATGGTGCTGCCGCAGGCGGTACCCGAGCGCCGCCTCGGTGGCGGCGACGTCGAGCCGGTCACCCCGCAGCAGCGCCTCGACGGTCTCGCGCTGCACGGCGCTCCGGTTGGCCAGCCACCGCTCGCGCTCGGTCAGGTAGGCGCCCATCACGTCCTCGGACACCGCGTCGACGTACTGGAAGGACGTGTCGGTGAGCAGGTTGCTCGTCTGCAGGGCCAGGGCCGGGTCGGGCACCCGGCGCGCGATCTCCTCGCTGGCCCAGCGCAGGATCAGCTGCTGACCGAGCCGGTAGGCACGCAGCAGCGCGCTCGGCGGGGTCCCGCGCTGGGCGAGCCGGCGGGCGTACTCGACGGCGGCCGCCGGGGCCTGGATCTCGTCGACCGGCACGTGGCCGCGCAGCAGGTGGGCCAGGGTCTCCAGGTTGGAGCTCGCGCTGCCGTTGAGCAGGTCGACCAGCGCGGGATCGGTCGGGAGCTCGGGGATGCGCTTGCCGAACTCGGCGACGAGGTACGACGTCAGCTCGGTCGACCGCTCCGCGATGAGCGCCGCGATGCCCTGCAGCTCGGTGACGGCATCGGTCACGGCGACAACTCCTCGGGGGCGGCTTTGGGGCGCGACACCAAGGGGTGACGGCCGTCACGTCATGGTGCCAGACTGGACCGCCGGCTCGTCTTGGCTCCGCAGCTCCGAATCCGCACGCTGAGTTCGTGCTGCGGCACCAAGAACCTCGGGAGGCGGCAGGCCTAGCGTCGGAGCGTCACCACCCGAGTCCGCAGGAGCCCCCCGATGACCTTCGCCCACCTCCCCTGGCATCGCCCGACGTCGTACGACGACCTGCCGTGCGTCCGCGACGACCGGCTGGACCTGACCTACCGGGCGTTCGGCGAGCGGGTCGAGGCGGTCGCCGAGCAGCTCGCGGCGCGCGGCGTCACGGCCGGCTCCGTCGTCGCGGTGATGCTCCCCAACCGGGTCGAGCTGCTCGTCACGATCATGGCCGCGTGGCGGCTCGGCGCAGCGGCGACGCCCATCAACCCGACCTTCACGGCGACCGAGGCCAACCACCAGATCGGCGACTCGGGGGCCGTCGTCGTGGTGGTCACGGACCCGGCGGCCACCCACGGCAGCGCGACCGTCCTCGGCGTCGACGACCTCGCCACGGCCGCGGCGGGGACCCTCCCGCCGCCGGCGACCGCACCCAACGACCTCGCGCTGCTCGTCTACACCAGCGGCTCCACCGGCCGCCCCAAGGGCGTGATGCTCGACCACGGGAACATCGACGCGATGGTCGCCAGCATGGGCGAGGCGATCGCCGTCACCGGCGACGACCACTGCCTGCTGGTGCTGCCGCTCTTCCACGTCAACGCGATCTGCGTCAGCTGGCTGACGCCGATGTCCGTCGGCGGCCAGCTGTCGGTGCTGCAACGCTTCCACCCGGTCGAGTTCCTCCAGGCGATCGAGCGGCTGCGGCCGACGTACTTCTCGGCGGTGCCGACGATCTACTCCCACCTCGTCGCCCTGCCCGACGAGGTGCAGGCCGACGTCAGCTCGGTCCGCTTCGCGGTCTGTGGCGCGGCGCCCGCGCCGCCGGAGCTGTTCGCGGCCGTGGAGAAGCGCTTCGGCTTCCCGCTCGTCGAGGGCTACGGCCTGTCCGAGGGCACCTGCGCATCGACCTGCAACCCGGTCCAGGGCGTCCGCAAGCCCGGCACCGTCGGTCCGGCGCTGCCCGGCCAGGTCGTCGCGATCATGGCGCCCGACGGGACGATGGTGCCGACCGGCGAGCGCGGCGAGGTCGTGATCAAGGGCGGCAACGTGATGCGCGGCTACCTCAACCGCCCGGAGGCGACGGCCGAGGCGCTCGGCGACGGCTGGCTGCACACCGGGGACGTCGGGATCCTCGACGCCGACGGCTACCTGCGGATCGTCGACCGGATCAAGGACATGATCATCCGCGGCGGCGAGAACATCTCTCCCAAGGAGATCGAGAACGTCCTGCACGGTGATCCCTCGGTCCTCGAGGCGGCGGTGGTCGGCGGCGCCGACCCCGTGTACGGCGAGGTGGTGGTCGCCTTCGTCGCGCCCGCACCGGGCGGTGCGATCGACGTGGACGCCCTGCTGGCCCGCTGCCGCGAGGAGCTGACCAAGGTCAAGGTCCCGGTCGCGGTGCACGTGCTCGACGTCCTCCCGAAGAACCCCGTCGGCAAGATCGACAAGCCCGCGCTGCGGGCACGACTGGCAAAGGACTCCTGACATGGGATTCATCAAGCCCGCTCCCCAACCGGTCCCGCCGGCCGAGTTCGTCCGGATGTCGCTGAGCGACCGGATCCGGATCCTCACCACCAACTGGGTCGACGACGGCTTCGGCACGCCGCGCGCCCTGACGCTCATCTACATCATCAAGATGCTGGGGCTCTACTTCGCCGTCGGCCTGGCGATCACCTCGGCGACCACGGAGCACGTCCACTTCACCGAGCCCGGCACCTGGTTCGACTCGATCGTCGTCTACCAGAAGCTCGCGATCTACCTGATGCTGCTCGAGGTCATCGGTCTCGGTGGCGCGTTCGGACCGCTGTGCGGGCACTTCATGCCCTTCCTCGGCAACATCCGCTACTGGTTGCGCCCCGGCACGATCCGGATGGCACCGTGGGGGCGGCACGTTCCGGGCACCGGCGGTGACGAGCGGACCGTCGTCGACGTGCTGCTCTACGTCGGCGTCCTCGCCGCGCTGGTGTGGCCGCTGGTCGCACCGGCCGAGGCCGTCGCCCACCTGCCGTCCGGGACCGGTCCGCAGGAGCTCGTCCCCCCCGAGGCGTTCCTCCCGATCCTCGTGCTGATGCCGCTGATGGGCCTGCGCGACAAGGTGATCTTCCTGGCGGCGCGCTCCGAGCAGTACCTGCCGATCATGCTGTTCTCCGCCACCTTCGGCGCCCTCGTGATGGCGCCGGACGCGACCAGTGCCGACTTCGTGAACCTCGTCGTGGTGTTCAAGATCGTGATCTGCGTGGTGTGGATCGGCGCCGGGGTCTCCAAGCTGGGCCTGCACTTCGAGCACGTCGTCCCGCCGATGGTGTCCAACAGCCCCGGCATCCCGAGCGTCGTGAAGCACGCGCAGTACCGGGACGTGAGGAACGGTGACCTGCGCCCCGGACGCGTCGCCTGGTTCATGGCTCACGTCAACGGCACCGCCGTCGAGATCGGCCTCCCGCTGGTGCTGCTGTTCACCACGAACACGACGATCGCCGCGTTCGCGGCGGTGGCGATGTTGATCTTCCACATCTACATCACCTCCACCTTCCCGATGGCCGTGCCGCTGGAGTGGAACGTCTTCTTCGGCTTCATCGCGATCGTGCTGTGGGGCGGCTTCGGGGACGGCTTCGACGCGTCGGTCTACAACATCTGGGAGTTCTCGGAGCCGCTGCTGCTGCTCCCCGTCTTCGCGATCCTCTGCTTCGGACCGGTCCTCGGCAACTTCCGGCCCGACCTCGTCAGCTTCCTCCCGAGCATGCGCCAGTACGCCGGCAACTGGGCCACCGCGATCTGGCTGATGCGCCCCGGCGTCGAGGAGCGGCTCAACGAGATCAAGTGCGTGGAGACGCAGATGGACCAGCTCCAGCGGATGATCGGCATGCCCTACGAGCACGACGACGCCGAGATGACGCTGCAGAAGGTCAACGGCTGGCGCTGCCTGCACAGCCAGGGCCGTGGCCTGTTCTCGGTGGCCTACGAGCACCTCGACGACATCGAGGGCCGCGTCGTGCGCGAGGGCGAGTTCATGTCGAACATCCTGCTCGGCTGGAACTTCGGCGACGGCCACCTCAACGACGAGCGCCTGGTCGCCGCGGTGCAGAAGCGGCTCGGGCTGGAGCCGGGCGACCTCGTCTCGGTCTACGCCGAGTCCCAGGCGACGCCGTGGCGCACGGGCACGCCGCAGCACTACCGGGTCATCGACGCCGCGCTCGGCGTCGTCGAGCGCGGCACCTGGGACGTGCGCGACTGCGTGAAGGAGCAGCCGTGGCTGCCCAACGGCCCGATCCCGCTGCAGGTCTCGTGGACCGCGGCCGGGTACCGTCGCAAGGGAACCCTGACCCAGCCGACCAGCGGGAAGGACCCTGTCGCTTGAGCAGTGCAGTCGTCGTGGGCAGCGGGCCCAACGGGCTCGCGGGCGCCATCCGCCTCGCCCGGGCCGGGCTGTCGGTGACCGTCGTCGAGGCGCACGAGCGCCCCGGCGGCGGCACCCGGACCAGTGAGCTGACCCTGCCCGGTGTGCTCCACGACGACTGCGCCGCCTTCCACCCGACCGGCGTCGCCTCCCCCTTCTTCAACTCCCTCGGCCTCGAGCGCCACGGCCTGCGCTGGCTGTGGCCCGAGGTCGACCTGGCCCACCCGCTCGACGACGGACGCGCCGGCATTGCGACCCGCGACCTCGCCGCCTCCGCCGCCTCCCTCGGCGTCGACGAGCGCCGCTGGCTGCGGACCTTCGGCCCGGCGGTGCGTCACTTCGACGACCTGATCGCCGAGGTGCTCCAGCCGGTCGTCCACGTCCCCCGGCACCCGATCACGCTCGGCCGCTTCGGGGTGAAGGCCCTGCTCCCCGCGCCCACCCTGGCGCGGACGTTCCGCGACGACCCCGCCCGCGCGCTGTTCACCGGCGTCGCCGCGCACAAGTTCGGCTCCCTGAGCGGACCGCTGACCTCGTCCGTCGGCCTGATGCTCGCCGCGGCGGCGCACGCCGTCGGCTGGCCGGTCGCCGAGGGCGGCACCGAGTCGATCACCCGTGCGCTGCTGGCCGAGCTGGCGTCGTACGACGCGACGGTGGTGACCGGCGTCCCGGTCACCTCGCTCGACCAGCTCCGCGAGCTCACCGGCAGCACCCCGGACGTCGTCCTGCTCGACACCGCACCGGCAGGGGCGCTGCGCATCCTCGGCGACCGGCTGCCGGGCCGGGTGCGGCGGGCGCTCGAGCGCTACCGGTACGGACCGGCGGCGTACAAGGTCGACTTCGCCATCGAGGGCGACATCCCGTGGACCAACGAGGACTGCCGCCGGGCCGGCACCCTCCACCTCGGCGGCACCGCCCCGGAGATGGTGCGGATCGAGGCGGCCACCCAGCGTGGCGAGATGCCGGAGCGCCCGTTCGTGCTGCTCGGCCAGCAGTACCTCGTCGACCCGTCGCGCTCGGCGGGCACGATCAACCCGATCTACGCCTACGCCCACGTCCCGCACGACTACACCGGCGACGCGACGGAGGCGGTCATCGGCCAGGTCGAGCGCTTCGCTCCCGGCTTCCGCGACCGGATCGTTGCCATGTCGACCCGCAGCGCCCGCGACTGGGAGGCCTACAACGCCAACTACGTCGGCGGCGACATCTCCGCCGGCGCCAACACCGCCCGCCAGATCGCCTTCCGGCCGCGCATCGCGCTCGACCCCTACTTCCTCGGCGTGGAGGGCGTGTACCTGTGCTCGTCGGCCACCCCGCCCGGCGGCGGTGTGCACGGGATGGGTGGGTTCAACGCGGCGGAGGCGGCACTGAAGCGGCTCTGACGACGGCCAACGCCGAGACTCGAAGTCCCTTGCTCCGGTGCACCTGCTCGGATGTCAGGTGGTCTTGGGGTCGGCTGTCGGGTGCGGTCCGGCAGCCTCGTTGATCACTCGTTTCACCCCTTGTTCTCCACACGCTGCCGATCAGCTTTCCCCTGTGCACAGGCGGGTTGCCGAGCCGTCGAACTGTCGGACGTGGCTGGGAGGATTCAGTCATGGATCTCGGG
>CAZAQE010000026.1:0-66343 GCA_964487275.1 uncultured Nocardioides sp. | reverse complement strand
CGGTGAGCTGGCCGCCCTCCTCGTAGCCGACGTAGCCCGGGGGCGAGCCGAAGAGGCGCGAGACGGTGTGCTTCTCGCCGAACTCCGACATGTCGAGCTGGATGAGCGCGTCCTCGTCGCCGAAGAGGAACTCGGCGAGCGTCTTGGACAGCCACGTCTTCCCGACGCCGGACGGGCCGGCGAAGATGAACGAGCCGCCGGGACGCTTGGGGTCCTTCAGGCCGGCGCGGGTACGACGGATGGCCCGCGAGAGCGCCTTGACCGCCTCGTCCTGGCCGATCACGCGCTTGTGGAGCTCGTCCTCCATCTTGAGGAGTCGCGTGGACTCCTCCTCGGAGAGCTTGACGATCGGGATGCCCGTCGCGACCGCCAGCACCTCGGCGATCAGTTCCTCGTCGACCTCGGCGACCTCGTCCATGTCGCCCGAGCGCCACTGCTTCTCGCGCTCGGACTTGGCGAGGATGAGCTGCTTCTCCTCGTCGCGCAGGCGGGCCGCGGCCTCGAAGTCCTGCCCGTCGATCGCCGCTTCCTTGCGCTGGCGGACCTCGGCGATCTTGTCGTCGTACTCGCGCAGGTCGGCGGGCGCCGTCATCCGGCGGATCCGCAGGCGCGAGCCGGCCTCGTCGATCAGGTCGATGGCCTTGTCCGGCAGGAACCGGTCGGAGATGTAGCGGTCGGCCAGGGTCGCGGCGGAGACCAGCGCCTCGTCGGTGATGGTCACCCGGTGGTGCGCCTCGTAGCGGTCGCGGATGCCCTTGAGCATCTCGATCGTGTCGGCGATCGACGGCTCGGGCACCTGGATCGGCTGGAAGCGACGCTCGAGGGCGGCGTCCTTCTCGAGGTACTTGCGGTACTCGTCGAGGGTCGTCGCGCCGATGGTCTGCAGCTCGCCGCGGGCGAGCATCGGCTTGAGGATGGACGCGGCGTCGATCGCGCCCTCGGCTGCGCCGGCGCCGACGAGGGTGTGGATCTCGTCGATGAACAGCACGATGTCGCCGCGGGTGCGGATCTCCTTGAGCACCTTCTTGAGGCGCTCCTCGAAGTCACCGCGGTAGCGGGAGCCGGCGACCAGGGCACCCAGGTCGAGGGTGTAGATCTGCTTGTCCTTGAGCGTCTCGGGGACGTTGCCCTTGACGATGTCCTGGGCGAGGCCCTCGACGATCGAGGTCTTGCCGACGCCGGGCTCACCGATCAGCACCGGGTTGTTCTTGGTGCGCCGGGAGAGCACCTGCATGACGCGCTCGATCTGCGCGGCGCGGCCGATGATCGGGTCGAGCTTGCCCTCGCGGGCGTCCTGGGTCAGGTTGCGGCCGAACTGGTCGAGCACCAGCGAGGACGACGGCGCGTCGCCGCCGCTCGTGGACCCCGAGGCCGACGCGGCGGCGCCGGTCTCCTTGCCCTGGAACCCGGAGAGCAGCTGGATGACCTGCTGGCGGACCCGGTTGAGGTCGGCGCCGAGCTTCTGCAGCACCTGGGCGGCCACGCCCTCACCCTCACGGATCAGGCCGAGCAGGATGTGCTCGGTGCCGATGTAGGAGTGGCCGAGCTGCAGCGCCTCGCGCAAGGACAGCTCGAGGACCTTCTTGGCGCGCGGGGTGAAGGGGATGTGACCGGACGGCGCCTGCTGGCCCTGGCCGATGATCTCCTCGACCTGGGCGCGCACGGCCTCCAGGGAGATGTCGAGGGACTCGAGGGCCTTGGCGGCGACGCCCTCGCCCTCGTGGATGAGGCCGAGCAGGATGTGCTCGGTCCCGATGTAGTTGTGGGAGAGCATGCGGGCCTCTTCCTGGGCCAGCACGACCACCCGGCGGGCTCGGTCTGTGAACCGCTCGAACATCTGCACGCTCCTCACACGTCCTGGGGTGTTCACGGGATACAACCCCGCTCACACCCTACGCGTTCCGGAGAAACGGATCCGGTCCGTCCGCTGACAGCGAACGGACCGGATCAGGGTCGGTGCAGGCGGGTCTCAGTGAGCGGCGTCGTACGCCTCACGGACGTCGGCCGGGATGCGGCCACGCTCGGGCACCGCGTGCCCGTTCTCGCGGGCCCACTCGCGGATCTCCTTCGCCGAGGCACCCGCCCCCGACGAGGCGGCGCTCGCGCGCCCGCCCCCGCGCTTCGCGCCACCGCCGCGCCCGACCTTGCGGCCGTGCCCGACGTACGGCGCCAGGGCCTCGCGCAGCGCGGCCGCGTTGGCGTCGTTCAGGTCGATCTCGTAGCTGGCGCCGTCGAGGCCGAAGGCCACCGTCTGTGTCGCATCACTGCCGTCGATGTCGTCGACGAGGACGATATTCACCTTCTGCGCCATTTGTTTTCTCCTGTCCATTCCGATAAACCGCGCCCATCGTGGCACAGACAAAGAGGAAATGGGCTTTCGACCCGGCCGATATTCCGGCGGAATTACCCACTGGACAGCGGCGCGCAGTGCGGCTCGTAGACTCACCGCCATGCAGGCGGAACGCGAGCAGCAGGCGTGACGGCACAGGGAGCACCCCGTTCGGTCGCCGTCCTCGGGAGCTGCATCACCCGCGACAACTTCAATTCGCGCTTCAATCCCGATTACAAACGGTGGTTCTCGGTCGCCTCGACGACCAACCAGAGCTCGATGATCGCGTTGATGTCGCCGCCGTACGACGACGTCTCCTGGCAGCCGCTCGAGCAGATGGAGCGCTACGGCATCTGGAACGTCTCCTCCGACCTGTCGCGCGAGATCCTGCGCCTGCTCCCCGAGGAGCAGCCGGACCTGCTGGTGCTCGACTTCTTCGGCGACGTCCACTTCGGGGTGCTCCGCACCAGCGACGGCAGGTACCTGACGAACAACCGCTGGAAGCTGCACAAGACCGACCTCTACCCGCGCCTCAAGCAGGACCCCGGCACGACCGTCCTGCGCTGGCAGGACGACCCGGACGCGTACTTCGCGCTGTGGACCGAGGCGATGGACCGCTTCGCCGCCCATCTCGCCGAGCACTGCCCGCGCACGCGGGTGGTCCTGCACTGCGGCTTCGACGCCGTGGCCACCGTCCGCAAGGGGGCCAGCCGGGCCACCCCGTTCGGCAAGCCCGGACGCCGTGCGGCGGCGCGGCGTCGTACCCGGTTCTGGCGGCGGCTGCACACCTACGCCCGTGACACCTACGGCTGGGACGAGATCGACCTCGGCCCCGAGCACTACGCGACCTTCGCCGACCACCCGTGGGGGGCGATGGAGGTGCACTACACGCTCGACTACTACCGGCGCTTCCTCGCCGAGCTGCACCACGTCGTGCTGCGCCACGAGCTGCCGGCCGGCCTCGCCGCCGAGGTGGACGCCATCTCGGCGGCCGCCGCCGAGCGGGTACGACGGGAGGTGGGGTGGTGGCGCGCCCGCGCCCGCGCCGAGCGCGCGTCGGTGGAGGCCGCGGCCCGCCCGTGGTGGAAGCGCCTCCTGCGGCCACACCGCCCCGGCGTGCTCCCGCCGCCCCCGACCGGCACCGACCACGAGCTCCTCGAGGCCCTGCGACCCCGCGTCGACGCGGAGACCTTCGGACGCGTCGAGAGCCTGGTCACGACCGCCGACCAGCACGTCGCGTGGCTGCGGGAGTACCAGGGCAGCACCCTGGGCTGAGGCTGGCGCCGACGGCAGGCCGAGGGTCAGCGACGAGGCAGCAGCCGGCGCAGCCCGGTCGACGGTGCCGCCTGCTCGAGCTCGGCGATCCGGGCTCGCGCCTCCTCGAGCTCCTTGCCGCGGTCCCGCGCCAACCGGAAGAGCTCGCCGATGCGGCGGCCCAGGACGGCCTCCTGCTCGCAGGCGTCGAGGTCGGCCTTGCGCCAGGGCTCGGCGTCCTCGGTCTTCGAGAAGTCCCACAGGTGGCCGAAGCGCTCGAAGTCGGCGGCGTAGATCCGCTCGATCTGCTCGCGCACGCCGTTCTCGTACAGCGCGCCGATCGGCCGCAGGGGCGTCGGGTTGGCACGCGGGAGCACCGCCGGGGGGCGTCCCTGGGCGGCGAGGTGCTCGTTGAGGTCCTGCTGGAGCTGCTTCATCTCGCTGATCTCGTAGACCCGCGTGTAGGGCACCGCCCGCTCGACCAGCATCTCGGTCTGGTCCCGGAAGTGCGCGTCCTTGGCCCGCAGCCAGTGGTCCGGCTCGCGCTCGAAGAGGTCGACGAACTTCGCGAAGTCCTCGACGACGGTCTCGGCCGTCAGCGGGTGGCGGGGGTACCAGTCCTCGTTCGCCCACCGGTGGCTGAACGGGTTCTCGATGAGGATCTTGTTCTGCCACGCGGAGAAGAGGCGGAGCCGCGGGTCACGGACCACCGCGAAGATGAACCACCCGTTGTCCGGGTGGATCTCGGCGCGCTGCTCGGGCGTGAGCTCGCCGAGGCGCGGCGAGACCTTCCACAGCTCACGGTTGTGGATGGTCTCGGAGTCCTCGATGTAGGGACGGTCACCGGCGACGAAGGTGGAGAGGTCCTCGCCGGCCAGCTCGGCCATCATCCACTTGAGGCTGGTGCAGGCGTTCTTGTTCAGCGACTCGAACATGACCTTCGCGTCGGGTGCGAGATAGGTCCGCCACAGCGAGCCGGGAACTTCCTTCAACCCGGTCAGCATCGCGTCGGCCGTGAGAGCATCCTGGTCCGTCACCCGACCAGCATAGGAGACGCCGCGCCCGGCTCAGGAAGGGGCGTTGCGCGCGTAGACCAGGCCGAGGCCCCGCAGGGTGAGCCACGGTGCGTGGTCGGTGAAGCAGCGGCACTCGTCGAGCACGAGCGGAGCGAGGTAGCCCGTCGCGATCACCGCGACGTCCTCCACCGGGGCGTCCAGGGCGGCGACGAGCCGCTCGACCATGCCCTCGACCTGGCTGGCGACGCCGAAGACCATGCCGGACTGCAGCGCCTCGACGGTGTTCTTGCCGATGACGCCTCGCGGCCGGACCAGCTCGACCATCCGCAGCTGGGCACCGCCGCGGCTGAGCGCCTCGAGGGAGATCTCGATGCCGGGGGTGATCGCGCCGCCGACGTACCGCCCGGCCGCATCGACCACGTCGAACGTCGTGGCGGTGCCGCCGAAGTCGACCACGATCGCCGGGCCGGAGTAGTCGGAGGCAGCCGCGAGGGCGTTGATGATCCGGTCGCTGCCGACCTCGCGCGGGTTGTCGACGACGATCGGGACGCCGGTGCGGATGCCCGGCTCGACGATCACCCGCGGGACGTCCCCGAAGTGTGAGGCGAGCATCTCGCGCCACGCGTTCAGCACGGCCGGCACGGTCGAGCAGACGGCGACGCCGGTGACGGCGTCCTCGTCGCGACCGAGCAGCCCGCGCAGCAGCACCGCCCACTCGTCGGCGGTGCGGTGCTCGTTGGTGGAGACCCGCCAGTCGGCCACGACCTCGCCGTCCTCGAGCAGCCCGAGGACGGTGTGGGCGTTGCCGATGTCGGCGGCGAGCAGGCTCACGGCTCAGTCCCCGGTGGTCCGGAAGTCCAGCCCGAGGTCGAACACGTCGACCGAGTGGGTGAGCGCGCCGACGGAGATGAAGTCGACGCCCGTCTCCGCCACCTCGCGGGCCCGCTCCAGGGTGAGCCCGCCGGACGCCTCGAGCGTCGCGTGCCCGCCGGCGTCGGCATTGATCCGCACCGCCTCGGCCATGTCGGCGGTCGACATGTTGTCGAGCAGCACCTCGGTGCAGCCCGCGGCGAGCACGGCGCGCAGCTCGTCGAGGTCCATCACCTCGACCTCGACCCGCAGGCCGGGGTTGGCCGCCACGACCGCCTGGTACGCCGCCACCACGCCACCGGCGGCGACCGCGTGGTTGTCCTTCACCATGGCGCGGTCGACGAGGCTGAACCGGTGGTTCACACCGCCGCCGCAGCGCACGGCGTACTTCTGCAGCGCACGCCAGCCGGGAAGGGTCTTGCGGGTGTCGAGGACGCGGGCCCGGGTGCCGGAGAGGGCCTCGACCCATTGCGCGGTCGCGGTCGCGACGCCGGACAGGTGGGAGGCGAAGTTGAGGGCCGTCCGCTCGGCGGTGAGCACCCCCTGCACGGGACCGGAGACGGTCAGCACGACGTCGCCGGGCGCCACCCGGGTGCCGTCGGGGACGCGGCCGGTGACCGTGACGGTGTCGCCGAGGGCGTAGGCGAAGGCGAGCTCGGCGATCGCGAGACCTGCCACCACGCCGGGCTCGCGGGCGGCGAAGTCCGCGACCGCCTCGCCCATGTCGGGCATCGCCGCGCTGGTCACGTCGTCGGCGCCACCGGGCAGGTCCTCCTCGAAGGCGAGCACGACGTGGTCGAAGACCGCCCGCGGGTCCAGCCCCGCGGCGGCGATCTCCTCGACGAGCGCGGCCGGCAGGTCGTCGTACGGCGTCCGGGCGATCATGGCGCCCCCACCCCTGCGACCGGGCCGACGGACGGATCGGTCTGCGGCGACGGCACGAAGTCGGCGGCGACGAGGCCGGCCTCCATCCGGACGTCGAAGTGGCCGGCGTAGAGGTCGTCGTCGCGCTCGGCGAAGTCGTCGCGCCAGTGCGAGCCGCGGGTCTCCTGGCGCAGCCGCGCGGTCATGGTGAGCGCGGTGGCGATGGTGAGCAGGTTGCTCGTCTCCCACGACTCCTGGTCGACCGCCGTCGCGGTCTGCCCGGCGAGGCCGGCCAGCACGTCGGCCGCGGCGGTGAGCCCGGTCGCGGAGCGCAGCACGCCGGCGCGCGAGGTCATCGTCTCCTGGAGCTCCTTGCGGGCCCCGGCCGCGATCAGTCCCGGCTTCCGGGCATCGGGCGACGGCTCGCGCCACTCCCCGAGCTCGGCCGGCAGCACCTGCGCGATCCGGCGGGAGAACACCAGTCCGTCGAGCAGCGAGTTCGACGCGAGGCGGTTGGCGCCGTGGACCCCGGAGCAGGCGACCTCGCCGCTGGCGTACAGGCCGGGCAGGTCGCTGCGCCCGTCGAGGTCGGTGTGGACGCCGCCGGAGACGTAGTGGCACGCCGGCGCGACCGGGATCAGGTCGACGACCGGGTCGACGCCGTGCGAGCGCGCGGTGGCGAGGATCGTCGGGAACCGCCGCTCCCAGAACTCCGCGCCGAGGTGGCGGGCATCGAGCCACATGTGCGGACGCCCGGTGTCGAGCATCCGCTTCATGATCGCCTTGGCGACGACGTCGCGGGGGGCGAGGTCGGCGAGCTCGTGGACGCCCAGCATGAAGCGGTTGCCGTCGTCGTCGACGAGGAAGGCGCCCTCGCCGCGGACGGCCTCGGAGATCAGCGGCTGCTGGCCCCTCGAGTCGGGGCCGAGGTACATCACCGTCGGGTGGAACTGCACGAACTCCAGGTCGCGCACGGTCGCACCGGCGCGGAGCGCCAGCGCCATGCCGTCGCCGGTCGACACGGCCGGGTTGGTGGTCTGCGAGAAGACCTGCCCGAAGCCGCCGCTGGCCAGGACCACGGCGCGGCACAGGACGGCGCCGACGCCGTCGCGCTCGCCCTCGCCGATGACGTGCAGGGTCAGGCCGGCGACACCGGTCGTGCCCGCCGCGTCCTCGCCGAGGAGGAGGTCGACCGCCAGCGCGTGCTGGATGACCTCGATGTCGGGCGCTGCCTGGACGGCCGCGATCAGGGCCCGCTGGATCTCGGCGCCGGTGGCGTCGCCTCCCGCATGGGCGATCCGGTCGCGGTGGTGCCCGCCCTCGCGGGTGAGCGACAGCTCGCCGTCGGCCGTCTGGTCGAAGTTCGTGCCGAGGGCGATCAGCTCGCGGACGGCTTCGGGCCCCTCGTTGACCAGGACCCGCACGGCGTCGAGGTCGCAGGCGCCCGCGCCCGCCACGAGGGTGTCGAGCTCGTGCTCCTCCGGGGTGTCCCCGTCACCGAGCGCGGCGGCGATGCCGCCCTGCGCCCACTGCGTGGAGCCCGCCGCCAGCACGTCCTTGGTGACGACCAGGACCTTGCCGACCTCGTTGCGGAGGCGCAGGGCAGCGGTCAGTCCAGCGATGCCGGAGCCGACGATGACGACGTCGGCACGGGTCGTCCACCCCGGCGGCGGCGCGGTGAGCCGCTCGGGGAGGCGCTGCTGGTCCTGTGGCATCCCTGCAGGCTACTCAGCGACCGGCCGTGACGTCGCCGCGGGACAGCGTCGGGTCGCCGAAGGTCTCGGCCGGGTCGAAGCCGGTGGCCATGATCTTGTTGTCGGCGTCGACGAAGACCACATGCGGCTGGTACTCCTTCGCCTCCTCCGTGCTCATCTGGCCGTAGGCGATGAGGATCACGAGGTCGCCGGGGTGCACCAGGCGGGCGGCGGCACCGTTGATGCCGATCACACCGCTCCCGCGCTCGCCGGCGATCGTGTAGGTCTCCAGGCGCGCGCCGTTGGTGATGTCGACGATGTGCACGAGCTCGCCGGCCAGCAGGTCGGCGGCGTCGAGCAGGTCCTCGTCGACGGTCACGGAGCCGACGTAGTGGAGGTCGGCCTGCGTGACGGTCGCGCGGTGGATCTTGCTCTTCATCATGGTGCGCAGCATGGGGAGTCTCCCTGGGTCTCAGTACTGCTTCGGAACTGCTTCAGAACTGCTTCAGAACTGCAGCGGCATGTTGTCGACGAGCCGGGTCGTGCCGACCCTGGCGGCGACGAGGATCCGGCCCTCGGTGCCGGGCTCGGGGTGGTCCGGCAGCTCACCGAGGCCGGTGGTGGTCAGCGCGAGGTAGTCGAGCTCGATGCCGGGCTCGGCCGTGAGCACGCTCATCGCCGCCCAGCGGGCCGCCGGGACGCCGTACGACGCCCGGTCCTGGCCGGCCCGCAGCGCCCGGCTCAGCACGGCGGCGACCTGGCGCTGCCCGGCGTCGAGGTAGCGGTTGCGGCTGGAGCGGGCCAGGCCGTCGGGCTCGCGATCGGTGGCGCCGCCGACGATCTCGATGCCCAGGCAGAGGTCGGCGACCATCCGACGGATCAGCGCGAGCTGCTGGTAGTCCTTCTCGCCGAAGACGGCGACATCGGGCCGGACCAGTCCGAAGAGCTTGGCCACGACGGTGAGCACGCCGCGGAAGTGGCCGGGGCGACTGGCGCCCTCGAACAGGTCGGCCAGCGGGCCGGGCTGGACCGTGACCGCCTCGGACGGAGCGCCCTCGTGCGGGACGCCGTCGGGGTACATCTCGGCGACGACGGGCGCGAAGACCACGTCCACACCCTCCCGGCCGGCCACCTCGAGGTCGGCGTCGAAGGTGCGCGGGTAGCGGTCGAGGTCCTCGCCCGGGCCGAACTGCAGCGGGTTGACGAAGATCGAGAGCACGACCGCGCCGCCGATACCGGCGCGCTCGCGGGCGATCCGCAGCAGCGTCGCGTGGCCCTCGTGCAGCGCGCCCATGGTCGGCACGAAGACGACCGGCCCCGCACCACGACGCGGTGCGAGCAGCGCGTCGAGGTCCGACCGGCTGCGCGCGACAGCCGGCGTGGTGGCGACCGTCATGCCTGCTCCGAGCGCTCCGGGCGCCCCAGGCGCTCCACCCGCGACGGCAGGACCCGGCGATCGCCGTACGCGCTGAGCACGGTGGCGATCTTCTGGCCCTGGATCGGGAGCAGCCGGCCGTCGGTGACCGACCGGTCGAGGGTGGCCCAGGCCATCGCGACGTACGACGGCAACGTGTCCGGCGCGTTGGCGGAGATGTCCTTCAGGTGCGCCGCGACGGTCTTCACGTCACCGCGCACGATCGGGCCGGTCAGCGCGGCGTCGCCGTGCGCGAGGGCGTTGTCGAGCGCGGCGTCGAGCAGCGGGCGCAGGGTGCCCGCCGGGTCGCCGACGCCGGCAGCGGCCAGCAGGCCCATCGCCTCGCTGACCAGGGTGACCAGGTGGTTGGCGCCGTGGGCGAGGCCCGCGTGGTAGAGCGTGCGCATCTCCTCGGGCACCCAGTTGGCGGTACCGCCCAGGTCGGCGACGAGGCCGGCGGCGAGCTCGCGCTCGCCGTCGCCGGCGGTGAGGCCGAAGACGCAACCCTGGAGCCGGTCGATGTCGACGACCGTGCCGGTGAACGTCATCGCCGGGTGCAGCGCGATCACGCGCGCGCCGACGTCGGCGGCCGGGGCGAGCACGGCGAGCCCGTGGCGTCCGGAGGTGTGCGCGACGACCTGGCCCTCGCGGATTGCGCCGCTGTCGGCCAGCACGCGGACCACGTTGGGCAGCATGTCGTCGGGAACGGTCAGCAGGAGCAGGTCGGCCGCCCGGGACACGTCGCTCGGCTTGCGCAGCGGGACGCCGGGCAGCAGCTCGGCGGCGCGACGGCGCGACGCGTCGGACTCGCCGGCAGCGGCGACGACGGGATGACCGGCAGCGCGGAGGCCCGCGGCCAGGACGGCGCCGACGCGACCCGCGCCGACGACACCCACGCTCAGCGTGTGGGACATCGTGAACCTTTCGTTCCAGTCCCGCCGACCACTGCCTCGCGGGCAGCCGGTGTGGGTACCGGACGTTGTGCTCATGGGCGCCCCGGGGTTCCGGGACGGATCAACGGTACGCCGCCGAACGGGGTCGCGGAAACGGTTCGCGCCGGTGGGATGGGTCACACGCCCGGGACGAGCCGGGAACAGGCGATTGGGAGGCGTCCGCCGGCTCCGCGTAACCTCGTTCGTCGGAATCACGAGGAGACCGCCGATGCACAACCACGCCGGACGGGCGCTGCGCACCGACATCCAGGGGATGCGGGCCGTGGCGGTCGCGATGGTCGTCGTCTACCACCTCCACGCCCCCCTCCTCCCCGGCGGGTTCGTCGGTGTCGACGTCTTCTTCGTCATCTCCGGTTTCCTGATCACCGCCCACCTGCTGGGCCGGCCGCCGGCGCGCTTCAGCGACCTCGCCGACTTCTGGGGCCGCCGGATCCGGCGGCTGCTGCCGGCGTCCCTGACGGTGCTCGCGTGCGCGCTCGTGCTGATGCGGCTGTTCGGCCCGGAGACCCAGTGGGAGCCGAACGCCCAGGACGCACGGGCAGCCGCGCTCTACGTCGTCAACTGGTCGCTCGCCGAGCGCGCCGTCGACTACCTCGCCCAGGACAACGTGCCCACCGCCGTCCAGCACTTCTGGTCGCTGTCGGTCGAGGAGCAGTTCTACTTCTTCTGGCCGATCCTGATCGGCCTGCTGGTGCTGGCCGCCCGCGCCCTGAAGGTACGACGGGAGCTCGCCCTCGCACTCGGCCTCGGCGCCGTCGTCGCGGCGTCCCTCGCCTTCTCCATCGCGGAGACGCACAGCGACCCCTCCCGCGCCTACTTCGTGACGACCACCCGCATCTGGGAGCTCGGGACCGGCGGGTTGCTGGCGCTGCTCGTGTCGCACCTCGACCGTCCCGAGGCCCGACAGCGGCTGTCCACCCGGGCACGCGCGATCTCGTCGTGGACCGGGCTCGCCCTGCTCGTCGTGACCGGGTTCGCCTACAGCCACTCCACCCCGTTCCCGGGCTATCAGGCCGCGCTGCCGGTCCTCGGCGCCGCCCTGGTGCTGCTGGGCGCGCCCCGCGACGACGAGCGGCTCACCCCGGGACCGGCGCTCGCCGCTCGCCCGGTCCAGTGGCTCGGTGACATCTCGTACTCCGTCTACCTGTGGCACTGGCCCCTGATCGTCGTCGCTCCCTACGTCCTGGGCCACGAGCCCGGGGCGTTCGCCCTCCTGGCCGTGCTGGTGCTCACGCTGGTGCTGGCGGCGCTGACCGAGCGGTTCATCGAGCAGCCCTTCCGCGCGCCGTCCATCGCCCGGTACCGCAAGGGCACCTACGCCGTCGCCCTGGGCGCGATGGCGGTGCTCGTGGGGATGGCGACGGTACAGCTGCGTGAGGTGGCCAACCTCGACGACACCGCCCGCGACGAGCTGGCCGCCGCACTGAAGGGTGACGACCCGTGCTTCGGCGCTCCTGCCCTCGAGCGGCCGGGGAAGTGCGACGACGTCGACTACGACGAGCTGTTGCCGAGCCCCGCGCTCGCCCCGAAGGACAGGTCGGCGGCGTACCAGGACGTGGGCGGACGCCAGTGCTGGTCCTTCACCCCGTCGTTCCCGACGCGCGAGTGCACCTTCGGCAAGCGGCGCTCGGCCACGAACGTCGTCCTGATCGGCAACTCGCACGCCGGCCAGTGGCTGCCCGCGCTGCAGGTGGTGGCCCGCGAGAAGGACCTGCGGGTGACCACCTACCTGGCGTCGCAGTGCGCGTCGGCCGACCTGCTCCAGACCTTCAAGACCGTCGCCTTCAGCGAGGCCTGCCGGGAGTGGGCCCGGCGGACGACCGCCGCGGTGGCGCAGGCGCAGCCGGACCTCGTGATCATGTCCAACCGGGTGTCAATGGCGGCCCTGGACGAGGACCTCGCCGGCTCGCTCCCCCTCTACGAGGAGGGCTACCGGGCGGTGCTCACGACGCTGCGCGCCGCGGGGATCCCCGTCCTGGTCATCCGGGACACGCCCGCTCCCGGGTTCGCGGTGCCGACCTGCATCGCCGACGCCGAGCAGGAGTACGCGACGTGCGACGGCACCCGCGACGACTGGCTGCCCGCCGACCCGACGATCGACGCGGTCGCCTCGCTCGACGACCCCGGCATCACGGTCGCCGACCTCACCGACCACATCTGCGCCGGCGACGAGTGCCGGGTCGTCAACGGTGGCGTGATCACCTACTTCGACGCCTCCCACCTCACGGCGACCTACGCCCATACGCTGGCGCCCTACCTCGAGCCGTTCGTCATGGAGGCGCTCGGCACGCGGCAGGCGATCCCGGACTGCACGAAGGACTGTGGATGACCTCGACGGCACGACCCCTCTTCTCGATCGTGAGCGCGGTCTACAACGTCGCGCCCTACCTGCAGGAGTTCATCGACTCCATCGAGAACCAGGGAGCCGCCCTCGCCGACGCGGAGGTCGTCATGGTCGACGACGGCTCGACCGACGACTCCCCGAGGATCCTCGCCGAGTGGGCGGCCCGCCGGCCCGACCTGGTCCGGGTGATCACCCAGGAGAACGGCGGCCAGGGCGCCGCCCGCAACGCCGGCATCGCCGCGTCCCGGGGCACGTGGATCACCTTCCCCGACCCCGACGACGTGCTCGAGCCCGACTACCTCGCCACCGTCGCCCGGTTCCTCGACCACCACCCGGACGCCGACATGGTCGCCACGGCACGCATCATGTGGAACGAGGAGACCGGCCGGATCTCGGACACGCACCCGCTGCGGTCGATGTTCAGCGGCAGCCCGTACGTCGACCTCTCGCGCAGCCCCGAGTGCTTCCACGGCTCGTCGCCGGCCACCTTCTTCCGGCTCGACCGGATCCGCGAGGCCGACCTCACCTTCGACAGCCGGGTCCGGCCGAACTTCGAGGACGGGCACTTCAACACCCGCTACCTCCTGCTCAGCCCGGCCCAGCGGGTCGGCTTCCTCGAGAAGGCCCGCTACCTCTACCGCAAGCGGGCCGACGCCAGCTCGACGCTGCAGACCGCCGCGGGCCACCCCGGCCGGTACTCCGCGGTGCCGCGGCACGGCTACCTCGACGTCGTCCGCCGGGCCCGCGAGCAGTACGGCGAGGTGCCGGGCTGGCTCGCGAGCTTCCTGCTCTACGAGCTGCACTGGTACTTCTCCCTCGTCGACCCCAAGGGGCCCGCCGGTCGGCCGGTCGAGGGCGAGCTGGTCGAGGAGTTCCACGAGCTCGTCGCCGAGATCCTCAGCGCGATCGACGTCGAGCGCGCGATCCGCTACATCTCGCCCAGCGTGCGCCAGGTGACCCGCGACGTGCTGGTCCACGGCTACGCGGCCCAGCCGTGGCGGTCCTCCGAGGTCCATCTGTCGAAGCTGGACCCCGACCAGGACCTCGTGCGGGCCAGCTACTTCTTCACCGGCGACCTCCCGGACGAGACGTGGCGCGCCAACGGCGAGGTCGTCGAGCCGCTGCACGCCAAGGTGCGGCACTGGGACTTCTACGGCCGCACCCTGCTCAAGGAGCGGATCGCGTGGCTGCCCGCGAGCCGCACGCTGCGGGTGGGCCTCGACGGACTCGACGCCGACCTCGCCTACGTCGACTGGGAGCGTCCCCCCGCCCCCGTCGCGGTCGCCCCGCCCGGCCAGATCCGCTACTGGCTCAACCCGCAGTCGGTCTTCCGCAGCCGCGTTCCCGCGCACGTGATGGCGCGCTCGCCGTTGTCGAAGAAGGGCAAGGTCGCCCAGCGCCTCTACCACCGCTCGCCCGCCAAGGACCGGTACGCCGACGCGTGGGTGCTCATGGACCGGGTCCACGACGCCAATGACAGCGCGGAGATCCTGTTCCGCCACCTGCGCGAGAACCACCCGGAGATCAACGCCTGGTTCGTCCTCGAGAAGGGGACGCCGGAGTGGGACCGCTTCCGCAAGGAGGGCCACGCCGACCGCCTCGTCGCCTACGGCTCCCTGCAGTGGCGCCTGCTGCTCGCGAACGCCGCCCACCTGCTCTCCTCGCACGCCGATGCGGCCATCGTGCGGCCGGCCGCGATCCAGGAGTTCGCCCATCCGCAGTGGCGCTTCCACTTCCTGCAGCACGGCGTGATCAAGGACGACCTGTCGAGCTGGCTGGACCCGAAGCACATCGACACCTTCGTCGTCTCCACGCCGCAGGAGCTCGCGTCGATCGCGGGCGACGGGACGTCGTACATCTTCACCAGCAAGGAGGTCGCGATGACCGGCCTCCCCCGCTTCGACCGGATCCTCGAGGTCGGTCGCCGGTTCCCGCCGGACAAGCGGGACCTGCTGCTCGTCACGCCCACGTGGCGCAACGGCCTGCTCCCGCCCATCATCGAGGGCACGCAGCGGCGCGAGCTCGACGTGTCGCTGCTGGACTCCTACTTCGTGAAGTCCTGGCTGGAGTACCTCACCGACCCGGCGCTCGCCGATGCCTGTGCGGCTGCGGGGGTGCGGCTCGGCTTCCTTCCCCACCCGAACCTGCAGCCGCTGCTGCCGCTGATGGACCTGCCCGACCACGTGGTGTCGCTGTCCTACGAGGGCAACGACGTGCAGGAGCTGTTCGCCCGGGCACGCGCCTTCGTCACCGACTTCTCCTCGGTCGCCTTCAACGCGGCCTACCTGGAGCGTCCGGTCGTCTACTACCAGTTCGACGCCGACACCGTCCTGGGCGGCGGCCACGTCGGCCGCGCGGGCTACTTCGACTACCGCCGCGACGGCTTCGGCCCCGTGGCGGAGACCAGCAGCGAGGCCGTGGCCGCCACGATCGCCGCGCTCGAGCACGGTTCCGAGCCGCTGCCGCAGTTCCGGGCGCGGATCGACGCGACCTTCCCCCAGCGCGACGGACGGTGCTGCGAGCGCGTGGTCGAGCGGGTGCTCGCGACCACCCAGCGGGGCTCGGACGGGCCCCCGACGCCGACGCCTGCGGTGCCCTGAACGCTCAGCGGTCCGAGCGGCCCAGGACGGCCGGCACGGCGGGATCGTCGTACCAGGGGTGCAGGTAGCGTCCGTCCTCGACCGGGATCCCGGGACCGTCGATCTCGGCGACCAGCCGGGCCAGGTCGGTTCGACGGTCCTCGGCGACGAGCCAGCCCATCAGCCGCTGCCCGGGCGGCAGGTCGGTGTCCTCGAAGGGGATCGTGGCGTCGCTCCAGATCGCGAGCAGTCCCTCGCGCAGCACCCGCCAGTAGGTGTCGGGGTCCTCGGTGCCGGGCGCCACGGCAGCGCGGAAGTGCTCCCACATGTCGATCGGCAGCACGGACCGGTAGAGGGTGCGGGTGACGTCCGCGTCGCCGAACGCCAGCACCCGGTCGAGCGTCATCTGCTTGGTGAGGATCCGGTCGCCGAGGTTGTCGAGGGTGCCCCGGCGTTGGGTCGCCGACGAGAGGTCGTCACGCACTTGCCACTCGTAGACCGTCTCGGTCAGGACGTCGAAGGAGGTCGAGGCAAGGAAGGCGTCGGTGCACAGGACCTGGTCCTCGTAGCGCACGCCCTCGGGGAAGCGGAGGTCGTGGCGCCGCCAGAAGTCCATCCGGAACACCTTGTTGCACGGGAAGACGTCCGCCAGGATCAACGGCATCCCGGAGACGGTCTCGCGCAGGCGCTCCGCGGCGTGGTTGCGGTGCAGCAGCGGCGGCCGGACCCGCCGCCCGGTGCTGTCGACGCGCTCCATCATGCCGATCGCGAAGTCCGAGCCGGTCCGGGACAGGCTGGCGAGCAGCGGCCACCAGGCATCGTCGGGGAGCGTGTCGTCGGGGTCGACGAAGGTCACCAGGTCGCCGGTGCAGTGCTCGAGCGCGACATTGCGCGCGCGGGAGACCCCGCCGTTCTCCTGCCGGAGCAGCACGACCCGGGGGTCCCTGGCGGCCCAGTCGGCGGCCACCGCCGCGGAGTCGTCCGTCGAGCCGTCGTCGACGACGACGACCTCGAGGTCGGGCACCGGCTGCGCGAGGACCGACCCCAGGCAGGGCCCGAGCGACTCGGCGAGGTTGTAGACGGGCACCACGACGCTGAGTCGGTGCCCGCGGATCCAGCGCCGGGCGGAGGCGTCACGAAGCAACCTCACCGGCACCGTCCCATGGTGACCAGCATAGGAGGGCCGGACCGCCCGCACCGCGCCGGGCGGTGGGGCAGGCTCAGCCCCGGGCTCAGGCGGTCTTGCCCTTCTGCCACTTGCCGGCGGCGGCCCGTTCGGCCTGCAGCTCGCTGGTGACGACGTCGAGCTCGGCCTCCAGCTCCGCCATCCGTACGACGGCGTGGTGGGCGCGCTCCTCCGCGTCGGCCAGGCGTCCGGTGAGCCGCTCGGCCTCCCGCTGGGCCTCGGCGGCCTCGTCGCGGGCCTCGCTCAGCTCACGGCGGGCGTCGGCCAGCTCGGCGGCGGCGTCGCCGAGGCGCTTCTCCAGCCGGGAGATGGTCGCGTCACGCTTGGCGACCTTGCCGGTCATGTCGGCCGCGAACTCGACGTTCTCGGCCGTGCGGACCTCGGTGAGGTCGGCGTACGCGCGCGCCTGCCGGGCGCGATCGCGGGCGGCCTCCTCGCGGGAGTCCATCAGCTCGGAGTGGGTGATCTTGGTGGCCGTGGCGCCGAGCAGCACCGCCACCAGGCCGGCGACGGTGACGAGCAGCCAGGATCCGGTCAGGGCCGTGCCGACGACGGCTGCCGCCGAGGTCACGATCATGAGGGCGGCGACCACGAGACGGGTCGACCGCTGGCGACGACGGTTGCCGACGGGGGAAGTCATACCAGCACGTTATGCCTCCCGGGGGCTGTGAGACCGACGACACGCTTGTCCCACCTGTCACAGTGGTTACATCTGCACGGCGGTGGCCGAGAGGTCAGGGGGCCGGGTCGTCGTCGCGCACCCGGCAGGCCCGCTCGAGCAGCATCGCCGCGACCACGGCCAGGACCGCACAGCCGGCGGCCGCCACGGACCCGACGATCCGTTCCTCGGCCTGCTCCGCGGGGTCGCCGATCCAGCTCAGTGCGTAGCCGGCGTAGCCGCCCGCGACGAGCGCCGCGACCAGGGCACTGGCTCGGGCCAGGACCAGGCGGTTGACCGCCTGGTGGGCCTCGAGCCGCTCGTGGCGGACGTGGACCGCGCGGTGCGTCACCCAGGCGACGTACCCCAGGATCGCGGCGAGCAGCAGCAGCGCCAGGGGCTGGCCGAGGCTGACCAGCGGAGCGACGAAGCCGAGCCGATCGGCGAGCGGGTGCACCGCGAAGCCGCCGATCAGGCCGACGAGCGCCCAGCCGACCAGGGTCAGCGGCGGCGTGGGCCGCAGCGAGCCGGACGGGGGTCCTGCGGGGTCCCGGTCGGGCACCCGGCCATCGCCCTCCCGGCTCACGGTGCGGTCACCGTGGGATCACTCGAGCTCGAGGACGAGGTCCGGGCGCGCGGCGAGGCCCTCGGTGCCGGCCTTGGCCAGCAGCTCGGCGACCGGGCCGCGGTCGAGGAACTCGGCGTCCGGCTCCAGGTCGAGCCACGGCTGCAGCACGAAGGCGCGCTCGTGGGCGCGGGGGTGCGGGAGCCTCAGCTCGTCCTTGTCGCTGCGGCGGTCCCCGACGACGATCAGGTCGACGTCGAGGGTGCGCGGGGAGTTCTTGACCTCGCTGCGCATCCGGTCGAAGGCGTCCTCGATCGCCAGCGCCCGGTCGAGGAGGCGGTGCGCCGACAGCGTGGTGTCGGCGAGCACCACGGCGTTGAGGAAGGCCTGCGAGTCGGGCGGGCAGTCGACCGGGGTCGTCTCGTAGACCGGCGAGACGCCGGTCACCCACACGTTCGGGGTGTCGGCGAGGGCGTCGACGCCGCCCTGCAGGTTGGCGAAGCGTTCACCGAGGTTGGAGCCCAGCGCGATCACCACTCGCCGGATCGGGCGCATCTCCCCGGTCAGGGTGTCCGCGTCGATGATGTTCGGGTTGGGGGTCTCGGTCATGCTGGGGCCTCTTCCTTGCCGGTTCGGTTTCCCGCTGCAGCGCCCGCACGGTGGCGGGTGATGGTCAGCTGTACGTCGGCGAACGTCGCCTGGATGGGCGCGTCCGGCTTGTGCACCGTGACACGCGCCCATTCAACACGACTGTCCAACAGAGCGACATCGGCTATCCGCTGGGCGAGGGTCTCGATGAGGTCCACCGGATCCCGCTGCACTGCCGCGACGACCCGGTCCACCAGGCCGCCGTAGTCCACCGTCTCGGCCAGGTCGTCGCTCGCGGCGGCCGGCCGGGTGTCGACACCCAGCACGAGGTCGATCCTGAAGACCTGTCCGTCGCGGCGCTCGTGGTCGAAGACACCGTGGTGTGCGAAGCACTCGATGCCGAGGATGCTCAGCTCGTCGGTCATCGGTGGTCGTGCTCCTCTCGCCCCGCTGCCCGATCAGCGGCGTGTCCGGTCCACTGTGCCGCAACCGCCAAGGCGTCGCGGTGGGCGCGCACATCGTGGACCCGCAGGCACCACACGTCCGCCCCGCCCAGGCCGGCCGCCAGCAGTGCGCTCAGGGCGACCCCGGCCGCCTCCCGGTCCCCTACCGGGCGCGGCTCGCCGCGCTCGTCCTCGAGCAACCGGCCGAGGAAGGTCTTGCGGCTCGCGCCGACCAGCAGCGGGAAGCCCGGGCCGACCTCGTCGAGGTGGCGGAGCAGCTCCCAGTTGTGCTCGGCGAGCTTGGCGAACCCGAGGCCGGGATCGAGCACGATCCGGTCGTCGGCCACGCCCGCAGCCCGGATCGCGGCGACCCGCTGCGCGAGCTCGGCGGCGACCACCGGCACCACGCCGCCGTCGTACGCGGTGAACTGCTGCATCGTCGCGCTGTGCGCCCGCCAGTGCATCGCGACGTAGGTCGCGCCCGTCTGCGCCACGACATCGAGGATCGCGGGGTCCGCGAGGCCGCCGGAGACGTCGTTGACGATGCTCGCGCCCGCCGCGACGGCGCGTGCCGCGACCTCGGACCGCATGGTGTCGACCGAGACCGTCGCCCCGTCGGCCGCGAGCGCCTCGATCACGGGTACGACGCGGTCGAGCTCGTCGGTGAGCAGCGGCCGGGTCGCGCCCGGACGGGTCGACTCACCGCCGACGTCGAGGATGTCCGCGCCGTCGGCCAGCAGCCGGCGGCCGTGCGCGATCGCGCGTCCGGGGTCGTCGTACCGCCCACCGTCGGAGAAGGAGTCGGGGGTGACGTTGACGATCCCCATGAGGAGGGGGACCGGCGACGGTCCGCTCATGCGGGAAGGCTACGCGACGCTGCCCGGCGGGCCGCCGCGAGGCCCTCGAGCACCATCCGGGCCCCGTCGACGTCACCCAGCGTCGTCTTGTGGGCGACCGGCATGCCGTCGAGCATGCTGCCCGGCTCGACGACGGCCCAGATCGGCGTGCTGCTCCCGCTGTAGTCCGCCCACTTCGACGGCAGGTACGGGTTGATGTCGTAGTGCTGGCGGGTGCGGGCGTCGTTGAGGAGCACCACGTCCATGCGCTCGACGAGGCCGAGGATGTCGAAGTAGCCGACGTACCCGTTGACCCGCATGACGTCCTCCAGCCCGCGCTGGGCGACCTGCTCGGTCAGCACGCCCGGGTCCGAGGTGTAGACGTGGAACGCCATCAGCTCCCGGTCCTCGGGCGCGAGGGCAGCGAGCGCGTCCACGATCTCCGTCAGGCCGCGCGTTGCGAAGAAGGCGCCGAAGTACGCGATGTTGACGCGGTCCTCCGGGAGGGGCGGGCCCGGGGGCGCGAGGCGGTAGAGGTCCGGCGTCGGGACGGGGTGGTGCTCGACGACCGCACGTGCCCGCAGCCGGCGCGCGTCCTCCGGCGGGATCTTCGAGGCCATGAAGTCCAGCTGGTGGGCGTTGGTGAAGAGGACCTCGTCAGCCAGTGCGTAGGCGACGAGCTCACACAGCTCGTGGAGGCCGCGATGCTCGGGGAGCGTCAGGCCCGCCTCCTCCACGGCGGCCCACAGCGTCGTCCACGTGGGGTCCGCGCCACCGCCGGTGCTGCGCCGTCGCTCGCCGTACGGGTTCCACACGACCGGGTCGCTGAACTCGGCCAGCCACCGGGTCTCGGGGTGGCGCAGCTTCACCATGGCCGCCAGGAAGTGCGAGCCGGGGAGCAGCGCCCGGCTGTACATCGATCCGTACGGCGCCCCGCGTTCCGCGATCCAGCCCTCGATCACGGCCAGGCCCTGCTCGATGAACGGGAGCAGCTCGGGCCACTTCGCCGTCGTCGCCGGGGAGTCGATCTCGACGTGACGGGACAGGACGTCCTCGACGAGCCGCCAGTTGCCCTCCGCCCGTCCCCGGATGTCGTCGAGGTTGTTGGACACCACGTCGACGACCTCCCCGCGCGCACGCAGGCGGCGTGAGGCCACGAGGGCGCTGGTGTCCGCGAACGGGAGGAAGCAGTAGAGGATGGCCAACCGGTCGGCCGGGCCGTTGAGGCAGCGCCAGTCGACGAACGGGGCAGCGCCGCGAGTCGCGATGTCCTCCAGCGCCCGCTGCCGGTCCGCCGGGTGCTCGGCGAGGTGGCCGGCGAGGCGCGCGGACTGCTCGCTGCGCAGGACCTCGCGCAGGTCCCGGGTCAGCTGCGCCGAGCCCGTGGTCGCCGCGACGTCCAGGCGCTCCAGGACGTCGAGCGACGCAGCGACCTCGAGGTCGTAGCGGTCGCCCACGCTCGTCCCGGCACCTCCGGGCGCCGCCCGGCGGCCCCGGTCGTACGACGTCGCGCGATCCGGGACGTCCTGGACCGCCTCGAGCCGGAAGCGGACCCGGGCGACCAGGTCGAGCGCGAAGACCTGGTCGGCCCCGCGGGCCAGGTCCTCGTCGTAGGGGACCTGTCGCAGGAGGTCCGTGGGCAACAGGGCCGCCACATCGAGAAGGGTGGCCGTGCCGGCACCGGCAGGCGCGTCGACGACCGGGAGGTGCGGGACGATCCCGGGGCCGGCGAGCTCGAGAAGGGCGGCCAGTCCCGCCGCGCCGAAGCTCCCGGCGGGGTCGGCGAAGAGGACGTGGCGGCCCGTTGCAGCCGCGACCCCCAGATTGCGCGCATGCGCCTCGCCCGAGCGGGATGCGCGCAGGACGCGCAGGGGGAGCGCGGGCGCGTGGCGACGGATCTCCTCCGCGGGGACGTCCCGCGACGAGCCACCCAGCACGACCACGACCTCGACGGCCGTCGAGGGCAGCGTCTGCGCCTCCAGCGAGCCGAGAAGCGTGGGCAGTGAGGCCACGGGGGACGGCTCATCCGGACCAGCCGCACAGGGGACGACGACACTGATCGAGGGTCGGCCGAGCCGCTGATGGGCTTCGCTCATCGCACCTTCTCGCCTGTAGAGTCCGGCGGGTGCCCACCCGCCGCGGGCATCGTAACCGGCTGATGCACGCGGCCCTGCCGAGGAGTCCCGTTCGTTGCCACCGCTGCCCCGTGACCTCCTGCTGGTCGCCCCCACGCCGCACGCTGCACTGGCCCGCCTCGGCGACAGCGCCCGCGACGTCACCGTGTCCGCCACCGCCGTCGACCTCTCCGGACACGACGCCGTGCTGCTGTCCGGCGCCGTCGACGCGACGACGGTCGCTGAGCTGGCAGCCGCGCTCGACGAGCGGCCGGTCACGCTCGGCATCGACCTGGTCACGCCTCCCCCCACGGCCGCGCTGGCACCGCTGACGTCCTTCTTCCAGGACACGTTCGTCGAGTGGGGCGAGCAGCCCGTCGCGCTGGTCGCGAGCAGCGGCGTCCGGCACGTGGACCCCGCCCTGATCGTCGGTTTGGCACCGCTCCTCTCGCACCGGGAGGCCCTGCCCTCGCTGGCGGAGGCCGCCCTTGCCCAGGCTGACGGCGATCGACAGCGGCTCGAGGACCAGCTCGCCGAGCTGCGACAGGAGCTCGGCAGCGAGCGGCGCCGCGGCTCGACGGTGGCTGCCGAACGGGACGCTGCCGCTTCCCGGGCCCGAGAGCTCGAGGGTCACCCGGCCCTGCGCCTGAGCCGCCTGTTGGGCCGCCTGGTCCGACGGCTGCCGGGCCGGGGGGTCACCGCGGCGGTGCTGGCGGGCCTCGCGGTCGCGATCGCCGTCGCTCTTGCCGTGGCCGTCGCCACGGGTGGACGGACGTGGCTCGGAGTCGCCGTCGCGCTGATCGCCCTCGGGGTCGTGCTCAACGTGGGGCTCGTGGCCGCGTTGGCGGTGGTCACGCTACGGAGCAGCGGTCGAGCGGCGGGAGCCGCCCACCAGGTCGACCAGCTGGTCCGCGAGCACCGCCGCACGGCGCGCGACGTACGGGCCGTGCGCCGCGACCTCACCCGCCACCGCTCGGTGACCCGGGACCGGCACCTCAACACCTCCCTGCGCCTGCGCAACCTCAACCAGGCCATCGCACGCCAACAGCGTCGCCGCGGCGCCGACCTGCGCACCCACCTGGACCAGGTGCAGGCCGCAATGCGGCTCTTCACCGCCTTCCCCGTGACGGCCAGCGTGCCGCCGATGGGCGGCTGGGCGGCGTCCGCCGACCTGATCGGAGCGCTCGTCGACGAGTTCCTCGAGCGCCGGCCTGCCGTCGTCGTCGAGTGCGGCAGCGGGGTCTCGACGCTGTGGCTCGCCGTGGCGGCCCGGCAGTTCGACGTCCCGACCCGGATCATCGCCCTCGACCACGACGCCCACTACGCAGCCCAGACCCGTGCCCTGGTCGCCCGTCACGGTCTGTCCGACCTCGTCGAAGTGCGTCACGCCCCGCTGCGCATGGTCGACGTCGGCGGCCACGACCAGCTCTGGTACGACCCGTCGTCCATCGAGGACCTCGACGGGATCGGCCTCCTCTTCGTCGACGGGCCGCCGGCTGCCACCGGTGAGCACGCCAGGTTCCCGGCTCTCCCGCTCCTCGAGGACAAGCTGGCCGAGCAGTGCAGCATCATGCTCGACGACATGCTCCGCCCTGACGACCAGGAGGTCGCCCAGCTCTGGCAGGACCGGCTCCCGGCCCTCAGCCGCACTGACGTGCGTCTCGAGAAGGGCGCCACCATCTTCCGGCGCGGCTAGCCCCCCGGGCCGGGCCGGCCCGGTGCCGCTCCACGTCGGCCACGAGGTGCGCAGCGAGTCGCCGGTAGTAGGCAGGCGTGTAGTGGAAGGGCGCGATCCCCCACCGGTGCTCGGTCGCGGCGAGCAGCTCCTCGTCGGCGTACCGGTAGAACTGCTCCGGCGCCAGGTCGCGCTCCATCCGCGCGTAGGCGCGGTCGAGGAAGGTGTTCGACCGCTCGATCCGCACCGGGTTGTGGTAGTCCGAGAACGACGCCCCGGGCCCGTCGAACTCGGTCGCCCAGCGCACGCGGTTGATGCGCAGCCGATCGCGTCCGCCGACCCGGTCCATCGTGGCGACGAGGGTCGTCCACGCGGCGTCCCACAGCGCGAAGAACTCCTCCGAGTGCGGCCAGATGATCCGGTACGGCGACACGTCCGGCCTCGCCGACAACAGCTCGGTCGTCCGGGTCGCCAGCGCACCGCGGTCGTCCTCGAAGAGCGCGTTGCGCTCGGGGATGCCGTCGATCACGAGCAGGTCGACGTCGTCCTCCCCCAGCCAGGAGCCGAGCTCGCCGCTCAGGTCCTGCTCGATCATCGAGCGCTGGAACGCGGACGCCACCAGTGAGGTGTCGACCGCGGGGAACGGGACCGGGCACAGTGCGCTGGCCAGGCAGCTCCGCGCGAAGTAGCGGTGCAGCGGCGGCAGTCGGGGCTCGTCGGCGAAGACGTCCCTCGTCACGCAGCCACCGACGACGGCGATCCTCACGGCTCTCTCCTCGGTCGGGCCCCAGCCCCGGCTCATCCTGACAGGGAACGCGCCGTGCGGGTGAGGATCCGCCGAGCCTGCTTCAGCTGCGCGTGCCGCTGTGGATCAGTGCCATCGCCTCGGCGCGGGTGGCGGGGTTGTGCATGATCCCGCGCACCGCGGAGGTGATGGTGCGGGCACCGGCCTTGCGGACGCCGCGCATGGTCATGCAGAGGTGCTCGGCCTCGATCACCACGATCACGCCGCGGGCCTCGAGGATCTCCATGAGGGAGTCGGCGACCTGGGTCGTCAACCGCTCCTGCACCTGGGGCCGCTTCGAGTAGACGTCGACCAGCCGGGCCAGCTTGGACAGGCCGGTGATCTTGCCGCTCTCGGAGGGGATGTAGCCGACGTGCGCGACGCCGGTGAACGGCACCAGGTGGTGCTCGCACATCGACCACAGCTCGATGTCGCGCACCAGGACCATCTCGTCGTGGCCGAGGTCGAAGGTCGTGGTGAGCACGTCCTCGGCGGACATCCGCAGGCCGGCCGTCAGCTCGGCGTAGGCCCGTGCGACGCGGGCCGGCGTCTCCAGCAGCCCCTCACGCTCGGGGTCCTCGCCGATGGCGACGAGCAGCTCGCGGACCGCGGCCTCGGCGCGCGCCTGGTCGAACGCGGGCACGTCCTCGGGCCCCCGGTCGGGGACGGTGATCGGGTCAGCCACGTCGGCCTCAGGCGCCGGGGTTCGGCGACGGGGGCTGCGGGTCGGTCGACGGGGACGGCGGGCCGCCGTACACGTCGCCACCCGGGCCGGGCGGGGTCAGGATCGCGCCGCCCTCCTTGCCGAGGTCGACGGCCTGGCCGTTCTGCTCGGCGCGACGGCGGATCTCCTCGGGGATCTCCACCGGCGGGATGTCGGAGGGGATCCGGGTCGGCGAGCCGGTCCAGGCCGGACGCTTCGGACGCAGTCGGAGCGCGGTGAAGATCTCCGCGACCTCCTCCTTGTCGAGCGTCTCCTTGTCGAGCAGCGCCAGGACGAGGGCGTCGAGGACGTCGCGGTTCTCGACGAGGATGTCGAAGGCCTCCTGGTGCGCGGCGGCGAGGAAGTTCTTCGTCTCCTCGTCGACGATCGCGGCGACGTCCTCGGAGTAGTTGCGGGAGTGGCCCAGGTCGCGGCCCAGGAAGGGCTCGGAGTTGGACTCGCCGAGCTTGATCGCGCCGAGCCGCTCGGTCATGCCGTACTGGGTGACCATTGCCCGGGCCAGCGAGGTGGCCTTCTCGATGTCGTTGCCGGCACCCGTGGTCGGGTCGTGGAAGATCAGCTCCTCGGCCGCCCGGCCGCCCAGCATGTAGGCGAGCTTGTCGAGCATCTCCGAGCGGGTCTGGGAGTACTTGTCCTCGTCGGGCAGCACCATCGTGTAGCCCAGGGCGCGCCCGCGCGGCAGGATCGTGATCTTGTGGACCGGGTCGGTGCCCGGCAGCGCCGCCGCGACGAGGGCGTGGCCGCCCTCGTGGTAGGCGGTGATCAGCTTCTCCTTCTCCGTCATCAGGCGGGTACGGCGCTGCGGACCCGCGATGACGCGGTCGATCGCCTCGTCGAGGATCTCGGCGGTGATGACCTTCTTGCCGTTGCGGGCGGTCAGCAGCGCGGCCTCGTTGAGGACGTTGGCGAGGTCGGCACCGGAGAAGCCGGGGGTACGACGGGCGACGGCCAGCAGGTCGACGTCCTCGTAGAGCGGCTTGCCCCGCGAGTGGACGTCGAGGATGCGCTTGCGGCCGGCGAGGTCGGGCGCGTCGACCTGGATCTGGCGGTCGAAGCGGCCCGGGCGCAGCAGTGCCGGGTCGAGCACGTCGGGCCGGTTGGTGGCCGCGATCAGGATGACGCCCCCACGGACGTCGAAGCCGTCCATCTCGACGAGCAGCTGGTTGAGGGTCTGCTCGCGCTCGTCGTGGCCGCCGCCCATGCCGGCGCCGCGGTGGCGGCCGACGGCGTCGATCTCGTCGATGAAGACGATCGCGGGGGCGTTCTCCTTGGCCTGCTCGAACAGGTCGCGCACGCGGGAGGCGCCGACACCGACGAACATCTCGACGAAGTCCGAGCCGGAGATCGAGTAGAACGGGACGCCCGCCTCGCCGGCGACGGCGCGCGCGAGCAGGGTCTTGCCGGTGCCGGGGGGGCCGTAGAGCAGGACGCCCTTGGGGATCTTGGCGCCGACGGCCTGGAACTTGCCGGGCTCCTGGAGGAACTCCTTGATCTCCCCGAGCTCCTCGATCGCCTCGTCGCACCCGGCGACGTCGGCGAAGGTGGTCTTCGGCATGTCCTTGCTGATCATCTTGGCCTTGGACTTGCCGAACTGCATGACGCCCCGGCCGCCGCCCTGGACGTTGTTCATGAGGAAGATGAACAGCAGGATGATGAGCGCGAAGGGCAGCAGCGTCGCGAGCAGCGAGCCGAGCAGGCTGGGCTGCGGGTTCTTGGAGTTGGACTCCTCGATCGTGCCCTTGTCGAGCTGCTCCTTGACGGCCGCGAGGATCGTCTCCTGCTCGCCGAGGATGTAGTGCGACAGCACCTTGTCCCCGGAGTCGCGGGTGCCCTTGTCGAGGGTCGCCTCGATCGCCTGGTCACCGTCGATGAAGGTGATGTCCTTGACCTTGCCCTCGGCGATGTACTGCTCGAGCTTCGAGGTCGGCACCTCGTCGTACCCGCCTCCGGGCGCGAGGAACTCGAGGGCGAGGACGACGGTCACGACCGCCACCACGATCCAGAGCCAAGGGCCCCTGAACACGCGCTTCACGTACTTACCCGCTCCCCATATTCCACGACAGGATCAGACGACGGTACACGCCGCCGACGTTCCCCATTCTGTCCGGTCCATGGTGACCGGATCCAGCGGAGGCGCAGGCACGCCCCGGGGAGCCCAACGGGCGGGGGTGGAGCCGGGTTCCCGGAGGGCCGGTTCTCAGGTGTCTCTCAGGAATAGACGGTGGGCGAGAGGGTGCCGATGTCGCGCAGGTTGCGGTAGCGCTCGCGGTAGTCGAGGCCGTAGCCGACGACGAACTCGTTGGGGATGTCCCAGCCGACGTACTTCGGCGTGACGGGCATCTGGAGCGCCTCCGGCTTGCGCAGGAGGGTGGCGATCTCGACGCTGGCCGGACCCCGCGAGCCGAGGTTGGAGGTCAGCCAGGACAGGGTGAGGCCGGTGTCGATGATCTCGTCGACGATCAGGACGTGCCGGCCCGCGATGTCGGCGTCGAGGTCCTTGAGGATCCGCACGACGCCGGACGACTTGGTGCCGGAGCCGTAGGACGACACCGCCATCCAGTCCATCTCGACGTGCTTGTTCAGCGAGCGCGCGAGGTCGGCCATGATCATCACGGCGCCGCGCAGGACGCCGACCAGGACGAGCTCCTTGCCCTCGTAGTCGCGCTCGATCTCGGCCGCGAGCTCCGCGACCCGCTCCTGGATCTGCTTCTCCGTGAAGAGGACCTCGACCAGGTCGTCCGCGACATCGCTTGCCTGCATGGGCGTCAGCCTGCCACAGCCGTCGGCTTGAAAAGGAGCCGGGAGCGGTCGCAGTACGCCGTCACGTGGCCCGGCAGCTGGACCTCGCCGCTGATCGCGCCCAGCGCGAGCTGGTGGAGGGCGGTGACGTGGACGTGGAACAGCTCGCTGTCGCGCGCCCCGGCAGCGAGCGCGGCCAGCCGCAGGACACGGGTGGCGATCGCCCGCGGCAGCTCGTCCAGCCCGGGCCGGGACAGCCCGTCGGGTCCCGCCAGGCGCTCGTACGACGCCAGCGCGATCCCGTCCAGTGCCTCGACGTCGTCGCGGACCTGGTCGGCGGTGCGGGCCAGCGTCACCGCGACACCCGGCCCCAGCTCCTCCTCCAGCACCGGCAGGACCCGCTGGCGGACCCGCACCCGCGCGAAGCCGGGATCGCTGTTGTGCGGGTCGTCCCAGAACTCGATGCCCTCGGCCAGGCAGGCGGCCACGGTGTCGGCCCGGGCGACGTCGAGGAGCGGCCGCTCGTAGTGGTCGAACCGGCGGCGCATCCCGGCGATGCTGCGGCCACCGGAGCCGCGGGCCAGTCCGAGCAGCACGGTCTCGGCCTGGTCGTCGCGGGTGTGGCCGAGCAGCACGCTCTGCGCGTCGAAGTGGGCGCGCATCTGCTCGAGCACGTCGTAGCGGGCGCGGCGGGCCGCGGCCTCGACGCCCAGCCCGGCCGGGTCGACCTGCACCCGCGCGGTCGCGGTCTCGTCGGCACCGAGGGCGGCCATCTGCGCCACCACGTGTGCGGCGTGGTCGGCCGACCCCTCCTGCAACCCGTGGTCGACGGTCACGCCGATCACCCGGATCCGCACCTTGCGCGCCTCGAACACCGCTGCGCTCAGCAGCGCGAGGGAGTCTGCGCCGCCCGAGCAGGCGACCAGCACGGTGCGACCCGGCTCGAGGCCGGCCAGCGCGCGTCGTACGCCGTGGCGGACGGCGGCGACGGCGGGGTGGAGGCCCATGTCCGGCGCCTCAGCCGAGGACGCGGCGGACCCAGCCCTCCGGGTCGGCCAGCTCGGCCTTGCCGGGGAGGTTCTCGGGACCGGCCCACACGGCGTTGAACTCCTCCATGCCGACCTTGTCGACGACGGCGCGGACGAACTGGGCGCCGTCGCGGTACTGCGCCATCTTCGCCTCGAGGCCGAGCAGCCGGCGCAGGATCCGGTCGAGCGCACCGACGCCCTGGCGGCGCTTGGTGAACTTCTTGCGGATCTCGCCGACGCTGGGGATCACGGTCGGGCCCACGTCGTCCATCACCACGTCGGCGTGGCCCTCGAGCAGCGACATCATCCCGGTGACCCGGTCGAGCACCTCGCGCTGCTCGGGGGTGCTGAACATGTCGACGATGCTGCCGCCGCTGCGAGCCGCCTTCAGGGCCTCCGCGACCCGCTCCACTCCCCCGTCGAGGAGGCCGCCCGGGTCGACGGTGTCGCTGAGCGCCTCGATCTCGGAGAACAGGTGCTCGCGCATCCACGGCACGGCCGTGAACTGCACCCGGTGCGTCTCCTCGTGCAGGCAGACCCACAGCCGGAAGTCGTGCGGATCGACGTCGAGCTCCCGCTCGACGTGGACGATGTTGGGCGCGACGAGCAGGAGCCGGCCGTGGTCCGGGTGGAACGGGTCGAACTGGCCGAGCACCTTGCCGGCCAGGAAGCCGAGCAGGCCGCCCACCTCGGCGCCGGTCACCTTGGAGCCGACCTTGAGCGCGACCCCCGACGGGGGCTTGTGGGCGACCAGCTTCTCCACCATCGGCCGGGTCGCGACGGCGAAGCCCTCGGCGTTGGCCTGCACCCAGCCGGGGCGGTCGACGACGAGGATCGGGGCGGTGCCCTCAGGGGCGTCGAGCCCGGTGAACTCCCGGACCAGCCCGGTCGAGCGGTGCGCGCCGGCCCGCAGCTCCGCCACGGCGTCGTCGGCCTCCGCACGGGTCACGACGGGTCCCTCGCCCGCGAGTCGGCTGCCCAGCGCGACGGCGAGCCGCCAGTCGATGATCGGCGGGAGCTCGGCGCTGGAGGCGCTGGAGTGGCTCGGTTCGGGCATGGGGGAAGCGTAGACGGGGGCCGGATGGGTCCCGCGCGGGTTGCTGCGCGACCTCCCCGACCGGCGGCGCGGTCAGCGGCCGCAGCTGCAGGCGCCCAGCCCCGCCGCGGCGTCGTCCATCGAGATCCGGGCCAGGCCGCTGCGGTCCGGCCGCACCCGGTCCGCCATCAGCGCGAACGCCATCAGGTTGCCCTCCCGGTCGACCGCGATCCCGGCGAGCGAGGACACGCCGGTGAGGGTGCCGGTCTTGGCGCGCACCCGCCCGCGGCCGGCAGCCGGGCCGTGGTCCATCCGGTCGGCCAGCGAGCCGGTGTAGCCGGCGACCGGCAGGCCGGCCAGCAGGGGACGGAGCTGCGGGTGGTCGTCGGAGGCGGCCCAGCGGAGCACGCCGACGAGCACCTCGGGCGAGAGCCGGTTGTCGCGGGAGAGCCCGCTGCCGTCGTACAGCACCGACGAGCCGAGCTCGATGCCGTTGGCCGCGAGCACCCGCTCGACCGCCGCCTGGCCGGCGGTGAACGAACCGGCACCCTGGTCGGCGAGGCCGACCTGGCGGAGCAGCACCTCGGCGGCGTTGTTGTCGCTGACCTCGAGCACCCGCTGCACGATCTGGGCGACGGTGGGGCTGGTGACCCGGGCGACCGGCGTGGCCGTCCCGGCGGTCGTGCGGGCCGTGCGGCCGGTGACCCGGACGCCCGCCCGCACCAGCTCCTTGCGGAACTCCGCAGCCGCCGTCGGAGCAGGGTCGGTCACCTTGGTGCTGCCGTCGCGCGTCCGCGCCTGGTCGACCCAGAGCGCGCTGATCGGTGCCACCTCGGACGGGAAGTAGTCCGGCCGCCAACGCGGGTTGAAGGCCGGGCCGGAGAAGAGCGAGTCGTCGTACCCGAGCTGCACGGTGCGGATGCCGTCGGCGCGCAGCGCTCGGGCCGTGCTGCGCGCGAGGGTCCGGATGTCGGCGCGGTGCGGCTCGAAGGTCGGACTGGACGCGACGTCGGCCTGGACGGGCGTGCGGGCGAGGTACGGGTCACCGCCGCCGACGAGCACCAGCCGCGGGGTCGTGGACGAGTCGTCGAGGACGGTGGTGGTGGCGAAGGTCCGGTCCGGTCCGAGCAGGAAGAGGGCTGCCGCGGAGGTCACGATCTTCGTCGTCGACGCCGGCATCGCCACGGCGGCACCCCCGGAGGCGCGGTAGGTGATCGTGGAGCCGTCGAGGGGACCGACCGCCGCCAGCACGTGCCTGCCGAGGTCCCTGTCGCCGAGCGGACGCAGCGCAGCGGCGATCGCGGCCCGGTCGAGCGGGCCGGCACCGGCCGCGGGCCGCGCCAGCGCCTTCGGGCGTACGACGTCCGGGACGTCCACCTCGGGCGGCGGGGCGACCGCCGCGGGATCGGCGGGCAGGCCCTCGCCGTCGCCGCGCAGGTCGTGCCACCAGTCCTCCGCGGCACCGGTGCGCCAGGCGACGGCACCACCGGCGAGCAGGGTCACGCCGAGAAGGCCCGCGACCACCTTCCGGGCACGCCGCGGACGGGCGTCGTCCGGCACGGCCTCACGCTTCCCCACGACATCTCCCTCTCCGAACGACAGGGGAACCGGTCCACGTCTGGCTCCCGACTGCGCGTTCGGGGACATTGTGCGGGACAATGCTGCGGACAACGGCGCGGGGCGGGTCCACCCGACGGATCACCGGCGCCCGGCCGGCCCGCCGCCGCGGGCGAACGAATGAGTGTGTGGAGGAAGCCAGTGCTGGAGTTCGACGTCCTCGTGGAGATCCCCAAGGGGAGCCGCAACAAGTACGAGGTCGACCACGAGACCGGTCGGATGCGCCTCGACCGCTTCCTCTTCACCTCGACGATGTACCCCGCCGACTACGGCTACATCGAGGACACCCTCGGCCAGGACGGCGACCCGCTGGACGCCCTCGTCCTGCTGCAGGAGCCGACGTTCCCCGGCTGCCTCATCAAGTGCCGTGCGATCGGCATGTTCCGCATGACCGACGAGGCCGGCGGCGACGACAAGGTCCTCTGCGTCCCCGCGGGCGACCCGCGCATGGAGCACCTGCGCGACATCAACCACGTGGCGAACTTCGACCGCCTCGAGATCCAGCACTTCTTCGAGGTCTACAAGGACCTCGAGCCCGGCAAGTCCGTCGAGGGGGCCGACTGGGTCGGCCGCAGCGACGCCGAGCTCGAGATCAACGCCTCCTTCGAGCGCTTCAAGGCCGACGGCGCGCACCACTGAGCGCCCGGACCCGGTGGCGGGACGGCGCTTGCCACTACGTGTTCTTGTCGTGAAGTGGCCGGTTGGAACGATCCCAACGAACACGAACACCTAGTGACAAGCGGCGCGTCGCGTCACGGCACCAGCAGCTCCGAGAGCCCGGTTGCGAGAGCGGCCGGGCTCTCGTCGTACTCGGGGGGCATCGTGACGTAGCTGACGGCGAGCCGGGCGAGGGCCCGGGCGAAGGTCCTGGCCCGCTGCGGCGCGATGCCCGGCCAGGCGGCCAGCGCGCCCGCCTCGAGCCGTTCGGCGACCCGGACCAGCAGCGGGCCCGCGTCGGCGGTCACCAGCCGGACCAGGTCGGGGTGCGCGTCGCCGGCGCGGACCCGCTGGATGAGCGGGTCGCCGACCGAGGTCTCGAGGTAGAGCAGGAGTCCCTGCTCGACGCCGGTACGACGATCGAGGGGGTGCTCGGCGAGGGTGGCCGCGATCGCGTCGCAGAGCACGTCGGCGAGGGCGAGCGTGTAGGCCTGGGCGAGGCCGTAGCGCGAGCCGAAGGCGTTGTAGAGAGTCTGCCGGCTCACGCCTGCGTCGCGAGCGACGGCCTCGAGGGTGACGTCGCCCCACGGGTGCTCGAGCAGCAGCTCGCGCAGCGCGTCGAAGACGGCGGCGCTCCGCTCGGCCGCCGTCCGGCGTCGCGCCCGGGGAACCTGCATCAGCGCTTGACCCCGCGGAAGTAGCCGATCGCTCCGCTCTTCTCGATCACCACGTCGGCGATGCCCTGACCGGCGAGCCAGCCGTCGAGGTCGTGGCTGGTGCAGCCCGGACCGAGCAGGCCCGCGATCCGGCCCGCCTTGCGCAGCGGCGCGTAGCGCAGCGCGTCGTTGAGCAGCGCGCTGCCCGTCAGCACACCGCCGGGCCGGAGCACCCGCGCCATCTCGATCACGGCGCGGGCCGGGTCGGGGAAGCAGTGCAGACCGGTGAAGGTGACCACGAGGTCGAAGGACGCGTCCGCGAAGGGCAGGTCGCCGACATCGGCGACGCGGGGCTCGACCTGGTCCGCGACGCCGCGCTCCCCGGCTGCCTCCATGGTGCGGTCCAGCATCGCCTGCGCGATGTCGGCGGCGACGTACTCGACACCCTGACCGGGCTTCAGGCCGCGCAGGGCGACCCCGCCGCCGCACGGGATGTCGAGGATCCGGGCGCCTGCCGGCTGGCGGCCGATCTCCGCAGCCGCGCGGTAGAGGAGCCGGAGGTCGCTCTGGATCCCGGCCCGCCAGATCGCGCCCCCCGCCCGCGGGTGCTCGACGGTCCAGTCGTAGAAGGAGGCCCACAACGGGTCGTCGGACCAGCCGCCGAGGCCGGGGACCTTCGCGACGGCGCTGCGGACGAGGTGGGTGGCCACTCAGGCACCTCCATCGGTCGGGGTCGGGTTGAGCAGGGCCGGCGCGCGCAGCAGCGGCTCGGGGACGGCGAACGCGTCGACCAGCTCGCGGGCGACCGGCCGGATCCGGCGGCACAGGGCGCCGACCTCGCGGGTGATCGCCTTCGAGCGCTGCGTCGTCAGCCGCCCGTGCTCCATGAACCACGCACGATCCGCCTCGATGACGCTGAGGGCGTAGAGGTCGCACAGCGCGTTGAGCGTGTCGTGGTTCGCGCCCTCGGGCGTCGCGGCGACCTTCTCGACGAAGGCCTCCAGCACCTCCCGCTCGACATGGGCGCGCGCGGCGGCGATCACGTGGTCCTGCACCCGCGAGAAGACCTCGCCGGCGTTCATGCCGGTGTCGATCCCGCGCTTGAGCCGGCGGGCGACGCCGCCGATCAGGTGCTCCTCGCGGAAGCGGAACATCGCGAGGTGGTAGTTCGGGTCGAGCAGGCCGGCGTCGGTGTCCCAGCTGTCGCCGCCTCCCCCCGGCAGCAGGTCGCGGATCTGCTCGAGCAGCTGGTGGGCCCGGGTCTTCTCCAGGACGGTGTCGACCGCGAGGCCCGCCACGAAGCGGACCATGCCGAGCTGGTCGAGGTCCTCGAAGTCGCTGGCGTAGTCGGTGAGCAGGCCCTTGGCGACCAGCTGCAGCAGGACGTGGTTGTCGCCCTCGAAGGTGGTGAAGACGTCGGTGTCGGCCTTGAGCGCCGTGAAGCGGTTGACGGAGAGGTAGCCCGCACCGCCGCAGGCCTCGCGACACTCCTGGATCGTCCGGGTGGCGTGCCAGGTCGCGACCGCCTTGGTGCCGGCCGCGCGCGCCTCCAGCAGGCGTCGCGACTCCTCGCTCGTGTCGACACCGGAGAAGACGTCGTGCAGGTCGCCGGTCAGCACCTCCTGGGCGAAGTGCAGCGCGTACGTGCGGGCGAGCAGCGGCAGGAGGCGGCGCTGGTGCAGCCCGTAGTCGAGCAGCAGCTCCTCGGCGTCCTCGCTGGTGGCCTCGAACTGCCGACGCTGCAGCGCGTAGCGGACCGCAACGGCCAGCGCGACCTTCGAGGCGGTGATCCCCGCAGCGCCGACACACACGCGCCCCTGGACGAGCGTCCCGAGCATGGTGAAGAAGCGCCGGCCGGGACTCTCGATCTCGCTGGTGTAGGCGCCGTCCTCGGTGACGTCCGCGAACCGGTTGAGCAGCGCCTCGCGCGGCACCCGCACGCCGTCGAACCAGATCCGGCCGTTGTCGACGCCGTTGAGGCCCATCTTGTGGCCGTCGTCCTCGATCCGGACGCCCGGCAGGGTCGCGCCCGCCTCGTCGCGCAGCGGTACGACGAGGGCGTGCACCCCGTGCTCCTCCCCCGCGACCTCCAGCTGGGCGAACACCACGCCGACGCGCGCGTGCCTCGCGGCGTTGCCGATGTAGTCCTTGCCCGCCTCCGGGGTCGTCGTCGTGATCACGAACTCGCCGGTGTCGGCGTCGTAGCGCGCGACCGTGCCGAGGGCCTGCACGTTGCTCCCGTGGCCGGTCTCGGTCATCGCGAAGCAGCCGAGCAGGCGGCCGGCGATCAGGTCGGCGAGGTAGGCGTCGTGGTGCCGCTTCGTGCCGAGCTGCAGGATCGCGCCGCCGAACAGGCCGAACTGCACGCCGACCTTCACCAGGACGGAGAGGTCCCCGAGGGCGAGGGTCTCGAAGGCCGCGATCGAGGCGCCGATGTCACCCCCGCCGCCGTACTCCTCCGGGAAGCCCATCCCGGTCGCGCCCGTCCCGGCCATCTCCACGACGACCTCCTTGACCCGCTCACGGAACTCCTCGCGCGGCAGGGTCTCGGCGTCCTCGAGGACGGAGGCGTACGTCGGGAGCAGCTCCCGCACGGTGCGGCGGACGTCGGCGTACCGGCCGTCGAGCAGCTCGGTGAGTGCGGGGACGTCGACGGCGAGCGCCGGCGGCGCGCTGGTGGTGGACTCCTCGGCCATGGGCCGAACCTAGTGGGTGGGGCGCAACGGCGTCAGGGACGTGCGTAGAAGTCGGGCGTTCGCCAGTAGTACATCGACTCCTCGGTCACCGGGCGGCCGGTACGCGGGGCGTGGATGATCCGGCCGTCGCCGACGTAGAGCGCCACGTGGTAGATCGACGAGGGGCTGCCGGTGTCGCCCCAGAAGACCAGGTCGCCCGGCCGGAGCTGGCCCGCGGAGATCGGCGTGGAGACGTCGTACTGGGCGACGGAGTAGTGCGGCAGGCTGGTGCCGCCGGCCGCCCACGCCTTCGAGGTCAGGCCCGAGCAGTCCCACGAGCCTGGTCCGGCGGCACCCCACCGGTAGGGCTCGCCGAGCTGGGCCCGGGCGAAGGCGATCGCCGCCTGCGCGCCGCCGGACGGCGCCGGCGGGTCGTCGGACGGCGCTGGCGGGTCGTCGGGAGCCGGCTCGGCGGGCGCGGGGTCGGGTGCGGGGGCGTCGCCCTGCTCGGGCTGCGGTTCGGGCTGGGCCTGCGCCTCGTCCTCGCGGGTCGCGGCCTCGAGGGCGTCCTGCCGGCGCTGGGCGACCGCGACGCTGACGCCCTGCAACCGCGCCAGCGTGGCGACCAGGCGCACCTTCTGCCGACCGACCCGGCGGGCCGTCGCTGCCGCGGCGTCGGCCTCGGCCTCGGCCGTGTCCCTCGCCGCGCGGGCCGCCGCGAGCGCCCGCTCCGCGGCGTCGGCTGCGGCCGTCGCGGACTCCTCGGCACGCTCGGCCGTGCCAGCGGCGGCGTCGTACTCGGCGCGCTGCTGGTCGAGCAGCTCGTCGACCCGGTCCTTGGCCGCGCTCTCCTCGAGCAGCGACTGCATGTCGTCGGCCGCCAGGATCGCGTGCGCAGCGCCGAGGTCGGTGCCGGCGCCGCTGGACGTGATCAGGACGTCGCGGTACGCCGCCCTCTGCGCCCGCAGCGCCTCGTCGGCGCGGACCGACGCGGCCCTCGCCGCCCGCTCCCTGACGCGCGCCCGGCCGGCCACCCAACGGGCGCCGTTCCACGCCTCGGCCGCCTTCGCTGCGCGGATCGAGGCGGCATCGAGCGCTGCGCCGGCCGCAGCCAGCCGCTCCTGGATCCCGTCGACGTCGGTCCTGGCGTCGTCCGCGCGTTCCCGTGCGGCGCGGACGTCGCCCGCGCTCGGGGTGCTGCCCGCGCCGGACCCGTCCGGGTCCGCGATCGCCGGTGCGACCACCCCCGCAGCCAGTACGAGCGCGAGCAGTCCGGTCCCGAGAGTTGGCGTACGCACTCGCGTCACCGTAGTGCGATTTCGTCACATTGGAAACAAAAATCCCAAGATTCCCGGGAGTCGTCGGCGTGTCGGCTTGACGAACTACATCGTTGTAACTCCCGAGCGGGTGAGCGAGGCGTCACGAGACCGATGACCGTCGCGTGCGAGGTCGCCCCGATCAGCCACCTGCACCGAGGCAGGGCGTCTCGTGACGGTCGCTGCGCGACCTCCTCGACGACCGGACGTCAGTCGACGTCGACCGGCACCTTCGAGGTCGTCGTCGTCGGGTGCGAGTGCCCGTGCCTGTCGAACTTCTGCCCGCTCGCGATCCCGCCCACGTAGAACGAGACGATCGCGATCGCGATGCCGGCGAGGTCGTCGGCGACGTAGTGCCAGCCGAAGTAGAGGGTGGCGATCACGGTCAGGGCGAAGTTGACCCAGAAGATCCACTTCAGGACCTTCGAGCGCAGCGTGTACTGCACCATCAGCGCGAACAGCAGGGTGATCGCGCAGTGCAGGCTGGCGAAGCCGGCGATCGAGTTCACCGACTCGGTGGCGCCGCCGTAGAGCACGTTGCCGCGCGCCCGGACGATCGAGTTCATCAGGTCGGTCGTGCCGGTGTGGGCGAGGCCGTCGACGCCGTAGTAGAGCGACGCGTAGGCGATGCCGGGCCCCAGGGTCGGCAGCAGGTAGTAGGACAGCGTGCCGAGCGACCAGGCCAGGCACTGCGCCGTGACGAACCAGTAGCCGAAGGACATGTTGCGCGACCACACCAGCCACGCAGTCACGCCGAGCGGCACGAGCGGCAGGAACATCAGGTAGATCGGCGACAGGATCTCGGCGGTGAAGGTCGTGCCGAAGACCCCGTGCAGGACCTCGGCCGGGTCGTTGCCGAAGAAGATCACCTTGTCGAGCAGGTGCAGCTCGCGGTCGTAGGACAGCGCCTTGGGCGTCTCCGCGGTCGCGTCGGGGGCGGACCGCACGAACGGCAGGAACGACTTCAGGTTCCGGTAGCTGACGTAGGTGAGGTAGAAGCTGATGACGCCGACCCCGACGAGGATCGCCCGCTCCTTGGTCCAGTGCGTCCGCAGCCGGTGCCTCGCGATCGGCAGCACCCGGCTCGGGCGGCCCCGCGCGCGCCACAGCGTCAGCGGCAGCAGGTCGAGCAGCAGTGCCCCGATCAGCAGCAGCGGGAGACGGATGTACGACGGTCCGAGGAAGCTGCCCTCCGGGTCGAGCAGCCGCCGGTCGAGCTTGACGGAGGCGAACACCGCGAGGCCCAGCATGAGCGCGGCCGTGCCGATGAGGAGGGTATAGGCGCGGCGGTACACGCGACGGAGTCTAGGAGACGGTGCCGCCTCCCTTGTCACTTCCGCCGACCGATGACCGTACGACGATGGTCACACCGTCCTCGTCGGGCAGTCCCGCGGCCGCGAGGATCCGCGTGGCGTCGTCGCCCGCGAAGCTGCGCCGGGCGCCGAGGAACTCCCGCGCCTCGGCGTCCGCGGGCTGCGCCCACACCTCGGCGACGGGGCCCTCCTGCACGATCCGGCCGGCGCGCATGAGGGCGACCCGGTCGGCGACGGCGAAGGCCTCGTCCTGGTCGTGGGTGACCAGCAGCGCCGTCGTACCGGCGTCGACGAGGATGCGGCGCAGGTCGGCGCCCAGGCGGACCCGAAGGCCGGCGTCGAGGGCGCTGAGCGGCTCGTCGAGCAGGATCAGCCGCGGGCGCGCGGCGAGCGAGCGGGCGAGGGCGACGCGCTGGCGCTCCCCGCCGGAGAGGGTGCGCGGCAGGCGGTCGCCGTAGCCGGCGAGGCCGACGAGCTCGAGCAGGTCGTCGACCTCGGTGCGGACCGCGCGACGGTCGGCTCCGCGCAGGCGCTGGGCGTAGCCGACGTTGCGGGCGACGGTCAGGTGGTCGAAGAGCTGGCCGTCCTGGAACATCAGCGCGAAGCCGCGCCGGTGGGTCGGCGTGCCGGCGAGGTCCTCACCGTCCCAGGCGATCGTGCCCACGGCTGGCTCGAGCCCCGCGATCGCGCGCAGCAGCGTGGACTTGCCGCACCCGGACGGGCCGAGCACGGCCAGGACGTCGCCGTCGGCGACGACGAGGTCCACCCCGTCGACGGCGACGGTGCCGTCGAAGGCGACGGTCACGTCGGAGAGCTCGAGCATCAGGTCGTGTCTCCCATTCCCTGGCGGCGCCCGGCCCGCCCAGCACGCACGCTGGCGGCGTTGTCGACGCTCGACGTGCGCCCAGCATGCCAGCGCGCCGGCTCCTTGCGATCGCACGCACTGGACGACCCGGGCATCCACCGAGGAATGGAGGACACGACCTACCAGGCTCCTGTTCCGGGAACGCGCAGGCGTTCGACGACGAGGATCACGGATGCGGTCACCGCGGCCAGCACGACGGACGCCGCGAGCGCGGTCCCGTGGTTGAGCGGGCCGGGGTGGCCGAGCAGCCGGTAGATCACGACCGGGAGGGTCGGCTCGGCCGGCCGCACGATGAACGACGTGGCACCGAACTCCCCCAGCGAGACCGCGAACGCGAAGCCGGCGGCGGCGAGGACCGGACGCCACACCACGGCCAGGTCGACGGTCAGCAGCGCGCGCAGCGGACCGGCACCGAGCGACGCGGCCGCCTGCCGCTGCCGGTCGTCGATGCCGGCGAGCACCGGGACGAGGGTGCGTACGACGATCGGCAGGGCCACCAGCGCCTGGGCGATCGGCACGAGGAGCGGGCTCGACCGGAGGTCGAGCGGGGGCTCGTCCAGCGCGATCAGGAAGCCGAAGCCGAGGGTCACCGCGGAGACGCCGAGCGGGAGCATGAAGAAGCCGTCGAGGGCGGCCCGTGCCCTGCGCCCGGCCCGGGAGCGCACCCGGCGGGTCACCACGAAGGCGACGACCAGGCCCAGCAGCAGCGCCATCCAGGTCGCGTCGACGGCGATCCGCAGGGACGCGCCGAGCGCCTCCGTGACCGAGACCTGGAGGAGACCGTCCGCCGACCCACCCAGGGCGCGGTAGTGGTCCAGCGACCACGCCCCGTCGCGCCGGAACGAGCCGACGACGAGGGCCAGGACGGGCAGCGCGACGGCGGCGAGCGTCGCGACGGTCACCACGACGGCCGGGGCGTCACGCCACTGCGGGCGCGCGGCGGGAGCGACCGATCGTCGTACCGTCGGGTCCGGGACGGCCCGCAGCCGACCGACCACGACGAGCAGCAGGACGACCGCGAGCATCTGCACCAGCGACAGCGCGGCGGCCGCCGGCAGGTCGAGCAGGTCGGCCGTCAGCAGGTAGATCTCGGTCTCGACCGACGAATAGCGCACGCCGCCGAGGACCAGTACGACGCCGAATGCCGTCGCGCAGAAGAGGAAGACCACGCTGGCCGCGGACACGATGGCCGGCCGCAGCGCCGGGAAGGTGACCGTCCGGAACACCTGCCAGGGCGTCGCGCCGAGCGCCGCGGCGGCCTCGGCCGGCCGGCGGTCCAGGGACTCCCACGCGACGCCCACCGTGCGGATCACCACGGCCACGTTGAAGAACACCAGGCCGATGATGATCGCGATCGCGGTGCCGTCGAGGCCGAGGAACCCGAGCACGCCCGACGGGGCGATCAGCTCCCGCACGGCGAGCCCGACGACGACGGTCGGCAGCACGAAGGGCACCAGCAGCGCGGCCCGGACCAGCGACCGGCCCGGGAACCGCAGCCGGTGCAGGACGTACGCCGCCGGCAGCCCGAGGACGACCGCGATCGTGGTGGCCACAGTGCTGCTCCACACGGTGAACCACACCACCCGGCCGGTCCGCGGCCGCTGCAGCACGTCGAGCACGGCCCCCGGCTCGAAGCGCCCCTCGGGCCACAGCCCGCGGTGCAGCATCGCGCCGACCGGCAGCACGAAGAAGACGGTCACCACCGCGACCGGGACCAGGGCGAGGAGGACGAATCCCGCTCGACCCGCCAGCCGGCCGGTGGCAGCCCTCACTTCGAGACGATCTCCGTCCACTCCTCCAGCCACGCCTGCCGCTGCCCGGCGATCTCGGCGGGGTCGACCTCCTCGGTGGTCTCCGGACGCTTCGCGAACCTCGCCCACTCGGCGGGCAGCTCGACGCCGTCGGCGACCGGGAAGACGTACATCGACGGCGGCAGCGCGGCCTGCACCTCCGGCGACAGCAGCCAGTCGATGACCGCGTGCGCGCCCTCGGTGTTGGTGCCCTCGCCCTCCAGCACGCCCGTGTACTCGACCTGCTGGAAGCAGCCGTCGAGCAGCGCCCGGGTCGACGTCCTCGTGCCGGCCTCGTTGAGGGTGAACGCCGGCGAGGAGTCGTAGGAGACCACGATCGGACGGTCGCCGCCGGAGAAGGTGAAGTCCTCGAAGTAGGCCTCGGTCCAGCCCTTCACGACCTTGGCGCCGTTGGCGGCGAGGTCCTCCCAGTAGCCCTGCCAGTCGTCGCCGTAGCGACCGATCGTGGCGACGAGGAAGGCCAGGCCGGGCGAGCTGGTGCTCGCGGCGGGGACGACGAAGAGGTCCTTGTAGGCCGGGTCGGTCAGGTCCGCGAGGGTCTTCGGCTCGGCGATCCCCTTGCTGCGGAACCACGCCGTGTCGACGTTGACGCACACCGCGCCGGTGTCGACCGGCGTGAGTGCGTCGTCCTCGTCGCCGGGCAGCTCGTAGGCCTCGGCGCCGGCCGGGAGCTCGGGGGCGTAGGCGTCGAAGACGCCCTCGTCGACGGCCCGCGTCGCGAAGGTGTTGTCGATGCCGAAGACGACGTCGCCGATCGGGTCGTCCTTGGTGAGCACCAGCTGGTTGGTCAGCGCACCCGCGTCGGCGAGCTTGCTGATCGTCAGCTGGTAGCCGGTGTCCTTCTCGAACTGCTCGACCAGCTCGTCGGGGAGGGCGAAGGACTCGTGGGTCACCAGGGTGACCTTCGTGTCCTTCACACCGGCCTTGTCGTCGTCCTCCTGCCCGACGAGCGAGCAGCCGCCCGCGAGCAGGGTCGCCGCCGTGAGGCCGGTGATCGTGGTGAGTGCGCGCGCACGCATCGGTGGACTCCCTTCGCCGGTGCTAACCGGATCAGGTTCGGAGGGTCTGCGGCGTACCGCACTCTCAGCCCGTGGCGCGGGCTCCCCTGTCTGACCGCACTAGTTTACGGCGGCGTACTCCACCCCGTCGGCCCGGTCCGCCGAAGTCGCCTGGCCGCGTGCGACGAGCAGGTCGAGGTGGGCCTTCGTCTCCATCGCGGCCATGCCCTGGCTGAAGACGTCGAGCTCGTCGTAGGCACGCTCGTGGCGGGTCCAGCCGAGGTCCTTCGCGACGACCAGCGACGTCACCGCGCCGCGCGCCCGCAGCGACGCCAGGCACAGGCCGAGGCGCTCCTCGTGGTGGGCGAGCAGCTCGTCGACCCGTTCGTACGACGACGGGGCGACCGGGCCGTGGGCCGGGAGGATCCGGAGGTCGGGCAGCTGGCGGACGCGCGCCAGGGAGGCCATGAACTGCCCCAGCGGCTGCTCCACTGCGGGCACCGTGAACCCGATCGACGGGGTGATCGTCGGCAGCACGTGGTCACCCGCGAACAGCACGCCCTCGGCCTGGTCGGCGTAGACGTAGTGGCCGGGCGTGTGCCCCGGCGTGTGCACCGCGTCGATGACCCGGTGGCCCACCTCGAACCGGCGGTCGCCCTCCAGCCAGAGGTCCGGGAAGGCCCAGTCGGCGGCGGCGGGCAGCTCGCCGTCGTGCCCGGCCTCCCACAGGTCCGCGATGTCCGCGGCGCCCGCCGTGCGCAGGACCTCGAGGAACGGGCTGCCCTTGATCTCGCCGAGGGAGGCCCGGTGGAGCAGCTCGAGCGCGGGCTTCTCGTCGATGCCGAGGGCCACCTCGGCGCCGTACTCGTGGCCCAGGACGGTGGCCATCGTGAAGTGGTCGCGGTGCACGTGGGTCACCAGGAAGCGCTTGATGTCGCCGAATCCGGAACCGATCGAGCGCAGGCTCCTGTCGAGCAGCTCGCGCGCGACCGGGATCGACCAGCCGCCGTCGATGAGGGTGAGCCCGTCGTCGCCCTCGACGACGTAGACGTTGATCGCCTTGAGGGCGTCCATGGGCAGCGGCAGCGGGATCCGGTGGATGCCGTCGGCGACCTGCCAGGCGCCCTCGTTGGCCCAGTGCTCGCCGGAGTCCGGCGAGATGGCATGACCGGTCGCGACGCCCTTGGTGCTCATGCCGCGACTTTAATCAAGGTTCAGTTCGGCCAGGTTGCCGGGTTGGAGGTCCGGGAGGCCCAGGTCCAGGTTGGGCTGCTGGATGCCGCCGTCGACCTCGAGCAGCTTGCCCGTGACGAACTGGCCGGCGCGCGAGGACAGGTAGACCACCGCGGCCGCGATGTCCTCCGCCTCGCCGATCCGGCCGAGGGGCGTCGCCTCCTCCATCTGCTGCTTCATGGCCGGTACGCCGGCGACGAACTCCAGCGCGCTGGTCATCACCGAGCCGACGTACACGCCGTTGACCCGGATGGCCGGCGACAGGTCGGTGGCCGCGAGCCGGGTCCAGTGGGCGAGGGCGGCCTTGGCAACGCCGTACGCGAGGTAGCCGCGAGCGGCCGTGCGGCCCATCATCGAGCTGATCGACGTGATCGACTTCTGCCGCGGGTCGTCGGGGCTGCCCGCCGAGGCGAGCATCAGCGGGACGGCCGCGCGGCTGAGCGCGTGCGCGGTCGCGACGTTGAAGTGGAAGGACTCCTCGAGATAGGCCACGTCGGTGTCGAGGAAGGCGTTCGGGATGGTGCCGCCGACGTTGTTGACGACGATGTCGAGGCGCCCGAACGCGTCGTACGCTGCCTGCGCGAGCCCGGCGACCTCGTCGGTGTGCCCCAGGTCCGCCGGTACGACGACCGCCCGCCTGCCGGTCGCCTCGATCCGCTGCGCCACCTCCGCCAGCTGGGCCTCGGTGCGCGAGGAGATCAGCACGTCGGCGCCGGCCTCGGCGAGGGCGACGGCGGTGGCGGCGCCGATGCCGCGGCCCGCGCCGGTGACGACGGCGACGTGGTCGGTCAGCGTGAAGCGGTCCAGGATGCTCATCGCGCCGCCCTGGTGCCGGTCACGAGGCCGCGGCCGGTGACCAGGCCGAGGTCGAGCGCCGAGCGCAGCCCCGGCTGCGCGGCGACGACGGCGGGGACCGCGTTGATCAGCCGCTGGGCGGTGACGATCATCCCGGAGACGTTGTGGTCTCCGTTCTCGCCGTGGTGGGTGAACTCCACCTTCATGCACGGCTCGCCGGTGATCTCGATCCGGTAGCAGCCGTCGCCCTCGTGGGGGGTCGGCCAGTCGGGCTCGGCCGACGCGTCGGTGCGGGTGACGTGCTCGAGCGTGACGCGCGGGACCCCGTCGACGGTGCCGATGACGCGGAACATCACCGAGCCCATCGTCCCCTCCTCGACGTCGAGCGAGACCGTGCTGACGCTGCGCGGCGCGGGCCGGCGGTCGACCTCCTCGACGAGCGGCTCGTCGAGGGTGACGCCCAGCCCGGCGGCGATCACCCGCACGACCGGGCCCCAGGCGGTGGTCAGGATGCCGGGCTCCCACAGCAGGGGCGTGGCGTCGAGCGGCTGCCCGAAGCCGAACAGGTCGCGCATCACGACGGGCTGGTAGTACGTCGAGTAGTCGGCGATCTCACTGACCTTGACGTGGTCGATGCGCTGCGAGAGCGAGGTCATCACCAGCGGCAGGACGTCGTTGGCGAAGCCCGGGTCGATGCCGTTGACGTGCAGGCTCGCGTTGCCCTGACGGCCCGCCTCGTCGATCGCCTCGATCATCTCCGGCGGCAGCGTGCCGTCACGGTGCAGCAGGATGACGGGCCCGGACGAGACCACGTTGACGCCGTCGCGGATGAATCCGGTCAGGTCCTCGATCGACTCGAAGACCCGGTCGTCGGTCATCGCCCCGTGGACGATGCAGTCCGGCCGCAGCGCGATCAGCTCGTCCCGGTCGGTGGTCGCGCTGACGCCGAGCTCGCGACCGAGCCCGGCCAGCTCGCCGGCGTCCTTGCCGTGCTTGTCCGGGGTGGAGGTCCACACGCCCACCAGCTCGAGGTCGGGGTGGGCGTCGACGCCGGCGATGGCGTGCCGGCCGATCGTTCCGGTCGACCAGACGACGACACGCAGCGGCTTCTCGGGGATCACCTGTGACATGCCCAGAATGTAGAACAGGTTCTACTTTCTGGGAAGGGGTCGCCCGACGGGAGGGACCGGGATGATCTCCCCCGCCGCCCATTCGGGGCACCGCGTGCCCGAGTAGATCGTCGGCATGCACCGGTTGCAGTGGATGCAGACTCCCTTCCGGGCGACGCCCGACTGCAGCCGGTTGACCAGGTCCGGCTCGCGCAGCAGTGCGCGCCCCATGACCACGAAGTCGAAGCCGTCCGCCATCGCCTGCCGCATCGTGTCGAGCCGGTTGATCCCGCCGAGCAGCATGAGCGGCATCGCGAGCTCACGGCGGAACTCCCTGGCCTTCTCGAGGAAGTACGCCTCCTCGAACGGATACTCCTTGAGGAAGCCCCGCCCCACCGGCGTCCTCATCCCCCAGCGCACCAGCGGCGGCATGGTGTCGGCGAACTCGGACACCGGCGCAGCACCGCGGAAGAGGTACATCGGGTTCATCAGCGACGAGCCGCCCGAGAGCTGGAGCGCATCGAGGTGGCCGTCGGCCTGCAGCAGCCGGGCCAGGTCGAGACCCATCCCGGTCGTCACCCCGCCCGCGAAACCGTCGGACACCGAGATCTTCGCGGTCACCGCCGCGGCGTCCCCGACCTCCTCCCGTACGACGCGCGCCACCTGTCGCGCGAGCCGGGCCCGCCGCTCGAGCGGCCCGCCCCAGCGGTCGCGGCGGCGGTTGAGCGCGGGTGCGAGGAAGGAGGAGATCAGGTAGGAGTGCGCCATGTGCAGCTCGAGCACGTCGAAGCCCGCGCGCACCAGGAGGCGAGCCGTGTCGACGTAGGCCTTCGTCACCCGGGTCAGGTCCTTCTCGGACGCCGACCGGATCATCTGCATCGAGAGCGGGCTCGGCATCCGGCTGGCCGCGATGGCGGGCACACCGTTGGAGCGGCCGTTGGCGACGGGGCCGGCGTGGCCCACCTGGCCGGCGATCGCGGCACCGGTCGCGTGGATCTCGTCGGCGAGCCGGGCCAGCCCCGGCAGCGTGCGCTCGGACACGACGATCTGCTCGGCGTGCGTGCGCCCGTCCGGCGCGACCGCGAGGTAGGCGACCGTGGTCAGCCCGACGCCGCCCTCCGCCGGGGCCCGGTGGTAGGCGATCAGCTCGTCGGTCACCTCGCCGTGCGGCGTGCGTCCCTCGAAGGTCGCGGCCTTGACCGTGCGGTTGCGCAGACGCACCGGACCGAGGTCGACGGGCGCGAAGACGTCAGGTGCGTTCACCTTCCGCACTGTAGGGCCAAACTGAAACGCGTTCTAGTCGTATCGTTCGGACCATGGCCAAGTCGCTGTGGCGGGACCGGAACGACGCGCTCGACCCGGAGACGGACTACGTCGAGATCTACCAGAACCTCGCCCTGTACGAGTTCACCTGGGACCTCACCCAGTCGCTGAGCTTCGCGCTGTTCCGCACCTATGCCGTGCCCAGCATCGGCCGCCTGCTGTTCGAGACGGGCGCCTTCACCGGCCAGGTCCAGAAGCGGTACGACGACACCGCGCTCCTGCTCGAGGCGCCCTTCGTGCACGGCTTCGACAGCCCGGCCGGCAGGACCGCGCTGCGCCGGATCAACCAGATGCACAGGGCCTACGACATCTCCAACGACGACATGCGCTACGTGCTGTCGACCTTCGTCGTCGTCCCCAAGCGGTGGCTCGACGACTACGGCTGGCGCCCGCTCACCGAGACCGAGCTCCGCGCCAGCGTCAACTACTACCGCGCGCTCGGCCGGCACATGGGCATCAAGGACATCCCGGAGACCTACGACGGGTTCCTGCACCTGATGGACGACTACGAGCGGGCACACTTCGACTTCGACGCCGGAGGGCGCCGTGTCGCCGACTCCACCCTGCGCCTGATGACGACCTTCTACCCGCGCCCGCTGCGCAAGCCGGTCGAGGTCTTCAGCCGCGCCCTCATGGACGAGCCGCTGCTCGACGCCTTCGCGTACGTCGACCCCGGCCCGCTGGCCCGGCGGCTCAGCCGCGGCGCGATGAGGGCCCGGGCGAGGCTGCTGCGGTTCACCCCGTCCAACCGGGTCCCGACCTTCACCGCGGACCTGCCCCGGATCAAGAGCTACCCGGCGGGCTACGCCCTCGAGGAGCTCGGCACCTTCCCGGTCCCGGGCGTCGCGGGGTGCCCGGTGCGGCACGCGGCCCCGCCGGACGCGGCGACGGCCCCGGCACCGGCTCCGTAGCCGGTCAGCCGCCGAACTTCGGGGCCCGCTTCTCCACGAAGGCCGCGACGCCCTCACGCCCGTCGGGCGATCCGGCCAGCGCCCGGATCGACAGCGACTCCTTGCGCAGGGCGGTCTCCGGCGCGGGCGCGGCGACCTCGCGCAGCAGCCGCTTGGCGGCGGCGTTGGCGGAGGCTGAGCCGGCGGCGAGGGTCGCGACGACCTGCTCGGCCGTGGCGGCCAGCTCCTCGGCGGGCACGACGCGGGCGACCAGGCCGGCGTCGTACGCCTCCTGCGCGGTCAGCAGGTCGCCCAGGATGGCCAGGCGCAGGGTGCGGTGGAGGCCGAGGGTGTGCACGAGGAGGGAGCTGCCTCCGTCGGGCGAGAGCCCGACCTTCGTGTAGGCGAGGCTGAACTTCGCGGAGTCCGCGGCGAGGACGATGTCGCCGACGGCGGCGAGCGGGAAGCCCGCACCGGCGGCGGTGCCCTGCACGACCGTCACCACGATGGCCTCGGAGCGGACCAGCTCGCTGACCACGCGGTGCAGCGCCTCGGCGAGGTCGTCGATGAAGGCCTCGACGTCGTCGGCGCCGGAGAAGGCGCCGAGGTCGCCGCCGACCGAGAAGAACCGGCCCTCGGCGGCCAGCACGACCACCCGGGCGCCGTCACGCTGCGCGTTGCGCACGGCGGCGTGGAGCTCGGCGACGGACCGGAGATGGACGGGGTTGCCGTTGCCCCCGTCGGCGAGGGTGATCCGGGCGACGCCGTCGGCGTGCTCGTAGCGGACGTAGCTCATGGAGTGGTTCCTTCGGGTCTCGTTCGGTTCAGCGGAACTGGTCGTGGAGGGAGACGGGGAGCTCGAAGAGCGGCTCCCGCATCAGCTCGGCGCGTCCGAGCGTGGTCAGGTGGGCCTCGTCGGGGCCGTCGAAGATCCGCATCGCCCGGTGCCAGCCCCACAGCGCGGCCAGCGGCGTCGCGTCGCTGATGCCGGCGGCGCCGTGCAGCTGGATCGCACGGTCGATGACCGACAGCACCGCCCGCGGCACGGCGACCTTGGCCGCGGCGATCAGGTGGCGCGCAGCCTTGTTGCCCTCCGCGTCGACCGTGTACGCCGCCAGGTGGCACAGCGCCCGCGCCTGGTCGAGCTCGATGCGGGACTCGGCGATCTTCTCGCGGACGGCCGACTGCTCGGCCAGCAGGCCGCCGAACGCCGTACGGGACGTCGAGCGCGCCACCATCATGGCCAGCGCCCGCTCGCCGGCGCCCAGCGCACGCATCACGTGGTGGATCCGGCCCGGGCCCAGCCGCATCTGGGCGGCCGCGAAGCCGCCGCCCTCCTCGCCGAGCAGGTTGGCCACCGGGACCCGCGCGTCGGTGAACTCGATGACGCAGTGGCCGTGCTGGTCCTGGTGGCCGAAGACCGGGTAGGAGCGCTTGATCTCGACGCCCGGGGTGTCGACCGGGACGATCACCATCGACTGCTGGCGGTGCGTGGCCGCGGTCGGGTCGGTCTTGCCCATGACGATGAGGACCTTGCAGCGTGGGTCGGCGGCGCCGGTGATCCACCACTTGCGGCCGTTGATGACGTACTCGTCGCCGTCACGCACGATCGACGTCTCGATGTTGGTCGCGTCGGACGAGGCGACGGCCGGCTCGGTCATCGCGAACGCGGAGCGGATCTCGCCGTCGAGCAGCGGCCGCAGCCACTGCGCCTGCTGCTCCGGCGTGCCGACCAGGTGCAGCAGCTCCATGTTGCCGGTGTCGGGCGCCTGGCAGTTGATCGCCTCCGGTGCGATCTCCAGGCTCCAGCCGGACAGCTCGGCGATCGTGGCGTACTCGAGCTGGGTCAGCCCCGACTCGCTCGGCAGGAAGAGGTTCCACAGCCCCCGCTCGCGTGCCCGGACCTTCAGCTCCTCCACGACGGGCGGCACGGTGTGGTCGTCCGGACCCTTCTCCTCGCGGTGGCGCGCGTAGGACTCCTCGGCGGGGAACACGTCCTCGGCGAGGAAGGTTTTCATCTCCGTGAAGGCCCGCACGGCCAGCTCGCTGGGCGCCGGGAACGCGGGGTACATCGCCGTACCGGTCATGGGCCCACTATGGCCGAAGGCTCACGCGGCGCAGTTGCCGGTGTCCGCCTCGCGATCGTCGGTGCCGGGCGCCGTACCGGCCGCGGCGCTGTCCTCGACCTGCCTGGCCGTCAGGGCGTAGCCCGTCTCCGGGTCGGTGACCGACGCCGCGAACACGACACCGGCGACCTTGCCCTGCGGCGTCACGATCGGACCGCCGGAGTTGCCGGGCCGGACCAGGCCGCGCAGCGAGAACACCTCGCGGATCACCGTCCCGGAGCCGTAGATGTCCGGCGAACGGAGGTTCTGCATCGCCCGCACGCGACCGGTCTGCACGTCGAACGGACCGTCCTGCGGGTAGCCGATGATCGCGACCGGGTCCTCGGCCTCCGTGCTCTGGTCGAACTCCAGGACCGGCGCGTCGCCCGTGTCCAGGGCGAGCACGGCGACGTCGAGCTCGCGGTCGTAGAGCACCACCCGGGCAGGCTCGGTGCCGTCGCCGATGCTGACATCGGGGTCCGAGACCCCGGCCACGACGTGCGCGTTGGTCATCACGCGGTTGCGGGCGAACACGAAGCCGGTGCCCTCGACGCCGCGACCGCACTTGTTGGCCCCGCGGATCTTCACCACGCTGGGTCGTACGGCGCGGATGGCCGCCGACTTCGGCAGGTTGGCCGGTCCCGGCTGCACCTCGACGATCTGCTCGGGCGCGAACGGCTCGAGGTAGCGCGGGAAGAAGCCGGTGCCGACGACGTTGTTGAAGGCCTGCAGGGCGTTGGGCGCGGACTTCGGCAGGACGTCGTTGACCTTCCCGAGCACCACCGAGCTGCGGACCATCGTGGTGACCGAGCCGATCCTGGTGCCGCTGATGGCGACGCCCAGGGCCCAGGCGACGAGCAGCACCGCGAGCGCGCTGAGCAGCGCACCGCCGACGGCGTCGAGGGCCCGGGCAGGTTGCCAGGTGATGCGTTCCCGGACCCGCGCGCCGGCGTACTGCAGGAGGGCCTGGCCGAGCGAGGCGGAGAGGATCACGATGAACAGCGCACCCAGCGACACGGCGAGCGACGGCTCGAGCCGGCTCAGCAGCAGGGGCGCCAGGAAGATACCGGCCAGGCCGCCGGCGAGCAGTCCGATGGTGGCGAAGGCGCCCGTGACGAAGCCCTGCCAGTAGCCGGAGAGGGCGTAGGCGAGGACGAGGAGGACCAGCAGCCAGTCGAGGACGTTCACGCGTCACCCGGCTCGCCGTCGAGGTCGGCGTCGTTGGGCTCCAGGATGTCCATGCCGTCGTCCCCGTCCGCGCTCGGCTCGGCCGTCCGGCGGACGTACTCGGCGAGCATGTAGTCGGGGAGATCATGCACCGGCGGGTCCGCCACCGGTGGGAGCCACCCGAGGAAGTCGAAGAACCGGGTCAGGATGCCGCCGGTGAACCCCCACAGGATCACGTCCTTGTCGGGCCCGATCAGGAAGCCCGGGCCGGTCCACCCGCCGGGGTGCCGGACCTGGATCCGGTGGTCGGGGTCGAAGAGCTCGGTCAGGGGCACCCGGTGGATCGCGTGCACCTCGTCGGGGGAGGCGACGCGGATCGGGCCGGGGTCGCGCCACCAGCCCAGGATCGGCGTGACGGCGAAGTTGGAGGGCGGCAGCCACAGCTCGGGCAGCTGGCCGAAGACGGCCACACCGGCCGGGTCGACGCCGATCTCCTCGTCGGCCTCGCGCAGCGCCGCCTGGACCGGGGTCTCGCCCGGGTCGATGCTGCCGCCGGGGAAGGACACCTGGCCCGGGTGCGAGCGCATGTCGTGCGCGCGCTCGGTGAGCAGCACGTCCTGGTCGCCGAACAGCATCAGCACCGCGCCCCGGCGCACCTCGCGCCCCGGCGGGGGGAGGAACGCGGTCAGGTCGCTGCCCTCGATCGCGTGCGCACCCTCGGCGACCGGCAGCAGCCAGTCGGGGAGGTCGGCCGGCAGATCGGCGGGCACGTCGGTGGGCAGGCCGCTCATGACGCCTTCCCCGCGGTGAGCTCGATGCCGAGGTTCTCCTCCGCCACCGTCACGATCTCGTCGAGCGCGTCGAAGCCGCCCTGCTCCATCGTGAACGAGCCGTCCGCCTTGACGAAGACGAACTGGGGCATCCCGAGGATCTCCAGGTCGCTGCCCTGCAGGTCGCCGCACGCGTCGGCGACCGAGGGATAGGTGACGCCCTTGATCCGGGCGAAGTCGATCGCGGCGCCGGGGTAGGTGTCGAGGAAGTTGAGGCCCAGCAGGGGCACCTGGTCGCCGTACTGCTCGTGGAACTGCTGGAGGACCGGCATCTCCTCGCGGCAGGGGCCGCAGGTCGTCGACCAGACGTTGACGATCGCCGGCCCCTTGACGTCGGCCAGCGACATCGACTCCGTGCTGCCCAGGCAGTGCAGCGAGATGTCGGGCAGTTCGGAGGCACCCGCCTCGGTCGGCAACGTGGTGCAGTCGGCGATGCCGGCCGCCTCGCGGTCCGCGACGAGCTCGGGGGTGTCCACGTCGACCTTGCAGGCGAGCGCGGCCGGTCCGCTGCCGTCGCAGGACGTCAGCAGCACGGCGACCGCCGCCAGCCCGACCACGCGGGCGGCGCGCACACCCCGCATCAGTTCGGGCCCTCGGTGCGGACGAGCTTCTCCGCCTCGACCGGGTCCGTCGGACCGGTGCCGTACGACGGGCACCACCGCGCCACGGGACAGGCACCGCAGGCGGGCTTCTTGGCGTGGCAGCGGCGGCGACCGTGCCAGATGAGGTGGTGCGACAGCATCGTCCAGTCACGCTTCGGGAACAGGGCGCCGACCGCGTGCTCGACCTTCACCGGGTCGGTCTCCCCGGTCCAGCCGAGGCGGCGGGCGAGCCGGCCGAAGTGGGTGTCCACGGTGATGCCGGGGACGTCGAAGGCGTTGCCGAGCACCACGTTGGCGGTCTTGCGGCCGACGCCCGGCAGGGTCACCAGGTCGTCGAGCCGCGCGGGCACCTGGCCGTCGTAGCGCTCCACGAGCGCCGCGCTCAGCTTGAGCAGCGACTCGGTCTTGGCGCGGAAGAACCCGAGCGGGCCGACGATCTGCTCCAGGTGGGCGCGGTCGGCGGCCGCCATCGCCGCGGGATCGGGATAGGCGGCGAAGAGGATCGGCCGCACCAGGTTGACCCGCTTGTCGGTCGTCTGCGCGGACAGCACGGTGACGACGAGGCACTGGAACGGGTTGTCGAAGTCGAGCTCGGCCTTCGCGTCGGGGTAGGTCTCGGCCAGGACCCGGTCGATCTTGCGGGCCCGCCGCACCAACTGGGTCGAGGTCTCCTCGGTGGTGTCGATCGGCCGCACGGACGCCAGCCTACGGGGAGCTCCCGACAGCCGGACCGCGCCGGTGGGTGCGGGACATGCCGGACGCGGCGCTAGGTGTGACATGCCGCACTGGCTAGGATGCCGCCGACCGGGATTTACGTTCTTTGGAGGAAGCGTGGACAACGACGTACTCCGTCAGGCGCCACTGTTCAGTGCCCTCGACGACGAGGCCATGGCAGCGCTGCGCACGTCGCTGGCCACCACGCGGCTGCGCCGCGGCGAGGTGCTGTTCCACGAGGGTGACAGCGGCGACAAGCTGTACGTCGTCCTCGAGGGCAAGGTGAAGCTCGGCCGCACGTCGTCCGACGGCCGCGAGAACCTGCTGGCGATCATGGGCCCCGGCCAGATGTTCGGCGAGCTGTCGCTCTTCGATCCGGGCCCGCGCTCGGCGACCGTCACCGCCGTCACCGACGCCGAGTTCGCCTCGCTGTCGCACGAGGACCTGCTGCGCTGGCTCGAGGGTCGGCCCGTCGTCGCCCGCGGTCTGCTCGCCCAGCTGGCCGGGCGCCTGCGCAAGGCCAACGACGTCGTCGCCGACCTCGTCTTCTCCGACGTGCCCGGCCGGGTCGCCAAGGCGCTGCTCGACCTCGCCGACCGCTTCGGCCGCACCGCCGACGACGGCGTCCACGTCCACCACGACCTCACCCAGGAGGAGCTCGCCCAGCTCGTCGGCGCCTCCCGCGAGACGGTCAACAAGGCGCTCGCCGACTTCGCCTCCCGCGGCTGGCTGCGACTGGAGCCCCGCTCCGTCGTCATCCTCGACATGGAGCGGATGTCGCGCCGCGCGCGCTGATCCGGACCTGCACGTTGCGCCGTCGGACCCTCCGGTCCGGCGGCGCAGCGCATTTGAGGCGTGCGGCTGGCGCTGGAGGCAAGGGACGGTTGCGCCAATCGTTCGATCGAACGGTTAGCGCAGGTTGTTGTAGCAAGAACCCGCGCTAACCGTTCGATCGAGCCGGTTGCGCAAGACTCCACCGAGTCACCGCCGCCGCGGGCTCCGGTCAGGCTGCGAAGTGAAACTTCCAGTCGTCCTTGAGCGGGGGCACATCTCCCCAGCCGAGGAGAACCAGTTGGCGTCGTACCCGATGGAGCGTGCGGCCAGGATCGACGAAGATGCCATGCGCCGTCACGATGATCATGCGGTACCCGTCCTCGTCGAGTTCCTCTCGCCGTTCGATGTCGCCGCGCCACTGCCGTGTGTCGTCGGCATGCTGTCGACCGTCGTAGTCGAGGATCAGCTTGATCCGGCGATAGCAGAGGTCGAATCGTCGCTTCCAGGCTCCGTCCTCCCGACGGAGGATGACGTTGACCTCGGGCTCGGGGAGTCCGGCGAGGACGATCAGCAGGCGCAGTCGGGTCTCCATCGGGGAGTCAACTCCGTCCCGCACGTACGCCGCGGCCGCGCGGGCCAGTCCCGCGTAGTACGCACTGCTCTCGCGGCAGGCCCGGCGCAGGTCGTCGGCCCGGATCCTGAAGGTCCGGCAGAGGGCGTCGCCCAGGATCACCAAGTCGATGAACGACACCATGCCGGCGCAGTCGATGAAGGTGTCGACAGGGCTGGTCACGCGCATGTCACGCACGGTGACGATCCGGCGCGGTCGCTTGCTGACGTGCGGCTTGATCTGCGGACGGAACCGCCGATCTTTCTCCCGGTCCACGGTCACATGCACGAAGACGTGATCGGGCACAGGTAGCCCGAGGACGACCGCAGCGCTCACCCGGCTGAGATAGGCGGTCGGCACGTGGAGGGCAAGCGCCGCGCGAAACATGCAATCGGAGTCCACGGCGTCCGACCGCACCCACACGGACCGGGTGAGCGACTTGAACTGCCTGGACCGGAGCACACCCGGGTCGCCGCCGGCATCCCGGAACTGCCGGGTGGTGAAAGGCCGGCTCAGATCAAGCTCGCTCAGCATGGGACGAGAGTGGCTCAATCTCGGCAGTTCTGCTTTCGCACTCCACAGGCCCGCGCGCAGGGCCGGGTGAAGTGCATGCTCAATCCGTTCGATCGAACGGATTGAGCAGCACGTTGTAGCAAAAGACTGCTCTATCCGTTCGATCGAACGGATAGCGCAGGTCGCACAACCACCGCGCGTGCGCCTTTCAGGCGAGCGGCTGGCGCTGCAGGTGGGCGCGCGTCACCTCGTCGGCCGGGTAGAACGCCTCGATCGCCAGCTCGCTCAGGGTGACCTCCCGCGGCGTCCCGAAGACGGTCGTCGTCGAGATGAACGACAGCACGCTCCCGTCCGGCATCCGCAGGTCCATGGGTACGACGAGGGAGGACGAGGTCGCGGGCTCGACTCCCCCTTCGCTGACCTCGGCCAGCAGCGCTCCCAGCTCGGCGTTCCCGGTGGCGTCGTACTCCCGGCGCAGGCGCTCGGCGAGGTGCGCGCGCCACTCCTGCAGGTTGGCCAGGCGGCCGCCCAGGCCGCGGGGGTGGACGGAGAGGCGGATGACGTTGATCGGCGGCTCGAGCAGGTCGGCGTCGATGCCGTCGAGGAAGGCGTAGGCCGCGTCGTTGGCGGCGACGAGCTCCCAGTGCCGGTCGACGACGAGCGCCGGGTAGGGCAGGTGCCCGCGCAGGATGGTCTCCAGGGCGGCGTTGGCCTCGGCCATCGGCGGGTCGGAGAGCTGGAGCTCGGGATGGGCCGGCGCGTGGCCGGCGGCCAGCAGCACCTGGTTCTGCTCCCGCAACGGGACCTCCAGGAAGTCGCACAGTCGCATCACCATCGCGCTCGTCGGGCGGGAGCGGCCGGTCTCGATGTAGCTGAGGTGGCGGGTGGAGACGTCGGCGCGGCTGGCCAGCTCGAGCTGGGAGAGGTGGCGGCGCTGCCGCCACTCGCGGATGAGTGTTCCGGCGGGGGCGTTCACATCGGCCAACCTAGCCAGCGTCGTGCCGCCGGAACATGACCTCCGGGGTCATGGACCCTGCACCGGCCCGTGGCGTGTGCTGGACCCACGTTCCCGACCGAGGAGTATCCCCATGACCAGCACGACCACCCCGACCAGCAGCACCGGCCCCAGGGCCTACGCGATCGCCTACCTGCGCGAGGTCGACCTCGGCGACGCGATCGTCGAGTACATCCAGCGCATCGACGAGACCCTGGCGCCGTACGGCGGCCGGTTCCTCGTCCACGGTGGCGAGCTGACGCCCGCGGAGGGCACGTGGGACGGCAGCATCGTGATCATCGAGTTCCCCGACGTCGCTGCCGCCCGCGAGTGGTACGACTCCCCCGCCTACCAGGCGATCCTGCCGCTGCGCACCGAGCACTCGCAGTCGATCGCGTGCATCGTCGAGGGCGTCGCGAGCGGTTACCGGGCGGTCGACAAGCTCGCCGTCCTGCTGGGCTGACGCGCCGGACGTCAGCGCGCGGCGAGATAGGCCAGCTGCGCGCGCACCGACCACTCCGCGGCCCCCCACAGGGACTCGTCGACGTCGGCGTAGACGACCTCGACGACCCGGCGGGCCAGGATCGGGTCGTCGGCGACGTCGGGGTCGAGGCCGTCCAGCGACAGGCCGATCGTGCGGAGGGCCGACTCGACCTGCGCGAGCCGTTCGCGGCGGTGGACCGCGTAGTGGTCGAGGACGCCGGCGGCGTCGGGCAGCACCGGACCGTGCGCCGGCCACAGTGACGCCACCCGCTCCTCGCTGACCAACGCCCGCATCCGCTCGAGCGAGGCGAAGTAGCCGCCGAGGTCCCCGTCGGGGTGCGCGATGACGGTCGTCCCACGACCGAGCACGGCGTCGCCGGTGAGCAGTGCCCGGTCGGCCTCGACGAGCAGGGAGATGGAGTCGCGGGTGTGGCCGGGGGTGTGGTGGACCTCGACCTGCAGGCCGTCGAGCGAGATCCGCTCGCCGTCGACGACCGGGTCGGCCCGCCAGCACTGGTCGGCGTCGAGGCCGCGCACGCCGCAGCCCATCCGCTCGGCGAAGGAGCGGGCGGCCTCGGTGTGGTCGATGTGGTGGTGGGTGACCACGACCATCTCGACCTCGCCCGCCGCCGCGGCGACCGCGTCGAGGTGGTCGTCGTGCAGCGGCCCCGGGTCCACGACGATCGAGCGACGGGCTCCCGGCTCGCGCAGGATCCAGGTGTTGGTGCCGTCGAGGGTCATCAGCCCGGGGTTGGGGGCGAGCACGCAGCGGCCGCGGTCGCCGTGCTCGCCACCGTGCCAGGGCTCCACGTCACGCCCTCCGCGCGGCCACCAGCGGGCGCAGCTCGTCGGGCATCGACAGCGTGAACCCGTCGCCGAGCGGCTCGACCTCGGGCATGAACATGACGACCGAGCGCTCGGCGCTGGCCGCGATGACCTTGTCGACGGCGCCGATGGTGCCGATCTCCAGGCAGGTGAGGTACGTCGGCGGCAGCATCGCGAGCTCGCCACGGTCCGCCTGGTCGGCCGCCTCGGCGGCCGGCAACCAGACGACCTCCGACGACTCGGAGGAGACGTCGCGCGTGACCTGGCCCTCCGGCAGCTGGGCCACGAAGAACCACGTGCGGTAGCGCTTCGGTTCGAAGACCGGCGTGAGCCAGCCGCTCCAGATGCCGAGCAGGTCGGTGCGCAGCACCAGGCCACGGCGGTCGAGGAAGTCGGTCAGCGACAGCTCCCGTGACTCGAGCGCGACCCGGTCCGCCTCCCAGTCCTCACCCGTGGTGTCCGCGACGACGTCGTCGGTCGAGGTGCCGGCCAGCAGCACCCCCGACTCCTCGAAGGTCTCCCGGACGGCCGCGCAGACCAGCGCCCGGGCGACGTCCTCGGCGGTGCCCAGCCGGGCCGCCCACTGTGCCGGCGTCGGTCCGGCCCAGGCGACCTCGTGGTCGTAGTCGCGCGGGTCCACGCCGCCGCCGGGGAAGACGCACATGCCGCCGGCGAAGTCCATCGTCACGTGCCGGCGAAGGAGGTAGACCTCCGGCGTGCCGTCGGCGCCCGGGCGCTGCAGGACGACCGTGGCGGCGTCCCGGGGCTCGGCTGCCTGGCGCGTGCCGGCGGCGTACTCCTGCGCGACGGAGGCGAGGTGCTCCGGCAGGGGCACCGGCGGCAGCGGGATCCTCACCCCAGCACCTCGGCGACGACCTCGACCTCGACGGTCGCGTCGAGCGGCAGCGAGGCGACACCGACGGCGGAGCGCGCGTGCACGCCGAGGTCGCCGAAGACCTGGCCGAGCAGCTCCGAGGCACCGTTGGCGACCGCCGGCTGCCCGGTGAAGTCGGGGGTGGAGGCGACGAAGACGACGACCTTGACGATCCGGATGCCCTCGAGGCTGCCGGTCACCGAGCGGATCGCGGCGAGCGCGTTGAGCGCGCACTGCTGCGCCGCCGCGGTCGCCTGCTCGGGGGTCGCGGTGTCGCCGACCTTGCCGGTCGCGACGAGCGCGCCGTCGCGCATCGGGATCTGGCCGGCGGTGTAGACGTGTGCACCACTGCGCACCGCAGGGACGTACGCCGCCACCGGCGGCACGACGTCCGGGACGCTCAGTCCCAGCTCGGCGAGCCGCTCCTCGGGGGTGGCCACCTCAGCCCTCGACCGGGCGCTTGAAGTAGGCGATGTCGTTGCCGCCCTGGCCCGGGACGAGGGTGACGAGCTCCCAGCCGTCCTGGCCGAAGTTGTTGAGGATCTGCGCCGCGACGTGGTTGAGGACGGGCGCCACCTGGTACTCCCACTTGGTCATGCCGAGCACGATACTCAGGAGGGATCCTGTGGCCGCCGTCACATCGTGTGCGACGATGCGGCCCGTGAGCCTCGACAACGCCGTCTGGTTGCTGACCGGGTTGGCCGCGGTCGTCGTACTCCTCACCAGGATGCGACTGTCCTCGGAGCAGTCCCAGGCCGGGCACGCCCTCGTGCCCACGTCGGTCGTCAACGCGCACACGCTGGTCGGTGTCGTCGCACTGGCGGTGTGGATCGCCTACCTGTCGTCCCCGGGAGGCACCCTCGGCGCCGCGGCCCTGGTGGTGTGGTGGATCGAGGTCGTCATCGGGATCCTGATCCTGGCCCGCTGGATGTCCGGCTCCGGCAAGCACGCGAACGCTGCGACCGGCGACAGCTGGGGCGAGGGCCCGGCGCTGTCGATCCTCGGCCACGTCGGCATGCTGCTCGGCATCAGCTTCTTCACGTGGATCGTGCTGGCCGACAAGCTGGCCTGACCGGACCGTTCAGCCGTAGCGGTTCACGACCCACAGCAGCTCGCGATAGGTGTCGTCCTCCTCGGGCGGCGGCGGGTAGACGTCCTGCGCGGTGCGCAGCGTCTCCGGGTCCACGGGCGGGGGCAGGCGCCTGAAGCGCTCGGCGCGTGGCTGCTCGGCCATGACGACTCCTTCCGACCCCTCGAGGGTACGTCGGCGCGGATCCACCCGGGAGGTGATGGCGGATCAGCCCGTGGGCTGACGTGGCACCGGGCCCGCCCCTCTACGGTGGTGCGGTGGCGCGTCCGGAGAGGCAGCCGCTGCGGCTCTCGCCGCGCGGCGAGCGGTGGTTCGACCTCGGGCTGACCCTGTTCCTGTTGCTGCCGGTCCCCCTCGTCCTGGTCGCCGTCTCGGCGCTCGACGGCGCCCTGATGACCGCGCAGATCCTCCCCCTGCTGTGGCGCCGCCGGCACGCGGTGGTCGTCTTCGTCGTGGTCGCCGCGGCCAGCGCGCTCCAGTGGCTGCTGACGGACCACCCGCTGTGGAGCCAGCTGGCGTTCCCGGTCGCGACCTACTCGGTGGCCCGGTACGCCGCCCCGGCGCAGGCGGCTGCCGCGCTGGGGACCGGTCTCGTCGGCGCCGGCGTCGCGGCGGTGGACTGGCTCCGGGGATATGGCGCCGGCGACCTCACGGCCCAGAACGTCACGGCCTACTTCGTCACCATCGCGCTGTTCGTCGTGGTCGCGTGGACACTGGGCACCCTCGGTCGCACCCGCCAGGCGTACGTCGACGCGCTCGTCGAGCGTGGTGAACGGATCCAGCGCGAGGCGGCCCAGCAGGCGGCCCTGGCGGCGATGGAGGAGCGGCACCGGATCGCCCGCGAGATGCACGACGTCGTCGCGCACAGCCTGACCACGATCGTGGTGCAGGCCGACGGCGCAGGAGCGGCGGCGCAGCAGGACCCGGCGGTCGCCGTACCGGCGCTGGAGACGATCGCCGGCACCGGGCGCGAGGCGATCGCCGAGCTGCGGCGGATGCTCGGCCTGCTGCGCTCGGAGGAGGCGGGCGTGCCCGCTCCACAGCCGCGGCTGAGCGACCTGCCGGCCCTGCTGGAGGAGGTCCGTGCGGCCGGGACGCCGGTCGTGTGGGAGCTCGCGCCGCCGCCGGCGGTGTCCGACGGCGTCGCCCTCACCGTCTTCCGGATCGTCCAGGAGGCGCTCAGCAACGTCCGCAGGCACGCCGGCCCCGGGGCCGCCGCGACCGTGGCCGTGCGCGGCGAGGGTGCCGAGATGGTGGTCGAGGTCCACGACGACGGCCGCGGCGCCGGTGCGTACGACGACGGCCGCGGCTTGGGCCTCACCGGCATGCGCGAGCGGGTGGCCGCCCACGGCGGGACGCTGGCGGCCGGACCGGGTCCCTGCGGCGGCTTCTCGGTGTGCGCGAGGATCCCCCGGTGAGCGCCAGCAAGCCGATCCGGGTCTTCCTCGTCGACGACCAGGAGCTGGTGCGTGCGGGCTTCCGGATGCTGATCGACAGCCAGCCGGATCTCACCGTGGTCGGCGAGGCCGGGGACGGCGGCGAGGCCCTCGAGCGGCTCGCCGTCACCGGTTGCGACGTGGTGCTGATGGACGTGCGGATGCCCCGGCTCGACGGGGTCGAGGCGACCCGGCTCCTGGCCGGCCGGCCCGGCGCCCCGCAGGTGATCGTGCTGACGACCTTCGACCTCGACGAGTACGCCTTCGCCGCGATCCGCGCCGGCGCCGCCGCCTTCCTGCTCAAGGACGCCACCCCGGCGACCCTGCTGGAAGCGATCCGCACGGTGCACGCGGGCGACTCGGTGGTCGCCCCGAGCACGACCCGGCGCCTGCTCGAGCACTTCGCGGCTGCCCTGCCCGAACCGGCCGCGTCCTCCCCCGACGACCGGCTCATGGCGCTGACCGACCGCGAGCGGGAGACCCTGGTGCTCGTCGGCAGGGGGCTGTCCAACGGCGAGATCGCCGCCGAGTTCGTGGTCTCGGAGGCGACGGTCAAGACGCACGTGAGCCGCCTGCTCGCCAAGACCGGGTCCCGTGATCGCGTGCAGCTGGTGGTGCTGGCCTACGAGACGGGGCTGGTCCGCGCCTGACGCCCCACGCGGTCGACGGCTCGGGCTCCTCTGCCGACGACGTCAGCCCGCCGTCGTACCCGCAGATCAACCCGTGGCCTGACGATCCGGGTGGCGACGACGGCGAGGCTCGGGGCATGTCCTCGTTGCAGACCTCTCCCCCGCCCGCACCGACGCCGCCCTCCGGCTCCACGCCGGACCCAGCGCTCGCGGCGACCGCCCGCGGCCTGGCCCGGACCTACGGCCGCGGCGACGCCGTCGTGCACGCGCTGCGCGGTGTCGACCTCGACCTGCCAGCCGGCCGGTTCACCGCGATCATGGGGCCGTCCGGCTCCGGCAAGTCCACCCTCATGCACTGCCTCGCCGGCCTCGACCAGCCGACAGCAGGATCGGTCTCCGTCGCGGGCCGGGCCCTCGAGGACCTCGACGACGACGCACTGACCCGCTTCCGCCGTGACCACGTCGGCTTCGTCTTCCAGGCGTTCAACCTGCTGCCGATGCTGAGCGCCGAGCAGAACATCTGGCTGCCCACCGAGCTCGCCGGGCGCTCCCGCACCGACCTGCGCGACCGCTTCGAGCGGATCGTCACGACCCTCCGCATCGGCGACCGTCTCGGCCACCGGCCGGCCGAGCTGTCCGGCGGCCAGCAGCAGCGGGTCGCGATCGCACGGGCGCTCGTCGGCAACCCGGCGATCGTGTTCGCCGACGAGCCGACCGGCAACCTCGACTCGACCGCGTCCGCGGAGGTGCTGTCCTTCCTGCGCGGCTCCGTGCGCGAGCTCGGCCAGACCGTCGTCATGGTGACGCACGAGCTCGAGGCGGCGGCGTACGCCGACGACGTCGTCGTGCTCGCCGACGGCCGGATCACGCACCGGCTGGTGGCGCCGACGACCGCCGACCTGGTGGCCGCGCTGAGCCCGGCGGCCGGCTGATGCGGACCGTCCTGCTGGCCTCGCTGCGCACCCACACCCGGCGTTACGGCGCCGCGCTGCTCGCGGTCGTGGTCGGCGTGGTGCTCGTGGTGGTCACCGCCGCGCTGTCCTCGGCCGTGCGCGACGGGCTGACCTCCGGCCTCGAGCAGCCGTACGACGGCGCGGACGCCGTCCTCGACCGGCCGGCCACCGACGACGCGGTCCGGCTGCTGGAGGCTGCTCCGGACCAGGGCGCCGACGCGTGGCTGATCGGCTGGACCCTGCAGCAGGTCAGTCACGACGGCACGGTCGTCGCGACCGACGCCGACATCGGCCAGGTCCCCGACCAGCCCGGCCGCCGCTGGCAGGAGCTGGTCGCCGGCCGCTTCCCGGGCTCCCCGGGCGAGGCGCTGGTCGACACCAACGCCGCCAGGGCCGACGACATCGCGGTCGGCGACCGGCTGCGCATCGGCACCGGCGCCGACGCCCTCGACGTCACCGTCGTCGGTCTCGCGGACTCGCCGTCGACGTTCTCGATCGCGTCGGTCTACGTGCTGTGGTCGGACCTGGCGCGCTGGCAGGACCAGCTCTACGCGAGCAGTGTGGCGTGGGCAGGCGGGGACGGGTTCGGCCCGGCGCGCGAGGCCATCCGCGGCGTCGTACCGGGTGCGGAGCCGGAGACCGTCGACGCGTTCGTCCAGGACGTGCAGGCCGAGGTCAACAGCGGCGTCGACGTGATCGCGATCATCGCGCTGCTCTTCGCCGCGGTCGCCCTGCTGGTCGCGGTGCTGGTCATCAACAACACCTTCGCGATCCTCTTCGCCCAGCGCAGCCGCGACTTCGCCCTGCTGCGCTGCGTCGGAGCCACCCGCCGCCAGGTCGTCCGGTCCGTGCGCGCCGAGTCGCTGGTGCTGGGCGTCGTCGCCGCGGTCGCCGGCACCGCCACCGGGCTGGCGGCGGGCCACGGACTCGTCGCCCTGATCCACGATCGCTGGCCCGGCGCGCGCCTGGGGGACGCGGACGTCGGCTCCTCGTGGCTCGTCGCCGCGGCCGTGCTCGCCGTCGGCGTACCCCTCGTCGCTGGCTGGCTCCCGACCCGCCGCGTCGTCCAGGTCAGCCCGCTCGCGGCGCTGCGTCCCGACGACAGCACCCGGTTGCGGACGACGACCGGCCGGACCCGCGTGGCGCTCGGCGTGCTGCTCGTCCTCGCCGGCTGCGCGGCCTTCGTGGTGGCCGTGGACTCAGCCCTCCCCGCTGCGCTGATGGCCGGTGGGACCGCGACCTTCCTCGGCGTGGTCCTCCTCGGGCCGGTGATCGTCCCGGCACTGGTCCGCGCGCTGACCACCGTGGCCGGCCGGGCGATGGGCCCGGCCGGGCGGCTGGCGGCGGGCAACGCCGTCCGCAACCCACGTCGCACCGCGGCGACGACCGCCTCCCTGCTCGTCGGCGTCACCCTCACCACGGCCGTGCTGACCGGCCTGGCCAGCTCCCGGACGGCACTCGCCGCGGAGATGGACCGGCAGCACCCGATCGACATCGCCCTGACCGGCGCCGCGCCGCTGCCGGCCGACGCCGCGGAGCGGGCGAGTGCCGTCGCCGGTGTCGACGACGCCGTCACCGTGCCCGGCGCACCGGCCACGGTCGCCGGCGAGAAGCTGCCGGTGCTCGCGCCGGGCGACACCGCCGCATCCGTGCTGCACGGGTCGCTCCCCCGGCCGCGGCCGGGCGAGGTGCTGGTGCCCTGGGACCTCCTGGGCGACAGCATCGAGGAGGGCGACCGGGTCGGGGTCGTCGTGGGCGGCCGGTTGCTCACGCTGCGGGTGCGGGCCGGCGAGGGCTGGGGCGAGGCCGCCCTGGTGCGACCGGCCACGCTCGGCCGGCTCGACCCGGACGCCGGGGCGCAGGCCGTCTGGGTGCGCGCGGACCGGGCGGCCGACCCCGAGGACCTCGCCGGGTCGATGGAGGCGATCGCCGGACCGCTCGACGCGGGGATCGAGAACGGCCTGGCGCGGCGGGCGTACGTCGACCTCCAGCTCGACGTGCTCGGCGGCGGCGTCGTCGGCCTGCTCGCCATCGCGGTGGTCATCGCCCTGGTCGGCATCGCCAACACCCTCGGACTGTCGGTGCTGGAGCGCGGCCGGGAGCACGCCCTGCTGCGGGCACTCGGCCTGACCCGCCGGCAGGTGCGCCGGATGCTCGCCACCGAGGCGGTCCTGCTCGCTCTCGTCGCGACCGTGCTCGGCACCGCGCTGGGCGTGACCTTCGCGTGGCTCGGGGTGCACTCGCTCGTGGCGCCGGTGGTGTCGGGCGCGGGGCTGGTCCTGCCGTGGACCCAGCTGGGGCTGGTCGTCGTGCTGGCCGCGGCCGCCGGTCTCCTGGCCGCGGTCCTACCGGCGCGGCGGGCGTCGCGGACGGCGCCTGCCGCGGGCCTGGCGATGGAGTGACCCACACTTCCCCGGTCGCTCGCTACGCTGCGCACGTGAGTGACTGGGGGAAGGTCCGCCTGCACGTGGTCACGGGCAAGGGGGGCACCGGCAAGTCGACGGTCGCCTCCGCGCTCGCCCTTGCGCTGGCGACCCGCGGCAAGAACGTGCTGCTCTGTGAGGTCGAGGGACGCCAGGGCATCGCCCGGATGTTCGACGTGGACCCGCTGCCCTACCAGGAGCGCCGCCTGACGACCGGGCTCCCGGACGCCGACGGCGGCCGCGGGATCGTGCACGCGCTGCACATCGACGCGGAGTCCGCCCTGCTGGAGTACCTCGCGATGTACTACCGGCTCGGCCGGGCCGGCAAGGCGCTCGACAAGTTCGGGGTCATCGAGTTCGCCACCACCATCGCGCCCGGCGTCCGCGACGTGCTGCTGACCGGCAAGGTCTACGAGGCCGTCGAGCGCAACAGCCGCAACAAGAACGCCATCCGGTACGACGCCGTGGTGCTCGACGCACCGCCGACGGGCCGGATCACGCAGTTCCTCAACGTGAGCAACGAGCTCGCCGGGCTGGCCAAGGTCGGGCCGATCAAGTCCCAGTCCGACACGATGATGACCCTCTTCCGCTCACCGCGGACCGCCGTGCACCTGGTCACCGTGCTCGAGGAGATGCCGGTCCAGGAGACCGCCGACGGCATCGCCGAGCTCCGGTCGGCACAGCTGCCGGTCGGTGGTGTCGTGGTCAACCTGGTCCGGCCACGCGACCTGTCCGCCGAGCAGCTCGCCGCCGCCCGGTCCGGCACGCTCGACCGGGCCGCGCTGGAGGCCGACCTCGCCACCGGCGGGATCGACGTGACCCCGGAGCTCGTCGACGGGCTGCTCCTCGAGGCGGCCGACCACGCCGAGCGCCGGGCCCTGGAGGACTCCCAGCGGGCGCTCGTCGCCGAGCTCGGCGTCCCTTCCTACGAGCTGCCGCGGATCGCGGGCGGCATCGACCTCGGCGGGATGTACGAGCTCGCCGGGCTGCTCCGCGAGCAGGGAATGGCAGGAGATCGCTGATGGCCAGGAGCAACACCCAGCGGCCCGCCCGCGTCGGCCCGGCCACCACCACGCGGGCCGGCGGCCTCGACGTCGACGCCCTCCTCGACGACCCGGCCACCGGGATCATCGTGTGCTGCGGGTCCGGCGGCGTCGGGAAGACCACGACGAGTGCCGCGCTCGCGCTGCGGGCGGCGGAGCGGGGCCGCAAGGTCGTCGTACTGACCATCGACCCGGCGCGGCGCCTCGCGCAGTCGATGGGGATCGAGCAGCTCGACAACACCCCGCGCCCGGTCACGGGCGTCGAAGGTCACGGTTCGCTGGACGCGATGATGCTCGACATGAAGCGCACCTTCGACGAGGTGGTGCTCTCGCAGGCCAGCCCGGAGAAGGCGAAGCAGATCCTGGCGAACCCGTTCTACATCGCCCTGTCGAGCTCGTTCGCGGGCACGCAGGAGTACATGGCGATGGAGAAGCTCGGCCAGATCCATCGGGATGCCAGAGCAGCCGGAACCTACGACCTGATCGTGGTGGACACCCCCCCGTCCCGCTCGGCGCTGGACTTCCTGGATGCCCCGGAGCGGCTCTCGAGCTTCCTCGACGGACGGTTCGTGCGGCTGCTGCTCGCCCCGGCGAAGGGCCCGGCGAAGCTGATGACGGCCGGGTTCAGCCTGATCACCAACGCGCTGACCCGGATCCTGGGGGCGCAGTTCCTCAAGGACCTGCAGACCTTCGTGACCGCGCTCGACACCGTCTTCGGCGGCTTCCGCCAGCGCGCGCAACAGACCTACTCGCTGCTCAAGGCCGACGGTACGGCGTTCCTCGTGGTCGCCGCCCCCGAGCCCGACGCGCTGCGCGAGGCGGAGTACTTCGTCGAGCGGCTCAGCGAGGACGGCATGCCGCTGGCCGGCCTGGTGGTCAACCGGGCCAGCCCGGAACCGGCCGGCGACCTGTCCGCGGAGGAGGCGATGACCGCCGCGGAACGGCTGCGACGCGCCGACGGCAGCTCGGTGGCCGCCGCCCTGCTGCGGCTGCACGCCGACCGGGTGCGCATGGTGCAGCGCGAGCGCACGCTGAGGGACCGGTTCGCGACCGCCCATCCGCAGGTGGAGACGGTCGTCGTACCGGCCCTCGCCGGCGACGTGCACGACCTCGACGGCCTGCGCAGGGTCGGAACCCTGCTGGCCGCTCCGGTCGAGTAGCCCGCCTCAGACGGCCGCGGTGCCCTGACGGTCGCGCGCGTCCTCGAGGACCTTGCGCCACGATGCGCTCGGCCGGCGTCGCAGGAGCGCGCGGCGCTCCCGCTCCGTCATACCGCCCCAGACGCCCCACTCGATCTGGTTGTCGAGTGCCTCAGCGAGACACTCCG
>CAZAQE010000025.1:0-68760 GCA_964487275.1 uncultured Nocardioides sp. | reverse complement strand
TGACCAAGAAGATGTCCGAGGACCTCACCGACTACCTCCTCGACGCCGGCATCCGGACCCGCTACCTGCACTCCGAGGTCGACACCCTCAAGCGGATCGAGCTGCTCCGCGACCTCCGGCTCGGCCTCTACGACGTCCTCGTCGGCATCAACCTGCTCCGCGAGGGCCTCGACCTGCCCGAGGTGTCGCTCGTGGCGATCCTCGACGCCGACAAGGAGGGCTTCCTCCGCTCGGACAAGTCCCTGATCCAGACGATCGGCCGCGCCGCCCGCAACGTGTCCGGCGAGGTGCACATGTACGCCGACCGGATCACCCCGTCGATGGAGGCGGCCATCGACGAGACCAACCGCCGGCGGGCGCGGCAGGTCGCCTACAACGAGGCCCACGGCATCGACCCGCAACCGCTGCGCAAGAAGATCGCGGACATCACCGAGATGCTCGCCCGCGAGGACGAGACGACCCAGGAGCTGCTGCAGACCTGGGCCGACGTCGGCCAGAAGGGGCGTGCCGGCGGGGTGAAGCCGAAGAAGTCGCCGACGCCGCAGCTGCGCACGACCGACATCGGCGGACATGCCGCCGAGCTGGCCGGACTGCCGAGCTCGGACCTCGCCCAGCTGATCCAGGACCTCACCGACCAGATGAAGGCCGCGGCGGCGGAGCTCCAGTTCGAGCTGGCGGCACGACTGCGCGACGAGATCGGCGAGCTCAAGAAGGAGCTGCGGCAAATGATGGAGGCGACGAAGTGAGGAGCGAACGTTAGCCGAGGAACGAGGCTCAGCCTTCGCGACGAGCGAGGAGCGCGCGAGCCCCGGCGAGCGCCGGCGAGCGCCGGCGAGCGCCGGCGACGAAGTAGCCGATAATCTCGGGTAGTGAGCCAACCGGGGACGCCGCGCCGCCACCTGGTCTGGTCCGTCGGCCTCGTCGTCTACGCCCTCGCGGTCTTCCATCGCAGCAGCCTCGCCGTCGCGGGACTCGCCGCGACCGAGCGCTTCGACATCTCGGCCAGCCAGCTGGCGTCGTTCACGATGCTGCAGCTGCTGGTCTACGCCTCCATGCAGATCCCGGTCGGGTTGATGGTCGACCGCCTCGGGTCGCGCACAGTGCTGACCGCCGCAGTGGCCGTCGTCAGCACCGGCCAGGCGGCGTTCGCGTTCGCGGGGGACTACCCGACCGCGCTGGTGGCGCGCGCCCTGGTCGGTGTCGGCGACGCGATGACCTTCATCTGCGTGCTGCGCCTGGTCACGTCCTGGTTCCCCGCCAGGCAGGTGCCGCTCGTCAGCCAGCTCACCGGCAACCTCGGCCAGCTGGGCGCGCTGGCCGCCGCGGCGCCGATGACCTGGGCGCTGGGGGAGTTCGGCTGGACCCGGGCCTACCTGTCGGGCGCGGTCGCCGGGCTGGTCATGCTCGTCGTGCTGCGCCTCGCGCTGCACGACACGCCGACGCAGGCACATCTGCGCGGAGTACCGATGACGGCGCGCGCTCTGGCGCAGAGCCTTGCCGCGTCCTGGGAGCAGCCCGGCACCCGCCTCGGCCTGTGGATCCACTTCTCGACGCCGTTCAGCGCCGCGCTGCTCGGGCTGTTGTGGGGATTCCCCTTCCTCGTCGCCGGCGAGCACCGCTCGGAGGCGACTGCCGGCGCCCTGATCTCGCTGCTGTTCCTGACCAACCTCGTCTACGGCCCGCTGTTCGGATGGCTCGTCGGCCGCCATCCGTGGCACCGCTCCACGCTCGGCCTGGTCATCGTGGGCGCCATGGCCGCGGTGTGGGCCGCGGTCCTGCTGTGGCCGGGGGACGCCCCACTGTGGCTGCTCGTCGTGCTGATCCTGGTGAGCGGAGCAGGCGGCCCGGCCTCGATGGTGGGGTTCGACGTCGCGCGCACCAGCAACCCCGGCCACCGCACGGCGAGCGCGAGCGGGATCATCAATGTCGGCGGCTTCACCTCGGCCCTCGTGGTGATCGTCGGCGTCGGGTTCGTCCTCGACGCACTGTCGCCGGGAGGGGACGGTGCGTACACGCCCGAGGCCTTCCGTTGGGCGATGGCTGTCCAGTACCTCCTGTGGGGTCTGGGCGTCGTGCAGATCCTGCGCTACCGGCGGCGCATCCGCAGCCTCACCACACGGGAGCAGGTCGCGGCAGGGTCGTCGATGGTCGAGTTCAGCCCCGGGAAGTCCCCGAACGAGTGAGCCCGACGAGGCGGGCGACCACCAGCGCGACGTAGAAGACGCCGGCGACCTGCTCGAGCATGACCAGCGAGCGCGCCTGGGCAACCACGGGGTAGATGTCGGACAGGCCGACGCTGGTGAGCGTGGTGAACGACAGGTAGAGCAGCTCGAACCACGGCAGGTCGGCCGATCCGTCGGGGCTGCTCCAGCCGACGAACGACCCGGGCCAGATCACCTGCGCGGCGGCGTAGAGGTAGGCGAAGCCCCAGGCGACGACGGTGAACGCGGCGCCGGTGGCGAAGAGCTCGTCCCGGGTGACCTTCTCGTCGTGGAAGAGGTACCGGATCAGCGCGTAGGAGACGAAGAAGTAGAACGGCACGTGGAAGGCGGCCGAGGCGACCACGATCCAGCCCACGTCGGGCTCGACCGCTTCGGCGACGGCCAGCACCACGGCCGGCCCGCCGAGCAGCAGGGCGACCCAGGTGAGGACCTCGGTCCGGCGTACCGCCCACACCGCGGTCAGCACGACCACCATCTGGACCACTCCGACCGCGGCGCGCCCGAGCGTCGACCCGTCCAGGCCGGGATAGGCGAGCACCACCACGAGCTGCGCGACGAGCAGGACCGCGGAGGGGTGGGTGGCCGCGGTCCGGACCGGCGCCGGCAGGCGGGGCGAGGGCGTCGACACGGAAGGGATCCTAGGAGGAGCGTGCGAATGCCGTCGCCTCCCGTGACCCGGCCCGCCGGGGAGACGTTGTGCCCGGTGGAGGGTGACCGAATGTGGGTCCAGTCACACGGTGTCGCGTTGGTCACAACAAGAACGTGTTCTAATATTGCCCGGCGGCGTGCTCGTGGAAGCGCGTCGGGCAAGGCACGGGAGAGGAGCGCGGGCGTGGCGTTCAACGCCGTTTCGGTCGTTCGCGGCCCCGGTGAGATCGCGCTGATGGTCGTCGAGGTGACCAAGCGGATCTTCACCCGCCCGTTCCAGTTCCGGGAGTTCCTCGAGCAGGCCTGGTTCGTCACCAGCGTGACGCTGGTGCCGACGATCATGGTCTCGATCCCGTTCGGTGCGGTGATCTCGCTGCAGGTCGGCAACCTGACCGGGCAGCTCGGCGCCCAGTCCTTCGCCGGCGCGACCGCGGTGCTCGCCACGGTGCGCGAGGCCGCCCCGATGGCCGCGGCGATGATCATCGCCGGCGCGGCGGGGTCCGCGATCTGCTCCGACCTCGGGGCCCGCAAGATCCGCGAGGAGATCGACGCGATGGAGGTGCTGGGCATCGACCCGCTCGAGCGCCTCGTCGCACCCCGCGTCGTCGCCACGATGTTCGTCGCCCTGATGATCAACGGCATCGTCATCGGCACCGGGATCGGCGGCGGCTACTTCTTCACCGTCATCGTCCAGGGCGGTTCGGCCGGCGCCTTCCTCTCGTCCTTCACGGCGCTGGCGTCCCTGCCCGACCTCTACATCGCCATGGTCAAGGCACTGATCTTCGGCTGGCTCGCCGCGATCATCGGCGCCTACAAGGGTCTCAACGCAGGGGGTGGCCCCAGCGGCGTCGGTCGCGCGGTCAACGAGTCGGTGATCATCGCCTTCATGGCGTTGTTCTTCCTCAACGCCGTGATCACCGCCATCTACTTCCAGATCTCCCCGCCGGTGGGCCTCTGATGAGCGTCGCAGGAGAGATGGTCGGCAGCGCGGTCAAGAGCAGCCGTTCCGGCCTCGAGGGGTACGGCGATCAGCTGCTCTTCTACGCCAAGGCGCTCGTGTGGGCGCCACGCGCCATCCGCCGCTACCCGCGCGAGATCAGCAACACGCTCGCGGAGGTCGCCTTCGGTGCCGGGGGCCTGAGCCTCATCGCCGGCTCCGTCGGGGTCATCGCCTTCATGGCGTTCTTCGCCGGGACCGAGGTGGGGATCCAGGGCTACGCGTCACTGAGCCAGATCGGCGTCGCGAAGTTCAGTGCGTTCATCTCGGCCTACTTCAACACCCGCGAGGTCGCCCCGCTGGTCTCCTCGATCGCGCTGGCCGCCACCGTCGGCTGCGGCTACACCGCCCGCCTCGGCGCGATGCGGATCTCGGAGGAGATCGACGCCCTCGAGGTCATGGGCATCCCGTCGCTGCCGTTCCTCGTCACGACCCGGATGATCGCGGCGTTTGTGGCGGTGATCCCGCTCTACATCGTGGCCCTGTGCGCGTCGTACCTCTCGCCCCGGCTGATCGTCGTCTACATCTACGGCCAGTCGGCCGGGACCTACGACCACTACTTCCTGCAGTTCCTGCCGCCCATCGACATGGTGTGGTCGTTCTTCAAGCTGCTGGTGCTGGCGGTGGCGGTCATCCTGATCCACTGCTACTACGGCTACACCGCCTCCGGCGGCCCCGCCGGCGTGGGCCGCGCGGTCGGCAAGGCGATCCGAACGAGCATCGTGACGATCGTCGTCGCCGACTTCTTCCTGAGCTTCGCGATCTGGGGCTCGACCACGACGGTCAGGATCACCGGATGAGCGCCCGGCGGGGGGAGGTGGCCCGATGCTGGTGAACATCCACCATGACAGCCCGAAGGAGCACAACCGGCTCCTCGTGGCCGGCGTCGCGTTCCTGCTCGTCCTCGCCCTGCTCGTCTGGCTCTCGATCGCGCTCTACAACAAGAAGTTCGACAACGTCACCACGGTCACGGTGAAGGCCGACCGGGCCGGCCTCCAGCTCGCCAAGTTCGGCGATGTCCGGCTCAACGGCGCCCTCGTGGGCCGGGTGCAGGAGGTCGACCAGGACGGGGAGCAGGCCGAGATCACCCTGGCGCTCGAGCCCGACGCGGCAAGGGAGATCCCGGCCAACGTCGGCGTGCACATCCTCCCGACGACCCTGTTCGGGCAGAAGTTCGTCGCGCTGGTCCGTCCGCCGGACGCCGACGGGCGCTCGCTGCAGGACGGCGACGTCATCCCGTCCGACCGGGTCGAGACCAACGTCGAGCTCAGCCAGATCCTCGCCGACCTCTTCCCGCTGCTGCGCTCGGTGCGGCCTGCCGACCTCAACGCGACGCTGAACGCCGTGGCCACCGCCCTCGACGGGCGTGGCCAGGACCTGGGCACGACGATGGACCAGCTGGGGGAGTACCTCGGCGAGATCGACGACCACCTTCCGACCCTGCGCCAGGACCTGGTCGCCCTCGCCGACGTCGCGAACGCCTACGACCTCGCTGCGCCCGACCTGCTCGACGTGCTCGACGACGTCACGGTCACCAGCAAGACCGTCACCCAGAAGGCGGCCGACCTCGACGTGTTCTTCTCCGACCTCACCGGACTGGCGCGGACGGCGACCCGACTCCTCAACGACAACGAGCAGAACCTGATCCGGATGGGCGAGATCACCGAGCCGCTCGTCGGCCTCCTCGCCGACTACTCGCCCGAGTTCCCGTGCCTGATCCGCGGCGCGGCGAACTACGAGCCCATCCTGTCCAAGACCTTCGAGGGCAACGTGGTCAAGCAGTACATCGAGTTCTTCCAGCCCCAGTCGCGCGCCTTCGACGAGCGCGACCTGCCGGAGTACGGCGAGGTCGGGCACGGCCCCTGGTGTGTCGGCCTGCCGAACTTCACGGTGCCGGCCAAGCCCTACGCCCTCGACCAGGGCACGAACCTCGACGAGGACCCGCCCACCCTGCCCCTGCCGAACCTCGGTCTCTTCGACCCCATCAGCAGCATCGACAGCGGCCACGCCGGCACTCGCGCCGAGCAGGACGTCGTCAACGCCATGCTGGCCGGGCAGAGCGGTCGGGAGCCGGAGACCTACGGCTCCCTCGGCTCCCTCCTGTACGGACCTGTGGTCCGCGAGGGGAGGGCGGCCGGATGAGCGGCGACTCCACCGCGCGGCTGCTGCGCCGGCGCAACGCGACGACGGCCTCGGCGGCGATCAAGCTCGGCGTCTTCACGGCCGTGTCCGTCCTGGTGACGGGCGTCCTGACCGTGATCATGGGCAACATCGGGTTCGGCGAGCGCAACGAGTTCAAGGCGGTCTTCACCAACGCCACGATGCTGTCGGAGGGCGACGACGTCCGCGTGGCCGGGGTCAACGTCGGCGAGGTGAAGGACGTCGAGCACCACCAGCGGTCCATGGCGCTGGTGACCTTCAAGGTCGACGCCGGGGTGAAGATGACGACCGCGTCCCGCGCCGAGATCCGCTTCCTCAACCTCGTCGGCGACCGCTACATGGCTCTCGAGGAGGGCGACGGTGCAGAGGATGCCGAGCCGCTGCGCGACGGGGCGACGATCCCGGTCGAGCGCACCAAGCCGGCGCTCGACCTGACCGTGCTCTTCGACGGGTTCAAGCCGTTGTTCGCCGCGCTCACCCCCGACCAGGTCAACGAGCTCAGCATGAACCTGGTGCAGGTCCTCCAGGGCGAGGGCGGGACCGTCCGCAGCCTGCTGTCCCACACCGCCTCCCTCACGACGACCCTCGCCGACCGCGACGAGCTGATCGGGGAGGTGGTCACCAACCTCGGCGAGACGCTGGAGACCGTCGACGACCGGCACCAGCAGTTGAGCTCGCTGATCGTCGAGCTCAAGGAGTGGATGACCGACCTCGCCGGCGACCGCGAGACCATCGGATCGTCGCTCGACAACATCTCCCAGCTCACGGTCACCGTCGCCGACCTGCTCCGGCGCGGCCGTCCCCTGCTGAAGGAGGACATCGCGGCCCTGCGCTCGCTGGCCAAGCTGCTCAACCGCCCGGAGAACCGGGCCAACCTGTCCGAGCTCCTGGAGCGGATGCCGGAGACCATGCAGGACCAGACCCGCACGGGCACCTACGGCTCCTGGTACAGCTACTACGTCTGCGGCGTCTCCGCCCGCATCAAGCTGCCCGTCATCGCCAACCTCCCGGTGATCAAGGAGCTGCAGAAGTACATCGCCAGCTTCGCGCTGCACTCGAACGCGCCGAGGTGCCAGGACCGATGACCCGTTCCCGCGACGCCCGCTCCCGCGATGCCCGAGTCATCCGGCTCGGCGTCATCACGCTCGTGCTGATGACCCTCGTCTCGGCCGCCACCTTCAACCTCGGCAAGTTCCCCGGCTTCCGGGGCACCAGCTACGTCGCCGAGTTCAGCGACGCGAGCGGCATCCACAAGGGCAACATCGTCCAGGTCGGCGGCATCCGCGTGGGTCGGGTCACTGGCGTGACCCTCGTCGATGACCGGGTCGAGGTGCACTTCGAGGTCGACGGCGACGTCGAGTTCGGCAAGGAGAGCCGGGCCTCGATCGAGGTCCTCAACCTCCTCGGGGAGAAGTTCCTCGACCTGCAGCCCGTCGGCGACGGCCAGCTCGCTGCCGACGGCACGATCCCGCTCGAGCGGACCGAGTCCGCCTACGACATCGTCGGGGTCTTCACCGACCTCACGACGACCACCGAGGAGATCGACACCGACCAGCTCGCCACCGCGCTGGACACCGTCGCTGACACCCTCGACGCCTCGGCGCCCGAGATCCAGTCCGCGTTCGACGGGATCGCGCGGCTCTCGCGCTCCGTCGCCTCGCGCGATGCGGAGGTGCGGGCCCTGTTCGACAGCACCAAGGAGGTCAGCAAGGTCCTCGCGGACCGCAGCGAGGACATCGTCGCGCTGATGAAGAACAGCGACCTGGTGTTCAAGGAGCTCACCAAGCGCAAGGAGGCGGTCCACGACCTGCTGGTCAACGCCCGCGCACTCGGGCGTGAGCTGCGGGGGCTGGTCAAGGACAACGAGCAGCAGATCGCCCCGGCGCTCGCCGAGGTCGACGGCCTGCTCTCCTTCCTGGTCGACAAGGAGAAGCGCATCAAGGAGACCCTCGCCGCCCTCGGGCCCTACGTCTCCATCCTCAGCAACATCATCGGCACCGGGCCGTGGTTCGACGCGTACGCGTCCAACCTCCTCGCCCTGCCGACCGGTGAGTTCGTCCCGGGGGCGCTGTGATGGTGTCGACGATCCTCCAGCGCATCGACCGCCGGCTGCTCGCGCTGCTCGGTGTCCTGCTCCTCGTCGCCGTGGCCGTCAACCTCGTCCGGTCGCCGGCCGAGATGAAGAGCGTGACCGCCCACTTCCCGCGCGCCGTCAGCGTCTACAAGGGAACCGACGTGCGCATCCTCGGGGTCAACGTCGGCGAGGTCACCGCCGTGATCCCGGCAGGGAACTCCGTCCGCGTCGAGATGGAGTACGACGCGTCGTACGACGTCCCGGCGGACGCGCAGGCGGTGATCGTCACGCCGACGCTGGTCGCGGACCGCTTCGTGCAGCTCACTCCGGTGTTCCGCGACGGCGACGAGGTGATGGCCGACGACGCCGACATCGCACTGCCGGAGACGGCCGTCCCCGTCGAGCTCGACCGCATCTACGGCAGCCTGCAGGCGTTGACGAAGGCCCTCGGCCCGAACGGCGTCAACGCGGACGGCACGCTCGACCACCTGCTCGAGGCCGGCCAGAAGGCGCTCGACGGGCAGGGCGCACGGGGCAACGAGATGATCCGGCAGCTGGCCGCCGCGGCCGAGACCTTCGGCGACGGCGCCGGCCCGCTGTTCGAGGCCGTGACCAACCTGGCGGAGTTCACCGGCACGCTCGCGGACAACGACCGACTGGTCCGGGCGTTCATGCAGGACCTCACCGGTGTCTCGAGGATGCTGGCCGAGGAGAGCGACGAGCTCGATGCCGCCGTGTCCGAGGTGGCCCGCGCCGTCAGCAGCATCGAGGGCTTCGTCACCGACAACCGCGACGCCTTCGTCGCCGACATCCGCAAGCTGACCCGGGTGATGACCAACATCGCCTCGGAGACCGACAACATCGAGACGGCCGTGCGTGTCGCCCCGGTCGCCATGGGGAACCTGCACCTCGGCTTCGAGCACGTCAGCGGCACCCAGAGCTCGCGGATCGGCATCGGCGGCAACATCTGGGACGCCGACGGCCTGATCTGCGCGATCGTCCAGCAGAACCCGGCGATGCCGGCGGCCCTGAAGGACGTCGCCTGCGACGTGATCGCGGCACTGCTCGAGCCGATCGTCGCCAACCTGCCCTGGCTCCCGCCGGAGTACGCGTCGTACCTGCCGAAGGGCTCCTCCAAGGGCGTCGTCGACACGAGCAAGGGACTGCGGATGCCCGAGACCACCGAGGCGACGTTCTCGACCGGCGAGGACGCCTCGGTCGGCACCCTGCTCGGAGGTGTCTCGTGACCGCGGCGAGGACGCGTGGACTGCGGGCGGCCGCAGCGGTGGCTGCCGGGGCGACCCTGCTGGCCGGGTGCGGGTTCGACGGCGCCTACGACCTGCCGCTCCCCGGCCACGAGGTCGACGCGGACGAGGCCTACGAGGTGACGGCGTACTTCCGCGACGTGCTCAACGTGGTGCCGCGCTCGCCGGTCATGGTCGACGACGTCGTGGTCGGCGAGGTGGGGGAGGTCGAGCGCTCCGGCTGGAACGCGCGGATCACGCTGATCATCAGCGACGAGGTCGAGCTGCCGGACAACACGATCGCCGACATCCGCCAGGTGTCGCTGCTGGGCGAGAAGTACGTCGCGCTCGAGGAGCCCACGGAGGACGAGCCGACGGGTCGCCTCGCCCAGGGCGACACCATCGAGCTCCCGCAGACCGGCCGCAACCCGGAGGTGGAGGAGGTCCTCGGGGCCCTGTCGTTCCTGCTCAGCGGGGGTGGCGTGGCCCAGCTCGGGACCATCACCCGCGAGGCCAACGAGGTCATGTCGGGACGGGAGGACCGGCTGCGCGGCCTGCTCTCCTCGCTCGACTCCGTGGTCGGCACGCTCGACGGCCAGAAGGCCGACATCATCAAGGCGCTCGAGTCCCTGAACAACCTGACCGCGACGCTCAACGCGGAGAAGGACACGATCGGCGACGCGCTCGACGCGATCGGCCCCGCCGTCGACGTCCTCGCCGCCCAGCACGACGAGCTCATCGACATGCTCTCCGCGCTCGACCGCCTCGGCAAGGTCGGCACCCGCGTGATCAACGCCAGCAAGGAGGACGTGCTGACGATCCTCAAGGACCTGAGCCCGATCCTGCGCAAGCTGCGGCAGGCCGACGAGCAGCTCGCCCCGGGGCTCAACCTCCTCGTCAGCTTCCCGTTCCCGCAGGCCGCCAACAAGATCGTCCAGGGCGACTACGCCGACACCTCGATCGTCGCGGACTTCGACCTGGCCAACCTCTACAAGTCGCTGCAGCTCCCCGAGATCCAGCTGCCCGACCTCAGCGGGGTGGTCAGCCAGGTCGCCCGGTGCCTGCAGAGCGGCAAGCTCACCAGCACGGCGTGCGCCAAGGTCCTGCGCGACGTCAACCTGCTCCAGGACCTGCAGCGGCAGTGCCGGACCAAGGCCCTGCGCGACGGTCCCGTCTGCAAGCTGCTCAACGCACTTCCGGAGATCGACCTCGGCGGCCTGCTCGACGGAGGAGGACTGCTCGGTCCGAACGGCTTGCTCGGTGGCCTCGCCCAGGGCCTCACCGGGTCGCACGCCTCCTACGAGGGCGACTCGACCGCGTCGCTGCTGGGAGCCTCGGCATGACGCGCGGCGTACGGATCCGGCTGGGTGCCTTCGTCGTCCTCAGCGCGGTCGGCATCACCTACATCACGGCCGCCTACCTCGGGCTGGTCGACAAGGTCACCGGCCGCGACGTCGTCGTGACGGCGAGCCTGCCGGGCTCGGGCGGCCTCTTCGTCGGGAGCGAGGTGACCTACCGCGGGGTGAAGATCGGCCGGGTCGACGACGTCGTGCCGACGGAGGAGGGCATCGACCTCACCCTGGTCCTCGAACCGGGCACGGAGCTGCCGCTGGACTCGGAGATGTTCGTCCACAACCTGTCCGCCGTCGGCGAGCAGTACCTCGACTTCCAGCCCGAGCAGGAGCAGGGCCCGTACGCCGCCGACGGCGCGCACTTCGAGGGCACGGCCGACTCGCTGCCGGTCGACGAGGGAGACCTGCTGGTCGACCTCAACCGGTTCGTGCAGTCCGTCGACGAGGAGAGCCTGCAGAGCGTCGTCGAGGAGCTCGGTCTCATGTTCAACGACACCGGCCGGGACCTCCAGAGGCTGCTGGACGGTGGCAGCGCCTTCATCGAGGAGGCGCACGCCCACACGGACGAGACGGTGGCGCTGCTCGACGACGGCCTGACCGTGCTGCGCACCCAGCAGGGGCAGAAGGAGAACATCCGACGCCTCGCCGCCGACCTCGCGACGATCACCGGGACGCTGCGCGGCAGGGACCGCGACCTGCGCACCATCCTCAGCCGGACCCCGGGCGCCGCGCGCTCACTGGACCGCCTGCTCCGCGAGCTCGAGCCGACGCTGCCGGTCCTGCTGGGTGACCTGATCAGCGTCGGGCAGGTGCTGGTCAGCGAGCTCGACGGGCTCGAGCAGCTCCTGGTGACCTACCCGCTGCTCATCGCGGGTGGCCCGACCGGCAGCACCGCGGACGGCTACGGGCACGTCAACCTGCAGTTCGACTACAGCGTCCCGCCCTGCACCAAGGGCTACCTGCCGCCCTCCGAGTGGCGGTCCACCCAGGACCTGACCGACGCCCCCGCGGCGGACGTCGGATGCACGGCGGGTCCGCCGTACGCGATGCGTGGGAGCAAGTACGCGCCGGGGAACCGGGGAGGTGCCAACGCCTCGCCGCCCCGCGTCTACAGTGGCGGCTACGATCCGGCCACGGGGCAGGTCCCCGGGCTGGTCGACTCAGCGGGGAACCCGGTCAGCCTGCGGCAGCCGGAGGACCTGTCCGTCCTGGGAGGGGATGCGTGGAAGTGGTTGCTGGTGGGTCCGGTGGCGAGCCGGTGACGGCTCCGACGCCGGAGGACGAGCGCAGTCGGGTCCGCCTCAACGTCGCGCTCTACGCCGCGACCGTGGTGCTCGGGTGCGTCGCCGTCTTCCTGCTGTTCCTCCACGTCAGCTCCAACGACGACGAGGTCGACGGCACCGAGGTCGCCCCCGGCGCGGGCCAGGACGTCGGACGCGGGATCGTGCAGCCGGTCAAGCTGGCCGACGAGGCCCAGCAGGAGCGGGTCGCCGATCAGTTGGCCGCGGCGAGCGACATGGTGACCTCCTTCGTGAACTTCGACTTCAAGGACGCCGACGCGACGATCGAGGCGGTCAAGGAGAAGTCCACCGGCACCTTCCTGCAGCAGTACGAGAAGGGCGCGGCCGACCTCGAGAAGCTCGCGACCGAGGCGCAGTCCACGATGGTCGCGCGGGTGGTGTGGGCCGGCCTGGTCGCCGGCGACAAGGACTCGGCGACGGTGATCGTCGCGACCAGCGGCCATGTCACGAACAAGACCACCGAGTTCAAGGAAGAAGCGCGCAACTACCGCATCCAGGTGGAGCTCGTCCTGGAGGACGGCGAGTGGCTGACCAACGACCTGCAGTACGTCGAGCTGGGCTGAGGAGACGACGATGAGCCGCCCCACGCCCCGCCGCCCCGCCAGCTCGCGCGGCACGACCGCCCGTCCCCGCCGGATCGCCGGCCAGCCCGGCGCGGGTCGCCCGGAGGATCCGACCAGCGACGTCGCAGCGGGCGAGGAGTCCCCGGTCGCGACGGAGAAGGTCGACCTCGCCAAGCCCCGTGCACGGGACCGGGTGCGTCCCGCAGGGCGGGTCCGCCCGGCGGCCGACCCGACGGACCCGGGAGCGGGAGGACCGACCCCGCGGGTCGGGGTCCTCGCCCGGCAGAAGACCACCCGCGTGCTGACAGCCGTCCTCGTGCTGGTCGCGTTCGCCCTGGCCGCGGAGTTCGGGGTCCTGCTGTGGGACACGCTCACCGACGAGGAGCCCGCGCGGGCCGTCGACGACAGTGGTCAGCTCGTCGTGCCCGAGGGACGGCCGGTCGTGGCCGACGAGCTGCCGGTGCTCGAGGGCGTCGACAAGGCCGCGAAGGCGGCCCAGGAGATCGTCGCGGTCGACTACCAGGCCTACGACGCCGAGGTCGACAAGGCAGCGGCCCTGATGACGGAGTCCTTCGAGAAGAGCTATCGGACGACGACGGCGGACATCGAGAAGGAGTTCGTCGCCAACCGGACCACGGTGCAGGCCAATGTCGTCGCGCAGGGCGTCGTCCGCGCCAACCGGACGCGCCTCGAGGCGCTGGTCTTCCTCAACCAGGTCGTCTCCCGCGAGCGCGACGGCAAGCCCGAGACGGTGGTCACGCCCTACAAGGTGCTGGTGACGATGGTCCACACCGACCAGGGCTGGCTCGTCGACGGTCTCGACACGGACGCGACGCAAGACAAGACGAACTAGAACACGTTACAGTTCGCGTGTGGACCACCCCGTGAGCTGTGACGTCGCCATCGTCGGCGCCGGACCTGCCGGACTGTTCGCGACCTACTACGCGGGCTTCCGCGGCCTCCGGGTCGCGCTGGTCGACTCGTTGCCGGAGCTCGGCGGCCAGGTGACGGCGATGTATCCCGAGAAGGCGATCCTCGACGTCGCCGGCTTCCCGGATGTCAAGGGTCGCGACCTCGTCGACGGCCTCGTCGCCCAGGCGCTGACGGCTGAACCGGTCCAGCTGCTCGGCCGGACTGCCTCGGGCCTGAAGGTCGACGACGAGACCGGGGTCGAGCTCACCCTCGACGACGGCACGCTGGTCCAGGCCAAGGCCCTGATCATCACCGCGGGCATCGGCAAGTTCAGCCCGCGCCCGTTGCCGGCCGCCGATGGCTGGGCCGGCCGCGGCGTCGAGTTCTTCGTCCCGAGCTTCGAGCCGTACGCCGGCAAGGACGTCGTCATCGTCGGCGGTGGTGACAGTGCGTTCGACTGGGCCCACCACCTCGAGCCGATCGCGCACTCGGTGACCCTCGTGCACCGCCGCGACGCGTTCCGTGCCCACCAGCGCACCGTCGAGCAGGTGCAGGCCTCGTCGGTCGACATCGTCACCCGCGCCGAGGTGACCGCGCTGCGCGACGCCGACGGTGGCGACCGGGGCGCGCTCGCCGAGGTCGAGATCACCGTCGACGGCGAGCCGACCGTGCGTCCCGCCCAGGCCGTCGTGGCCGCACTGGGCTTCGTGGCCGACCTCGGTCCGCTCCAGCAGTGGGGCCTGGAGACGCACCGCCGCCACATCGTCGTCGACAGTGCGATGCGCACGAGCCTGCCGCGGGTCTTCGCCGCCGGCGACATCACCGAGTACGACGGCAAGGTGCGCCTCATCGCCGTCGGCTTCGGGGAGGCGGCGACCGCCGTCAACAACGCCGCGGTCGTGATCGACCCGTCGGCACACGTCTTCCCCGGCCACTCCTCGGAAGGGAGCTGAGATGAGCAGCGGACGTGACCAGGTCAAGCTGAGCGAGGAGGAGGTCCAGGGCCTGCTCGGCGAGAACCTCAAGGTCCAGGTCGCGGCCAACGGCCGCGACGGGTTCCCGCACCTGACGACGCTCTTCTACATCGTCCGGGACGGGAAGATCGCGTTCTGGACCTACGGCCGCAGCCAGAAGATCCTCAACCTCGAGCGCGACCCGCGGGTGACCGCCCTCGTCGAGGACGGCACCGACTACTTCGAGCTGCGCGGGGTGTCGATCGAGGGCCGTGCGGAGATCGTGCGCGACCACGACACGATCTTCGAGATCGGTTCGGCCGTCGCGACGCGCATGGTCGGCGCCGACTCGTTCGAGGCGCTGGGCGACCTCGGCAGGCAGGCCGTCGAGAAGCAGGCGACCAAGCGGGTGGGCGTGATCATCCACCCCGAGCGGGTCGCGTCCTGGGACCACCGGAAGATGACCTGAAAGGCACCGTCATGAAGATCAAGGTCGACTTCGACCTCTGCGAGTCCAACGGGCTGTGCGAGGCGATGGCCCCCGAGGTGTTCGAGCTGGACGATGACGACTTCCTCCAGCTGCACACCGAGGAGACCACCGACGAGAACATCGAGAACGTCCGGCGTGCCGTCGCCGCGTGCCCGCGGGCCGCGATCACGCTGGTGGAGGAGTGAGCATGACTGCAGGGACCTCGCTCGAGGGCAAGGTGGCGATCGTCACCGGCGCCGGGGCCGGACTCGGCCGCGCCGAGGCGGTCGCGCTGGCCCGCGCCGGAGCCAGGGTGGTCGTCAACGACCTGCCGGGAGCCGGGGACGAGGCGGCGGAGGAGATCCGTGCGTTCGGGGGAGAGGCTGTCGTCGTACCGGGTGACGTGAGCAAGCGGGAGACCGCCGACGCCATGGTCGCCGCGGCCGTCGAGCAGCTCGGCGGGCTCGACATCGTGGTCAACAACGCCGGCATGACGCGCGACCGGATGCTCTTCAACCTCTCCGACGACGAGTGGGACGCGGTCATCGCAGTCCACCTGCGCGGCCACTTCCTGCTCTCGCGCAACGCCGCGTCGTACTGGCGGGAGCAGTCGAAGCAGAACGAGACCGGCACCGTCTACGGCAGCATCGTCAACACCGCCTCGGAGGCCTTCCTCGGCGGCTCGCCGGGCCAGGCCAACTACGCCGCCGCCAAGGCCGGCATCGCCGCGCTGACGCTGTCGACCGCGCGCGGTCTGTCGAAGATCGGTGTCCGCGCCAACGCGATCTGCCCGCGTGCCCGCACCGCCATGACGGCGGCCGTCTTCGGGGAGGACCAGTCCGGCGAGGCCGTCGACCCGTACTCCGCCGACCACGTCGCACCGCTGGTCGCCTACCTCGCCTCGCCGGCGGCCGAGCGGATCACCGGCCAGGTCTTCGTCGTGTACGGCGGCATGGTGGCTCTCGTCGCCGCACCGGTCGTGGAGCAGCGCTTCGACGCGTCCGGCGACCTGTGGACCGGCGAGGACCTCGACAAGCAGCTGGGCGGCTTCTTCGCCGACCGTGACCCGAACGTCGGCTTCGCCGCCGACTCGATCATGAAGCTGAGCGTGTGATGTCAGGACGTCTGGAGAACAAGGTCGCGATCGTCACCGGCGGTGCCCAGGGCCAGGGCGCCGCTATCGCCCGCGCCTACGTCGCCGAAGGGGCCAAGGTCGTCATCGCCGACGTGGCGAAGGACGAGGGCCAGGCGCTCGCCGACCAGCTGGGCGCCCACGCCCACTTCGCCCACCACGACGTGAGCGACGAGGCGTCCTGGACCGCGCTGGTCGAGGACACCACCACCCGGTTCGGCCCGGTCGACGTGCTCGCCAACAACGCCGGCATCCTTCGCTTCGGCGACATCGAGCGGATGCCCGCGGCGGAGGTCGAGCTGGTCTGGCGGGTCAACCAGCTGGGCGTCTTCCTCGGCATGCAGGCGGTCAGCCGAACCATGCGCAAGAACGGCGGCGGCTCGATCATCAACGCCTCGTCGGTGGAGGGCCTGGCCGGCATGCCGTCGTGCACCGCCTACGCCGCCACCAAGTGGGCGATCCGTGGCATGACCAAGTGCGCCGCCATGGAGCTGGGCCCGAAGGGCATCCGGGTCAACTCGGTCCACCCCGGCATGATCGACACCCCGATGACGCGGGTGCACGGCGGGGACGCCGCGATGGAGTACGGCGCCAGCAAGGTCCCGCTGCGCCGGGTGGGCCTTCCCGAGGACATCGCCCCGGTCTACGTCTTCCTGGCCAGCGACGAGTCGTCGTACATCAACGGCGCCGAGATCGCGGTCGACGGCGGGGTCACCTCGACCCACGCCTTCGGCGCGTAGTCAGTCGCGGAGGATCAGGTGCACGGCTGTCTCCATGTGCGCTGCGGTCTCCGCGGCGGTGGAACGGCCGGTCACCCACGCCACCAGGGCGGACAGCCACACGTCCCCGAGGACCCGCGCGATCGCGACGTCCTCGTCGGTGAGCGCGCCCTCGGCCGGCACGCCGCCGTGCATGGCGTGCGTGACGATCGAGGTCATCGCCATGCCGACGACGTGGATCTCGTTGGACACGCTGCTGTCGGCGAACATGAAGGCACGGGTGAGCGCCTCGGTGAGCTTGGGGTCGCCCTGCATGCCGCGGGCCATCCGCTTGAGGACGTACAGCACCCGGTCGGCCTGCGTGTCGCCGGGGATCTCGCGTTCGTTGAGCCGGACCGCCGCCTCGTCGAACTGGCGGCCGAGGGCGCTGACCAGCAGGTGGATCTTCGAGGGGAAGTAGCGGTAGAGCGTGCCGAGGGCGACGTCGGCCTGCTCGGCCACGGCCCTCATCTGCACGGCGTCGAAGCCGCCGGACTTCGCCAGCTCGTAGGTGGCGTCGAGGATCCGCTTGCGGCGCTCCCGCTGCGCGGCCGATCCGAGGTCCTCGGACGTGGACGGGTTCGCGATGCTCACGGAATGTCCCCCTGGGGTGAAGATGACGAGGCGGTCTGTTGAGGACCCAGTCGATAGGCTACCGGCAGGTAGCGCATAATTTGGAACACGTTCCACCACGTTTTTGTTACAACCCTGCTCCCCGGGAGCACGACTTGGGGAGAACCACCTGATGCGAATCGCAATGCTGTCCTACCGCAGCAAGCCGCACGTCGGCGGGCAGGGGATCTACATCCGGCGCCTGACGCGCGAGCTCGTCGCGCTCGGCCACACGGTCGAGGTCTTCTCCGGCCAGCCCTACCCGGAGCTGGACGAGGGCGTCACGCTGACCAAGGTCCCGAGCCTGGACCTCTACAAGCCGGGCGACGAGTTCCGCAACCCCCGCCCGCGCGAGTTCCGCGACCTGGTCGACGTCGAGGAGTGGCTGACGATGCGCAGCGGCGCCTTCCCGGAGCCGCTCACGTTCAGCAGGCGTGTGGTCAAGCTGCTCAAGGCCCGCCGTGACGAGTTCGACATCGTGTTCGACAACCAGACGCTCGCGACCCCGTTGCTCGGGGTCGAGGGCCCGGCGATCGGCCTGCCGCTCGCCGCGACGATCCACCACCCGATCACGATGGACCGGCGCATCGAGCTGGCGTCCGCCGTGTGGGCCAAGCGCAAGCACGGCTCGAGGTGGCGCTTCGAGCTGCCGAAGCTCGGCGTGTGGCGCTGGTACTCCTTCCTGGGCCAGCAGAAGCGCACGGCGCCTCAGCTGCGCCGGGTGATCGTGCCCTCCGAGTCGTCCAAGCGTGACGTCGTGCGCGAGTTCCAGGTCGACCCGGCCCGCATCGAGACGATCCTGCTCGGCGTGGACGACCGGTTCGTGCCGCCGGCCGAGCCCCGCGTCCCCGGGCGCATCCTCGCGATGGCCAGCGCCGACGCGCCGCTCAAGGGCATCTCGGTGCTCCTCGAGGCCTTCGCCAAGCTGGTCGTCGAGCGCGACCTCGAGCTGGTCCTGGTCACCAAGCCCAAGGAGGGCGGCGTCACCGAGAAGCTCATCGACAAGCTCGGCATCGCCGACCGGGTCTCGTTCGCCAACGGCCTCACCGACGACGAGCTCGTCGCGCTGATGGGCTCGGCCGAGCTCGCCTGCGTGCCGTCGCTCTACGAGGGCTTCTCGCTGCCGACCGCCGAGCTGATGGCCTGCGAGACCCCGCTCGTCGTGTCCCGGGCCGGGGCGATCCCCGAGGTCGTCGGTCCCGACGGCCTGTGCGCCGACGTGGTGGAGCCGGGTGACGTGGGTGCGCTGACCGAGGCCGTCGCCGGGCTGCTCGACGACCCGGAGCGCCGCGCTGCCATGGGTGCCGCCGGCCGACGTCGCGTGAAGGAGCTGTTCAGCTGGAGCGCCGTCGCGGCGAGCACCGCGGCCGTGCTCGAGGACGTCATCGCCGAGTACGCGGCCGAGAAGACCGAGAAGAGGGACTGACATGCTGACCGTTGACTTCGACCGCCTGGGCCTCAAGGCCGGCGACCGGGTCCTCGACATGGGCGCCGGTGCGGGTCGCCACAGCTTCGAGATGTATCGCCGCGGGGCGGACGTGATCGCCTTCGACATCGACGCCGAGGAGCTCGAGGGCGTCCGCGACCTGTTCGTCGCGATGAAGGAGGCCGGCGAGGTGCCCGAGGGTGCCGAGGCCGACGTCAAGCAGGGCGACGCGCTCGCACTGCCCTTCGCCGACGGTGAGTTCGACCGGATCGTCTGCTCGGAGGTGCTCGAGCACATCCACGACGACGTCGCGGCGATCCGTGAGCTGATCCGCGTCCTGCGTCCCGGTGGCACGCTCGCCGTGACGGTGCCCCGGTGGTTGCCCGAGGTCATCAACTGGCGCCTGTCGGCCGACTACCACAATGCCGAGGGCGGCCACATCCGGATCTACACCGACCACGAGCTCATCGACAAGGTCACCAAGGGCGGCCGGTTCAACGACGGCACGCCCGGCGACGCCATGCTGTTCGAGGGCAAGAGCTACACGCACGGCCTGCACACGCCGTACTGGTGGATCAAGTGCGCCGTCGGCGTCGAGAACGACAACCACCCGCTCGCGAAGGCCTACCACAAGCTGCTCGTCTGGGAGATCATGAAGCAGCCCAAGGCGCTCCAGCTCGCCGGCAAGGTGCTCGACCCGACGATCGGCAAGAGCATGGTGCTGTACTTCCGGAAGCCGGAGACGGCGTGACCCGGGGAACCACGCCCGAGGTCCCGCTCAGCCGCCTGCCGTACGTCGAGGGCGTGCTCTCGGCGCAGGACGTCGCCGACACCGCGGCCGCCATCGCGGCGATGCAGGAGCCGTGGGGCGCCGTACCGTGGACGACCGGCGAGCACGTCGACATCTGGAACCACGTCGAGGCCGCGATGGCGATGCTCGTCGGCGGCCAGGTCGAGGCCGCCGAGCGCGCCTATGCCTGGGTCCCGACGATGCAGCGCGCCGACGGCTCGTGGCCGATGAAGATCGTCGGTGGCGAGCCGGAGGACGAGCGCGGCGAGGTCAACATGTCGGCGTACTTCGCGGTGGGCCTGTGGCACCACTGGCTGGTCCGCCGCGACATCCGCTTCGTCGAGCGGTACTGGCCCTCGGTCCGTGCCGGGCTCGACTTCGTCGTGTCGCTGCAGGAGCCCTTCGGTGGCATCCGTTGGACGCCCGTGGACGACTTCTGCCTGCTGACCGGCAACTCGTCGATCTACCACTCGCTGCGTGCCGGCGTCGCCCTCGCGGACCTGATGGACGACCCGCAGCCGGAGTGGGAGCTCGCCGGTGGCCGGCTCGGCCACGCCGTCCGCTCGCACGCCGACCTGTTCGCGGACAAGTCGACGTACTCCATGGACTGGTACTACCCGGTGCTCGGCGGTCCGGTCCGCGGCGACGCCGCCCGTGACCTCCTCGCGCGGCGGTGGGACCAGTTCGTCGTGCCCGGCCTCGGCATCCACTGCGTCGACACCAACCCGTGGGTCACCGGCGCCGAGACCTGTGAGCTGGCGATGGCCCTCGACGTCATCGGCGACCAGCGCGGCGCGCTGGCGCTGCTGACCGACATGCAGCACCTGCGCGAGGACGACGGCCGCTACTGGACCGGTTGGGTGTACGACGACCCGACCCGTCCAGCCCCCGATGACGAGCCCCGCAACGTGCACTGGCCCCACGAGCACACGACGTACACCGCGGCCGCCGTGGTGCTCGCCGTCGACGCGCTCGGGGAGACCTACGGTCACGCGACCCCGGGCTCGGGGATCATGCGCGGCACGTCCCTCGCGCCGCACTTCGACGAGATCGCGCTGGAGTGCGACTGCTCAGCCGAGCGGGTCGCCCGCTGATCCCTTCGTGCGCTGCAGGACACGGAGGGAGCCGGTGACGGCGACCTCCGTGTAGGCGCCGCTCGCGAGGGCGGGCAGGTAGATCAGCTCGTAGGGCGGCCGGCCGCCGTCGGCCGGGTCCGGGAACACGTCGTGGATGGCGAGGTAGCCGCCCGCGTCGACCCAGTGGGCCCAGCCGGCGAAGTCGTCGCGCGCGGGCTGCTCGCCGTGGCCGCCGTCGATGAACAGCAGCGACAGTGGCGTGCGCCAGTGGGCCGCGACGGTGGTCGACTGGCCGACAACGGCGACGACGTGCTCCTCGAGGCCGGCGCGCGCGATGTTCTTGCGGAACTGGCCCAAGGTGTCCATCAGCCCGAGCTCGGGGTCGACGACGCTGGCATCGTGGTGCTCCCAGCCGGCCTGGTTCTCCTCCGAACCCCGGTGGTGGTCGACGGTGAACACGACAGCCGTCGTACCGGTGGCGGCGGTGACCTGCTGGGCCGCGGCGCCCAGGTAGATGCCGGACTTGCCGCAGTACGTGCCGACCTCGAGCGCGGGACCGTGGGGGAGTCGCTCGAGGGCGATCCGGTGGAGCAGCGCGCCCTCGTCCTCGGGCATGAAGCCCTTCGCGTTGCGCGCGTGCTCGAGCAGGTCAGACGGCATGGTGTCGGTCACCCGGCCACTCTAGTAGAGTTAGAACGCGTTCTAGTTCTTGAGGAGCACCATGTCACTCGGCATCACCGACGAGCAGGTCGAGCTCGCCGACACCCTGCGCAAGTGGGCCGCCAGCCTCGGGCCGGTCGAGGCCGTGCGTGCAGCCGAGGGCGACGCAGACGCCGACTTCGCCTCCACCTGGGCAGCCGTCGAGGAGATGGGCGTCGCAGCGATCGCCGTGCCGGAATCGGCCGGCGGTGGGGGCGGATCCGTCCTGGACCAGGCGGTGGCGTTGGAGGCCTGCGCCCACGAGCTGGTCCCCGGTGGCCTCCTCGGCGCGGCGATCGGTGGCGTGCTGACCGGACGCCCCGGCCGGTTCGGGGTGCAGGTGCACCCCGGCGGCGCGGTCTGGGACGGCGGTACGGCGAGCGAGCTCCTGCTGCTCGACGGCGGCCAGGCCACGACCGGGACCGGCGTCGACCTCAGCGCCCGGCACGCCCGCGTCTCCGGCGGCTCCGGCGGCTCCGGCGAACCGGACGAGCGACGCCGGCTGCTCGCGGTCACCTTCGCGGCGGCCGAGGCCGCCGGCGTGGCCCGCTGGTGCCTGGAGACCGCGGTCGACTACGCAGGCGTGCGCGAGCAGTTCGGCCAGAAGATCGGAGCCTTCCAGGCGATCAAGCACCTGTGCGCGCAGATGCTCGAGACCGCCGAGTCGGTCACCGCCGCCGCGTGGGACGCCGCTGCGGCTGCCGATGCTGGCGACGACGTGCAGTGGGCGTTCGCCGCCGATGTCGCCCAGGCCACCTGCTTCGACGGTGCGGTCGAGGTCGCCAAGGCGTGCATCCAGGTCCTCGGTGGCATCGGGTTCACCTTCGAGCACGACGCCCACCTCTACCTGCGCCGGGCGCTGACCCTGCGCGCCCTCGTCGGCTCGTCGGACGCCGCGGCCGAGCGGATCACCACCGCCGCCGTCTCCGGTGTACGACGCCAGGTCGACGTCGACCTCGAGGGCCGCGACGACGCGGTCCGTCCCGAGGTCCGCGCGACCGCGCAGCGGATCGCGTCGCTGGCGCCGGAGGCCCGGCGCGCGGCGCTGGTCGACGCCGGCTACCTGACACCGCACTGGCCGGCGCCCTACGGTCTCGGCGCCGACCCCACCCTTCAGATCGTCATCGACCAGGAGCTGGGCCGGGCCGGCGTCGTACGACCGGACCTGGTGATCGCCGGCTGGGCGGTCCCGACGATCCTGTCCCACGGGACGGACGCCCAGCGCGAGCGCTTCGTGCGGCCTTCACTGCTCGGCGAGCTCACCTGGTGCCAGCTCTTCTCCGAGCCCGGTTCCGGCTCCGACCTCGCGTCGCTGCGCACCCGCGCGACCCGGGTCGACGGCGGTTGGTCGCTGACCGGTCAGAAGGTCTGGACCTCGGTCGCCGAGCGCGCGGACTGGGGCATCTGCCTGGCCCGGACGGACGCCGACGTCCCGCAGCACAAGGGCATCACCTACTTCCTCGTCGACATGAGGTCGGCCGGCATCGAGGTCCGGCCACTGCGCGAGATCACCGGTGAGGCGCTCTTCAACGAGGTCTTCCTCGACGACGTGTTCGTGCCGGACGAGTGCGTCGTGGCCGAGCCCGGGGACGGCTGGCGGCTGGCCCGCACGACCCTGGCCAACGAGCGCGTCGCGATGGCGAGCGCCCGGCTGACCAAGAGCGTCGAGCGGGCCGTCGAGCTGGCGGCCTCCCGCGACCTGGGTGCAGTCGCCCGGGTGCAGGTCGGCCACCAGGTCGCCTTGGCGACCGTCTGTGCCCTGCTCGGCGTGCGGACCACCCTGCGCGCCCTCGGCGGGCACGGCCCCGGCGCGGAGTCGAGCGTCGCGAAACTGCTCGGGGTCCGGAGCCGTCAGGACTCCTCGGAGCTGGTCGTGAGGCTCCAGGGCGACGAGCTCGCCCTGCTCGGTGCGATCGGCAAGGAGTCGGGCGACCCGCTCGCGGCCGACCTGTGGGAGCAGCTCAACACGCGCTGCCTCTCGATCGCCGGCGGCACCACCCAGATCCTTCGCAATGTCGCCGGGGAGCGGATCCTGGGCCTGCCCCGCTAGTCGACCGGCGGATCCAGCGCCACCGGCGCGTCTGTGGACAGCTGCTCGCGCCGCCACGAGTTCCAGTGCCAGGTCAGGAACCGGTCGGTGGCGCGGACGAGGTGCTGGGACCGGATCGACGGGAACACGTCGAACGCGTGCTGGGCGCCCGGCAGCTCGGCGTACACGACCGTCCGCTTGGACGTGGCCCGCAGTGCGGCGACGAAGGCGCGCGCCTGGCCGGGGTCGACGAGGGTGTCGCGGGAGCCGTGGACGACGAAGAAGTCGGGGTCGTCCGGGGTCACCTGCAGCAGGGGAGAGGCGCGCTCGTAGACCTCGGGGTGGTCGGCGAAGCGCTCCTTGATCACCCAGCCCTGCAGGAACCGGTCGCGCAGCAGGCGCGCCGACTTCAGGCCGGTCGCCCCGGCGAAGTCGTAGACGCCGTAGTAGGGGACCGCCGCCTGCAGCGAGGTGTCGGCGTCCTCGAAGCCGGGCTGGAACTCCGGGTCGTTGGGGGTGGTCGCGGCAAGCGCGGTGAGGTGGCCGCCGGCGGAGCCCCCGGTGATCGCGATGTACGACGGGTCACCGCCGTAGTCGGCGATGTGCTCCCTGATCCACGCGATGGCCGCCTTGACGTCGACGATCTGCGCGGGCCACGGGTCGCGCGGTGCGAGCCGGTAGTTGATGGCGACGCAGACCCAGCCCTTGGCCGCCATGTGCTGCATCAGCGGCAGGCCCTGCTGGTCCTTGTTGCCGATCGTCCAGCCGCCACCGTGGACCTGCAGCAGCACGGGGGCGCCGCTGGCGGGGGTGACCTCCGAGGTGTAGATGTCGAGCAGGCCGCGGCGCCCGTGCGGCGCGAACGCGATGTTGCGGTGCACCTCGACACCGGCCTTGCGTGCGGCGCGGCCGAACGCGAAGGGGTTGGCGATCCGCCGCCACGGTGTCGCGAGGTCGGCGGGCGTCGGCTTCGTGTCGAGCTGCTCCACGTAGTCGACGCCGAGGCCGTCGACCAGCGCGTCCTCCGCGTCGCGCACCGCCTCGCGGCTCTGCAGGACGAGGTAGGCCAGGCCTGCGGCCGAGGCGCCGGCCAGCGCGAGGCCCCGCCAGTCCCGGTCGCGGCCGGCCAGGTGGGCGGCGGCGTCGGCCGCGGTCACACCCAGCACGTGGGGGGCGAGCTCGCCGGTCAGCCAGCCGGCGAAGAAGGCCGGGATGCCGGCGCGGAAGCCGGGGAGGGGGCGGATGGCGTTGGCGGTCAACGCGGCGGTGAGCGCCTGGCGCCGTACGAATCCCATGACGCGAGAATATCCGGCTCGTTGTGAGAAACTGATACCCGTTCTAGTTTTCATGGGGGTCACGGGATGGACCGGCTGTCAGGGCTCGACGCGAGCTTCCTCTACCTGGAGACCCCCGCGCAGCTGATGCACGTGTGCGCGGTGATGGTGCTCGACCCGGCGACGATGACGTCGTCGTACTCCTTCCACGCGCTGCAGCGCCAGATCGACCGCCGCGTGCACGACGTACCGGCCTTCGCCCGCAAGATCCGGGGTGTGCCCCTCGGCCTGGACCACCCCGTGTGGGTGCGCGACCGCAACTTCGACATCGAGCGCCACGTGCACCGGCTCGCGCTGCCCGCCCCGGGTGGCTACGCGGAGCTGATGGACCTGTGTGCCCACCTCGCCTCGCTCCCGCTCGACCGCTCGCGCCCGCTGTGGGAGATGTGGGTCATCGAGGGCTACCGGCCCGAGGGCGAGGGCGACGGGAAGGGCGACGAGAAGGGCGACGAGAAGGTCGTCGTCTTCGCCAAGATGCACCACGCGACGGTCGACGGCGTCTCCGGGTCCAACCTGATCTCGCACCTGTGCTCGATCGAGCCGGACGCGGAGCCGCTCGCCGTGGAGGAGTCGCGCCACCCGCGCGACCCCGGGCGCGGCGAGCTGCTCGGCCGTGCCGTCATCGGTACGGCGGCCCGTCCGGTCACGCTCGTCAAGGTCCTCAAGCCGTCGGCGGAGCTGGTCACCAAGAGCATCGGCCGCGCCCGCCGCGGTACGGCGATGGCCGCGCCCTTCTCGGCCCCGCGCACCTCGTTCAACGGCACCATCACCTCGCACCGCTCGATCGCGATGGCCGACCTCGACCTCGACGAGATCCGCCGGATCAAGAAGGCGACCGGGACGACCGTCAACGACGTCGTCCTCGCGGTCGCGGGCGGCGCCCTGCGGGCCTACCTCGCCGAGCGCGACGAGCTCCCCTCGTCCTCGCTGCTCGCCACCGTTCCGGTGAGCGTTCGCGACTCGTCGCGCCGCTCCGGAGGTGCCAACAAGGTCTCGGCCCTGTTCACCAAGCTCGGCACCGACATCGAGGACCCGCTCGAGCGGCTGCACATGCTCGCCGAGCGCAACCAGCACGCCAAGGAGCACCACAACGCGATCAGTGCCGACGCGTTGCAGGACTGGGCCGAGTTCGCCGCGCCGCGGACCTTCGGCCTCGCGGTGCGCACCTACGCCAACCTGCGCCTCGCCGAGCGGCACCCGGTCGTGCACAACCTCGTGATCTCGAACGTGCCCGGCCCGCCGATCCCGCTCTACTTCATGGGCGCGCGGATCGAGGCGCTGTGCCCGTTGGGACCGGTCTTCCACGGCGCCGGGCTCAACGTCACGGTCATGTCCAACGCGGGACGGATGCACGTGGGCGCGATCGCCTGCCGCGAGTCGATGCCCGACACCGACGCCCTCGTGCGGCACTTCCCGGCCGAGCTCGCACGGCTGACCGAGGCGGTCGACGGGCGGGGTTGACCTGGTCTGGGGTGTTTTCCACGCTTCCGGTTACGCTTCCCGCGTGCTTCCGCGCCGCCTGCTCCCGCGGGCGGCGCGCACCTGACGTTGCCGCCGACCGATCGAGGACCCCAACGCCATGATTCTCCGCACCTTCGGGTGGTCGTTCTTCTTCACGATTCTCGGCGTGCTGGGCGCGCTCTGGTACGGAGGCGTCGAAGGCATCGCCCTCGCGATGATCCTCATCGTCCTCGAGATCTCGCTGTCGTTCGACAACGCCGTCGTCAACGCCAAGGTCCTCGAGCGGATGTCGGACTTCTGGCAGAAGATCTTCCTGACGGTCGGCATCGTGATCGCCGTCTTCGGCATGCGCCTGGTCTTCCCGTTCGTCGTGGTCGCTCTCGCCGCCAGCCTCTCGCCGGTCGAGGTCATCGACCTCGCCCTGGAGAAGGGCGACCCGGACACCCCCGGCACCTACGGCTACTACCTCGCCGACGCCCACCACACGATCGCCGCCTTCGGCGGCATGTTCCTGCTGATGATCTTCCTGAACTTCCTGTTCGAGGAGAAGGACATCACCTGGCTGTCGTGGATCGAGAAGCCGCTCGAGAAGGCCGGCAAGATCGACGCCCTCTCGATCATCGTCGCGGTCACCACGCTGTTCGTCGCCGCCCGCACGCTGGGCAGTGAGCACGAGGCCTCCGTGCTGACCGCCGGTCTCGCCGGCCTGCTGACCTACCTGGTCGTCAACGGCCTCGCCGAGGCGTTCGGGCCCGACGAGGAGGAGCTGGAGCACCTGGGCGAGGACGCCAGCGGCAACGTGATGAAGGTCGTCGGCAAGGCCGCGTTCTTCCTCTTCCTCTACCTCGAGGTCCTCGATGCCAGCTTCAGCTTCGACGGCGTGATCGGTGCGTTCGCGGTGACCACCGACCCGATCATCATCGCCATCGGCCTCGGCGTCGGCGCGTTCTACGTCCGGTCGGTGACCATCTACCTCGTCCACCAGGGCACGCTCTCCGACTACCGCTACCTCGACCACGGCGCCCACTGGGCCATCGGTGCGCTGGCGGCGCTGCTGATCATCTCGATCGGCTACCACGTGCCCGAGGTCATCACCGGCCTGATCGGCGTGGCGTTCATCGGTGCGGCGTTCTACATGAGCATCCGGGCCAACCGCCGCGACGGCGCTGGTGAGGACGAAGGCACGCGGGAGCAGATCCTCGCTCCCTGACCCGGGCGGTCTCCTGCCGAGGGGCGTGACGTCGTACGACGTCACGCCCCTCGGTGCGTCCGGCGGTGTCAGGCCGGCGAGGAGGGGCGCTGGCGGAAGTCGCGGCGCCGCGCGTTGACCGTCGCCGCGGCCTCCACCAGCTTCGGCACGAACTTCTCCGACGCGAGCACGCAGCCGGCGTGCCCGTCGTCCACCTCGTGGATCGTGGCCCCCGGGATCGAGCGCGCGAGGGCGATCTGGCGTGAGGTCGGGATGACCCGGTCGCGCATCATCACCACGACGGCCGTCGGCACGTCGATCCGCCCGATCCACGGGCGCGAGTGGTGGCGACCGAGTGCTGCCAGCGACTGTCCGACCGCCCACGGGCTCGTGGAGCGGAACTCCCGCAACGCCCACTCGTGCATGTCGGACACCTCGATGTCGACGCCCCGAGCGGCGAGCCGGGCCGCCTTGAGTGCGGTGCGTGAGCGCGACACGCCGCGCAGTGCCACCATCGTCGATCCCATCCCGAGGAAGAAGCCGCGTTCGGCGGGGGTCAGCTGGAACCGGTCGGTCGTCGCGGCGAGCACGAGTCCCTGCACGATCGCCGGGTGCTGGCGCCAGACCCGCTGCGCGATGATCGAGCCCATCGAGTAGCCGGCGACGACCACGTCGCGCAGGCCGAGCACGTCGACGAGCGCGGCCACGTCGTCGGCGCAGTCGGCGAGCGAGAACTCCTCGCTGCGGATGCCCTGCCCGTGCCAGCGCTGGTCCAGCGTCACGACGCGAAAGCGCTTCGACAGCGGCCGGATCGCCGGGAACCACGTGAGCAGTCCGGTCGTCCCCAGTGCGTGCAGCAGCACGATGGTGGGGGAGTCGGGGCTCGGGCCGGGGGTGTCGGTCACCCAGGTCGCACCGCCACGGCCCGGCAGCTCGACCATCCGGCCGGGCGGGATCGGGGTCCACGGAAGATAGACCCGGTTGCGCGCTACGTCGGCGAGTGAGACGACCCCCATGCGCGCCAGACTAGAACACGTTACAGTTTGTGTCGTGGATGAGGCGATCAATGAGGCCCTGGCGGCTGTCCGCGCCGTCGTCGGAGAGGTGCTCGAGCGCGAGTCGGACGCCCGGGACTGGGCGGCCTGGTCCGCTGCCGGGCTGACCGCGCTGCCAGTTCCGGAGGAGTACGGCGGCGACGGGCTCGGCCTGGCCGAGGTGGCCGTGCTGCTGCGCGAGGCCGGGCGCAGGGCGGTGCAGGTGCCCGCGTGGGAGACCCTGTGCTGTGGCGCGCTCACCCTGGCGTCGTACGGCACGGACGCGCAGCGCAAGGACCTGCTCCCGGGCATCGCGACCGGTGAGGTCGTCGTGAGCCCGGCCCTCCGCGGCCGGGCCGTGTACGACGCCGGCCGGGTCTCCGGCCGCAAGCTGGCCGTGACGCACGCCGACCTGTCCCACCGCCTGCTGGTCGTGGCAGCCGAGGGCGAGCGCGACGTCGTGGTCCTCGTGGATCCGCGCGGAGAGGGCGTGGAGCTGCTGGAGGCCAGTGCGTCAAGCGGGCGCCAGCACACCGTGGTCCTCGACGGTGCACCGGCCGAGCTGCTCGAGGACGGCGCCGCCGCCCGCCTGCACGACCTCGCCCGTGCCGGCCTCGCCGCGACCGCCGCCGGTGTCCTCGCCGGCGCCCGCGACCTGACCGCCGAGTACGTGAAGGGCCGCCGGCAGTTCGGGCGTGCGCTCGCCGAGTTCCAGGCCGTCTCGCTGCAGATGGCCGACGTCTACGTCACCTCCCGCACGCTCGACCTCGCCGCCGACAACGCCGTGTGGCGCGTCGCCGAGGGCCTGCCCGCCGCCACCGACCTCGCCGTCGCCGGTTACTGGGCCAGCCAGGTGGCGCCCTACGCCTTCCGTGCCTGCCACCACCTCCACGGCGGCATGGGTGTGGACATCACCTACCCGCTCGTCGCGCTGACGACGTGGGGCACCGATCTCGCCCACGCCCTGGACACCACCGCGGCACAGGTCCCCGTCGAGGGCGCAGCGGAGAAGAACCTCGAGCTCACCGAGGAGCAGCGCGCGCTGAAGGCTCGTCTGCGCGACTACTTCGGCGGCGTCGCCGCCGACTTCGAGGGCCTCCACGACCCCGACCCGGTCGAGGGCGCGTGGAACCGGCACGGGCCGACCTACGAGCGGATGATCCGCCGGCTCGGCACCGACGGCTGGATGGGGGTCGGCTGGCCCGAGGAGTACGGCGGCCACGGGCTCGGCGAGGTCGAGCAGACGATCTTCGCCAACGAGGCGCAGTACGCCGACGTCCACCTGCCGTCCGTCACGCTGCAGACCGTCGGCCCGACCCTGATCAGGTACGGCACCGAGAAGCAGAAGGCGCTCTTCCTCGAGCGCATCCTCAAGGGTGACGTGCACTTCGCGATCGGCTACAGCGAGCCCGATGCCGGCACCGACCTCGCGTCGCTGCGCACCACGGCCAGGTTGGTCGAGGGCGACGGCGAGCCGTACTACCTGGTGAACGGCCAGAAGATGTGGACGACCGGCGGCCACCAGGCCGACTACCTGTGGCTGGCGGTGCGGACCGATCCCGACGCCCCCAAGCACAAGGGCATCTCGATCCTCATCGTGGACACCAAGGATCCCGGCTACAGCTGGACGCCGATCATCACCGCCGACGGCTCGCACCACGTGAACGCGACGTACTTCAACGACGTCCGGGTCCCGGTCGACATGCTCGTCGGGGAGGAGAACCAGGGCTGGAAGCTGATCACCACCCAGCTCAACCACGAGCGGGTCATGCTCGGCCCCGCCGGCCGGATCGAGGGCCTGCGCGACCGTGTCGTGCGCTGGGCGGATGCCGCCGGCGTCCGTGACGAGCCGGACGTCCGGGACCTGCTCGGCAAGACCACGGCGGTCTTCCGGATCAACGAGCTGCTCAACTGGGAGGTCGCGCGGGCCGCGGCCGCCGGCGAGATCAAGGTGGCCGACGCGTCGTCCTCGAAGGTCTTCGCCTCCGACCAGGTCCAGCACCTGCTCGCCGACCTGATCACCCTCGTGCACCGCCACGGCGATGCGGGGGACCCGGCGACGAAGGAACTGCTCGACTATCTCGACGCCCAGGCGAAGCGGAACCTCGTCCTCACCTTCGGTGGAGGTGTCCAGGAGGTCCAGCGCGAGCTGATCTCGATGTTCGGCCTCGGCCTGCCGCGGGTGCCCCGATGAGCGGCCCCGGGCAGCCCGAGCTGGTGGACGCCGCCGTCCACGAGAAGGTGATGGCCGAGGCGGAGCGGATCAAGGCGTGGGGGGAGGCCGCCGAGCGGTTCGCCCGCGACGAGGTCAACCAGCCGACGATCAACAACTGGCTCGAGGCGATGGGCGTGGACAACCCGCGGTTCAAGGCCGGTGAGGCGCCGCCCTCGATGGCGCAGGTCTGGACCATGTACGGCCTCGGCGGCAAGCCGTCGGAGGACGATCCGCTGCACTCGATGATGCGTGCGCTGACCGACGCCGGCTTCACCGCCGTCCTCGGCACCAACTGCGAGCAGTCCTACGAGCGCTACCTGCAGGTGGGGGAGCGGTTGCGGGTCACCACCGCGCTGGACTCCGTCGTCGGCCCGAAAGCCACCGGCATGGGCGTCGGCTACTTCGTGACCTCGCGCAACACCTGGTACGTCGAGCACGAGGACGGCACCTCCGAGAAGGTCGCCACCATGCTCTTCCGCGTCCTGAAGTTCATCCCGAAGGGCGCGTCGTGAGCGGCCCGGTGCGTCCGGTCGTCAACCGGGACAACGCCTACTTCTTCGAGGGTACGGCGCAGGGCGAGCTCCGCATCCAGAAGTGCAACCAGTGCGGCGTGCTCCGTCACCCGCCCGGCCCGGCCTGCCCGGACTGCGGTGCCTTCGACCGCGGCTACGTGGTCTCCGCCGGTCTGGGGACGGTGTTCTCCTACCTCGTCCACCACGCCCCGCAGGTGCCCGGCAAGGAGCTGCCGCTGGTCATCGCCTTGCTCGACCTCGACGAGGGCGTGCGGATGGTGGCCGAGATGACCGGTCCCGTCGAGATCGGCGACCGCGCAACCGTCGGCTGGAATGTCGTCGACGACGAGCTGACCCTCCCGATCTGGACGAAGGTGGACCGATGACGAGCCCGATCACCAGCCCGATCACCGTCGGCGACCGGCTCCCCGAGTGGAGCCTCCCGATCACGCCGACCCTCGTGGTCTCGACCGCGATCGCGACTCGCGACTTCCAGGACGTCCACCACGACCGTGACATCGCGCAGGCGGCGGGCTCGAAGGACATCTTCGTGAACATCCTCACCTCGACCGCGCTGTGCGAGCGCTACGTCACCGACTGGGCGGGGCCCGAGGTGCAGATCAAGGGCATCGCGATCCGGCTCGGGGCGCCGGCGTACCCCTATGACACCTTCACGTTCAGCGGCGAGGTCGTCGAGGTGGCCGACGGCGTCGCGACGATCAAGGTCGTCGGCGCGGTGTCCCTCGGCGACCACGTCATCGGAACGGTGCGGGTGGCTGCATGAGCGAGCGCACCCTCTCCGGCAGGGCCGCCATCGCCGGCATCGGCGCGACGGAGTTCTCGAAGGAGTCCGGCCGCTCCGAGCTCCAGCTGTCCGTCGAGGCCGTCCGGCACGCCCTCGCGGACTGTGGCCTCACCCCGGCCGATGTCGACGGCCTGGTCACGTTCACGATGGACACCTCCTCCGAGATCGCGGTGGCCCGTGAGCTCGGCGTCCCCGAGCTGCGCTTCTTCAGCAGGATCAACTACGGCGGCGGCGCCGCCTGCGCGACCGTCCAGCAGGCGGCGATGGCGGTCGCCACCGGGGTCGCCGACGTCGTGGTCGCCTACCGCGGCTTCAACGAGCGCTCGGGCGACCGCTTCGGCCAGGTGTCGAAGTGGGCGGCCGCCCAGGTCAACACCAACGGCCTCGACAACGCCTGGACCTACCCGCTGGGCCTGTCCACACCGGCCGCCACCGTCGCGATGCAGGCCCGCCGCTACATGCACGAGTACGGCGCCACCTCCGAGGACTTCGGACGGGTGGCGGTCGCCGACCGCCGGCACGCCGCCACCAACCCGGCCGCGTTCTTCTTCGGCAAGCCGATCACCCTCGAGGACCACCAGGCCTCACGGATGATCGCCGACCCGCTGCACCTGCTCGACTGCTGCCAGGAGTCCGACGGCGCGGTCGCCCTCGTCGTGGTGTCGGCCGAGCGCGCCAGGGACCTGGCCCAGAAGCCGGCCTACATCACCGCCGCCGCCCAGGGCTCGGCGCGCGACCAGTTCGTGATGACGTCGTACTACCGCGACGACATCGGCATCCCGGAGATCGGCGTCGTCGGCCGCGAGCTGTGGAAGCAGTCGGGCCTGGCGCCGGCCGACATGCCGATGGCGATCCTCTACGACCACTTCACCCCCTACGTGCTGATGCAGCTCGAGGAGCTCGGCTTCTGCGGCCGCGGCGAGGCGAAGGACTTCATCCGCGACGGCGCCATCGAGGTCGGCGGCCGGCTGCCGATCAACACCCACGGCGGCCAGCTCGGCGAGGCCTACATCCACGGCATGAACGGCATCGCCGAGGGCGTGCGCCAGGTCCGCGGCACCTCGGTCAACCCGGTTGCGGACGTGGAGAACGTGCTGGTCACGGCAGGCACCGGCGTGCCGACGAGCGGGCTGATCCTCAGCGCGTGACCTGCTCCGGCGCGATGGCCTCGCGTGCATACTCACTCCCGTGACGATCGAGACGGAGCGCCAGCTCGTCGAACGCGCCCTGGCGGATGCCGGGCTGCACTGGACCGACTGGCCGGCGTGCGCCACGACCGGCGGGTTGGGGGACCGAGCGGTGCTGGCGACCTTGATCCTGCTCCTGTCGGAGCGCCAGGTGCGACCGCGGTTCACCGTCGAGATCCTGCCCTTCGGGCCACCGGAGCCGTCGGTCATCGATCGCCTGCGCAAGCGCCGACTGCCCTGGGACGCGGCCACGGCGCGACTGGCGCTCGACGTGGCGATGGCCGGCACGGGATTCGACGACACGGGAGTCACCATCGCGCTGCGGGGTGCCGAGGCGGTCTGCGCCGCGGGAGCGGCCGATGTGGCGCTGCTCGATCTCCTCGACCGTTGCCGGCGGTGGCTCGATGACCTCTCGGGGGACCTGTGGGCGGTCCCCGAGACGCGCCGCCTGGTCCGCAGGGTCATCGCCGCGGCAGCGCCCCCCGACCTGCTGGACCTCTCGCTCGTCGTCGATGGCGACGGCTGGGGAGCGCCCGCTCGAGCGGCCGCTTCGGCGGCCGATCCCGATGCAGCACGTCGGCTCGTACGGCGTCTGGGCGAGCTGGGCGCACGGAAGCCCTCCCAGCGCTGGTTGAGTGAGTGCGCCGACATCCTCCGTGACCCTGCGGCCGCGATCCTGCTGCGCCGATGGCTCGAGCTGGCGGCGGACGCCCCGATCGTCGAGGCCGACGAGACGCTGGCCTTCGCCGGCGGGATGCTGTTCGCGCCCGGCAACGACGACCTGGTCCGGGCGGCGGTCCTGGCCACGGGGGTCCTCGCCGCGGAGACCTGGGTCCCGCCCATCCTCGGCGTGCTGGCCCGGCGGGGGGCCGCATCCAGCCACCTCCCGGCGATGACGGCGGCCCTGGCGCTGAAGGTCGCCAGCGCGGCTGTCGACACCCTGGCGGCGCGGGGGACGCCCGGCGACCGTGCGGTCCTGGAGGAGCTGCTGGAGGACCTGTCCCGCCGGGACCTCGTCCGGCGCGTCGGTGTCGCGCTGGGCCGGCAGGACGAGGCGGCGCGACGCAATGACGAGATCCGGCGGGCCAAGGCCGTCGCGGTCCGGAGCAAGGCCGACCCCCGCCCTCGCCAGGACCGGGCGACCGCCGACGTCCTGATCCGTCGGCACGTCCTGCCGGTGCTGCGGGCGACGGGGTTCGTGGGGCGCGGGCGTACCTGGCGGCGGTTCCACCCGGACCGCGTGGACGTCGTCGGCATCGGATCCAGCGGCTCCGAGGTCTCCGTCGGTTACGGGACGTGGTTCGACGCGGTCCATCCCGAGGGTGAGCTGTACCCGGTCCCACGTGGCGAGGTCCGGTACGGGCAGCTGGATGTGACCTTGTCGTTCACGGGCAGGGCATCCGACCGGAGTCTCGCACGCTGTGCCCGGACCCTCGCCGAGGATGTCGTGCCGTTCCTGGACGGGCTCGGCCGCTACGAAGGAGTCCGGGCGTACCTCGAGTCCGGAGCGGGTGTCCCCTCCGGTTCCATGGCCATGGACAACCCGGGCAGCCCGATGGTCCTTGGAGTCCTGGGCCTGTTGGCACGCGCCGCCGGTGACGACGACACCGCGGTGGGTTGCCTCACGCAGCGTCTGGCGTTCGTCGAATCGCTCGAGCCGATGCGCGACGACCAGGCCAGGCACGAGGCGGAGGCCGGCTTCTGGCGCGCCCAGCTGGAACGAGCGCGCCGCGGCCGGTGACCCGTCGACGCTCTCGTCGGGCCTACTCCTCGACCCAGGTGTTGTCGTGCTCCCGCATGAACGCGTCGTACTCCTCGGGCGTCCACTCCTCCCCGCGGGCGAGCCGGTCGAGTCCCTCGAAGTACGCCTCACGCGGGGCGCCGGGGGAGAAGTGCAGCAGCATCGACGCCTCTGCGCCGGACTCGTTGCGGAAGCCGTGCAGGCCGCCGGGCGGGACGTGCAGGAAGTCGCCCGACCGCGCGCTGACCCAGCCGTTGCCGTCGTGGATGCGGATCTCGCCCTCCAGGACGTAGAACGACTCGGCGATCGTGCGGTGGAAGTGCGGCCCGGGACCGCTCACGGCCTCCGAGAACTCCCAGCGGTAGAGCCCGAACAGGCCGCCGGTCGCCTCGCCGCGGGCGAGGTAGTGGACGCGGTTGCCGTTGGGGTAGACGAGGTCGGGGGCGGCGTCGCCGGCCCGGACCCAGGCCGAGGCCTCGCCGCCGTCGCCGTCGTACAGGGGTGGGGGATACGACATGCGGCCAACCTAGGTGGCGGCGGTGCGCCGGGTCACTCCGATTTCGAGCTGTTCCCGAACCCGATGCCCAGGGCGACGCCGATCAACGCCCCGAGGACGAGCAGCACGAACTGGTCGGTCGTGAACCACAGCAGCACGCCGGCCAGGCACCCCATCCCGAGCCACGTCCAGTTCATGTCCAGAACGTAGCCCGCCGGTCCCAGTGACCGGGCCCACATCGGGAAACCAGCCGGGTTGTGCCACCATGGGCATCAAGAGCTCGCGTGCTCTGGGGTCGGTGAAACTCCGAGCCGGCGGTGATGGATCGAAGTCTGTTCGCTTCGCTCACAAGTCCGCGACCCGATCGCAGCCAGTGATCGGTTGACCAGGTGCGATTCCTGGACCGACGGTCAAAGTCCGGATGGGAAGTGCACGCACGAGCGTCCGACGGACGAGCCGGCCTCACGCCAGCCGCCCGCCGTACGTCCTGCAAGCCCCGGAGTCCGCAGCAAGACGGACGACGAGAGGCCAGCAGTGACCAGCACATCGGGGGGATTCGCCCGCGAGTACGACGCCATGCGTCGCGCGCTCGCCCTCGCCGGCAGCCCGGGCGTGCCGCTGCACCCCAACCCGCGCGTCGGCTGCGTCCTGCTCGCCGACGACGGCAGCGTCGTGGGCGAGGGCTTCCACCACGGCGCGGGCACGCCGCACGCCGAGGTCGAGGCGCTCCGGGTCGCCGGTGACCGGGCGCGCGGCGCCACGGCGATCGTCACCCTCGAGCCGTGCAACCACACCGGCCGCACCGGCCCGTGCGCGCAGGCCCTCATCGCCGCCGGAGTACGACGGGTGGTGATCGCCCAGCGCGACCCGAACCCGCTCGCGTCGGGCGGCATGGAGACCTTGCTCGACGCGGGCATTGAGGTGGAGGCCGGCCTGCTCGGCGACGCGGCGGAGGAGCTCAACCGGGCGTGGACCTTCGCGCACCGCAACGGCCGCCCGTTCGTCACCTGGAAGTTCGCCACCACGCTCGACGGCCGCAGTGCCGCCTCCGACGGCAGCTCGCGCTGGGTCTCCTCGCTGCCCGCGCGCCGCGACACCCACCTGCTGCGCGCCCTGTGCGACACGATGATGGTCGGCACCGGGACGGTCGAGGCCGACGACCCGCACCTGACGGTCCGCGACGACGACGACCAGCCGCTCGCGCAGCAGCCGCTGCGCGTCGTGATGGGCGAGCGCGACGTGCCGGCCGGGCGCCGGATCTTCGACGACGCCGCGCAGACGGTCCAGCTGCGCACCCACGACCCCGTCGAGGCGCTGCGCACCCTCTACGCCGACCACGACCGTCACCACGTCTTCCTCGAGGGCGGCCCGACCCTCGCGGCCGCCTTCCTCAAGGCGGGGGTGGTCGACGAGGTCGTCACCTACGTGGCCCCGCTGCTGCTGGGCTCGGGCAAGTCGGCCGTCGGCCGGCTCGGAATCCGGTCGATCGACAAGGCGTTGCGCCTCGAGATCACCGACACCACCGTGGTCGGGGAGGGTGCGGACGCCAACGTCCGCCTGCTCCTGCGGCCCCTTCCCAAGGAGAGCTGAGTGTTCACCGGCATCGTCGAGGAGTTCGGCACCATCGAGGCCATCGAGGACCAGGGGGACGCGATCCGCCTGACCATCGCCTCGGACCTCACCCTGTCCGACGCCGGGCTCGGCGACTCGATCGCCGTCAACGGCTGTTGCCTCACCGTCGCCGAGCGCACCGACCGCACCTGGACGGCAGACGTGATGGCGGAGAGCCTCGCGAAGACCAGTCTCGGGGACCTGGTCGTCGGCGACCGGGTCAACCTCGAGCGCGCCGTCACGGCCGAGAAGCGCCTCGGCGGCCACATCGTCCAGGGCCACGTCGACGGCGTCGGCGAGATCGTCAGCCGCACGCCCAGCGAGCACTGGGAGGTCGTGGAGATCTCGCTGCCCGCCGGGATGGGCCGCTACCTGGTCGACAAGGGCTCGATCACCGTCGACGGCACCTCGCTGACCGTCGTCGAGGCGAAGGACGACACCTTCACCGTCAGCCTGATCCCCGAGACCCTGGCCCGCACCACGCTCGGCTTCCGTGCCCCCGGCGACCGGGTCAACCTCGAGGTCGACGTCATCGCCAAGCACGTGGAGAAGCTCGTCCGCGCCTACACCGGCGCCGGCACCAAGGAGAACAACGCATGAGTGACAAGGTCAGGCTCGACGACGTCGAGCGCGCGATTGCCGACATCGCCGCCGGTAGGGCCGTCGTGGTCGTCGACGACGAGGACCGCGAGAACGAGGGCGACATCATCTTCGCCGCCAGCAAGGCGACGCCGGAGCTGATGGCGTGGACGATCCGTTACTCCAGCGGCGTGATCTGCGCGCCGATGCCGGGCGCCATGCTCGACCGGCTGGAGATCCCGCTGATGACCCCGCACAACAAGGACGCCTACCGGACGGCGTACACGATCTCGGTGGACGCCCGCGACGGTACGACGACGGGCATCTCCGCCGCGGACCGTGCCCGCACGGTGCGCACCCTCGCCGACTCGGCGACCGAGCCGTGGGAGCTCACCCGCCCGGGCCACGTGTTCCCGCTGCGCTACCGCGAGGGTGGCGTGCTCGTGCGCCGCGGGCACACCGAGGCCGCGGTCGACCTGTGCCGCCTCGCGGGCCTGACCCCGACCGGCGTGCTGGTCGAGGTCGTCAACGACGACGGCACGATGAAGCGCGCCCCCGAGCTGCGGGCGTTCGCCGACGAGCACGGCCTGGCGATGATCTCGATCGAGGACCTGGTCCGCTACCGCCGCCGCGTCGAGCGACACGTGGTCCGCGAGGCCGAGACCCGGCTGCCCACGCGTCACGGCGACTTCACGGCCATCGGCTACACCATCACCGTCGACGGCAGCGAGCACGTCGCCCTGGTGTACGGCGACCCGTCGACGCTCACCGAGGACGGCCCGGTCCTGACCCGGGTCCACTCGGAGTGCCTGACCGGCGACGTGTTCGGCAGCAGCCGCTGCGACTGCGGTCCGCAGCTCGACGAGGCGCTGGCGCGGATCGTCGAGGAGGGCCGCGGTGTCGTGGTCTACCTGCGCGGCCACGAGGGGCGGGGGATCGGCCTGGTCGCCAAGCTGCAGGCCTACCAGCTGCAGGACGGCGGCCGCGACACGGTCGACGCCAACCTCGACCTCGGCCTGCCGGCCGACGCGCGCCACTACGGCGCCGCCACGCAGATCCTCAAGGACCTCGGCATCGGCGAGGTCCGGCTGCTGACCAACAACCCCGACAAGGTCAGCTCGCTGGAGGACTACGGCATCAAGGTGGCCGAGCGCGTGCCCCTGACCCCGCACCCCAACGACCACAACCTGTCCTACCTGCTGACCAAGCGCGACCGCATGGGCCACGAGCTGCCCGACCTCGACGCGGCCGACCTCGAAGGAGCGAACTGACATGGCCGGACACGGCGCCCCCGACATCGCCCCCGTCGACTGCCACGACCTCCGGGTCGCGGTCGTCGCCGCCAGCTGGCACAGCGAGGTGATGGACGGCCTGATCGCCGGCGCCCAGCGCGCGTTCGCGGACCACAAGCTCGAGGCCCCGGTCGTCGTACGCGTGCCCGGCGTGTTCGAACTGCCCGTCACCGCGGCGGCCCTCGCCCCGTCGTACGACGCGGTCATCGCGCTGGGCGTGGTCATCCGCGGGGGCACCCCGCACTTCGACTACGTCTGCAACGCTGCGACCGACGGCCTCACCCGGGTCTCGCTCGACCACCACACCCCGGTCGGCTTCGGGGTGCTCACCTGCGACAACGAGGAGCAGGCGCTGGACCGGGCCGGGCTCGAGGGCTCGAACGAGGACAAGGGCTACGAGGCGGCCTCGGCCGCGCTGCAGACCGCGGCGACGCTGAAGAAGGTCCGCTCGCGCGGCTTCGTGGGGTGAGCCCGGGTGAGACCGGCGCAGGTCGGCCTGCGGCCACGCCGTAGGCTGACCTCCCGTGAAGACGTTCGACGAGCTGTTCGCAGAGCTCAGCGAGAAGGCAGAGACGCGGCCTGAGGGGTCCGGCACGGTCCGGGCGCTCGACGCCGGCGTCCATGCGATCGGCAAGAAGCTGATCGAGGAAGCCGCTGAGTCCTGGATGGCCGCCGAGCACGAGGGCAAGGACGCCACCGCGCTGGAGATCAGCCAGCTGCTCTACCACGCCCAGGTCCTCATGATCGCGAGCGGACTCTCGCTCGAGGACGTCTACACCCACCTCTGAGGAACCACCCATGCTGAAGATCGCCGTCCCCAACAAGGGCGCCCTGTCCGAGGCTGCCTCGGGCATGCTCCGCGAGGCGGGCTACGCCCAGCGCTCGGAGTCCAAGCAGCTCACCAAGATCGACCCCGACAACGAGGTCGAGTTCTTCTACCTCCGTCCGCGCGACATCGCGCTGTACGTCGGCGAGGGCACCCTCGACGCGGGCATCACCGGTCGCGACCTGCTCCTCGACTCGCACGCCACGGCGTCCGAGTCGCTGCAGCTCGGCTTCGGCCGCTCGAAGTTCCGCTTCGCCGCCCGTCCCGGCACCGCCGAGAAGGTCGAGGACCTCGCGGGCAAGCGGATCGCCACGTCGTACGACGGCGTGGTGAAGCGCTACCTCGCCGAGCGTGGCGTCGAGGCGTCCGTCGTCCGGCTCGACGGCGCGGTCGAGACGAGCATCCAGCTCGGTGTCGCCGACGTGATCGCCGACGTCGTGGAGACCGGCAGCACCCTGCGCAACGCGGGGCTCGAGGTCTTCGGGGACGTCATCCTCGAGTCCGAGGCCGTGATGATCACCCGCGAGGGCGCCGACCAGGCCGCGCTCGAGATCTTCACCCGTCGGCTGCAGGGTGTCCTGGTCGCCCGGGCCTACGTGATGATGGACTACGACATCCGTGCCGAGAAGGTCGAGCAGGCCATCGCACTGACGCCCGGCATCGAGAGCCCCACGGTCAGCCCGCTCCACCGTGAGGGCTGGGTCGCGGTCCGATCCATGGTGCAGCGGGCGAGCGCCCAGCGGGTCATGGACGAGCTGTTCGCCCTGGGTGCCCGGGCGATCCTCACCACCGACATCCACGCCTGCCGGCTCTGATGTCCCAGCAGCCCGTCACCGCCCCCGTGCTCCCGCACACCTGGCGGCCCTTCGGACCGCGGATGGCGGCGGCCGTCTTCGGTGTCGTCCTGGTCGCGGGCTTCGCGTGGCTGTGGGTCAACTTCGACGAGGAGACCCGGGCATCCGTCAACCCCTACGAGCGCGGCACCGTGATCGCGATCGTCCTGGGTGGCCTCGCCCTTCTCAACGGCCTGGCCCGCTCGCGGGTCGTCGCCACCGCCGAGGGCCTCACGATCGTCAACGGCTACCGCAAGCGCCGACTCGCGTGGTCCGAGGTCGGCACCTTCCGGATGCCCCAGGGCGCCCCGTGGCCGCACCTCGAGCAGGGCGAGGACGGCAGGATCCCGATCATGGGCATCCACACCTCCGACGGTGGGCGTGCCGCCACCGCGGTCCGGCAGCTGCGCGCCGTCGTCGCCGAGCACGCCGCCGGCTGACCGCGCGGCGCCACGAACCGCCCAGCGTTCGCCGGCGGACAAGGTGCTGTTGGCCGTTCGTTGGTTCCTTGCCTGTTTGCTGCGTTCGATGGTGGGCAGTTGTGCCGTTGTCTAGAGTCAGACCTGCCCCGATCCCTGCTGCGAAAAGGACCAAGCACCAATGGCTGTTTCCCTCACCAAGGGTGGCAATGTCTCCCTCACCAAGGAGGCCCCCGGCCTCTCGGCCGTCGACGTCGGCCTCGGCTGGGACGCGAACTCGTTCTCCGGTGGCGAGTTCGACCTCGATGCCTCCGTCATCATGCTCAAGGCGGACGGCAAGGCCCTCTCGGACCAGCACTTCGTCTTCTTCAACAACCTCACCAGCCCCGACGGCTCGGTGACGCACACCGGTGACAACACCACCGGTGAGGGCGACGGCGACGACGAGCTGATCAAGGTCAGCCTCAGCGTCGTCCCGCCGGAGGTCGACAAGATCGTGTTCCCCGTGTCGATCTACGACGCCGACAGCCGCGGCCAGAACTTCGGCATGGTGCGCAACGCCTACATCCGCGTGATGAACCAGGCCGGCGGCGCCGAGATCGCCCGTTACGACCTGAGCGAGGACGCCTCGACCGAGACCGCGATGGTCTTCGGCGAGCTCTACCGCAACGGCGCCGAGTGGAAGTTCCGCGCGGTCGGCCAGGGTTACGCGTCGGGCCTGCGCGGCATCGCGCAGGACTTCGGCGTCAACGTCTGACACACCCTTCGCGACGGGCCGGTCCGGGACAGGTACCCGGACCGGCCCGCCCGAGCACCACCCCCCAGTACCCCAGGAGCTGCACGATGGTCGACTACACCAAGAGGCCCAAGCCGACGCCCGCCTCGGCACCCCCGCCGCCGCCTCCGCCGGCACCTGCCTCCGCGACGCCCCCGCCGCCTCCGCCGCCGGGCGCGCCGGCCGCGCCGGCCGGCGTCAACCTCTCGAAGGTGTCGCTGACCAAGTCGAGCCCGTCGGTGTCCCTGACCAAGGGCGGCGGCGGCGCGAGCGGTCAGCTCCGCATCAACCTCAACTGGTCGCAGGGCGGCAAGCCCGCCGGCGGCTTCCTCAAGCGGGCCATGGGCGGCGGTGGCGGCAGCGTCGACCTCGACCTCGGCTGCCTGTGGGAGACCATGGACGGTGACAAGGGCGTCGTCCAGGCGCTGGGCCGTGCCTTCGGTGCGCTCAACCAGCCGCCGTACGTCTTCCTCGACGGTGACGACCGCTCCGGCACGGCCACGGGTGGCGAGAACCTCATCGTCAACCTCGACCGGCTCGCCCAGATCCGTCGCGTCCTGGTGTTCGCCTACATCTACGAGGGCGTCCCGAACTGGGCGGCCGCGGACGGCGTCGTCACCATGTACCCCGTCGGTGCCGCCCCCATCGAGATCCGTCTGGACGAGGCCGCCAACGACAAGCGCTTCTGTGCCATCGCGATGCTGACCAACACCGGCGGCGACCTTCGCGTCGACCGCGAGGTGCGCTACATCTCGGGCACCCAGCGCAACGTCGACGAGGCCTACGGCTGGGGCATGAACTGGACGGCCGCGCGCAAGTGAAGCGGCCGGTGGGGTGAAGCACTTCGCTTACCTCGCAGACGACGTTCGGGATCGTCTGTTCGAGGTGGCACCCGAGGACGTCACTCCCGACAGCGACCGGCAGCGGATCGCGCTCGCGCTCGGTGCGACGCTCTACATGCCGGGGACGCGCGCCGACCTTGTCGGTGACTCGCTCCGGGTCGCCTCCGTGGGGGCGACGTCGGTCGTGTGGTGCCTGGAGGACGCCATCGAGCACGACGCCGTCGAGCGTGCCGAGCGCGGTGTGGTCGCCGCGCTGGAGTCGATCCGCACGATGCCGGAGCACCGCCGGGCGCGACTGCCGCTGGTCTTCGTGCGGGTCCGCGACGCCGAGCAGATCCGCCGGGTCTCCGCGGCGGCCGGATGGGCGTTGACCGGCCTGACCGGGTTCAGCCTGGCCAAGTCGGCCGTCGACCGGGTCGAGTCCATGCTCGCGGCGACCCGGGAGGTCTCTGCCGGGCTGCACCGGCCGATGTACGCGATGCCGATCCTGGAGAGCCCGGAGATCGCCTACGTCGAGTCGCGGCGACCGGCCCTCGCGCAGCTCGCCGAGCTCTTCTCGTCGTACGACGAGCACGTGCTCTGCGTGCGGGTCGGCGGGACCGACCTGTCCGGCATCTTCGGGCTGCGCCGCGATCGCGACACGACGATCTGGGACGTCGCGGTGGTGCGCGACGCGCTCTCGGACATCCTCAACCAGTTCACCCGCAACGGCGACCACGTCGTGACCGGTCCGGTGTGGGAGCACATCCCGGGCCCGCGCTTCCTCAAGCCCCAGCTGCGCACGACGCCGTTCGCCGAGCACCACGCGACCTCGCTGCGGCGCCAGCTGATCAACAACGATGTCGACGGCCTGATGCGCGAGATCAACCTCGACAAGACCAACGGCATGTACGGCAAGACGGTCATCCACCCCTCGCACATCTCGGTGGTCAACAGCCTGCTGGCCGTCCATGTCGACGAGTACGACGACGCGGTCGCGATCGGCCAGCTCCGCGAGCGCGGCGGCGTGGCCGCCTCGCGACACGGCCGGATGAACGAGGTCGGGCCGCACGGCCGCTGGGCCGACCAGCTGCTCGCCCGGGCCGCGGTCTACGGCGTGCTCGCCGACGACGCCTCGCTGGTCGACCTGCTCGCGATCGGGCAGCGGGTGACGGCCGACGAGTTCAACCTCGGCGACGCCCCCGTGCGGGTGGTCTCGTGACGCTGACCCGACCGGCGGCGACGCCGTTGGCCGATGTGCGTGCGCTCCTGGGGCTGGGCATCCGGTCCGGGGGAGCAGTCGCGTTCGACGACCTCGCCGGACTGGCTCTGCGTGACAACCCTCGTCGCGCCCACCTGATCGTGTCCCGCATCCTCGGCAAGCACATCCCGGTGCCGGGCACGACGATCCTCGACGGCGGCCACCGCCTGGCCGACCTCGTCGCCGAGGAGCTCGCCGGGCCGGGCCGGGCCGGCGACGCCGACGACGCGCTGGTGATCGGCTACTGCGAGACCGCCACCGGACTGGGCCACGCCGTCGCGCAGCGGCTCGGCATGTCCTACCTCCACTCGACCCGTGAGCCTGTCGCGGACCTGCCGGTCGCCGTCAGCTTCGAGGAGGAGCACTCCCACGCGGTGGCCCACCACCTCCAGCCCGGTCCGTCCGTCCGGCTCGCCGGCTCCGGACCGCTCGTCCTCGTGGATGACGAGCTGACGACCGGACGCACCGCGCTGAACACGATCGAGGCGCTGCACGCACGGTTCCCGCGTCCTTCGTACGTCGTCGCGGCGCTCATCGACGCCCGCACTCCCGCCCAGCGCGAGGCCTTCGACCAGCGGTCAGCGGAGATCGGCGTCGACGTCCGGGTGGCCTCGCTCGCGGCGATCGCGGTCGACGTACCCGACGACGTGCTGGACCGCGCCGACCACGCCCGGTCCGCACTGGCTCCCGGAGCCCCGCTGCCCACGGGCACCCCCGCCGCCGTCCGTGTGTACGACGACAGGTGGCCCGCGGACCAGCCGACAGGTGCCCGCAACGGCCTGGCCGCCGTGGAGACCGCGCGCCTCGACGAGGCTGCCGCGGAGGTGGCCCGGTGGCTGGGCCCGGAGCTGTCCGGCCGCGTGCTCGTGGTGGGCACCGAGGAGCTGATGTTCCTGCCGACGCTGCTCGCGGCCCATCTCGCCGAGCAGCACCCCGGGCTCGACGTGGTGACCCAGTCGACGACCCGGTCGCCGGTGCACGCTGCCGACCAGCCCGGCTACGCCGTGCGTCGCACGCTCGAGTTCCCCGCGCCCACCGAGCCGGGGCGCCCGGCTCGCCTCCACAACGTCGTGGACCCCGCTGCGGCTGTCCCGGACGGCACGGCCTGGTCGGACCTGCGCCACGACCACGTCGTCGTGGTCGTGGACGCGCCCGCGGAGGCGAGCGGCCCGCTGGCCGAGGCACTGCGCCCGTTCGCCGACGTCGTGCACGTCCTCACCGTCACCGGAGGCTCCCGATGACCACCACCGCCGCGCCCGCGACCTTCGGCTCCTATCCCGCCGCCGACGTGACCTGGCTGCTCACGGATCTCTCGGGCGTCGACCTCGAGCGCAGCACCGAGCACCGCGAGGCGGCCATCCAGGGCGGCACGCACTACTCCGAGATGCTGCCCGTCGAGTTCCAGCCCGATGCGGCCTACCGCGAGCTGTTCCACGAGGCCCTCGAGCTGAGCGCCGACCGTGTGGCGAGCGCCGTCGGCGTCGTCGGCGAGCTGCTGTGGCAACGGCACGCGGCGCACGGCCTGGCGCCGGTGCTCGTCTCGCTCGCGCGGGCCGGCACGCCCATCGGCGTGCTGCTGCGCCGCTACTACGAGGCGACCCGTGGCGTGTCCGTCCCGCACTACACGATCTCGATCATCCGCGGCCGCGGCATCGACGAGGTGGCGCTGGCCCACGTCCTCGACCGCCACGCGGCCCGTGCCGTGGCGTTCGTCGACGGCTGGACCGGCAAGGGAGCGATCCAGCGCGAGCTCGACGCGGCCGTGGCCGGCTGGGTCGCCGCGCACCCCGAGCACGCCGGCCTCGACGGCGAGCTCGCCGTGCTGGCCGACCCGGGCGGTTGCACGGCGATCCACGGCACCCGCGACGACTTCCTGATCCCGTCCGCCTGCCTCAACTCGACCGTGTCCGGGCTCGTCTCGCGCACCGTCCTCCGCGAGGACCTCATCGGCGAGGGCATGTTCCACGGGGCGAAGTTCTACGCCGAGTGGGCCGACGACGACGTCTCCAACCTCTTCGTCGACACGATCGCCTCCCGGTTCGACGACGTCCGCGACGACGTCGCGGCAGGGCTCGAGGTCCCGGCCGCCGACCGCGCCGTCACCTGGGCTGGTCACCGCGCGGTCGAGGCGATCGCGCGCGACTTCGGCATCAGCGACATCAACCTCGCGAAGCCCGGCGTGGGCGAGACCACCCGGGTGCTGCTGCGCCGGGTCCCCTGGCAGGTGCTCGTCCGCCCCGACCGGCTCCCCGACCTGCGGCACGTGATCGCGCTCGCGGAGGCCCGTGACGTCCCCGTCGTACCAGCTCCCGACCTGCCGTACTCCTGCATCGGCCTGATCCGCCAGGTGGCCTGACGTGACCGGTTCCTTCCTCGTTGCGTTCGACCTCGACCGCACGCTGATCTACTCCGCGGGTTCCGCCGGGCCGGACGTGCCGGCAGACGCCCGCGTCGTCGAGGTGTACGACGGTGCGCCGCTCTCGCGCATGACGCAGCGCTCGTGGTCGCTCCTCGGCGACCTGATGCAGCGCGACGTCGTGGTGCCGGTGACGACCCGCAGCGTCGCGCAGTACCAGCGCGTCGGCCTGCCCGCCGTCCCGCGCCACGCGATCACCACCAACGGCGGCACCCTGCTCGTCGACGGAGTTCCGGACGCCGAGTGGCGCGAGGAGTCCTTGGCCCTGGCCGCCGCGTCGGCGCCCCTGGCCGAGATGAACGCGATGCTCGCTGCGGTCGCGGACGAGCCGTGGGTCAAGCTGGTCCGCGACGTCGAGGACCTGTTCTGCTACCTGGTGGCCCACGGCCGCGACGTGATCCCGGAGGCGTGGGTGGCCGAGCTGGAGTCCGTGGCCGGGCCCGCCGGGTGGAAGGTCTCGGTGCAGGGTCGCAAGGTCTACGTCGTCCCGGAGGGACTCGGCAAGGGCAGCGCGGTCGAGCGACTGGTCCGGCGGCTGCCGGACGGTCCGTCGACGGTGACGCTGGCCAGCGGCGACAGCCTGCTCGACGCCTGCATGTTGGAGGTCGCGCACCACGCGCTGCGGCCCGCGCACGGGGAGCTGCACGACTCGGGTTGGGCTGCGGAGGGCGTCCGGGTCACGACCAGCGCAGGCATCCTCGCCGGCGAGGAGATCCTCGCGTGGGCCCTGGCCCATGTCTCCCCGTCCTCGGCGGTCAGTGCCCCCGTGCCGTCCTGATCATGGCGTCCAGCCCGGCGTCCACGGCGTCGGCCTCGGCGATCACCGCGCCCCAGTCGGGCCGGGTGGCACCGACCTGCTCGCGGAGGTGCTCGGTGCGCCGGGCGAGGGCGTCGAGGGTGGGGCCGTAGCGGTTCGGGTCCGAGCCGGGCAGGGCTGCCACGAACCTGCGCGCGTCGACGAGGCGGCGACGGAGCCGCTCGAGGAGCACCTCCGGGTCCTCGGCCAGTGAGTCGAGCCGCTGCAAGCGGTCGGTGGCCGCGCGGAGGTCCTCGTTGGCGTCGTTGATCGCGGTCCGGACGCTGGCCAGCAGGGCGGTGCCGGCGGGCACGTCGAGCGGCTGCTGCGCGACCACGCGGTCGAGCTCCACGAGGCCGTCCTCGACCTGCTTCAGCGCGGCCGCGACCCGCTCGGGGGCGCCGTCCACGCTGCGCCACGCATCGATCGTGTAGCGACGGCGGAGCTGGCTCATCACCTCGGGCAGGCGGGCCTGCTGGGTGCGGATCGCGTCTCGCCGGGTGCGCACCGACAGGTGACCGGTGCGGATCCGCTCAGCACGCTCGGGCAGGTCCGTGGCCAGCGCGCGGGCCTCGGCAGCCGCGGTGACCGCTGCCCTCGCCGCGGTGTGCGCGTCGACCCAGCGGCGTTCCCCGGCGGCCGCGCGGGCCGTGCCGATCAGCGTCGAGGCCCGCACCAGGGCGTCGCCCGCGTCGGGGTCGCGCAGCCCCTGCTGGGAGGCGGCCGCCAGCGCGAGGCTGGCCTCCGCCTTCGTGGCCTCGGCCTGGTCGACGAGGCCGGGGGTGTCCTCACGGATCGCTGCCGCGGCCGCGAGGGCGTCGGCGTGGGTCGCGCGGAAGCGCTCGACCTCGGGAAGCAGCTCACGCAGCCGCGCGGCGGCCGCTCCGAACCCGGCCGCGATCCGGCGCGCTTCGTCCTCCTCGTGGTCCACCCCGGCGTCGTACGCGGCGTTGAGCTCGTAGAACTGCAACGCCGGGATGCCGGTCTCCACCGAGATCCGGTCCCACTCCTGCGACAGCGCGGTCGTGAACCCGATCCGGTCGGCACCGGCGCGGGCCGCAGCCGCTGCGGCGTCGATCTCGCTCAGCTCGTTGAGGTCGACCTCGAGGGACTCCAGGTGCGCCATCGCCTGGGCGGCGTCGGCCTGGGCCGCACGGGCCTGCTGCTGGGCGAGGTCGCGCGAGCGGCGCCACCAGCGGACACCGCTGCCACCGGTATCGCTCGTCGCCATCGTCTTCCGTCCCGTCCCGTCAGTGCGGCTGATCGCGGTCCCACGTTATCGACCGCGCGGTCACACCGATCGGATGCCCCAGGACGCCGAGAACGATGCCCCCGGTTCCAGCACGACCAGGTCCTCGCCGGAGTTGAACGCGTCCGGCGGCGCGGTCATCGGCTCGACGGCGACGCTGGCCCGCGGTGTCGGGGTGTCGTCACCCGTGTAGACCTGCAACCAGCGGTGGTGCTCGTCGACCCAGAGGGCCACGCCCGTGTCGGCCTGCGGGTCAAGGAGGTGGACGGTGGCGATGCCGTCGCCGTCCCGCTCGAGGCCGGTCACCGCGTGGTTGAGCACCGTGTCACCGAGCGGGTCGCTGACGATGCCCTCGAAGGATGCGCGGCCGGTGGGCAGCAGCCGCTCGTCGTCGACGGTCAGGTGGGTCGCGGCCGGCAGCTCCAGCTCCCACCGGTCGCAGGGGCCCGGACCCGCCAGCAGGTACGGGTGCGCGCCCGAGGCGTACGGCGCGGGGGAGTCGGCCCGGTTGGTGGCGGCCTGCGTCACGGTCAACCCGTCGGCATCCAGCTGCCACGTCGTGCTCAGGTCCAGGGCCCACGGGTAGCCCGTCTGCGCGGGAAGGAAGTAGTGCAGCTCGACGACGGCCGGGTCGTGGCGGACGAGGGACCACGACGCCCAGCGCACCAGGCCGTGCGAGGCGTTGCCCCGCTTCGGCTCGGTCAGTGCCAGCTGGTGCGTGGCGCCGCCGAAGGTGTAGCGCCCGTCGCGGATCCGGTTCGGCCACGGGACCAGCAGCTGACCGCGTCCCGCCGCCGGCATGGCGTCCACGGCGAAGCCGTCGACGAGGTCCCGACCGTCGTGGCGCAGCTGGCGCAGCACGCCGGTCTGGGTGACCACCGCGCGATAACGGTGGGACGTGATGACGTACTGCTCGCCGGTCGGCCTGATCACGCGCCCCACCCTAGGAGCAGGCTCCTACGTCCGGATCACCACGTCGGCCCGGGCGCGGGTGTCGTCGCGCTCGTGCAGTGCCGCCTCGTCGGCCAGCCAGTCCGCCCAGTGCGCGCGCTGGGCCTCGCCGTCGCGTTCCAGCCAGCGCTCCAGCCGGGTCTGCCGGTCGGCCTCCACCCAGACGAGCAGCGTCACCAGGTCGTCGTACGCCGCCGCTGCGGACCCGACACCCTCGAGCACCAGCAACGGGACGGGGTGGACCGTCTCGGTCGCGGCCCACCGGTCGTCGTACCAGTCCCAGCGCCGCCAGGTCCCCGGCCTGCCGGCAGCGAGGGGACGCAGCAGCGCCTCGACCGAGGCGCCGAGCCCGGCCAGCCCCCGCCAGCCCTCGAGCATCTCGTCGGTCCCGAGGACGACGGCATCGGGAGCCAGGGCGGCGAGCTCGCGCGCCAGTGTGGTCTTGCCGGAGCCGGCGAGCCCGTCGATGCAGATCAGGCGGCCGGCGCCCAGGCTCGGGGGAGCGGCGAGGGCACGGGCGAGGATCACCTCGGCGCGGGACCCGGCGGACGGATCAGAAGGCGAGGCCGTGCCCACGGTAGGTGGGGACCTCCTCGACGAACCGGTCGCCCTGCGCGAGCAGCACCGTGCGACCGTGCTCGAAGGGCTCTCCGGACTTCGCGTGGCGGAACCACACGAGGTCGCCGATCGACAGGATGCCGGCGTTCGTGCCCACGAGCGGCGTCTGCACCTCGCCGGCACCCTCGAGCCCGGTCAGGTGCAGGCCGGCAGGCGCCCACGGCGTCGGGGCGCGATCGGCGCCCGCGGGACCCGAGGCGATCAGGCCGCCGCCGTGGACGGTGGCGACGTCGTCGGCCGGCCGACGGGTCACGGGCAGCCCGAAGAAGGCGGCCGGACGTGGCGCGAACGAGCGGTAGTGGTCGAACAGCGTGGGCCCGAGCAGGCCGGAGCCCGCCGTCACCTCGGTGACGACGGGGTCCGCCGCGGAGGACTCGATCGACCCGGAGCCCCCGGCGTTCCAGAACGCCAGCCCGGCGAAGTCGCCTCGGCCGGCGAGGGCGTCGAGCGCCTCCCCGATCGCCGTACGACGGAACGCCAGCTGCCGCACGGACAGCTCCTTGATCCGGCGGACCACCGCCGACTTCGCCCGCTGGTTCGGGACGTCGTCGGGAACACCGGCGACCTGGCCCTCGTAGGTCATGACACCGACGAGCTGGAAGCCCGGCCGGTCGATGACGTGGCGGGCCAGCTCGGTGACGGCGCCGACGTCGAAGAGCGGGGAGCGGCGCGGGCCGACCTGCTGCCCGCCCCAGCGCAGCCCGGCGTCGACGTCGATCGCGACCCGAACCGGGACAGCCGTGGAGGCCCTGAGCGCGTCCACGGCGTCGAGGTGTGCCACGTCGTCGATCATGATCGCGATCCGCGACGCCGCCCTGGGCGAGGCGACCAGCGCCGCCAGCGCGGCCCGGTCGACGCTCGGGTAGGCGACGACGACGTCGTCGCTCACGTCGTTGTCGACGAGCCACAGGGCCTCGGCGAGCGTGTACGCGAGGACGCCGGAGAAGCCGGGCGTGGCTAGCGCGCGGCTGACCAGCGCCGGCACGCGCAGCGACTTCGAGGCGACCCGGATCGGCGTGCCGCCGGCACGCCGCACGAGGTCGGCGGCGTTGGCGTCGAAGGCGTCGAGGTCGACGACGAACGTCGGGGTGGACAGGGGCTCGGGCCAGGCCTGGACGGCCCCACCCAGTCTCCGCCAGAGGCGGTTGCGGGCGACGAACGAGTGGTGCACGAGCGTCATGCTTCCACGGATGCGAGAATCCGCCGGTGACCGAACCGCGGAATCCCCCGGCCGGCGAGCGCCCCGACGCCAAGCGCCTCCAGGGCTCCGCCTACGTCGACGACGACGGCTCCGCCGACGCCGCCCTCGCCGCTGCCCTGGAGGGGTACGACGCCGGCACCACGTCGTACCCGGAGGTGCTCGGCGTGCTCACCGGCGCCCGGCTGCTGGTGCCGGTGGTGGCCCTGCTGGGTGAGGTCGAGACCGGCCCCGACGGGCTCGCGCGCGACAAGTCGAGCGACATGGCGGCCGTGCTGCTGACCGGCGCCGACGGCCGGCTGGCGCTCCTGGCCTTCTCCGGCCTGACCACGCTCGCCGCGTGGGACCCCGCGGCTCGTCCGGTGCCGGTGGCGGCCCACCTGGCCGCCGCGACGGCGGTGCAGGAGGGCGCGCACGCGCTGGTCGTGGACGTCGCTGGCCCGCACCGCTTCGTGCTCGCCGACGACGACCTGCACCGGGTCGCGTCCGGCTGGCGCCCGGTCCGGCTCGAGGACGGTGGCTGGGCGTGGCTGGGCGCGGCAGCCGACCCGGCGGGAGACGACGTCGAGGATTCGGCCGCCGGGGAACAACTCGGGTAGCATCTGGCGTTGACCGATCCGTCATGTCCGCGCGAGTGGGCGTGGCAGATCCACAAGCGGGGACCAGCACCATCGTCTCCCACCCGCAGCGGCCGCCAGGTCGTCGGGTCCGGTCCATGGATGGCCCCTCCCGGGCGCAGCACTTCCGGGAGCAACGGGGCCTGTGACTGGCTTCCGCTTGTACCAGCGGGAGCCTCTTCTCATTTGCAGGGCTGAAGGACTCCCGACCGAACGAGTTTGGAGGACACATCAGCACCGAGCTGCGCATCAACGACCGGATCCGGGTTCCCGAGGTCCGGCTCGTGGGACCCAACGGCGAGACCGTCGGCATCGTCCCCACCGACCAGGCCCTCAAGCTCGCGCAGGAGGCCGACCTGGACCTGGTGGAGGTGGCGCCCATGGCCCGCCCGCCCGTCTGCAAGCTCATGGACTACGGGAAGTTCAAGTACGAGAACGCCCAGAAGGCCCGTGAGGCACGACGGAACCAGACCAACGTCATCATCAAGGAGATGAAGCTCCGGCCGAAGATCGACGCGCACGACTACGAGACCAAGAAGGGTCACGTCGTTCGCTTCCTCAAGGCCGGCGACAAGGTCAAGATCACCATCATGTTCCGCGGGCGCGAGCAGCACCGCCCCGAGCTGGGCTACCGGCTGCTGCAGAAGCTGGCCGAGGACGTCCAGGAGCTGGGCTTCATCGAGTCCAACCCCAAGCAGGACGGCCGCAACATGATCATGGTGCTGGGCCCGCACAAGAAGAAGGCCGAGGCGAAGGCCGAGGTCAAGGCCGCGAAGGTCGAGGCCGCCGCCGAGCGCGACGCCGAGAAGGCTGCCGAGCACGCTGAGCGGACCGCCGTCCAGCCCTCGGGCGCCAAGAAGGCCAAGCGGGCGAACGAGGCACTCGACCCCGACATCGACCTGTAAGACCGAGCACGAAGAGACAGAGCGGACACACAGATGCCCAAGAACAAGACGCACTCCGGCGCCAGCAAGCGGTTCAAGGTGACCGGCAGCGGCAAGATCCTTCGTGAGAAGGCCGGCAAGCGCCACAACCTCGAGAAGAAGGCCTCCAAGGTCACCCGTCGCCTCACCGGCACGGTCGAGGTCGCCAAGAACGACGTCCCGCGCGCGAAGAAGATGCTCGGCCTCTGAGGCCCCGCGTCAACACCCGAGCCAGAAACACAAGGAGTTAAGAGATGGCACGCGTCAAGCGCGCAGTGAACGCTCAGAAGAAGCGTCGTACCACCCTCGAGCGCGCCAGCGGCTACCGCGGCCAGCGCTCGCGCCTGTACCGCAAGGCCAAGGAGCAGGTCACCCACTCGCTGGTCTACAGCTACAACGACCGCAAGAAGAACAAGGGCAACTTCCGCCGCCTGTGGATCCAGCGGATCAACGCGGCCGCCCGCGCGGAGGGCATGACCTACAACCGCTTCATCCAGGGCCTCAACCTGGCGGGCGTCGAGGTCGACCGCAAGATCCTCGCCGACCTGGCCGTCAACGAGCCGACCGCCTTCTCGGCCCTCGTGGCGCAGGCCAAGGCCGCGCTGCCCGAGGACGTCAACGCGCCCAAGGTCTCTGCCTGATCGCGTCCTGACATGACCGCGCCCCTGACCGCCGGCAACGCCAGGGTCAAGGAAGCACGGAAGCTGCACCGCCGTCCGGAACGCTCCGGGCGGCGGTGTTTCCTTGCTGACGGACCCAAGGCTGTCGAAGGAGCCCTCGCCGAGCCCGGACGCGTCCGGGAGGTCTTCGCGACCCCTGCCGCGGCAGCCGAGTACGCCGCCCTGCTCGGCGACACCGCCGTCACGCTCGTCGACGAGCGCGCCATGGGCGGGCTCAGCGACAGCGTGAGCCCGGCCGGCCTGGTGGCGGTCTGCGACTTCCTCGACGTCACGCTGCCCGACGCCCTCGCTGGCCGACTCGTTGCCGTCTGCGCCGACGTGCGCGACCCCGGCAACGCCGGCACCGTGATCCGTACCGCCGACGCCGCAGGTGCCGCCGGGGTCGTCCTCGCCGGAGACGCGGTCGACCTCTACAACCCCAAGACGATCCGGGCCTCGGTCGGCAGCGCCTTCCACCTGCCGATCGCCGTCGAGCGCGACCCGGCCGCGGCCGTCCGCGCCGCGCAGGCCGCCGGACTCACCGTGCTCGCGGCCGACGGCGGGGGAGAGGTCGACCTGTTCGCGGCCGACGACCTCCTGGGCCGTCCCACCGCCTGGCTGTTCGGCAACGAGGCCTGGGGCCTGCCCGAAGAGCTCGCGGCTCTCGCCGACCACCGGGTGAGCATCCCGATCCTCGGCCGTGCCGAGTCGCTCAATCTCGCCACGGCTGCCGCGATCTGTCTCTACGCCAGTGCCCGCGCCATGATGGCCTAGTGTCCATCTCCGGAAGTGCTACGGGTGTCCTGCACGCCGGGCACGCACCTCGCGGCGTTGCCGACGCTTGCGAGACGACCCGGTATGGCTGCGCGACGGCGCCTTGCGACGCACGCACCCGGCGCACAGGCCACCCGCGCACAACTTCCGGAGATGACCACGAGTGACCGACCCCCTCGACCTCCTGCCCGACGGCGTCGTCATCGCCGACGCCGACGGCCGGGTGACCGCGATCAACACGGTCGCCGCCGGGATGCTCGACGTCGGTTCTGCGCAAGCCGTGATCGGCCGACCCCTCGACGAGGTCCTGGCGCTCACCGACCACGACGCGCAGGCATGGACCGCCGCCAATGCGCCGTACGACGGCCTGCCGACCCGCAAGGCCGTGCCGGAGCAGGCCTGGCTGCTCCCCGACGGTACGGAGGTGCTCGTCACTGCCCGCCTCCATCGCGAGCGCCGCATCGGGCCGGTCCGGGCCGTCGCGATCTCGCTGCGCTCGGGCCGCGGACGCGCCCGGCTCGACCGTGACCGCTCGGACCTCGTCGCGACGCTGGCCCACGAGCTGCGCTCGCCCCTGACCGGCGTCAAGGGCTTCGTCAACGCACTGCTCGCGCGGTGGGACAAGCTCAGCGACGAGCAGAAGCGGCTCATGCTGACCACCGCCAGCGCCGACGCCGACCGGCTCAGCCGGCTGATCACCGAGCTGCTCGACGTCGCGCGCATCGACACCGGCCGCCTGCAGCTGCACCGCAAGCCGACCGACCTGCTGACGAAGGTGGAGCGCGTCCACGCGTCGATCGGCATGGCCACCTCCACCCCGATCGAGGTGGAGGCCGAGTCGGGCCTGCCGCTGGCCGACGTCGACCCGGACAAGGTCACCCAGGTGCTCACCAACCTGGTCGAGAACGCCGTGCGCCACGGAAGCGGCACGGTGCGGATCCACGTCGGTCGCTGGGTCGATGACCCGGCATACGTAGCGGTCACCGTCACCGACGAGGGAGAGGGCATTCCCGCCGACCTCCGCAAGCGCGTCTTCACCAAGTTCTGGACCGCGAGCCGCGGCGGCGGCTCGGGCCTGGGCCTCTACATCGTCGCCGGACTCGTGAAGGCCCACGGCGGGGTGGTGACGGTCGACGACCGGCCGGGCGGCGGCGCGCGGGTCACCACGGCGTGGCCCGTGGCGGTCGACGCCCCGCGGCCCGATGACGCTGGCTGATACCGGTTCGCGGGTCGGGGCCCCGGCTTCCTAGACTTGCCGCACGATGTCTGGCCCGAACACTGACTACGACCCTGTGGAGGTCGCCGCCGTGAGCCCTGCCGAGGTGGAGGCCGCGCGCGACGCCGCACTGGCCGCGATCGCCGCCGCCGCCGATCTGGAGCAGCTCAAGGCGGTGCGCACCGAGCACGCCGGCGACCGCTCGCCGCTGGCGCTGGCCAACCGCGAGATCGGCGCGCTGCCGCCGCAGGCCCGCAAGGAGGCCGGCCAGCGCGTCGGGCAGGCCCGCGGTGCGGTCAACAAGGCCCTCGCCTCCCGGCAGGTCGAGCTCGAGGCCGAGAACGAGGCCCGGATCCTCGTCGAGGAGGCCGTCGACGTCACGCTGCCGACCGATCGCGACCCGGTGGGCGCCCGGCACCCGCTGACGACCGGCTCCGAGCTGATCGCCGACATCTTCGTCGCGATGGGCTGGGAGGTCGCGGAGGGTCCGGTCATCGAAGCCGAGTGGCTGAACTTCGACGCCCTCAACCTGGGCCCGGACCACCCGGCCCGGACCATGCAGGACACCTTCTGGACCGATCCCGCGGACGACCACCTCGTCCTGCGCACGCACACCAGCCCGGTGCAGGCCCGCACGATGCTCACCCGCACACCCCCGATCTACGTCGTGTGCCCGGGCCGCGTGTTCCGCACCGACGAGTACGACGCCACCCACTCGCCGATGTTCCACCAGGTCGAGGGCCTCGCCATCGACGAGGGCATCTCGATGGCGCACCTCAAGGGCACCCTCGACCACTTCGCCGGCCAGATGTTCGGCGAGGGCATCACGACCCGCTTCCGGCCGTCGTACTTCCCGTTCACCGAGCCGTCGGCCGAGGTCGACCTGGTCTGTTTCGTCTGCCGGGGCACCGGTCTGGCCGACCAAGGCCCGGCCCCGTGCCGTACCTGTCGCGGCGAGGGCTGGATCGAGTGGGGCGGTTGCGGCATCGTCAACCCCCGCGTGCTGCAGGCCTGCGGCGTCGACTCGACGCGCTACTCCGGCTTCGCGTTCGGCATGGGCATCGACCGGACCCTGATGTTCCGGCACGGCCTCGAGGACCTGCGCACCCTCTTCGAGGGCGACGTGCGCTTCACCACGGCATTCGGGAGTGAACTGTGAAGGCCCCTGTCTCCTGGATCCGGGAGCTCGTCGACCTCCCCGGCGACGTCACGACCGAGGTCCTCACCGACCGGCTGACCGCGCTCGGGCTCAAGCTCGAGGCGATCGAGTCGGCCGACATCACGGGCCCGTTGGTGATCGGTCGCGTCCTGACGCAGGAGAAGGAGCCGCAGAAGAACGGCAAGACGATCAACTGGTGCACGGTCGACGTCGGTGACGCGAACGGCACCGGCGAGCCGCAGGGCATCGTCTGCGGTGCGCACAACTTCGGTCCCGGCGACCTCGTCGTCGTCGTGCTCCCGGGCGCCGTCCTGCCCGGCGGCTTCGAGATCTCCGCCCGCAAGACCTACGGCCACCTCTCGGCCGGCATGATCTGCTCGGCCCGCGAGCTCGGCATCGGCGAGGACCACGACGGCATCATCGTGCTGCCACCCGACGCCGGCCAGCCCGGTGACGACGCGTTCGCGCTGCTCGGCCTCGACGACGAGGTCATCGAGTTCGAGATCAACCCCGACCGTGCCTACGCGCTGTCGCTGCGCGGTGTCGCCCGCGAGGCGGCACTCGGCTTCGGGGTCCCGTTCACCGACCCCGCCGACCGGCCCGTCCCGGAGGTCGACGGCAAGGCGTGGCAGGTCGATGTCGAGGACCCGACCGGTTGCCCGGTCTTCGCCGCCCGGCTGGTCAGCGGCTTCGACCCGAGCCGCCCGACGCCGGAGTTCATGCGCCGCCGTGTGGAGCAGGCCGGCATGCGGTCGATCTCGCTCGCCGTCGACATCACCAACTACGTCATGCTCGAGCTCGGCCAGCCGATCCACGGGTACGACGCCGACAAGGTCGCCGGGGCGCTCGGCGTCCGCCGGGCCAGGGAGGGCGAGAAGCTCACCACGCTCGACGACGTCGTCCGCGAGCTCAGCACCGAGGACCTCGTCATCACCGACGACTCCGGCCCGATCGGGCTCGCCGGCGTGATGGGCGGTGCCACGACCGAGATGTCGGAGACGACGACCCGCGTCCTCGTCGAGGCCGCGCACTGGGACGCCGTGTCGATGTTCCGCACCGGCAAGCGCCACAAGCTGACCTCCGAGGCCGGCAAGCGCAACGAGCGCGGCGTCGACCCGCTGCTCCCGGGCGTCGCCGCCGACCGTGTGGTCGAGCTCATGGTCGAGTACGGCGGCGCCACCGCCGAGCCGGGGTTCACCCTGGTCGGCGCGGCGCCCGAGCGCCCGGCCATCACCATCGCGCCCGACCTGCCGGCCCGGCTCAGCGGCATCGACATCTCCGCCATGACGACCGTCGAGAACCTCCGCGCGATCGGTGCCGCCGTCGCCGAGGACGGCGCCGGCGCCCTCGAGGTCGTGCCGCCGTCCTGGCGTCCCGACGTCAACGACCCCTATGACCTCGTCGAGGAGGTCGTGCGGATCGTCGGCTACGACCAGGTACCGAGCGTCCTCCCGCGACGTGCGACCGGCCGCGGACTGACCCGCGCGCAGCGGCTGCGTCGCCGGATCGGCCGCACCCTCGCGGGGGCGGGCTGCGTCGAGGTCGTCAGCTTCCCGTTCGTCGGGTCGGCCACCTTCGACCGGCTCGGGCTGCCCGCCGACGACCCGCTGCGCGCCACGGTCCGGCTCGCCAATCCGTTGTCGAGCGAGGAGCCGTCGTACACGACGACGCTGCTGCCCGGCCTGCTGGAGGCCGCTGGCCGCAACGTCAGCCGCGGGGCTCCGGGGGTCGCGCTCTTCGAGACCGGCACCGTCGCCTTCCCCTCGGACAACGGCCCGGCGCCGATCCACGGCGTGCACACCCGGCCCTCCGAGGCCGAGATGGGCAAGCTCCTCGAGGCCCTGCCGGTGCAGCCGCTCCACCTCGCGGTCGCGCTCGCCGGCGAGCGTACGCGCTCCGGATGGTGGGGTGCGGGCGTCGAGGCCGGCTGGAGCGACGCGCTCGCCGTGGTCCGCCGTCTCGCCGACGAGCTCGGCGTGGTGATCGAGGTCGGCAGTGCCGCCCGGATGCCGTGGCACCCGGGCCGCTGCGCCGTGATCTCCGTGGACGAGGTGGTGATCGGCCACGCCGGCGAGCTGCACCCGAGCGTGTGCAAGGCGTTCGGCCTGCCGGCACGCAGTGCCGCCGTCGAGGTCGACCTGGACGCGCTGATGGCCGCCGCGGTCGACGTCGCGCCGGGGCCGGTCTTCTCGACCATGCCGCTGGCGAAGGAGGACGTCGCACTCGTCGTGGACGATGCCGTTACCGTCGCTGCCGTCGAGGCCGCGCTGCGCGACGGCGCCGGCGAGCTCCTCGAGTCGGTGCGCCTGTTCGACGTCTACACCGGTGAGCAGATCGGCAAGGGCCGGAAGTCACTGGCCTTCGCGCTCCGGTTCCGGGCGCCCGACCGCACCCTCACCGAGGCCGAGACGGGAGCCGCCCGCGACGCCGCGGTCGCCGTCGCCGCCGAGCGGGTGGGCGCCGTCCAGCGCTGAGGCCGTCCCACCCGGCGTGCCGGTTGCACAAGAACATGCAGGTTCCTGTATGTTCATGCACATGAGCAAGGTTCGGGTCGCGGTCGCCGGCGCCAGTGGGTACGCCGGCGGCGAGGTGCTGCGGCTGCTGCTGGGCCACCCCGGGGTGGAGATCGGTGCCCTGACGGCGGCGAGCAACGCCGGTGAACGGCTGGGGGCGCTGCAGCCGCACCTGGTCCCGCTGGCCGACCGGGTGCTCGAGCCGACCACGGCCGACGTCCTCGCCGGCCACGACGTGGTGTTCCTCGGGCTGCCCCACGGGCAGTCGGGCGCCCTCGCCGCGGAGCTGACCGAGCGGGACCCGGACGTCGTGGTCGTCGACTGCGGCGCCGACTTCCGGCTCGACGACGCGGCTGCGTGGGAGCAGTTCTACGGCAGTGCCCACGCCGGCACCTGGCCCTACGGCCTCCCCGAGCTCCCCGGCAACCGGGAGGCGTTGCGGGGGACCCGTCGGGTCGCCGTCCCCGGCTGCTACCCGACCGTCTCCTCCCTGACCCTCGCTCCCGCGGTCGCCGCGGGCATCATCGTGCCCGACGTCGTGGTGGTCGCCGCCTCCGGCACGAGCGGTGCGGGCAAGGCCGCGAAGCCCCACCTGCTCGGCAGCGAGGTCATGGGCAACACGAGCGCGTACGGCGTCGGGGGAGTCCACCGGCACACGCCCGAGATCACGCAGAACCTCGGCCGGCTCGCCGCCGGAGGTCCGTCGTCGGTCAAGGTGAGCTTCACGCCGCTGCTCGTACCGATGTCGCGCGGCATCCTCGCGACCTGCTCGGCGCCACTCGCCGGCGACGTCACCGCGGAGGAGGCGTACGACGTCTACCTGAAGGCCTACGCCGACGAGCCGTTCGTCCACGTGCTCCCCACCGGCCAGTGGCCGCAGACGCAGTCGGTGCTCGGCTCCAACGCCGTGCACCTGCAGGTGACGGTGGACTCGGCTGCGGGCCGGCTCGTCGCCGTCGGCGCTGTCGACAACCTCGCCAAGGGCACCGCCGGCGCCGCCGTGCAGTGCATGAACCTCGCCCTCGGTCTCGACGAGACCACGGGCCTGACCACGGTAGGACTGGCGCCATGAGCACCCCCGAGGCCGAGCAGCCCCTGTCCCTGTCCCGCTACCCGGAGACCCTCGCTGTCGTGCGGCTGCCCGCCGGCGCCGAGATCCCGACCTGGGCCGAGTCGTCGTCGGTCTTCTCGATCACCGCGACCGCGACCGAGACGTCGCTCGTCTGCGCAGGGCGGAGTGTTCCCAAGAAGGCGCGCCACGAGAAGCCGCTGACGGCCTTCGCGGTCGACGGAACCCTCGACCTGACCGTCCCGGGCATCCTGGTGCGGCTGCTGAACCCGCTGGCCGACGACGACATCAACGTCTTCGTCATCTCCACCTTCGACACCGACTGGATCCTCGTGCCGACCAAGGACGCGGACCGGGCCGAGGAGGCGTGGCGACGATCGGGGCACACCGTCGCCCCCGCCGTCCCCGTCTAGCCCTCCCACGAAGGATCCACCATGAGCGTCACCCACCCCGCCGGCTTCCTCGCCGCCGGCGCCGCGATCGGCCTGAAGGCCAGCGGCGGCAAGGACTTCGCCCTCGTCGTCAACCAGGGCCCCACCTACGACTCCGCCACCGTCTTCACCAGCAACCGGTGCAAGGCCAACCCCGTGCTGTGGAGCGAGCAGGTCGTCAAGGACGGGGTCGTGCGCGCCGTGATCCTCAACTCCGGCGGGGCCAACTGCTACACCGGTCCCGAGGGGTTCCTGACCACCCACCAGGTGGCCGAGGAGGTCGGCAAGGTCCTTTCCGTCGGGGCGGGGGACGTCGTCGTCTGCTCGACGGGCCTGATCGGCCTCGCCAACGACCGGCAGAAGCTGCTCGACGGCGTCCACACCCTGCACGCGCAGCTGTCCGCCGACGGCGGCAGCGATGCGGCCGAGGCGATCATGACGACCGACACCGTCAGCAAGCAGGTCGTCGTCGAGGGCCCCGGAGGCGCCTGGTCGATCGGCGGCATGGCCAAGGGCGCCGGCATGCTCGCCCCCGCACTGGCGACGATGCTGGTCGTGATCACCACCGACGCCCTCGTGCCGGCCGCCCAGCTCGACGCATCGCTGCGGGCGGCGACCCGGGTGAGCTTCGACCGGCTGGACTCGGACGGCTGCCAGTCGACCAACGACACCGTCACCCTGATGGCGAGCGGTGCGTCCGGCGTGGCCCCGACCGCAGAGGAGTTCACGGCCGCCCTCACCGACCTGTGCACCCAGCTCGCGAAGCAGCTGCTCGCCGATGCCGAGGGCGCCGACCACGAGATCGCGATCACCACGTTGAACGCCGCGTCCGAGGACGACGCGGTCGAGGTCGGCCGCAGCGTCGCGCGGAGCAACCTCTTCAAGGCCGCCGTGTTCGGCAAGGACCCGAACTGGGGCCGCGTCCTCGCGTCCGTCGGTACGACGAGCGCGGCCTTCGACCCGGCCGACCTCGACGTCGCGATGAACGGCGTCTGGGTCTGTCGCAACAGCACCCCCGCCGAGGATCCCGCGCTCGTCGACCTCAGCGGCCGGGCCGTGACGGTCACCATCGACCTCAAGGCAGGGGACGCCGAGGCCACGGTCTGGACCAACGACCTCACCCACGCCTACGTCCACGAGAACAGCGCCTACAGCTCATGAGCGAGGACAAGATGAGCGAGCCCGGCAAGCCGGACCCCTACAAGGCGGCGACCCTCGCCGGTGCCCTGCCGTGGCTGAAGGCCTACCACGGCAAGGTCGTGGTGGTGAAGTACGGCGGCAACGCGATGACCGACGACCGGCTCAAGCGGGCCTTCGCCGAGGACATCGCGTTCCTCCGGTTCGCCGGCTTCCGGCCCGTCGTGGTCCACGGCGGCGGCCCGCAGATCTCCCAGATGCTCGACCGGCTGGGCATCGAGTCCGAGTTCCGGGGCGGCCTGCGGGTCACCACCCCCGAGGCGATGGACGTCGTCCGGATGGTGCTCGTCGGCCAGGTCCAGCGTGAGCTCGTCGGCCTGATCAACGAGCACGGCCCGCTGGCGGTCGGCCTCTCGGGCGAGGACGCCCACCTGTTCACCGCCGAGCCGACCGGCACCGTCGTCGACGGCGAGGAGGTCGACCTGGGCCTGGTGGGCGAGGTCGCCCACGTCCGCCCCGAGTCGGTGCTCGACCTGATCGAGGCCGGTCGCGTGCCGGTCGTGTCGAGCGTCGCGCCGGATGCGGACGGCGTCGTACACAACGTCAACGCGGACTCCGCTGCCGCGTCGCTCGCGATCGCGCTGGGGGCCGAGAAGCTGCTCGTGCTGACCGACGTGGAGGGCCTCTACCTCGACTGGCCGGACCCCGAGGAGGTCATCGGCGAGATCAGCCCCGAGGCGCTGGAGGAGATCCTGCCGACCCTCGCGAGCGGCATGATCCCGAAGATGAGCGCGTGCCTGCAGGCGGTGCGCGGGGGAGTCGGCCGCGCGACCGTCGTCGACGGTCGCCAGGAGCACGCGGTGCTCCTCGAGCTGTTCACCGACGAGGGCGTCGGCACCCAGGTGCTGCCCGGGGTGACCACCAAGACCCGGAAGGCGAGGGAGGTCCGGTGACCGCGACCGAGCTCGGCAACGCCGGGTGGACCGAGCGCTACACCGGCGCGCTGATGAACACCTTCGGCCCGCCGAAGCTGGTGCTCGCCCGCGGCGAGGGGGCGCACGTGTGGGACGCCGACGGACGCGAGTACGTCGACCTGCTCGGCGGCATCGCCGTCAATGCGCTCGGCCACGCGCACCCGCGCCTCGTCGCGGCCGTGACGACCCAGCTGCAGACCCTCGGCCACATCTCGAACTTCTTCGCCAGTGAGCCGCAGATCGCCCTCGCCGAGCGGCTGGTGGGCCTGCTCGGCACCGAGGCCCGGGTGTTCTTCACCAACTCGGGGGCAGAGGCCAACGAGGCCGCCTTCAAGCTGACGCGGCGCACCGGCCGTACGAAGATCGTCGCGACGGCCGGATCGTTCCACGGCCGGACGATGGGCGCGCTCGCGCTCACCTCGAAGCAGGCCTACCGCGAGCCCTTCGAGCCGCTGCCCGGCGACGTCGTCTTCGTCGAGTACGGCGACGTGGCGGCCCTCGAGGCGGCCGTCGACGACACGACCGCCGCCGTCCTCGTCGAGCCGATCCAGGGCGAAGCCGGGGTCATCGTGCCGCCGCGCGACTACCTCCCGGCCGCCCAGCGGATCGCCCACGACCACGGTGCCCTGCTCTGGCTCGACGAGATCCAGACCGGTATCGGCCGGACGGGCGCGTGGTTCGCGCACCAGCACCCCGACCTGGTCTCGGCGCCCGTCGTACCCGACATCGTGACGCTGGCCAAGGGCCTCGCCGGCGGTATCCCGATCGGCGCCTGCCTCGCCACCCACGGTGCCGGCAAGCTCTTCGACCCCGGCAACCACGGCACCACCTTCGGTGGCAACCCGGTCGCTGCTGCGGCGGCCCTGGCGGTCCTCGACGTGATCGACGAGCAGGGCTTCCTGGCGCGGGTCGTCGAGGCGGGGGAGCGGCTCAGGGCAGCTGCTGCCGCCGACAGCCGGGTGGTCGAGACCCGTGGCGCCGGCCTCCTCGTCGGACTGACCCTGGTCGAGCCGAAGTCCGCGGAGGTCGTCATCGCTGCCCAGGACGCCGGCTTCATCCTCAACGCCCCCACCCCCGAGCGGGTCCGGATGGCACCGCCGCTGGTGCTGACCGACGACGACATCGACGCCTTCGGCGCGGCCTGGCCGTCCATCCTCGACCACGCGGGGGTGCAGTCATGACCCGCTCGTTCCTCCGCGACGACGACCTGACCCCGGCGGAGCAGGCCGAGGTCCTCGCGCTCGCCGCGAAGCTCAAGGCCGAGCCGTACGACCACAAGCCGCTGGCCGGACCGCGCACCGTGGCGATGGTGTTCGACAAGCCGACCCTGCGCACCCAGGCCTCGTTCGCCGCCGGGATCGCCGAGCTGGGTGGCAACCCGATGCTGGTCGACGGGGCGCTGGCGGGCATCGGCAAGCGCGAGTCGGTCGCCGACGTCGCCCGGGTGCTCGGCCGCCAGGCCTCGCAGATCGTCTGGCGGACTTACGCGCAGGCCGACCTCGACGAGATGGCCGCGATGTCGGGCGTGCCGGTGGTCAACGCGCTCACCGACGAGTTCCACCCGTGCCAGCTGCTGGCCGACCTGCTGACCGTGCAGGAGCACAAGGGCTCTCTCGCCGGCCTGACCGTCGCCTTCCTCGGCGACGCCGCCTGCAACATGGGCAACTCCTGGGCCCTCGCGGGCGCCACTGCGGGGATGCACGTCCGGTTCGGCTGCCCCGACGGCTACGGCCCCGACCCGGCGGTCCTGGAGCGGGCGGAGGGCATCGGTGCCGGCGGGACCGTCAACGTCTTCGACGACCCGGTCGACGCCGTCGGCGGCGTCGACGTGGTCGTCACCGACACGTGGGTGTCGATGGGCAAGGAGGACGAGGCCGCCGCCCGGCGCGAGGTCTTCGGCCCGTACGCCGTCACGGCTGACCTGGTCGCCCACGCGAAGCCTGACGCGATCGTGATGCACTGCCTGCCGGCGTACCGCGGCTCCGAGATCGCCGCCGCCGTGATCGACGGGCCCCAGAGCGTCGTGTGGGACGAGGCCGAGAACCGCCGGCACGCCCAGAAGGCCGTGATGAGCTGGCTGCAGGCGCACGCGGAGCAGGCCCGGGCATGAGCGAGCACGCCCTGACGCCATTGACGAAGAACGCCCGCCAGGCGCTGATCGTCGAGCTGCTGGAGAGCCGCGAGGTCCGCTCGCAGCCCGAGCTCGCCGACCTGCTCGGCCACCGGGGCGTCCACGTCACGCAGGCCACGCTGAGCCGCGACCTCGTCGAGCTCGACGCGGTCAAGGTGCGCTCGGCGAACGGGGTGCTCGTCTACGCCGTACCCGCCGAGGGAGGGGACCGGACGCCGGTGGCCGCGGGTGAGAGCCCCGCATCCCAGCACCGCCTCGCCCGGCTGTGCTCGGAGCTGCTCGTCAGCGCCGAGTCCAGCGCCAACCTCGTCGTGCTGCGCACCCCGCCGGGCGCCGCGCAGTTCCTGGCCAGCGCGATCGACAAGGTCGAGATCTCCGACGTCCTCGGCACCATCGCCGGCGACGACACCGTGCTCGTCATCGGGCGCGACCCTGCCGGGGGAGACGCCCTGGCCCACCGATTCACCTCCCTTGCCGAAAGGAACGAAAGTTGAGCAAGGTCCTGACCTCCCTTCCCGTGGGAGAGCGCGTCGGCATCGCCTTCTCGGGCGGCCTCGACACCTCCGTCGCGGTGGCGTGGATGCGCGACAAGGGTGCGGTTCCGTGCACCTACACGGCCGACATCGGCCAGCCCGACGAGCCTGACGTCGCCGGCGTCGCGGTCCGTGCGAAGGACTACGGTGCCGAGATCGCGCGTGCGGTCGACATCAAGCCGCAGCTCGTCGAGGAGGGCCTGGCCGCGCTCGCGTGCGGTGCGTTCCACATCCGTTCGGGTGCCAAGGCCTACTTCAACACCACGCCGCTGGGCCGCGCCGTCACCGGCACCCTGCTGGTCCGCGCGATGCAGGCCGACGGCGTGAACATCTGGGGCGACGGGTCGACCTACAAGGGCAACGACATCGAGCGCTTCTACCGCTACGGCCTGATGGCCAACCCCGAGCTGCGGATCTACAAGCCGTGGCTCGACGAGCAGTTCGTCCGCGAGCTCGGCGGCCGGCACGAGATGAGCGAGTGGCTCGTCGAGCACGGCCTGCCCTACCGGGACTCCACCGAGAAGGCCTACTCGACGGACGCGAACATCTGGGGCGCCACCCACGAGGCGAAGGTCCTCGAGCACCTCGACGTCTCGCTGGAGATCGTCGAGCCGATCATGGGCGTGAAGTTCTGGGACCCGAGCGTCGCGATCGAGACCGAGGACGTCGCGATCACCTTCGAGGCGGGTCGCCCGGTCGCCATCAACGGCCAGCGGTACGACGACGCGGTGGCGCTCGTGCTCGAGGCGAACACCATCGGCGGACGCCACGGCCTGGGCATGTCGGACCAGATCGAGAACCGCATCATCGAGGCCAAGTCGCGCGGCATCTACGAGGCGCCCGGCATGGCGCTCCTCTTCGCCGCCTACGAGCGCCTGCTCAACGCGATCCACAACGAGGACACGCTCGCCAACTACCACCTCGAGGGCCGCAAGCTCGGCCGCCTGCTCTACGAGGGCCGCTGGCTCGACCCGCAGGCGCTGATGCTGCGGGAGTCCATCCAGCGCTGGATCGCCTCCCTCGTCACCGGAACGGTCACGCTGCGGCTGCGCCGCGGCGACGACTACACGATCCTCAGCACCGAGGGCCCGAACTTCTCCTACCACCCGGAGAAGCTCTCCATGGAGCGCGTCGAGAACGCCGCCTTCGGCCCGACGGACCGGATCGGCCAGCTCACCATGCGCAACCTCGACATCGCCGACTCGCGCGCCAAGCTCGAGCTGTACGCCGGCCAGCCGCTGGACCAGGGCACCGTGCTCGTCGAGAACGGCACCCTCTTCGGCGAGCTGCCGGCGGGTGGCTACGACCAGATCACCGCCAACCCCGACGGCGGCGACGAGGGCGAGGCGATCCTCGAGGACGTGGCGATGGAGATCGGCACCGACTGATGTCGACGGGTCTTCCGGGCGAGCCCACTCGTCGTACGGTCGCACGGGTGCTGCCGGTCAGCAGCGAGGGCAGGGTCCTGCTGCTGCTCGGCTGCGACCCTGCCGTGCCCGACGTCCGCTACTGGTTCACCGTCGGTGGCGCCGCCGACGACGGTGAGTCGCTGGCCGTCGCCGGCGTCCGCGAGCTCCGCGAGGAGACCGGCATCGCCGTGGAGGCCTCGGCGCTCGGCGAGCCGTTCGGCGCGTTCGAGGTGGACTTCTCCTGGAACGGGCGCGCCTACGTCAACGAGGCGACGCTCTTCGCCGTTGCCCTCGAGGAGACCCCGGTGAGCTTCGACGGCCTCGACCACCTCGAGTCGCAGTCGATCTTCGAAGCCCGCTGGTGGACGCCGGAGGAGCTCGACGACGACGGACGCGCGGTGGACCCGCGCCTGATCGACCACATGCGGGCGGCGATCGCGCACGTCCGGGGAGGAGTGCAATGAGCAACGAGCTCAGCGGGACCAACGAGGGCAAGCTCTGGGGCGGCCGGTTCGAGGGCGGGCCCTCACCTGAGCTGGAGGCGCTGTCGCGCTCGACCCACTTCGACTGGCGGCTCGCGCTGTACGACCTCGCCGGCTCCCACGCCCATGCGAAGGCGCTCGGCGCCGCCGGTCTGCTGACGGGGGAGGAGGAGCTCGAGCTGCACCGTGGGCTCGACGTGCTGACGGAGCGCTACACGTCGGGCCAGCTGTGGGCGGCCGACTCCGACGAGGACGTCCATGGCGCCCTCGAGCGGATGCTGATCGACGAGGTCGGCCCGGAGGTCGGCGGCAAGCTGCGTGCCGGCCGCTCGCGCAACGACCAGATCGCCACGCTCTTCCGGTGCTACCTGCTCGACCACGAGCAGATCGTGAGCGGTCTCGTCCTCGACCTCGTGCAGGCGCTCGCCGACCAGGCAGAGGCCAACCTGGGCGCGATCATGCCGGGGCGCACGCACCTCCAGCACGCCCAGCCGGTGCTCCTCTCGCACCACCTGCTGGCCCACGCCTGGGCGCTGCTGCGCGACGTCGACCGGCTGCGCGACTGGCGCGCTCGGGTCGTCGACGACTCGCCGTACGGCAGCGGGGCACTGGCCGGGCAGAGCCTCGGCCTCGACCCCGAGCTCGTCGCGCGGGAGCTGGGCTTCACCGGCTCGACCGCCAACTCGATCGACGGCACGGCCTCGCGCGACTTCGTCGCGGAGTTCGCCTTCGTCGCGGCACAGATCGGCGTCGACATCAGCCGGATCGCCGAGGAGATCATCCTGTGGGCGACGAAGGAGTTCGACTTCGTCACGCTGCACGACTCCTGGTCCACGGGGTCGTCGATCATGCCCCAGAAGAAGAACCCGGACATCTCCGAGCTCGCGCGGGGCAAGGCAGGGCGCCTGGTCGGCAACCTGACCGGCCTGCTCACCACGCTCAAGGCCCTCCCACTCGCGTACAACCGCGACCTGCAGGAGGACAAGGAGCCGGTCTTCGACTCGATCGACACGCTCGAGGTCCTGCTGCCGGCCTTCACGGGCCAGGTGGCGACCCTCGTCTACAACACTGCCCGCATGGCCGAGCTCGCGCCGCAGGGCTTCTCCCTGGCGACCGACATCGCCGAGTGGCTGGTGCGCGAGGGCACCCCGTTCCGGGTCGCCCACGAGGTCGCCGGTGCCTGCGTGCGGGTCGCAGAAGCGCGGGGCGTGGAGCTCGCCGACCTGACCGACGAGGAGTTCGCTGCCATCTCCCCGGCCCTGACTCCCGAGGTCCGCCTGGTGCTGACGGTCGAGGGATCGGTCGCCTCGCGCTCCGGACGGGGTGGCACCGCTCCGGTCCGGGTCGCCGAACAGCTCGCTGACCTGCGCAAACGCGTCCAGGAGGCTCGCCCCGCACGCTGAGGGGCACCCCGATTTGCAACGAGGGGGACGTGTGCTGTTAATGTTCTTCTCGTCGCGGGGAACGCGGCGAAAACCTCCGGGCCAAGGGCCCAAACAAGAGGTCTTCGTCATGTCCGCGGCACGGTTCGGAGCCCCGGTCCGGCAGCCCGGTTCGCCGGAGTTGACGAGCAGGAACTGAACCACTAACGTTTCACAGGTTGCCCCGCGACCGAAGGCCCGCCAGGGTCCGAAGCGCGGATGCGTGTGATGTTTGAGAACTCAACAGTGTGTCATGCATAGATTCGATTGTGACGT
>CAZAQE010000024.1:0-71624 GCA_964487275.1 uncultured Nocardioides sp. | reverse complement strand
CCGGGAGTCCCGGCCGATCGGTGGCGCGTACGACGCCAGGGTGCTGCGGTCCGGGTGGAGGGGGTGGCTGGCGGAGGGTGGTGCTCGGGCGGTGGCGTGCGGCCCTTCGCCAAAATGATGTGCCCCGCAGAGGTCGGTCAGTTCGCCGGTGCCGGGCGCCCGATCAGCGAGGTGAGAGGATCCGGTCGTGTCCCCCGCGAACCCTGATCCAGCGACGCGACCCAAGGCCGCCACGACCACCTCGGGCGATGACTACCGCGAGCGGATCCTCTTGGGTGCGACGCGTTCGATCGCCCGGCACGGCCTGGAACGCTCCTCGATGGCATCAGTGGCACGAGAGGCCGGCGTCTCGCGGCAGACGGTCTACACCTACTACAGCAATCGCGAAGACGTGCTCCGCGACGCCGTGACCCGCAGCGCTCTCGAACTGACCGAAGCGGCGCTGGCGCAGGCACGGAAGGCCACGACCGCAGGCGAGTTCCTGGTCGAGCTGACCGTTGGCGTCTTCTACGGAGTGCGTGAACATGCGGCGATCTCGGCGATGCTCTACTCGCTCGAGACTCCCGAGGGGCGCGAGATGGCGATGTCGAGACCCATCCTGGACATCGTCGCCGATGCTCTCTCGCCACTGCTCGAGTACGACCCCAACGTCGAATCCAAGCTGGGCGCCATCGCCGAGGCCTCGCTGCGCACAACGATCTCGTTGCTGACGTTCCCCAGCAAACGGACCCAGAGCCCCGATCTCCTCCGGCAGTACCTGACCGACACCATCGCCCCATTGGTTCGCTAGCGCGGACGCGGACCGGAGGAGCTCCGGCGAACTCGCGACGCTCTGGACACTTTCTGTAAGATGTGTCAACCTGCCTCGATCGCGCACATTCCGTCGCGATCCCGACAGGAGACGTCAATGACATCGGCACCAACCAAGGAAGCTTCCTTCGCCGAGAAGGGCAAGCGAAGCAAGTCCTCGCTCCAGAAGGCGCTCCCGGGGGCTCTCGCCGTGTTCGTCGCCTCGGTCCCGTTCTTCTGGTACCTCGAGGTCCACGCGGGCGTCTCTCACAAGGTCGCATCGAACGGCATGACCCTCGTCGGCGTCCTCGCCTTCGGTACCGCACTCGCTCTCCCGTGGATGAACCTGCCCGGCATGGACGGACGCACCAAGGCCCAGAAGCTGGACGGCATGATCCTGGTCTGGCTCTTCATCTGCCTCGCACCACGGTTCATCTGGGAGCTGCCCTGGCTGCTGTTCCTCGACCAGATCAAGCAAGGCGTCCTCGGCAACTCCCTCTGGTCCTACTTCTGGTCCCCCTACCTCTCCGGCGGCGACGCCCGCTACCTCAACGGCGACCCGCTCGTCGTGACTCTGGAATGCATCGCCCTCTTCGTCGGCACCTTCGAGCTCTACGCCGTGGTCATGTTCTTCCGCCAGGGCAAGCGCTTCACCCTGACCCAACTCTCGTTCATCATGGCCGGCATGATCGTCGAGGTCACTCTGCCCATGGTCTACTTCGGCACCGAGATCGCCAACAACCTAGACAACGTCTCCAGCACGACCGACCTCATCATCAAGTTCGGGCTGCTCAACATCTTCTGGTGCACCATGCCCCTCATCACGTACACATGGGGAGCCCGACGGATCGCCAACCAGGACTACGGAGTCACCTTCTAGGCTGGGCGCGTCGAACTGCCGCGTCATTGCGCCGCCTATGCAGCGCGGCGATCGCTCGCCGACGAGAAATCCACAAACCCCGCGCCGAACCCTTGCGAGACTATTCGAACAGGCGTACGATCGACCTACGGCCGCAAGGCGGGGTGCAAAGAGAGGCCCCGGGGACCTGAGGTCGATGTCCAGCAGGACATGGCACGTGCCTTCCTGACACGGAGCCGCTGCACCGGTAGGTGCCTCCTGGCGGGCGACAAGTCAGTTTGTCGCGCCTGCCCGAGGAGTTCCGTCCGATGTCCATCGCCGTCGCCGCACCGCCGCACCCGGTCCTCGGGTGCACGGCTGAGATGCGCGCGGCCCTGGACGCGGTGGCGGACGTGCAGCCGACGTACATGAGCACGGCGGACAAGCAGGCGGCGCTCGTCGAGCTGAGCAGGATCGAGGGGCGGACCGCCGAGCTGCGGATGCGCATCCTTGCGGCTTCGCCCGAGGTCGGTGAGGAGTCGGGAGCGCGCGACGCCGCGGCCTGGCTCGCGCACGCCACGCAGGCGGAGCCGGCCACCACCCGGTCCGACGCGCTCCTCGCCGAGCGGCTCGAGCGCCGGCCGCGGGTGGCTGCGGCGATGCGCGACGGACGGGTCTCCCCCGCCCAGGCGCGCGTCGTTGCCGCCGTCCTCGAGGACCTCCCGGCCCACCTCGGGCAGCAGGTCGCCACCGATGCCGAGACGACCCTCGTCGCCTTCTGCGAGCACTTCCGGCCCAGCGAGCTGCGCCGCCTGGCCCGTCGCCTGCTGGAGGTCGTAGCGCCGGAGGTGGCCGAGGCCGAGGAGGCCAAGCGGCTCGAGGAGGAGGAACGACGGGCACTGGCCGAGGCGTTCCTCAAGTTCCAGGACCTCGGCACCGGCCTCACCAAGTTCTGGGGCGCCTTGCCGACCGCCGTCGCCGAGCGGCTCAAGCGCTACCTGCAGGCCTACGCCTCGCCGCGGCGGACGAAGAAGGCCGGCGGCGCCTGCGGCCCCGAGGACTCCCACGGCCCCGGCGACTCCCCCGGTCCTGAAGACTCCGCCGACACCGGTACGACGCCGACGGCCGGCGCTGGCAAGCGCGTGCCCGCCCACAAGGCCCACGCCCGCGCGTTCGCGGCGCTGCTCGAGCTCCTCGACCCCGACCGTCTGCCCGAGCACGGCGGCGACGCCACCACCGTCGTCGTCACGATGACCCTCGACCAGCTCCTCGCCGACCTCGCCACCGCGGGCATGGCATCGACCAGCAACGCCGACGGGGAGATCACCATCTCAGCCGAGCAGGCGCGCCGGCTGGCCTGCCAGGCGGGCCTGGTGCCGGTCGTCCTCGACGGCAAGGGCCAGCCCCTCGACGTCGGGCGGGCCAACAGGCTCTTCCGGGCTCCGCAGCGGCGGGCCATCCGGCTCCGCGACCGGCACTGCCGAGCCGAGGGGTGCACGATCCCCGCGGCCTGGTGCGAGATCCACCATCGCAAGCCGTGGTCGCAGGGCGGGTGCACCGACGTCGCCGACGGCGTCTGCCTCTGCTCCCACCACCATCACCTGGTCCACGACCGGGCCTACGACCACCACTGGACAGCGCACGGCGACGTGAGGTTCCACCGACGGCGGTGATGGCGACCCCGCCCCCACCGCCGGGACTTCACTCCCATGCCATGAATCACGGGCGGATGTCGCGCGCCCGTCTGCCGCACGGGCTCAGAGAAGCGCAACGCTCGTCATGAACAGGGCTCCCGCGACGACCACGTAGAACGACGCGCCGGGCGCAACGTCCAGCATGCTGAGGATCCCGCAGGCCATCAGCGCCAACCCATTGCACGCGAGCAGAATCCGGCGCTTGGCCACAGGAATCCAGCCGCTCACAATGCCTGCCTTACTCCCACTCAATGGTGCCCGGGGGCTTCGACGTGATGTCGACAGTGACCCGGTTGACCTCGGCCACCTCGTTGGTGATCCGGGTCGAGATCTTCTCCAGCACCTCGTAGGGCAGGCGCGCCCAGTCGGCGGTCATCGCGTCCTCGGAGGTGACCGGGCGCAGCACGACCGGGTGGCCGTAGGTACGGCCGTCGCCCTGGACGCCGACCGAGCGGACGTCGGCGAGCAGCACGACGGGCATCTGCCAGATGTCGCCGTCGAGGCCGGCGGCGGTCATCTCCTCGCGGGCGATCGCGTCGGCCTCGCGCAGGATGTCGAGGCGCTCGCGGGTGACCTCGCCGATGATCCGGATGCCGAGGCCGGGGCCGGGGAACGGCTGGCGCTGGACGATCACGTTGGGCAGGCCGAGCTGGGCGCCGACGGCACGGACCTCGTCCTTGAACAGCTCGCGCAGCGGCTCGACCAGCTCGAACTCGAGGTCCTCGGGCAGGCCGCCGACGTTGTGGTGGGACTTGATGGTCGACGTACCGGCGCCGTGGCCGGACTCGACGATGTCGGGGTAGAGCGTGCCCTGGACGAGGAAGCCGACCTTGGTGCCCTCGGGGGCGCCCTTGATGACCTCGAGCTCGGCGCCCTCGAAGGCGCGGATGAACTCGCGGCCGATGATCTTGCGCTTCGCCTCGGGCTCGCTGGTGCCGGCGAGGGCGTCAAGGAACTGCTTCTCGGCGTCGACGATGACCAGCTTGGCGCCGGTGGCGGCGACGAAGTCGCGCTCGATCTGCTCGGTCTCGCCCTTGCGCATCAGGCCGTGGTCGACGTAGACGCAAGTCAGGCGGTCGCCGATCGCCTTCTGCACGATCGCGGCGGCGACGGCGGAGTCCACGCCGCCGGACAGGCCGCAGATGGCGCGGCCGTCGGGGCCGATCTGCTCGCGGATGCGGGCGATCTGCTCCTCGGCGATGTTGCCGATGGTCCAGGTCTGGCGGCAGCCGGCGATGTCCCAGAGGAAGTGCTCGAGGACCTTCTGGCCGTGCTCTGAGTGCAGCACCTCCGGGTGCCACTGCACGCCGGCGAGGCCGCGGTCGACGTCCTCGAAGGCGGCGACCGGGGTGACCTCGGTGGAGGCGAGGACGGTGAAGCCCTCGGGGGCGGCGGAGACCGAGTCGCCGTGGGACATCCAGACGTTGTGCTCGGCCGGGATGCCCTCGAGCAGGGTGCCGCCCGTGCCGACCGTCACGCGGGTGCGGCCGTACTCGCGGGCGCCCGTCGCCGACACGGTGCCGCCGAGGGCGTTGGCCATCAGCTGGAAGCCGTAGCACATGCCGAAGACCGCGGGCCCGGACGTGAACACGGCCGGGTCGATGCCCGGCGCCCCCTCGGCGTAGACCGACGAGGGGCCGCCGGACAGGATGATCGCCTTCGGGTTGCGGGCCACCATGTCCGCGATCGGCATCGTGTGCGGCACGATCTCGGAGTAGACCCGCGCCTCGCGGACCCGGCGGGCGATCAGCTGGGCGTACTGCGCCCCGAAGTCCACCACCAGGACCAGGTCGTGCTCGTGCTGGGTCTCCGGGGCCTCCGTCATGGGCGAATCGTATCGAGGGCGCGCCCTTCGTCCGACTCCGCGTCGGCCCCACGGACCACGCGGCGCACCCGCCAGGTCTCGGCGGCGACGTAGACGCTGCCGCCGGCGGCGAGGGCGACCAGCGCCGGCGCCGCCCACTCCGGTCCGGGGACACCCGCGAAGTGCCCCTGACCCTGGTACGCCCAGGCCACGAGGACTCCGAACATGGGCGCCCAGTACCAGAGGCGCAACACGGCGGCGCTCGCCGCGGCGATGCCCACGAACCCGAACACCACCGACGCCCCGGCGGTCGTCCAGCCGAGCGCGACCAAGGCGGCCGGCACGGGCAGCGCGACGAGGAGGACGGCCGCGAACCGGAGGGCCGGCAGGCGCGCCGGCGAGCGGGGCGACAGCAGGGCGAGCTCGGGCAACCGGTCCACCAGCGGGAAGCCGAGCGCCATCCCGGCGAGCACCGGCATCAGGTGCAGAACCGCGAGCCGGTTGCGCAGGAACGGCAGCTCCACGTAGGCGTCGCTGGTCAGCAGCGCGGCGAGCGCCAGCCCCACCGACACCGCCACCGCGCCGTCGAGCGACCATGCCCGCGCCACCGCCCAGACCCGGACGGCTCTGCTCATCCGTGTGTCCTGAGCTCGTCGTACCGGCACTGCGCCAGCTGTCGGTACGTCGTGCGCACCCATGCCTCCTGCACCTCGGGGTCCCCGTGCAGCCAGTCGTGGTCGCCGTCCTCGGGGCGCGGCTCCAGCAACCCGGCGCGGAACTGCAGCCAGCGACCGAGCTGGCGGCGCACGTCGAAGGCCAGCACCGGCGGCCCCTCCGCGTGGTCGGCAGGACAGACGGCCGGCCGCAGGAGCGTGTCGGTCGCCCGGTCGACGTCGACCGTACGACGGACGTCGTCCTCGAGCAGGTTCACCAGGCCCTCCCCCGGCTTCGGCCCGTCCGGACCGATCTCGTCCACGAACCGGTCGGGCACGCGCACCCCGATCACCGTGAGGAGGTCGGCCTGCCGGTCGACCTTGCGCGCGAGGTCCTCCAACGGCAGGGGGAGGTCCGCCGAGACGCACACCTCGGGCTCGGAGCCAGCGCACACGCGCGGCGGATCGGCGATCGGCGTCACCCGCTCGCCCGCGTCACCGGGGGTGAACCACCAGGCCGAGACCCAGGTGGCCCCCACCACGAGCGCCACCACCCGCCGGGCGGGCGTGGCCAGGAACAGCCGTGGATGGGCCAGCACGAGGGCCGTGCCGGCGAGCGCCAGACCAGCCAGGCCGATCGCCAATGGAGGCCATGCGCGATAGGTCATGCCGCCCAGCGAGGCGGTCGCGCCACCGGTGTCGAAGAAGTCCGGCGCGCTGCCCACGGTGGTCCACAGGAACAGCAGGAAGACGAGGACCACCACCGCGGGCGCCGCCCACGCCCGCGCCGTGAGGTGGCCGATGAGCACTCCGAGTGCGGTCTGACCAGCCAGGACCCCGCACGCCGGCACGAGGATCCAGTAGAGGGCGGGTGAGGCAGGGGCGCCGCGAGTGGCCGCCACGGACGAGGCGACGACGGCGACGAGCACCAGCGCCAGCGACGCCAGCGCCCAGATCGTCACGAACGGTCGCAGCCAGCGCTGCCAGTCGCGCCGACTCTGCAGCACGATGTCGTCCATCGCGGACGACCGCAGCCGGGCGTAGACCAGGCACGCCGCTCCGGCGGCCGCCGGACCGATGAAGACGGTGCCGCCCGCTCCGTTGTCGAGGGCCTGCTTCCACGACCCCGACCACTGGTCGGCGCGTGGCGCGGTCGCGACGGCACCGGCCAGCACCAGGAGGCAGAACAGGAGCGCGACCCGCGGTCGGTCGCCGACCCAGACCCAGGTGCCCCTCATGAGCGCGCCGCCGCGATCGTGGCGAGGAAGGCGTGCTCCGCGGACCCCTCCGGGCCGCCTCGTTCGGCGACGAAGGCCGCCGTGGGCCCGACATGCAGCAGCCGGCCCGCCTCGATCACGGCCACCTCGTCCGCCATCATCACCACGTCCTCCATGACATGGCTGCTGAGCAGCGTGACCGCCGACGTGCCGAGGTCGGCGAGGATCCCCCGCAGGCCCGCCCGCTGCTCCGGGTCGAGGCCCGTGGTCGGCTCGTCCAGCAGCAGCACGTCCGGCTCGGTCACCAGCGCGACCGCCAGCGCGAGTCGACGCTTCATCCCTCCGGAGAGGTGACGCACCCGGTCCTTCGCCCGGGGTGCGAGACCGACCCGGTCCAGGATCTCGCCGTTCCTCGCGCGGGCCACCGCCGACGGCACGTCCCGGACCCAGCTCGCGTAGCCGATCGCCTCGTCGACCCGCAGCTCGCCGGGGAGGTCGAGCTGCTGGGGCATGTAGCCGATGCGACCGACCACCGAGCGGCGGCGCCGACCGTAGAGGTCGACGCCGCCGACGGTTGCCCGGCCCCCGTCGGGCCGCCGGCAGCCGGCCAGGGTCCGAAGCAGGGTCGACTTCCCCGCTCCGTTCACCCCGACCAGGCCGCACACGCCGCGTGCGATCGCGAACGCGTCGATGTCCACGACCGGGGCTGCGCCACGCCCGTAGGCGCAGCGCAGCCCCGAGACCTCGAGCTCCACCTCAGAGGTCGAAGGTGAAGTAGGGCTGGCGACTGCAGGGGTCGCCGCTCCACTTCTGGTCCTCGCAGACCTTCGAGTGCACCCGACCGCGGTCGGCGCTGCGGGTGGTGTAGTCGTCCGCGTCGTACTGGTCCTGCCAGTAGCCGCTCTTCGTCCGCGCGCTCTGGTCCTCCCCCACCTGCGGGCACCACTCCAGGAACCCGTTGGGGCAGACCTTGTAGTAGCTGTAGTTGGTCTCGGTGTAGACGCCGTGGTCGTTGCTGCGGCGGTCGCGGTAGTAGGTGTGGTTCTTCAGGTAGGCGTTCTTCTGGTACGACGTGCCGAAGGCGTCACCGCGCAGCTGGTCGTTGTCGTGGACCCGGAGCGGGTCGCTCGCGGAGTACCAGTTGTAGGACGCCGCCATCGCGGACGGCGCGGTGACGAGGAACAGCAGGCCGGTCAGCGCCGTGAGCAGCAGGGCCGCGACCGAGCGTGAAGTGGTGCGCATGGATCAACTCCCGAGATGAGATCCGCCGGCGACCGTCGCCGGGCGGAGCCACATACTCGTATGGTGATCGCGGGGATGTCAACGACACCGTGCGGACCTGTGGAGAACCGGTCGGCGGCCTGGCCGGTGTGCACCCGCCGGCGGCGAAAAAGCACCAGGACCCGGCCGGGGAGGGAGGGTGGCCGGGTCCTGATTGTCCACGCAGCTGATGGACAGTGCCTGGACCGAGCCCGGGCTTCGGGAGGGAGCGTGATTCCCGGGCTCGCTGGATCAACGAGACCGGCAGGGGCGGGTTACGCCGGTGGGTCGCAACTTGGCCAAAACTTCTGGGGCGGCCCCGGGAGACCCGGAACCGCCCCAGCAGTCACATCTGCCCCAGGCGTCGATCCAGCCTCGCTCAGCTCACGCCGACGATGGGCAGGCGCAGCGCCGCCGGCGCGTCAGCCGGTACGACGGGCGCCTTCGGCGCCACCGGCTGGATCCGCTCGTAGCCCTCGCCGAGCGCCGGGCGGGCGTCCTCCTCGCCCTTGTTGGGCCAGTAGGCCATCGCCCGCTCCGCCTGCGCGGTGATCGTCAGCGACGGGTTCACGCCCAGGTTGGCCGAGATCGTCGAGCCGTCGACGATGTGGAGGCCCGGGTGCCCGAAGACCCGCTGGTAGCCGTCGACCACGCCGGACTCCGGGCTGTCGCCGATCGTGCAGCCGCCGATGAAGTGGGCCGTCAGCGGCCGGTTGAAGGGCTCGCCGATCGTCCCACCGGCGGTGCCGCCGCCCATCGCCTCGGCCATCGCCCGCACGGCGTCGTTGGCCGCCGGGATCCACGTCGGGTTGGGCTCGCCGTGGCCCTGCTTCGAGGACAGCACCCACTTGCCGGCGACCTTCTTGGGGAAGGTCGTGATGGAGTTGTCCAGCGACTGCATGACGAGCGCGATGACGACCCGCTCCGACCAGTGCTTGACGTCGTACAGGTCCCGGACGCGCGAGCGCTCCTTCCACAGCTCCTTGAGCCACACCCGCCAGCGCGGCTCGTCGCCGTCACCGTCGGTGAGCACGGTCTGCATCAGCGACATCGCGTTGCTGCCCTTGCCGTAGCGCACCGGCTCGATGTGGGTGTGCTCGTCGGGGTGCCAGGACGAGGTGATGGCGACGCCCTGGGTGTAGTCGACGTCCGCGCCCTCGGGGGCGATCGCGCCGAGGATGGACTCCGAGTTGGTCCGGGTCAGGTGGCCGAGCCGGTCGGACAGGTTCGGCAGGTCGCCCTCGGCCTTGAGCCGGTGGAGCAGCTTCTGGGTGCCCAGCGCGGCCGCCGAGAAGACGACCTGCTCGGCGGTGAACGTCTTGACCGCGGTACGACGTGACAGCTTCGCCTTCGTCCAGCGGGTGTCGACGCGGTAGCCCCCGCCGGCCAGCGGCCGCACCCGGGTGACCGTGGTCAGCGGGTGCACCTCGGCGCCGTTCTGCTCGGCGAGGTAGAGGTAGTTCTTGACCAGGGTGTTCTTCGCGTTGTGCCGGCACCCGGTCATGCACTCGCCGCAGTTCGTGCACGTCGTACGGCGCGGGCCGGCTCCGCCGAAGTAGGGGTCGTCGACCTCCTGCCCCTCGGCCTGGCCGGGGCCGCCGAAGAACACGCCGACCGGCGTCGGGTGGTAGGTGTCGCCGCGGCCCATCTGCTCCGCGACCTTCTTCATCACCTCGTCCGACGGCGTGACCTTGGCGTACTCGACCACGCCGAGCATCCGCTTGGCCTGGTCGTAGTAGGGCGCGAGCTCCGACTTCCAGTCGGTGATGTGCGCCCAGGACGGGTCCTTGTAGAAGGGCTCGAGCGGCTCGTAGAGCGTGTTCGCGTAGACCAGCGAGCCGCCGCCCACGCCGGCACCGGCGAGGATCAGGCAGTCCTTGACCATGTCGATGCGCTGGATGCCGTAGCAGCCGGCCGCCGGGGCGTAGAGGTACTTCTTCAGGTCCCAGGAGTTGTCGGCGAAGTCGGCGTCGTCGAACCGGGCACCGGCCTCCAGCACGCCGACCCGGTAGCCCTTCTCGGTCAGCCGGAGCGCGGTGACGGAGCCACCGAAGCCCGAGCCGATGACGAGGACGTCGTAGTCGAAGTCGGTCATGTCTTCCCCCTCGCTCAGGCCCGGCCGAGCTTGTCCATCATCCGCAGCGAGGCGGTCATGATCTTGGCGTACGACTCGTCGGACATCCCGAGCACCGGGCCGAAGCGCAGCAGTCGCTGGACGGCGACCGACTGGGTCTCGGTGTAGCGGTGGATGCCCTCGCTGCCCTGGCGCCGGCCCATGCCGGACTCGCGCATGCCGCCCATCGGGGCGCTGATGCTGGCGAAGGTGGCGCCGAAGGCCTCGTTGACGTTGACCGTGCCGCACTTGATCTGCCGGGCCACCGCGCGGCCGCGGGCGGTGTCGCGGGTGTAGACCGAGCCGTTGAGGCCGTACTCACCGTCGTTGGCGCGCGCGATCGCGTCGGCCTCGTCGTGGAAGCGGTAGATCGAGACGACCGGGCCGAAGGTCTCGTGGCCGAAGCAGGTCATCTCCGGCGTGACGCCCTCGAGGATGGTCGGCTCGTAGTAGTACGGCGCCAGGTCGGGGCGGGCCTTGCCGCCGGCCAGCACGCGGGCGCCCTTGGCGACGGCGTCCTCGACGTGGGCGGAGACGGTCTCGAGCTGGTCGGGCGAGATCAGGGTGCCCATGTCGGAGTCCCAGTCCATCGTGGCGCCCAGGCTCATCGCCTTGGTCCGCGCCACGAACCGCTCGACGAACCGGTCGTAGACGGCGTCGGCGACGAACATCCGCTCCGTGGAGACGCACAGCTGGCCGGCGTTGGAGAAGGACGCGCGGACGGCGCCCTCGGCGGCGCGCTCGATGTCGGCGTCGCGGAGCACGAGGATCGGGTTCTTGCCGCCGAGCTCGAGCGAGCAGCCGATCAGGCGCTCGGCCGCCTGCCTGGCGATGATCTTGCCGGTCGCGGTGGAGCCGGTGAAGCAGATGTAGTCGGCGCGCTCGATGATCGGCGTGCCGAGCACGCGGCCGGGTCCGGCGACGACCTGCCACAGGTCACGCGGGAAGCCGGCCTCCTCGAGCAGCTGGGCGCCGAGCAGCGCCGACAGCATGGTCTGCGCGTCCGGCTTGGTCACGACGGCGTTGCCCGCGAGCAGGGCCGGGAGGCCGTCGCACAGCGCCATCGTGAAGGGGTAGTTCCACGGCGAGATGATGCCGACGACGCCCTTGGGGACGCGGTTGAGCTCCACCTTCGTGAGCACGGGTACGACGCCGGGGCGGCTCTCGGAGTCGAGGTGCTCGTGCGCGGTGCGGGCGTAGTAGCGCGCTGTGAGGGCGATGTGCAGCGGCTCGTCGAAGGCGTGCTTGCGGGCCTTGCCGGACTCGAGCTGGATCAGGTCCATGATCTCGGCCTGGCGGTCGAGCACGATGTCGTGGAGGCGGTGCAGGATCCGGGCCCGCTCGTCGATCGACACCCGCGCCCACGCGGCCTGCGCGACCCGCGCCCGGCGGAACGCCTCGGCGACGTCGGCCTCGCTGGACTGCGGGATGTTGGCGACCGGAGCCCCGTTGATCGGCGAGTGCACCTGGGTCGTCGTGCCGGTGGTCGCCAGCACGCGGTCGGTCAGCCGGGCGACGTACTCCGGCTCGAGGGCGTACGACGCCCGGGGGTCGTGCTCGGGGTCGTGCGGGCCGTCGACCACCGGGCCGTCGGAGGCGCCGGAGCCGGAAATCGCTTCGCTCATGGAACGAGCGTAGGTGACGGCCGTCACCGAATCTACTGATCGGTAGCAGATGTGCTGCTTTACACATGCCTTTCTCGTGTCAAGAGCCGATTTCGGGGGTCCGGAAAGGCCGACGACGGGTCGGGAGCGACTGCAAACGGGCTGCAAGGCCCTCGGCGCAGGCTCGTTCCCGAGGCGGCGAGAAGCGCCGCCACCCACGCCCCGGAGGCCCTCATGAGCGTCGACCAGCACACCCACGACCAGCACCAGACGACCGAGCAGAAGAGCTTCAGCAGCCCCGACGAGACCCGCTCCTTCGAGCGCGGCGTCGCCGAGATCCTCACCGTCGGCGGCACCCCGATCGGCCGCCTGACGCTGCAGCCCGGCTGGCGGTGGTCCGAGCACGTCAAGGCGATCGCCGGCACCGAGCTGTGCGAGGCGCCGCACTTCCAGTACCACGTGAGCGGCGAGCTGGGGATCCTGATGGCCGACGGCACCGAGCTGGTCGCCCGGCCCGGCGACGTCACCTCGCTCCCGGAGGGCCACGACGCCTGGGTGATCGGCGACGAGCCCGTCGTGGTCGTCGACTGGTGGGGCGCGTCGAACTACGCGAAGCCCTGATCCCGGGGCGTGCCGGCGGCGTACCATCACGCTCGTGGCCACCACCGAAGGCGGTAACCACTCGTGAGCACACTCGCCGTGCGTGTGCTCGGGGAACTCACGGTCGACGGCGTCGACATCGCAGTGCTGGACAGGAAGGCCCGCGGCCTCCTCCTGCTCCTCGCGCTGGCCGGCGGCCGCCCGGTCCCCCTCGACGCGGCGGTCGACGCGCTCTGGGGCGACGCCCCGCCGGCCCGGCCGGCGGACCAGGTCGCCGTGCTCGCGAGCCGGGTACGCCGCCTGCTCGGCCGCGACCGGGTCGTGCGGACCGACGGCGGCTACCGGTTGCGCGCCGACTGGACCGATCTCACCGAGCTCGACGCGGTCGTCCACGAGGCGGAGCGGCGTCTCGGCGCCGGCGAGACCGGAGCGGCGGCGAGTGCCGCCCGGGCTGCGCTGGCGCTGCTGCGCGGTCCGGTCCCCGACGTCCGGACGGAGGCGGACTGGGCGGGCGCCGCGTGGGCGGCCGCTGCCCGGCTCGTCCAGCGCGCCCGGCGCGTGGCGGCGACGGCACTGCTCGAGGCCGGCGAGTGGCGCGACGCCCTCGAGCTGGCCTCGGCCGACCTGGTGGCGGACCCGCTCGACGAGCAGGCCGCGCGCACCGCCATGCGCGCCCATGCGGCGGCGGGCCGCCCCGCCCAGGCGCTCACCGTGTACGCCGACCTGAGGGCCACCCTCGCCGACGAGCTCGGCACCGACCCCGCCGGCGAGACGGCCGCACTGCACACCGCGATCCTGCGCGGCGACCTCCCGGTGGTCCGGACCGCGAGCCGCGTGCCCGCGCTGGTCGGCCGTGACAGCCAGGCCGCCCACCTCGACTCCCTCGTCGGGCGGGCCGCGGCACAGCAGGTCCCGCGGGTCGCGCTGGTGTCGGGCGAGGCCGGGATCGGCAAGACGACCCTCCTCACCCACTGGGCCGAGGCACGACGGGCCGCCGGCGACCGGGTACTGCTCGGGACGTGCCGCCCGCTGGACCGGGCCGCCCCGCTCGACGTCGTGCTCTCGGCGATCGCGGACCACCTGCAGGACGCGGACCGCGAGCTCCTGGTGGGCGCGGACGCGGCGGTCCTCGCTCCGCTGCTCGGCACGACAGCAACGGCCGCCCGCTCGGTGGACCCCGCCCTCGGGCCGTCGGTCCTCTACGGCGCGGTCACCCGCGTGCTCGGCCGGATCGCGGGCGACCGGGTGGTCGTGGTGGTCGTCGACGACGCCCACCTCGCCGGGCCGACGCTCGGCGACTGGCTGGCCTACCTCGCGCGCCGCCCGCTCCCGGTCGTGGTCGTGCTGGGCGCCCGGCCCGACGAGGGCCCCTCCCTCCCGGCGACCGACCACGTCGGCCTCGGCCCGCTGGACCGCGCCCACGTCGCGGCACTGGTCGGCGAGCGCCGGGCCGCCGAGCTGCACGCCCGCTCCGGCGGGCACCCGCTCTTCCTCGCCGAGCTGGCGACCGTGCCGTCCGGTGAGCTGCCCGAGTCCCTCGTCGCCGCCGTGACGACCCGCTGCGACGACCTCGGCTCGGCCGGCGACCTGGTCCGCACCGCCGCCGTCCTGGGCGGCGACCTCGACATCGACCTGCTCGCCGGCGTCCTCGGCCGCGGCACCATCGAGGTGCTGAGCGACGCCGAGCGCGCGGTCCGCAGCGGCCTGCTCGTCGAGACCTCCGGGCACCTGCGCTTCCGCCACGACCTGGTCCGTACGGCGCTCGTCTCCGGCACCACCGCCGGCCGCGCGGCGGTGCTCCACCGCGAGGCCGGCCGGGCGCTCGCCCGCCGACCGGACGCCGACCCCGCCACGGTCGCCGAGCACGCCCGGCTCGGCGGCGACCGGGCACTCGCGGCGCAGTGGCTGCGGACCGCCGCCGCACGCGCGGCCGAGCGCTTCGACCACGCCACCGCCGAGGACCTGCTCGACCAGTCGCTCGCCCTCGCCCCCGACGACACCGTCCTGCTCGCCCGCGCCCGGGTCCGGATCCGCCGGCGCCGCTACCGCGACGCCGAGGCGGACGCGCTCGCCGCCACCGGCGCCGGACCGTCGCGCTGGGAGGCGGCCGCGTGGGCGGCGTACTTCGACCGGCGCTTCGACGACGCGGCGTCGTACGCCGACGACGGGGTGCTGTCCGCGGACGACCCGGTCTCACGGACCCGTTGCCTGGTCGCCGCGGGCCGGATCCTGCACGCGCGCGGCGACCTCGGCCGCGCGGGCGAGCGACTGGACGCCGCGCTCGCCGACGCGAGCGGCGAGGACCGGCTCGAGGCCGCCGCGTGGCGGGGCGTGCTGCACGCCCACCGGAGCGAGGTCGACCAGGCCCTGGCCCTGCTCCGGCCGGCCACCCGTCCGGGCGTCGGCGTCGCGCACACCCCGGCCACCCTCCACGCACTGCTCTTCACCGGCCACACCCTCGCGGTGGCCGGTCGTGCACAGGAGGCGCTGGCCTGCTTCCGGGAGTACACCTCGGAGGTCGAGCGCCGCGACGTGCCGCGCTTCGCCGGCCGCGGCGTGAACTTCTCGGGCTGGGTGCTGCGCAACCTCGGAGAGACGGCCGCCGGGGTCGACGCGCACCAGCAGGCCGCGGAGGAGGCCGTCGACGGGGTGGTGATCCCGGAGGTGCTGGTCGCCGCGCTGGAGGACCTCGCCGAGGCGAGGCTCCGCGCCGACGACCCGGACGCTGCCGCCCTGCTGCTCGACCGGGTGCGGGAGGCGCTCGTCGGCGACCTGGTCTTCGGATGGCGGCTGGCGATGAAGCTGCAGCTGCTGCAGGCCCAGGTCCACCTGCTGCACGACGAGGCCGAGGCGGCGCTGGGCGTCGCGGCGGAGCTGGCCGGGGACGCGGCGCGCGCCGGCGTCCCCCGGTACGACGCCTGCGCCCGCCTGCTCGTCCACCGGGCCCGGCACGCGCTGGGAGAGCCGGTCGACCCGGCGGCGGCGTGGGACGACCTCTGCCGGGTCGAGCGGGCGGTCGGCATCGAGGCGTCGTGGTGGGCCGCCAGCACCGGTGCGGCGCTCGGGGAGGAACGGTTGCTGGCCCGCGCCGAGGAGCTGACCACGGCGATCAGGTCGCGGTGAGGACCAGCATCCTCGCCACGACGGACGGGGCGCCGGCGAGCAGCCGCTCCGCCTCCCGCCGGACGTCCGCACGGGCCCGGGGCGCGAGGCCGGCCACGAACGGCGCGTGGTGGGCCATCCCGAGGCGCCACGCGACCATGCCGGCAGGATCGACCAGGCCCGTGGCGACCTCGACCTGCTCGACGCCGGCACCGGCCCAGCCGGCGGCCGTCGCGAGCGACACCAGCCGGTCGGGGTCGCCGACGAGCCGCTCGGGGCCGTCCTTGAAGTCCTGGTACCAGGCGGGCGGGACGTGGCCGTGCGTCGCCAGCACCCGCTCGACCACCTCCTTGGCCGGGTGCGTCCACCCCTGCGCGAAGGCCGACGCGAGGAGGGCCGGCGCCACCCGGCGCAGCTGCGCGAGCGCGGTCGCGGGCTCCGGCACGTGGCCGATGCTGAACGCCGCGACCGCCAGGTCGAAAGTGCGCTCGCGGAAGGGCAGCCGGGCGAGGTCGGCGGCGACGGCGACGCCGGTCAGCATCGCGGGCGCGAGGTCGACGCCGACCACCCGCGACGCACCCCGGTGCCGGGCGGCGTCCCCGGCCACCCCGCTGCCGGCGCCCGCGTCGAGGACCACGCGCCCGGCGAGCGCCACCGGCGAACGGTCGAGCAGGGCGTCGGCCAGCGCGGCGTAGAACCGGGCCGGGCCGCTGCGCCAGGCGTCGGCCGACCGGTCGTAGGCGTCGGCGATCGCAGCCGTCATCGCCGCACCCACCCCGCCGGTCATCCTGCGCCGGTCATCCCAGCCGGTCATCCCAGTCGGGCCGCCCCGCGGACCGCCCGCTCCTCCCACCAGGCCAGCTCGTCGTCGTACCCGCCGAGGGCCTTCTCCCAGCCGAACTGGACCAGCGCACCGAGCAGGGCGAGGTCGAGCTGCCGGTCCCACCACCCGGCGGTGTCGATCCCGCGGCGCTCGAGGGCGGCGCGGTAGAGGTCGATCGCCTGCTCCTTGGTGACGGGGAGGCGGCGGCAGTTGATGGCGAGGTACCACGCCAGGTCGGCCGTCCCCGCGCCACGGCCGGGCGTCTCCCAGTCGAGCAGGATCGTGCGGTCGGCGCCGTCGGTGGGGTCGGTGCCGAGGTTGTCGAGCTTCCAGTTGCCGTGCACGAGCGTCTGCGGGGTCCTGGCGAGCGCGTCGACCAGCGGACCCGGCGCGTGCACCAGCGGTACGACGGCAGCCGCTGCCGCCGGCGCGACCGACTCGAGCAGCGGCCACCCCTGCGCCACCAGCCGCGGCACGAGGTGGTCCTGACCGAGGGCGGCCTCGGCGGCGGCCATCCGCGGCGACAGCTCCAGGTAGCGGTCCTCCGCGCTGACCACGTCGATGTCACGACCGGTCTCCCAGAAGGCCACGTGCAGGGCGGCGAGGTGGTCGAGGAAGCGCTCGTTCTGCGCCACCGGGACCGGGTCGTCGACGGCGGGGACGAGCCAGGCGCCCACGTCGTGCATCAGCAGCGCGGACAGCGCGGGGCGAGCGCGGTCGTGGGCGACCGCGACGACGGGCTGGGCGATCTCGTCGGGCAGGTCGTGCAGGATGCCGCGGCGCCACAGCTCGACGGTCGCGCTGCCGGGGACGCCGGCGGCGCGCAGCGACCAGTCGTTGTCGTGGTCGAGGTACTTCACGACGTACGGCTCGCCGTCGATCCGCACCCGCTCCAGCACGGCTCCCGACTTGCCGGGTGCCTCCATGACCTCACGGTCCGTGGCGCCGGCGAGCAGCTCGTCGACGGAGCCCAGCACCTCGGGTGCGGTGACCTCAGGCATCCGCCGCCTCCGTCCGGGCGAGGCGCACGGCCTCCGGGAAGCGGTCGACCACGGGCGGCAGGGACATCGCGGCTCCTCGGTTGCGATCGGTGCTGGCAGCCCCGAGCCTGCCCGCTCAGCCTTGCAGTGGACTTGCAGCCCTGTCGACCGCGACGCGCCCCCGGTGCCTCGACCGGACACCCGCGACGAGCACGCCGCCCAGGAGCGAACCGGCCCAGCCCAGGCTCAGGTCGACCACGGTGTCGGCGTACGCCGTGGGCAGCTCCGGCGAGCGCACGACGAAGGAGCGGTACTCCCAGACCTCCCACGCCAGGGCCAGCGTCAGGCCGATCCCGAGGGCGCGGACCACCACGTCGACCGCCGAGTGCCGCGGACCGGTGGTGAGGGCGGCGAGGGCGCCCGCGAGCAGACCGGTGTTCATGAAGTGCATCCAGTCGTCGAACCAGCTGATCGTGTCGTAGAGGTCCAGCCGGTTGCCGAGGATGTCGGAGAAGCCGACCAGGCTGATCATCAGGTCAGCCAGCCACGGGAAGGGACGGTCGCGGAGGAAGATCCAGATGACGACCGGGGTGACGAGCGCGAGCATCGGATAGGTGATCGCCCGGGTCATCGGGGCCTTGCCCTCGAGGTTGCCCCACTCCGGGGACACGGCGACCAGGGCGATGAAGGCGAGCAGCACCACCTTGACGGCGATGTCGAGCACCGCGAGCGTCCTCGTCAGCGCCGGGTGAGCCGGACGCGCGGCGACCGCCGCGTCCACGCCGGTGCGGTCGACCACCCGGCGCAGCGCGGCGGTCGGGTGGGCTTGCATTCTCCGATGGTGACGCGGTGCGAGCCGCGCCGACACTGCCCAAGGTCCCGACCGTTCGGGACCGGAGGCAGGAGAGGCTGCCCTCGGGTGGCCCTAGCCTGTGCCCATGGGTGCGACGTCGGCACTGCGGGCAGCGGCTGCGTCGTGGTGGGGAACCCCGGGGCGCGGCTGGGTGCGCGCCGACCTGCTCGCGGCGGCGACGGTCACGGCGTACCTCGTGCCGCAGGTGATGGCGTACGCCGAGCTCGCCGGGCTGCCCGCGCAGACCGGGCTGTGGGCGGCGCTCGGGGCGTTGGGCCTCTACGCCGTCGTCGGTTCGTCGCCGCAGCTCTCGGTGGGGCCCGAGTCGACGACCGCGCTGCTCACCGCAGCGGCGATCGCGGCGTCCCCGGCCGGCCGGGAGGACCCGGCCGCCTTCGCCATCGCGCTCGCGCTCGTGGTCGCGGCCCTGTGTGCGCTGGCGTGGGCGGTGCGGCTCAGCGTGCTGGCCGACCTGCTCTCCCGGCCGGTGCTCGTGGGCTACCTCGCCGGCGTGGGGATCGCCATGATCGTCTCCCAGCTCGGCCGCCTCAGCGGGATCCCGGGTGCCGGGCCGTCCTCCTGGGAACGCATCAGCCACACCGCCCGCCACCTGGACGACGCGCACCTGCCCACCGTCGCGCTCGGCCTGGTCACGCTCGCCGCGATGCTCCTCGTCGCGGCGGCGTACCCGCGGGCGCCGATCGCCCTGATGGGGCTGGTCGGCGCCACCGCGGCAGCCGCCCTCCTCGACCTCGCCGACAGGGGCGTCGGCGTCGTGGGCGCGATCCCGTCGGGCCTCCCCGTCCCCGGTCTCCCCGACGTCGACCCCGACCTGCTGGCCGCGGCCCTGGTGCCAGCGCTCGGGATCGCCGTCGTCGGCTACTCCGACAACGTGCTCACCGCCCGGGCGTTCGCCGAGAAGGGCGGGCACCGGATCGACACCCGCCGCGAGCTGCTCGGTCTGGGCATGGCCAACCTGGGCTCGGCCCTGATGCGCGGGTTCCCGGTCAGCAGCAGCGGCAGCCGGACCGCGATCGCCCACAGCATGGGGGCGCGGACCCGGGCGACCGGGCTGTTCACCCTCGCCTGCACCGCGGTGGCCCTGGTCATGTTCCGGCCGGTGCTCGAGGACTTCCCCTCCGCCGCACTCGGCGCCGTGGTCGTGTACGCCGCCCTCCAGCTGATCCGGGTCCAGGAGTTCCGGCGCCTCGCCCGGTTCCGCACTTCGGAGCTCGTGATCGCGCTCGTCACCGCTGCAGCCGTGGCGGCCGCCGGCGTGCTGCAGGCGATCCTGGTCGCGATCGGGCTCTCCCTCCTCGACCTGCTCCGCCGCGTCGCCCGTCCGCACGACGCGGTGCTCGGCTACGTCGACGGCGTCGCCGGGATGCACGACGTGACCGTGCACCCGGACGCCCGTGTCGTGCCGGGACTGGTCGTCTACCGGTACGACTCCCCGCTCTTCTTCGCCAACGCCGAGGACTTCCGCACCCGCGCCCTCGACGTCGTCCGCACCCACGGCACCGAGACGCCGGTGCGCTGGCTGCTCGTCAACGCCGAGGCGATCTCCGACATCGACGGGACGGCGGTCGACGCGCTCGAGTCCCTGCGCCGCGAGCTCGACGCCCAGGGGGTCGTGCTCGCCCTGGCCCGGCTCGAGCACGCCGTGCGCCTGCTCCTCGAGCGGGAGGGGTTCGTCGACCGGATCGGCAGCGACCGGGTCTTCCCGACGCTGCCGACCGCGGTCGACGCCTACCGCGCGACGGCCGGCGGCTGAGTGGCTACATCGGCGGCGCCGACAGGTACACCGACTTGGCCTCGGTGTACTGCGCCAGGCCCTCCGGTCCGAACTCCCGCCCCAGCCCGGACGCCTTGAAGCCGCCGAACGGCGCCGCGAAGTCCATCGTGTAGGTGTTGATCCCGTAGGTCCCGGTCCGCACGCCACGGGCGACCTCGAGGCCCGCCTCCTGGTCGGCCGTCCACACCGTCCCGGCGAGGCCGTACTCCGAGTCGTTCGCGATCCGCACGGCATCGGCCACGTCGGCGTACGGGATCACCGACAGGACGGGACCGAAGATCTCCTCCTGGGCGATCCGCATCCGGTTGTCGACGCCGGCGAAGACGGTCGGCCGGACGTACCAGCCGGTGTCCAGCCCGTCCGGCCGGCCCGGCCCGCCGGTGAGCAGCTGCGCACCCTCCTCCTGGCCGAGCGCGATGTACTTCTCCACCCGCTCCTGCTGGCGCTGCGCCACCATCGGGCCGATCTCGGTGGCCGGATCGAGCGGGTCGCCCACCTTCATGCCACCGATGGCCGACGCCAGGGCGGCGGCGAACGCGTCGTGCCGCTCGCGCGAGACCAGCACCCGGGTCTGCGCGACGCAGGCCTGGCCGGAGTTCATCACGCCGAGGAACTTCAGGCCCTCGATCGCGGTCGCCTCGTCGGCGTCGTCGAGGATGATCGCGGCCGACTTGCCGCCGAGCTCGAGCGAGACCCGCTTGAGCTGCTCGCCGCAGATGGCGCCGATCCTGCGGCCGGCCGCCGTCGACCCGGTGAAGGCCACCTTGTCGACGCCGGGGTGGCGGACCAGGTGCTCGCCGACCTCACGGCCCCCCGCGACGATGGACACCACGCCCTCCGGCACGCCGGCCTCGACGAGCAGCTCGGCCAGCAGGTAGCCGTCGAGCGGGGTCTCCGGCGCGGGCTTCACGACCACCGTGCAACCGGCCAGCAGCGCCGGCACCAGCTTCGACAGGATCGTGAACTGCGGGACGTTCCACGGCGGGATGGCCGCGACGACGCCCACCGGCTCGTGTCGTACGACGACGTCCGCACCGAGCGCGCCCGGCCGGGTCGACTCCCACGGGAACTCCCGGGCGATGGCCAGGAAGGCCTCGATCTGCATCCACGGCGCCGGCGCCTGGGCCAGCGAGCTGAACGAGATCGGCGAGCCCATCTCGGTGGAGATGATCGTCGCCATCTCCTCGAGCTTCGCGGCGTAGAGCCCGGACAGGTTCTGCACGACCTCGATCCGCTCCGCCGGGCTCATCCGGGGCCACGGGCCCTCGTCGAAGGCCGTGCGGGCCGCGGCGACCGCGGCGTCGATGTCGGCGGCCGATCCTTCGGGGACCCGCGCGACGACCTCCTCGGAGTGCGGCGAGACCACCTCCAGCACGGTGTCGGTGGCGGGCTTGGCCCACGCGGTGCCGATGAAGAGGGCGTCGCGGTCCAGCGTCATGTCAGTTCCCATCCTTACGTGGCGAGGTCGAACCAGTCGGCGAAGCCGCTGGGGTCGTGGCGGCCGAGGGAGCCGTGCTCGAACAGGCCCCACCCCTCGGTGCCGTCGGGCACACCGGCGCCGGGTCCGTGCACGGTCGCCGAGCCGACGTGGTCGATCACCCCGAACATCACGCGGCCGGCGACGGCGGGGTCGTTCAGGTCGTAGGTCAGGCGCTCGGTGAAGCCGGCGCCCCTCCACGTCCCGTGGGTCCAGTCGGAGTCTCCGCCGTAGCCGCCGCCCACGTGGATCGGCACCGGCAGGTGCGAGGTGACCTCGAGGACGACCTCCTTGCCGTCGGGCGTCGTGCAGGTGACCGTCGCGCCGGTCGGGACGCGGGTGCCGGCGCCGTACCGGATCTCGACGCGCGGCCAGCCCAGCTGCTCGACCCGGCCGTCCTTCCAGGTCCGGGTGCAGTCGTTGACGGTGCGATAGCCGTCCGGCGTCTCCTGGATGATCAGCACGACGCAGAAGTCCTCGAAGCGCAACGGCAGGTAGAGCCACCACATCCCCTCGAACGACGGGTCGGCCGGCTTGCCCGCGGGCGCCGCCTCGCCGACCGGACGGATGCCCCACGAGCGGTCGCGCGTGCCGACCCAGCGGTCGGGGGTGACCGGGATGTCGGTGCCGTCCACGCTGAGCACGCCCTCCCACGTCCCGACCTGGGCGAAGCGTTGCGCGTCGAGCGTCGTACCGCTGCCCTGGCGCATCACGTGCGGCAGCTCCTGGACGACCGGGAAGGAGCCCTCCCACGTCAGGTCCATCGCGATGCCCTCGGTCTCCTCCAGCACCAGCCGCAGCGTCCGCAGCGGCTCGACGACCTCGATCCGGTAGTTGCCGACCTGCTGGGCCATCCGGTCCGCGCCCCGCGGGTCGGCCGCGTCGCCGAGGTGGAGGCCGGTCTGCTCGTCACCGCGGCGGAGCAGGACGAAGGCGTCCTTGGTGCCGAGGTTCGGGTAGAAGCCGAGGCCGGTGATGAGGAAGAGGTCGCCGGTGCGGTCGTGGGCGTTGAGGTAGCAGCGGTCGTAGAAGTTGCGGTCACTGCTGCCGGCCCACGCGACGGGGCGCGGGAGCTGGTGGATGGGGAACTCGTCGAGGGGCCCCACGCCGACGTACTCGCCGTGCAGGCCGCCCTGCCCGGCCGCCCCAGCCTCGATCCCGCCGTCCCGTCCGGTCATCAGGCGCCCACCTCCGCCAGCAGCCGCTCGACCAGCGGCTTGCAGTGGAACAGGGTCTCGATGTCCTCGGGCTGCTCGATCTCGCCGAAGCGCACCTGCCGCAGGCCGGTGCGCATGAACACCACGCACCAGATGACCGCGTTGTAGAGGTGGTACCAGGTGAGGTCGCCGAGCTCGACGCCGCTGAGCTCCCGGTACGTCGCCCGGACCGACTCCTCCGAGAGGAAGTCCGGCATCCCGGGCAGCTCGAAGACCTGCGCGATCGTCTGGAAGACCTGGTGCGCGAAGACGATCCACGACGCGTCGAGCTCGCGCGGGCCGATCGACGCCATCTCCCAGTCGAGGACGGCGACGGGCTCGAAGTCGCGGTACATCATGTTGCCGATCCGCGCATCGCCCCAGCACAGCACGGCGTCCTCGGTCGCGGGAAGGTTCGCCTCGAGCCAGGCGAGCGCCCGGTCGACGAGCGGCGAGCGGGTCAGGTCGAGGGCGGCCCACTCGTACCACGCGCGCGTCCTGGCGAGGTTGCGCGCGAGCGGGGTCGGGCCCTCGTGGCCGGAGACGGCCGGGTCGAGGAAGCCGAAGGTGGCCGTGGGGTCCGCGATGGCGTGCAGCTCCACGATCGCCGCGACGCTGCTGCGCGCGAGCCGTTCCTGGTCGGCCGGGTCGGCGTCGTAGAGCCAGTTGTCACCGAACGGGTAGGGCATCACGTCGGGCGGGACGATGCCCTCGACGCGGTCCATGAGGAAGAACGGCGTCCCGAGCACCGCTCCGGTCGGCTCGAACCAGCGCACGGTCGGCACCGGCACGTCGGTCAGCTCGCCGGCGAGCCGCATGGCGTCGTACTGGTCCTGCAGTCGGTACTCCCGGAAGACGGGGACGTCGGCCTGCGCCGGGGCGACCCGGGCGACGTACTCACCGGTGCGGCGCTGCCCGCCGTCGGTCCACGTGACGTCGAGGATCACCGTCTCGCTCGACATGCCGTTGGTGTCGACGCCCGCGTGGAGCGTCACGACCGGGTCCGCGCCGGGCGGCAGCACGTCGGCGAGCCAGGCCTCGAGGCGGTCGTGCACCTCGGCCTGGTCGCGGCTCGAGCGCTGCATGGTGAAGTCCGGCGGCACCGATGCCTCCGTCATGGCCCCTCCTCGGGTCGGCGCCCCGCGCGCACCATTGCTAGAACACGTTCTACAGGACGATGCGGTTACGGTACCCTTGGTATCGAAAGAGGGGAAGAGCTTCATGGGGACCGACGTCGACGCTCCTCGGGCAGCCAGTCGGTCAGTCGGCCGGCCCCGGGACCCGCGGATCGAGCAGGCCGCCCTCGCCGCCGTCCGCGACCTGCTCACCGAGGGCGGGTACGCCGCCGTCACGGGTGCGGCGGTCGCCGCGCGGGCCGGGACGACGAAGGCCGCGCTCTACCGCCGCTGGCCGGCGCTCCCCCACCTCGTCCACGAGGCGGTGTTCCCCGGGGAGCTCGCGCTCGGCACCGACCTCGAGGCCGACCTCGACGTCGTCGTCGCCCGCCTCGTCGGCGGCACCCGGGACGCGCTGTGCACGCCGGTCGCCGCCGCCGCGCTCCCCGGCCTGCTAGCCGAGGCGGGCACCTACCCGGACCTGCACGCCAGCATGATCCGGCGCTTCTCCGGGGTCCTCGTCGCCATGGACGAGCGGCTGGGCCGGGCGATCGAGGCCGGCGAGGCCCACCCCGACGCCCGCGCCGACGACCTGGTCCAGCTCGTGGTCGGCACGGTCATCGCCGCGCTCCTGCTCAACCCGGGCGGCCTCGACGACGTCTGGGCCGACCGGCTGACCGGGACGGTGCTGCGGGGCCTGCGCCCCTGATCAGCGAGGTCAGCTCGAGACGACCTCGACCCGCTGGAACTCCTTGAGCTCGGTGTAGCCGGTGGTGGCCATGGAGCGCTTGAGGGCGCCGACGAGGTTCATCGTGCCGTCGGCGACGCGGGAGGGGCCGAACAGGATCTCCTCGATCGTGCCGATCTGGTCGAACTGCACACGCTGGCCGCGCGGGAGGTCGGCGTGGTGCGCCTCGGCGCCCCAGTGGAAGCCGCGGCCCGGGGCGTCGGTCGCCCGCGCGAACGGCGAGCCGACCATCACGGCGTCGGCGCCGCACGCGATCGCCTTGGCGAGGTCGCCGGAGGTGCCGATCGAGCCGTCGGCGATGACGTGCACGTAGCGCCCGCCCGACTCGTCGAGGTAGTCGCGGCGGGCGGCGGCGACGTCGGCCACCGCGCTGGCCATCGGTACGGCGATGCCCAGGACCGTGCGCGTCGTGTGCGCCGCGCCGCCGCCGAAACCGACGAGGACACCGGCCGCGCCGGTGCGCATCAGGTGCAGGGCGGCCTGGTGGGTCGCACAGCCGCCCACGATGACCGGGACGTCGAGCTCGTAGATGAACTCCTTGAGGTTCAGCGGCTCGGCCTGGCTGGAGACGTGCTCGGCGGAGACCGTGGTGCCGCGGATGACGAACAGGTCGACGCCCGCGTCGGTCACCGTCTTGGCGAACTCCTTGGTGCGCTGGGGCGACAGCGAGCCCGCGACGGTCACGCCGGCCTCACGCACCTGCTTGAGCCGCTCGGTGATCAGCTCGGCCTTGATCGGCTCGTCGTAGATCTCCTGCAGGCGGCGGGTCGCCTCGACACCCTGCAGCTCGGCGACCTCCTCGAGCAGCGGCTCCGGGTCGTCGTACCGGGTCCAGAGGCCCTCGAGGTTGAGCACCCCGAGGCCGCCGTACTGCCCGAACGCGATGGCGGTCGCCGGCGACATCACCGAGTCCATCGGCGCCGCGAGGATCGGCAGCGAGAAGCGGTAGGCGTCGATCTGCCAGTCGACGCTGACCTCCTCGGGGTCGCGCGTGCGCCGGGAGGGCACGATCGCGATGTCGTCGAAGGAGTACGCGCGGCGGGCCCGCTTGGCGCGGCCGATCTCGATGTCGCTCACCGGGGAAGGTTATCGGAGCCGGCAGCCCGTCAGGATCGCAGCGCGGTCGTGGGTGGGATCGAACCCGCCTGGAGCGCGGGGAGGATGCCGCCCAGCACCGACGCCACCAGCCCTCCGCCCACCGCGGCCAGCAACCACCACGGGTCGACCACCAGCGTGAGGTCCTGGACGACACACCACCCCGCCACGCCCATCAGCGCGAGTGCCGCCCCCATGACCGAGGCCAGCGTGCCGGCGATCGCGGACTCGGCGAGGATCAGCGCTGCCAGCCGACGACGCGACCAACCCAGCGCCGATCGCAGGCCGAGCTCGCGGACGCGGTGTGCGACCGTCATCGCCAGCGTGTTGCCCACGCCGACCAGCCCGACGACGCCGACCACGAGGCCCAGGCCCAAGCCCAGGCTGCGCAGCTGCTCGCCCACCTGCCGGGGCAGTTCTGCGGAGTCCGGCGGCGTCGCGTTGCGCAGGAACATGACCTGACCGGGATCCAGTGCCGGGAGGGCGACGGCGGCGACGGCAGCCGCCGAGCCGGGGCGGACGTCGATGAGGAGCCGGACGTTCTCGCCGTCGCCGAAGGCACGATGGGCGTCGGCTCGCGCCATCACCACGCCGCGGCCGACGTAGGCATAGCGCGGCGCTGCGCGCAGCAGGCCGGCCACGCGGTAGCGATGGCCTCCGATCCTGACCTCGTCGTCCACACCGACGCCCGCACGTCCGGCAGCCTCCTCCCCGAGCCAGACCCGGCCAGCGTCGCCGGGGTCGAAGCTCGCGCCGGCCGTCGCCGTCGCCTCCGCCAGCGCCAGGCCGGCACGGTCGGCCACCACGACCGGGGCAACGATCGCACGTCCCTCGCCGTCGCCGACGGGCGCGATCTCCGCGTTGTCCTGCCAGATGGAGAGCTCGCCCGCGCCACCGGCGGCGGGAAGCGCATCGATCTGCCGGATCGCGGCAGTCGTGAAACCTGTTGCCGGAACGGCTTCGCCGGCGATCACCACGACGTCGGCCCGCTGCCGGTCGAAGGCGCGGTCGACCTTGGCCTGCTGGGTGTCGGCGAGCAGCACCGCACTGACCACGGTGGCGACGCCGAGCAGGATGCCGGCCATCAGGGCGACGGACCGCAAGGGCTTGGCGGTCAACGAGGAGTAGGCATCGGCGAGCAGCGCGCCTGCCTGCTGACCGCGGCTCATCCCGACACCCGACCATCCACGACGGTGACCACGCGCTCGGCATGGTCGGTGATCCGCTGGTCGTGCGAGACGACGAGGAGGGTGACCTCTCGCGGGAGGCCGAAGAGCAGGTCCAGCACAGCGGCGCCGTTGGCCTGGTCCAGGGAACCGGTCGGCTCATCGGCGATCAGCAGACGGGGCGACTTGATCAGCGCCCGCGCGATCGCCGCACGCTGGCGCTCGCCGCCGGACAGGGTGGCCGCCTCCTGGTCGATCCTGTCCTCCAGCCCCACGCGCGCCAGGGCTGCGACGACCTCCGCGCGTGCCGACGCTCTCGTTCTCGGCCGGGACGGGGGGATACCGAGTGCGACGTTCTCCAGGACGGTCCGCTCGTCGATCATGTGAGCTGCCTGGAACACGAAGCCGACGTTGGCGGCACGGAAGGCCGCCGAGCGGCGCGGAGATGCTCCGGAGATCGGCTCACCGTCGAAGCGGTAGCTGCCGCTGGTGGCACTCTGCAGGGCGCCGATGATCGACGCGAGGGTGGTCTTCCCCGCCCCCGAGGGGCCGGTGACCGCGACCTGCTCGCCTGCCGCGACGGTGAGCGTCGTGGGGTGGAGGACGAGTGATTCGTCGCCACCCGACGCCCGGAACGTGACGTCGACGAGCTCGATCCTGCTCACGGCGCCGTCCCCAGGTCGTCGTACGGCTGGAGGAGGAGGGTGTCCCCGGGGACCAGCCCCTCACCGCTCACCCGCACCCAGCCCTCGCGCGCAGTGCCGACGGCCACGGGGACGGCGGGACCGCCGTCGGCGGGACGGACCGTCGCGGTGCCGTCGCGGTCGAAGATCGCCAGGACCGGCGCCTCGAGTCCCTCTGGCCCCGGACGCAGCTCGGCGGTGGCGGGCGGGAGCGAGGGCGCTCGCCGCTGCGCCGCGACCTCGCGCGGCGACGTGGTCAGCACGCAGGCCGCCACCACCACGGCAACGCTCAGCACGAAGGTGCCGAGCAGCGACGACTGGAACCGACGTCGACGACGTGATCGCTGCATGCGGAAACCCCAGAGAAGGTCGGGAACGGACGGATCCTGCGACCGGACCCTACCGCCGGGAACCGCGACGGCGGACGAGAGGTTTCGACCGGTCGACGCAGGCCGAGGATGCCTGGCAGGTCGGCCATGCCAACGGGGCTGGCCGAACCCTCACCTCTCGGAGGCACAGTGACTCGGACCAGAGGCCGTCGTTCGGCCATCACCCTGCTCTTCCTCGCGATCGCGGCGATGTTCCTCGCCGTGCCCGGCACGTCCTCACCCGCGAACGCCGCGTGGGGCAGCTACCTGACCGGCACCAAGTACTGGTCGATCCTCGGCATGAACATGGTCACCACGACCAGTGGCTACCAGTACAACTACGGCTGCTCCGGAAAGGACTGCGACAAGGTCAGCGACGTCTATGCCTACGTCGGCCGTACTGGTGGCGAGGTGAAGGGCAACAAGGCCCGGATCCGAGCCAGCGTCGCCTTCACCGGCGCGTCGATGAGCGTCTCGGCCGGCGGCTCGCTGAGCGGCCCGTCCGGCTCCATCGGCATCTCCGCCTACGACAAGTCCTGCGGGATGGCGGACTGGTGGGACAGCGAGGACGGCCGCCGATCGGTTGCCCTCAACAGCGAAGGCACCTTCTGCAAGGCCAGCACCTGGGCCTGGCTGTGCAGCGTGAAGCTGTCCGCGACGGGAGCCGTGCGCATCGCCGGGACGTGGTACACGGCGACCGCCTCGGACACCGAAGACATCGGCTGCTGACCCGTTGTCCGTCCGCTTCCTGAAGGTCACCGCCGCGATCGCCTGTGTCGCGGCGGTGGCCTGGCTGACAATCACCCGGGTTGCCGGCTCCAGCGCCGAGGACGAGGCCCGCGCCTGGGCCGCGCGAACGAGCACACTCCTCGCCAAGGCACTGGTGACCGAGGGCCCGCCTCGGCTGGTCCTCCCACCGACCCGGGTCGACACCTACCAGACGGCGCAGGCCACGCTCGCGCTCGCCGGCGCTGGCGAGCTGACCGACGACGACTGGTCCGCCTTCTCCGAGCACCTGACGACGCACCTGGGCCCGGACCTCGCCGAGGGGTACGCCGGCCCCCAGGCGCTGGCGGCCAGGGTGGTTGCCGCCGCCACCGCCGCCGACCGCGACCTGCCGACCGCCGCACGTGACGCCCTGGTCGCCACTGCTGACAGCGTCGCCGGCGACGACGTGTACGACGCCCTCGCCGCGGTCGTCGTCCGCCGATGGGCAGCAGAGAACGGCGGCCCGGAGTTCGTCTCCCCCATCAACCGGCGGGTGTCAGAGAAGATCCGCGCCACGGGCTGCCGCGGCACTGAGGCGCTCTTCGTCCAGGGCGAGCTCGCCCGTGCCGGCACCGACCTGGCCCCGGCTGCAGCCTGCCCTCGGGCCGACCTCGACCGGATGGTCGCCGCGGCCAGGGCCGCCGTGTCGAGGGCGGCCGCCGCGACGGCGAGCGTCGACAGCGAGGTGACCCTCCGCCTGCTCGCCCTGGACCGGCTGGCGCGCACCGACGCCGACCGCGCGGACGTGTCCCGGCTCAAAGGGCAGCTCGTCGACCGGCTCAACGCCGCGCAGGTGAGCGATCCGATTCCCTCGGCCGCAACCCTCGCCGAGGTCCAGGGCGCCATGGCACTGGCGCCGAGCCTCGTCGGGTTCCTGCACACCTCGCTGGCCTGGGGTGGCGCGCCGGTGGACCACCACCTCTCGCCCGCTGCGGCCGCCACGCTGGCGCGCACGTTCGAGCTCGCCGGCGACCGCAGCCCCGGCCCGTTGCTCCCTGACGACCACGACCTGCCACCGGAGACTCGCGCGCGCGTGCTGCTGGCCAGCGGCGCGAGCGACGCGGAGGTCGACGCCCTGCTCCGCGCGGCGAGCCCATCCGCGGGACCCGACGCGCGCAGCACCGCGTTCTTCCAGCTGCTCCTGCGCCACGGCGCACTGGGGTGTGCCGCTTGGCAGGGCCACGCGCACCTTCAGGCCGCCGACCAGCACGCCTCACTGCTCGAACGCGCCGTCGCCTACCGCTATCTCGCCGACTGCGGCGGAGGCGACGCCACGGTCGAGGCGGAGATCCGCGCCGACCACGAGGCGCTCCGGCCGACCGACGTGCGCTCGATCCACACCGATCGGGCCGTCACCTGCGCCCTCGAGCCGGATTCGCTGCCCACCGTCGCGGACAACTGGGCCGCGATCAAGGACCTCGTCGAGCCTGCGGGCGGCGCCGAGGACGACGCGGGTGACCTGGGCGTGGCCGAGACGCACCAGGCGATCCTGCTGGTCTCCGACCAGACCGAGGCCTGCAGCGACGGCGTGTACTGGTGAGCTGCTGGGGGCCGACTCGCGGCCCCCAGCACCGTCGCGGTCCGGCTGCTGCCCGGGTCAGGGCACGTAGCCGGCGGCGACCACCTCGGCGGCGAACCCGCTGAGCGCCTCGCGGTTGCGGTCGACCGCGTCGGGACGGCTCTTCAGCAGTGCCGTGCGAAGCGCCCCGAAGTAGTCCCGCGCACACTCCGCATAGACCGTTGAGAGCCGTCGCTGCCGGGCGGTGTCGGCGCCCCGCGCGACCTCCTCGTTGACCAGCTGGAGGTACTGGTTGACCGGGTCGACAGCGGAGATCCTTGCCTCGGCCCGTTCGGAGAGGCATCGAGCCAGCGCGGGCTTCTGGTCCTGCACCGCGGACGACTGCTCAGCCGAGATGACGACGTCGTACCACGAGTCCGACACCTGGATCCAGGCGTCGTACAGTGCCACGTCCGGGACGAGATCGGGGCAGTCAGCGTCGAGACCGTCGAGCCGCTGGTCCTCCTCCTCGACCGCGGCCTGCTCCGTCAGGCCGCGTTCCCGGATGAGGTCGAGGTCGGGGAAACGGCTCTGGTCCTCCCGGTTGTAGGTGGCGTCGGCGGGACCTGGATCGCCGCCGCACTCCTGGATCGCCTTGTCGCGGAGGAACTGCTGGATCCGGAGGGCGCGCCGCATCTCCGGTCCGGGAACCGGGAGCGCCGCGCTGATCACGTCCTGGAGCACCTGCGGCTCGACACCGCCGGGCGACGCCGACGGGGTCAGATCCTGGCGCGGTTGGGCCGGGTCCGGGGCCGGGTCCGGGGACTCATCGGTGCCACCGCACGCCGCCGTCCCGATGAGGAGGACGACGGCGAGCGGCAGGCCGAGGGTGCGGGAGGCGCTCAATAGAGGTACGCCACCTGCTGCGGAAGGGTCTTGACCTGCCCCTTGATCTCACGGCCGGTGATCGTGTTGCCCACGACCTTGTCCGCGCCGTTGTTGTCCTCGTAGATCTTCACCCAGCCGTAGCTGCTGATCTGCCAGCTGCCGTCCTTGTAGAACCGACCGCGCACGTAGTCGGTCTGGCTGACGACGCCGAACGAGTAGACGCCGTTGCAGTCACTGGTCGCCCGGAACAGCTGCGACTGCGAGACGGTCAATGCGCTGAACTTGAGCGCCGCCGCACAGGAGATCTCCTCCGCCTGGGCAGGCGGCGCGACGGACACGGCGCTGAATGCGAGGGCGGACGCGCCGGCGATGCAGGCGAGAGCACGCTTCATGATGACTCCTCCGAGGAAGTCCCCGAGATCGGGGGTGCGACGCCCCTGCGCCGCGCTGCAGGCGATGTGCCCACGTCTCCGGGCGCGAAACCTACCCGCCGTACGTGATCGGCGGGCCCTCGGCCCGGATGCCCGACGTCAGCGGTGGTAGTTCGGGGCCTCGACGGTCATCTCGATGTCGTGCGGGTGGCTCTCCTTGAGCGAGGCCGAGGTGATCCGGATGAACCGGCCCTTCTCCTGCAGCTCGGGGATGGTGCGAGCGCCGACGTAGAACATCGACTGCGAGAGTCCGCCGAGCAGCTGGTGCGCGACACCGGCGAGCGGGCCCTTGTAGGCGACCCGGCCCTCGATGCCCTCGGGGACGATCTTGTCGTCGCTGGTGACCTCGGCCTGGAAGTAGCGGTCCTTGGAGTAGGACTTCTTGCCCCGGCTCGACATCGCTCCCAGCGAGCCCATGCCGCGGTAGGCCTTGTACTGCTTGCCCTGGTGGAAGACGACCTCGCCGGGCGACTCCTCGCAGCCGGCGAGCATCGAACCGATCATGACCGACTCCGCGCCGGCGACGATCGCCTTCGCGATGTCACCGGACTGCTGCAGGCCGCCGTCGGCGATGACGGGCACGCCCGCCGGCTTCGCGGCCAGGGACGCCTCGTACACCGCCGTCACCTGGGGTACGCCGCAGCCCGTGACGACGCGCGTCGTACAGATGGATCCCGGACCGAAGCCGACCTTGACCGCGTCGGCGCCGGCGTCGACGAACGCCTGGGCACCCTCACGGGTGGCGACATTGCCGCCGATGACCTGGACGTGCTTCGTGGCGGGGTCGGACTTGAGGCGGCGCACCATGTCGAGCAGCAGGGTGACGTGGCCGTGGGCGGTGTCGGCGACGAGGACGTCGACGCCGGCCTCGATCAGGCTCGTGGCGCGCTCCCAGGCATCGCCGAAGTAGCCGATGGCGGCGCCGACCAGGAGCCGGCCGTCAGCATCCTTCGAGGCGAGCGGGAACTGCTCGGACTTCACGAAGTCCTTGACCGTGATCAGGCCGCCGAGGCGACCCTCGGCGTCGACGAGGGGAAGCCGCTCGCGCTTGTGCTTGCGCAGCAGCGCGGTCGCGTCGTCGCGGCTGATCCCGACGGCACCGGTGAACAGCGGCATCGGGGTCATGACTTCGTCGACCTTGGTCGTCGCCCACTCCGCGACGGGCGTGAAGCGCAGGTCGCGGTTGGTGCAGATGCCGAGGAGGCGGTTGTCCGCGTCGACGACGGGGAGGCCGGAGACCCGGTACTCGCCGCAGATCCGGTCGAGGTCCTCGAGCGTCGCGTCGGGGCCGATGGTGACCGGGTTGGAGATGATCCCGGTCTGGGTCCGCTTGACGAGGTCGACCTGGTAGGCCTGCTCCTCGGCGGACAGGTTGCGGTGCAGGATGCCGATGCCGCCCTGCCGCGCCATCGCGATCGCCATCCGCGACTCGGTGACGGTGTCCATCGCGGCGCTGATCAACGGCGACTTGAGCGAGATCTCGCGGGTCAACCGCGAGGTGGTGTCGATGTCGTCCGGCGCCAGGTCGGAATGACCCGGGAGCAGGAGGACGTCGTCGTAGGTGAGACCGAGCGCTGCGAACTTGTCGGGGACCTCCACCACACCATCGTAGTGCGTGATCGGGGTCACCCCTTGGCCGGTGCCCACTTGTCCGGGAGGCTGGGCGGGTGACCTCGGAGCTGCCCCCGCACGTCCTCGTCCTCTTCGGCGCGACCGGCGACCTCGCCGCCCGCAAGCTGTTCCCCGGCCTCTACCGGCTGGCCGCCGCCGGCCGGCTCCCCCGGCACTTCGCGGTGATCGGCAGCGGGCGCCACTCCCCGGGCTCCGACGACGACTTCCGCGGCCAGGTCCGTGCCGCCCTGGAGGAGTTCGTGGGCGACGTGGATGCCGAGGTCGCCGACCGGCTCCTCGAACGGACCACCTTCGTCCCGTCCTCTGCCGATGACGGCCGCGCGCTCGCCGAGGCGGTCCGGGAGGCCGAGGACCGGCTGCTGGACGAGGGGGGCTGCCTGCTCAGCGACGTCCGGCGCCTGCTCTACCTCTCGGTCCCGCCGGGCGCCGTCAAGGGCATGGTCGGCATGCTCGACCGCGAGGACCTCGTCGCCCGGTCGCGGCTGGTCGCGGAGAAGCCGTTCGGCACCGACCTGGCCACGGCCCGGGAGCTGCACGCCGTGCTGTGCTCCGCCTTCGCCGAGGACCAGGTGTTCCGGATCGACCACTTCCTCGGCAAGGAGGCGGTGCAGAACATCCTCGCCCTCCGCTTCGCCAACGGCCTCTTCGAGCCCGCGTGGAACCGCCACTCGATCGAGTCGGTCCAGATCGACGTCCCGGAGAAGCTCACGGTCGAGGGTCGCGGCAGCTTCTACGAGGGCACCGGCTGCCTCAAGGACATGGTGACCACCCACCTGGCGCAGCTGCTCGGGTTCGTCGCGCTCGAGGACCCGCACGCCTTCCGGGCGTCGGCGATCCGGGCGGCGAAGGCGGCCACCTTCTCCGCCGTACGGCCCCTCGACCCGGAGCGCGTCGTGTTCGGCCAGTACGACGGCTACCGCGACGAGCCCGACGTCGCGCCGGACTCCGAGGTGGAGACCTTCGTGGCGGCGGAGGTGTGGATCGACAACGACCGTTGGCGCGACGTCCCGTTCTTCCTGCGCACCGGCAAGGCGATGGCCGACGGCCGGCGCACGATCACCGTGCGCTTCCGCGACCCCCGGCACCGCTGGTTGAAGCCCGAGGGCGGGGGCAGCCCTGAGCCCAACGAGCTGGTCATCGAGCTCGCCGACCAGCCCCGCATCGCGATCGACGTGCGGGCCAAGCGCCCCGGTCCGGACATGGCGCTGGTCGAGGGCGTGTTCCGGCTGGACCTCGTCGGCGACGCCCCCGGATCGGACCCGCTCGAGGCCTACGAGCGGCTGCTGCTCGACGTGATGCGCGGCGACCGGACGCTCTTCATCAGCTCCGACGAGGTCGACCGGCTCTGGGAGATCTTCCAGCCGGTGCTGGACCGCCGCCCGGCGACCCAGCCCTACGAGCAGGGCACGTGGGGTCCGGCCGCCGCGCTCGACCTGCCGATCGGCGGCTGGCGCCTGGGCAACCACGTGCCCGACCCCCAGCTGCGCACCTGAGAGTCGGCCGGGCGCGGCCTGACCCGGTCAGTCCTCGCTGCTGACGTCGTACGACGGCCGGCCGGCCACGCAGCGCGCCTCGACGCGGGTCTCGGGCACCGTCTCGTCGCCACGTCCTTCGAACTCGACGCGCACGCGGTCCGGGCCCCGGTCGTCGACCTCGACCACGTAGCCGTCGGCGGACGCCGAGGCTCCGACGAGCTCGATCCGGGAGCCCGTGCACCGGGTCGTCACCACTCCTGCCGCTCCGGTCCAGGTGAGGGTCCTCGCCGTCGCTCCCCCGGCGGTGGCGCCGGGGCGAGCACTGGCGGACGGCGTCGACCGCGACGGGGACGTCGACGGAGATGGCGAGGCCGAGGCCGACGAGGACCCGCCGGGCTCGGGCACCGCGGTGCCGGCCGTCGACGCGGGCTCGGGGCTGCCGTCGCCGGGCGACAGGCCCCCCGTCCCGCCGGGCCGGTCCGGAACGGCGAGGCCCGGACGGCGCTCCTCACCGACGCCCGAGATCACCGTCCAGACCAGCCACGAGCCGGTGGCGACGACGAGCAGCCACGCAGCGACCACCCACACGATCCGGCGGACGGGGATCTCAGTGGTCACCACGAGCGCCATCCTCGCCCATCCACGTCCCGGTGGATCGCCGAATCGGGGAGACGAGGGGCGTCGCCGGCGTTAGCCTCCGGACGTGGCGCGCATCCTGGTGGTCGAGGACGACGAGGCGATCCGCAGCGCGCTCCTGCGCGGTCTGCGCGAGCTCGACCACACCGTGGCGAGCGCCGCGAACGGCCTGAGCGGCCTCGAGCAGCTGCTGCGCGACCGGCCGGACGCAGTCCTGCTCGACCTCGGGCTGCCGGACATCGACGGCCTCACCCTGCTGTCGATGATCCGCACGACCAGCGACGTCCCCGTCATCGTGGTCACCGCCCAGGACGACGACCCGACGATGGTGCGGGCCCTCGACAGCGGCGCCGACGACTACGTCGTGAAGCCGTTCGGCACCGAGCAGCTGGCCGCGCGGATCCGGGCCGTGCTGCGTCGCGGGCGCCCCGGCACCGCCGCCACCGCGGCCGCACCCCTCCGGGTGGGTGGGCTCGTCATCGACGAGCGCAGCCGAACGGCCAGCCTCGACGGACGACCGGTCGAGCTCAGCCGCAAGGAGTTCGACCTGCTGTACCTGCTCGCCTCGCACGAGGGCGAGGTCGTGACCAAGAAGCAGGCGCTGGCCGAGGTGTGGCAACAGGCGTACGGCGGCTCGGAGCGCACCGTCGACGTGCACCTGTCGTGGCTGCGCCGCAAGCTGGGCGAGACCGCCGCCGCGCCGCGCTACCTCCACAGCGTGCGCGGGGTCGGCATCCGCCTGGTCGCGCCGGAGGCCTGAGTGCGCTCGCGGATCACCTGGCTGGTCGTCGCTGCCACCTCCACGATGGTGGTCTCGTTCGTCGTACCGCTGTGCCTGCTGGTGCGCACGCTGGCCGAGGACCGCGCGATGGCTGCCGCCGACCAGGAAGCCCGCAACGTGGCGATCCTCGTCGCCGGCGTCACCCAGCCCGAGCAGCTCGCCGGCCTGGTCGAGGTCCTCGACGACGGGCGATCGCCGACCACCTCCGTGCTCACCTCCGACGGGACCCAGATCGGGCCGGGACCCGCAATGGCCGACGACCCCGACGTGGCGCGCGCACGGGCCGGTGAGGCCTTCCGCGCCGTCGACGGCGACCGGGGCCGGGTGCTCCTTCCGGTCGTCGTGGGCGAAGGCACCGCCGTCGTCCGCTCCACCGTGGACGAGGCGACCCTGCACGACGGGGTCAGGCCGGCCTGGGCGGGGATCATCGGGCTGGGCCTCGCCCTGATGACCCTCGCGGCCATGGTCGCCCGGTCGCTGGGGCGACGGATCAGTGAGCCGCTGCGCGACGTGGCCGCCACGGCGCACCGCCTGCGCGAGGGCGAGCTGAGCGCCCGGGCGCGCGTGCGGGGCACCGAGGAGACCCGCGAGCTGGCGCGAGCACTCAACGGGCTCGCCGAGCGCACCACCGAGCTGCTGGCCACCGAGCGGGCGGCGGTCGGCGACCTGGCACACCGGCTGCGGACCCCGGTCACCGCGCTGCGCCTGGACGCCGAGGCGGTCGCGGACCCTTCCCTCGCCGACCGGCTGCAGGAGCACATCGGCGTCCTGCAGCGCACCATCGACAGCATCGTCGACGAGGCCCGGCGCCCCGTCCGGCAGGACCTCGCCGCCCGCTGTGACGCGGCCGTCGTCGTCCAGGACCGGGTCCGGTTCTGGCAGGCCCTCGCCGAGGACCAGGAGCGGGCGCTGTCCGTCGACATCGACACCGGCCCCCTGCTGGTCGGCCTCGACGACGGCGACCTGCGCGACCTGGTCGACATCGTGATCGACAACGTCTTCGCGCACACCCCGGACGGCACCGCGTTCTCGGTCACGCTCCACGACACGGTGCTCGACGACGGGCACTGGGCGGTCCTCGCGGTCACCGACGCCGGGCCCGGCTTCGGCCAGGCGTCGCCGCGTCGCACCGGCACCAGCGGTCTGGGCCTGACCATCGCCGCCCGCACGGCGGGGGGCGTCGGCGGTGCCCTGCGGACCCTCGAGGCCCCGGAGGGCGGAGCCCGCGTCGAGCTGCGCCTGCCAGTGCTCGACTCCCCGCCCTGAGCCCGGAGGCCGGTCAGTCGTCCCCGTGGTCCCGGTCCTCGCGGTCCTCATCCTCGCGGTCCTCGCGGTCCTCGCGGTCTTCCCGGTCCTCGCGGTCCTCCCGGTCCTCCCGGTCCTCCCGGTCCCCCCGGTCCTCGCGGTCCTCGCGGTCCTCGCGGTCCTCGCGGTTCTCGCGGTTCTCCCGGTCCTCGCGTTGTCCACCGCTGCGCGCGGCAGCGCTCCCGCCGTCGCTGCTCCGGCCGCGGCCGGCCCGCGCGCGCTTCGAGGGGACGGACGACCGGGCCGGCGTGACGACGACAGGCGCCGCGACCACGACCTCGCGGACGACGTCGGTCACGCAGGCTCCCCGCTCGAGCACGGCCGGCGGCCGGCACGGCGCGAACCGGACCACCGTCTCCTGCGGCTCCTGCGCCTCCGGTTCGGCAACAGCACGAGGGACCGCCAGCGCCGGCGGGGCGCTGACCTGACTGGGAGCGGGCCCGGCGACCGTGCGGAAGGCGATCACGGCGCCCGTCGCACCCAGCGCGATCGACGTGGTCAGGACCAGGGCGCCCGATGCGCGGCGCAGCGAGAACGCGACTCTCATGTCCTCACCATCGGCCGCGGTCCCTCAGATCCGCAGCGCCGGAGGATCAAATCCACGTCAAGAATGTCCTGATCCCGATTTGATGTCCCGCTGGCGCAGGCTTGCTCCACGGCTGCCGACGATGAGGTCATGGGCTACGACACGAGGAGCAGGGACCGCTCCCGCTGGGCTGTCACCGGTCTCTCCGGCGCACTCGCCGCCGGCGTGCTGGTCGGGACGGGTGCGGTCACCGGCGAGGCGGCGCGGACACACCGGGCCGAGGAGCAGGCCGAGCTCGAGCGCCGGGCAGAGGAGTACGCCGCGTGGCAGGCCGAGCAGGCGGCGTACGAGGCAGCGCTGGCGGAGCAGGAGCAGGCGTCCGAACCCCGAGTGGTCGTGCGGCAGCGGCCCCGGCGCACCCGGGTGACCACGCGCTACATCGCCGCCGCCGCGCCGAGCGGCGTCTCGGTGAGCGCCAGCGGTACGACGCCACGGTCGGCCGGCGGCAGCAGTCCGTCCTCGGGCGGCCGCAGTGGCGGTGGCGGCGGTGGAGGCGGCGGTGGCGGAGGGACACCGGGCCCCACACCCGGTCCGCCTCCGCCGCCCCCTCCGCCGCCACCGGCGTCGAGCGGGTCGTGATCGGGTCGTGCCCGCGACCGCGATCCCGGCGCGCCACGTGGCGCGCTGGACGGCCATCGGCTGCACCATCCACGTCGAGACCCGGCACGAGCGCGACCTCGAGCCTGCCCGCTCCCTCGTGGCGCGCATCGTGACCGACCTCGACGAGGTGGCGAGCCGGTTCCGCGACGACTCCGACCTCGCCCGCGTCAACCGCTCCCCCGGCCGCTGGGTCCGGGTGGACCCCTTGCTGGCCGAGGCCGTCCGGGTGGCGCTGCAGGCAGCCGCGGCCACCGACGGACTGGTGAACCCGCTGCTGGGGCGCCCCCTCGTCGAGCTCGGCTACGACCGCACCTTCAGCGAGCTGCGGGAGGTGGTCTCGCCGACGGCCGGCACGACCCCGTGGGTGGGCCCGGACGCGTGGCGGGACATCGCGGTGACCGAGGGTGCCGTGCAGATCCCGGACGGGACCGCCCTCGACCTCGGCGCGACCGCCAAGGCCTGGGGCACCGACCTCGCGGCGGCTGCCCTGGCCCAGGCGCTCGACGGCGACGCGGTCGTCTCGATCGGCGGCGACCTGCGCACCGTGGGCCCCGGCTCGTGGCAGGTGGGGGTGAGCGAGCGCCCGGACCAGGCGGCGACCACCTTCGTCGACCTGCACGGCGCGCTCGCGACGTCCAGCACGCGCGTGCGGCGCTGGACCCGCCACGGACGGCAGGTCCACCACGTGCTCGACCCACGGACCGGGGATCCCGCCGAGGAGGTGTGGCGGAGCGTGAGCGTCGCCGCCGCCACCTGCGTCGAGGCCAACACGGCATCGACGGCGGCGATCGTGCGGGGACGGCGCGCCCCCGAGCACCTGGCCGGCGCGACCGCCGCCCGGCTCGTCCACGTCTCGGGAGAGGTCCGGTGCCTCGGCACGTGGCCCCACGACATCGATCCGGAGGACGCCCCATGAGCGAGACACCCCTGCTCTGGTACCTGAACCGCAGCACCGGGATCACCCTGCTGGTGGTGCTGAGCCTGTCGGTCGCGCTGGGCGTGCTGACACTCCGCGGACGAGCCGCCGGCGACGGGGGCGGCCGGGTGCCGCGCTTCGTGACCCAGGCCCTCCACCGCAATCTCGCCCTCGGCGGCCTGGCGCTGCTGGCCGCCCATGCCGTGACCGCCGTCGCCGACGGCTACGTCGACATCCGGTGGTGGCACGCCCTCCTCCCCTGGGGAGGGAGGTACCAGCCGGTGGCGCTGGCGCTGGGGACCCTCGGCCTCGACCTGATGGTCGCCGTCGCCGTGACGACGGCGCTGCGTGCCCGGCTCGGGCACCGGGCGTGGAAGGTCGTCCACCTCGCCGCCTGGCCGGCCTGGGTCGCAGGTGTCGCGCACGGCGTGCTGATCGGCACCGACCTGGGCGTCACCGGCCCCGCGCGCACGTGGGCCCTCGCGCCGTCGATCGCCGCCGTCGGGATCGTGGTCGTGGCTGCGGGCCACCGCGTCCTCGCCCGGCCCCGGCCGGCGACACCGGCCGGACCCGTACGCCGCGGTCGCGACCAGCCGGCGGGTGTGCGATGAGGAGCCGATCCCTGCTCGAGGTCCCCGAGGCCGTGCTGGTCCGCCCCGGCCCGGCGCTGCTGCGCCACGCGTCGGGACCGCTCGACCTCGTCGCCCACCGGGCGGCGTACGGGCCCCTGCCGCACCTCGATGCCGACGAGCTGAGCGCTCTCGTCGCGGGCGTCCGGCTCCGCGGCCGCGGCGGCGCCGGCTTCCCGTTCGGCCGCAAGCTCGACGCGGCCGCCCGGAGCGCGAGCACGATCCGACGCCCCGTCGTCGTCGTCAACGCCAGCGAGGGCGAGCCCGCGAGTGCCAAGGATGCAGCGCTCGCGGAGGTCGCCCCCCACCTCGTCCTCGACGGGGCTGCGGTGACGGCGGCGGCGCTCGGCTCGCGTGACGTGCACGTCGTCCTGCCCGGGGACCGGCCGCGGGCCAGCGCCCTGCTCCGGGCCGCGGTCCGCGAACGCGACGACCCGCGGCTGCGTTGGCACCTGAGCAGCGCCGAACCACGCTTCGTCGCGGGACAGTCCCACGCCGTGCTCGAGCTGCTCGCGGGCCGCCCGGGCCTTCCCGTCACGGCCTGGCAGCCGACGGCGGTCACCGGCCACCGCGGCCGTCCCACGCTGCTGTCCAATGCGGAGACCTGGGCCCACGTCGGGCGGCTGGTCCTCGACGGGCTGCGGGCGGTGCTCGCCGAGGGGACGAGCGAGGAGCCCGGCACCACGCTGCTCACCCTGCACCTGCCGGACCGGCCCGTGACGGTCGTCGAGGCCGAGCACGGCGCGCCGTTGGGCAGCCTGGTTCCGCCGTCCGCACGACGAGGACCCTTCCTCGTCGGCGGCTTCCACGGGACCTGGACGACGTGGGCGGAGCTCGAGGCGGCATCGGTGTCGCCGGCCGCGCTGCGCCGACGGGGGGTCACGCTCGGTGCAGGGGTCCTCGTCGCACTCGGCCCGCGCGGTTGCGCCCTGGGGACGACCGTGGAGGTGGTGGAGCACCTCGCCCAGCAGAGCGCCGGGCGGTGCGGGCCGTGCCGCAACGGACTGCCCGCCCTCTCCCGGGAGGTCCGCCGACTGTTCGAGGGCGAGCCGGACGCGGCTGCGGAGGCGGCCCGCATCGCCGGCGTCGTGACCGGACGGGGCGCGTGCGCCCACCCCGACGGCACCGCTCGCCTGGTCGGCTCCCTGCTGACGGCTCTGCCCGGCGAGGTCGAGGCGCACGCCCGGGGCGGCTGCGCAGGCGACGGCTCCCGTGAGGAGATGGCGTCGTGAGCACGCGGATCCGGGTCGACTGGCCGGCCTGCCGCGCACACGGCCTGTGCCACGAGCTGCTGCCCGACCTGGTCCGCCTCGACGAGTGGGGCTTCCCGATCGTCACCGCAGACCTGCCGCCCCAGCGACGGGCCGAGGCACGCAGCGCCGTGCGGGCGTGTCCCCGGATGGCCCTGCGCATCGTCGAGGAGTGACGACCCACCGGGCTCAGTGCCGGGTCCACTCCTCGCTCTGCGTCAGCCGGAAGAGATAGGCCAGCGGCGGTACGACGACCACGACCGCCAGGCCCACCGCGACGAGCAGTCCCTGCAGGGTCGCGGTGGCACCGGCTGCGTCGGCGATCGTGACCTCGTCGACGAGCAGCCAGGGGTACTGCCCGACGCCCCACCCGGACACGACGGACGCGACCGCGAGCACCGCGGTGATCCGGGCGACGCCGTAGCGGCGGCGCCAGAGCAGGTACATCGTCGCGGCGCCGGCCACTGCGGCGAGCACGACCAGCGGTGCGGCGCGGCCCTCGAGCCCCTCGGCCAGCGTCGGCGCGTCGCGCTCGATCGGCACCAGCGCCGCGAAGACCAGCGCGCCGGTGACCAGGCCGACGGCGAGCGCCCGGACGCGGATCTCCCCGGCCAGGCGGTCGTTGCCGCTGCGCTCGGCGTCGGCAACGAGGAAGCTGCCGGCGAGGAAGGCGCAGGTTCCGACGGCGATCAGCCCGCCGAACAGCGAGGTCGGGTTCACCCACGAGTCCCAGCGGTCGCCGGTGCCGTCCATCGGCACCCGGCCCGAGGCGATCGCGCCGGCCACGGTGCCGAGGAAGAACGGCGTGATGATGCTGGAGGCGGCGAAGACGATCCCGAACAGCCGCGCCTGGCCGAGCGTCTCGGCGTACTTGCGGAACGCGAAGCTGGCACCGCGCAGCACGATGCCCAGCAGCGCGAGCAGCAGCGGCAGCACGAGCGTCGACATCGCGGCGGCGAAGGACTCCGGGAAGCCCGTCCACCAGATCACCAGCACGTAGATCAGCCACACGTGGTTGGCCTCCCAGACCGGGCCGATGCTGTGGTCGACGAGGGTGCGCAGCTCCGCCCCGCGGCGGCTGCTGCCGGCGGTCAGGTCGAAGAAGCCGGAGCCGAAGTCGGCGCCGCCGAGCACGGCGTAGGCGATCACCCCGACGAAGAGGGCAGCGGCGACGGCCACCTCGAGGCTCACTGCTGGTCCCCCTCGGCCGCTCCGGCCGTGGCCGGGGCGTAGGGACTCGGCAGGTCGATCGCACCCTCGCGCCAGCGCCGCGCCATCGACCGGAGTACGACGACCGCCCCCACCGTCATGCCGGTGTAGACCACGGTGCTGATGCCCAGCAGCCACCAGAGGCTGGCGGTGTAGTCGCCCACGGCCTCCGTGGTGCGCATGACGTCGTACACGATCCAGGGTTGGCGGCCGACCTCGGTCGCGATCCAGCCCGCCTCGAGGGCGACCACCGCCAGCGGCCCGGCGACCGCGGCGAACCGCAGGAACCACCGCTTCTCCAGCAGGTCCCGGCCACGCCGCCGCTGGACCCAGAAGAGCACCACGGCGCCGGCGAGCAGGGTGCCGATGCCCACCATCGTCTGGAAGGCGAGGTGGGTCAGGTTGACCGGCGGGTGGTCCTCCTCCGGGATCGTGTCGAGGCCGGGCACCGGCTTGTCGGGCGAGTTCATCGCGATCAGCGACCCCAGCACCGGGATGTCGATCGAGTACTTCACCTCGCCGTCGACCAGGACTCCCCCGAGCCGCAGCGGCGACGGGCTCTCGGTGGTCTCGGCGAGCTCGAACGCTGCCAGCTTCGCGGGCTGGCGCTCGTCGAGGCCGAAGCCGAGCACGTGGCCGACGAACGGCTGGGTGACCGCGGCGATCGACGCGAAGACGAACGGCACCATGAACCCCAGCCGGTGGTGGGCGTCGCGTCGGCCACGGAGCATGCCGACGGCGTACACCCCGGCGACGCTGAAGCCAGCCAGCATGTAGGCGCCGACCCACATGTGGGCGAACTGCAGGAAGGCGTGCTGGTTGAAGAGCACCGTCCACGGCTCGACGTCGGTGACCTCGCCGTCGACGACCCGGAAGCCGGTCGGGACGTTCATCCAGGCGTTGACCGCCAGCACGCAGTAGGCACCGATGATCCCGGTGATCGCCATCGGCAGCACCATCAGCACGTGTCGCCTCGGGTTCATCCGGTTCCAGCCGTAGAGGTAGATGCCGAGGAAGATCGCCTCGAGGAAGAACGCCAGGCCCTCGAAGGCGAACGGCAGGCCGAGCACGTCGCCGTACGTCCCCATCAGGCCGGGCCACAGCAGGCCCATCTCGAAGCTGAGCACGGTGCCGGAGACGGCGCCGATCGCAAAGAGCACCGCGGAGACCTTGGCCCAGCGCTGGGCGAGCCCGAGCGCCACCGGGTCGTCCTTGCGGATGCCCCGCAGGTGCATCACGAAGATCATCGCCGGGAACGCGACACCGAAGCAGGCCAGGATGATGTGCCACCCCAGCGAGAGCGCCATCTGCTGGCGGGCGGGGAGCAGCCCGGCGGGCTCGGCCTCGGCGGCGAGCTGGCCCGCGAGCTGGCCGGCGAACTGGGCTGCGTGGGCGAGGGTGGCGGTGACGACATCGGGGGTCAGCACGGCCTCGACGCTACCCATTGTGAATGCGTTCACAAAGTCGCCGGGGGTGAGATGATCCTCACCCCCGGCGACCCGGGACCACGTCGTACGACGGGCGGGCTACTGCGCCGCGTCGTCCTTCCTGACCTCGTCGAGCACGTCGTTCAGCTCGTCGAGCGCGTCACCCGACGGAGCGTTCTCGACACCGGTCCAGTCCGGCGTCGGCAGCACCTGCTCGGTCACCTCACCCTGCTGGACCCGGCGGATCGCAGCGACGATCTCGTCGATGTTGTTGGGCACGGCCCGGCCGCACGCATTCAGCTCGGACTCCAGCTTCAGGGTCAGCCGCGGCTTGCCGTCCGCGACCGCCTGTGCGGTGGTGCCGCTGGCGACCTCGCTCTTCGACAGGTCCGGCACATTGCCGCAGACGTGGTAGACCTCGCCGCCACCGGCCCAGTAGACCTTGTCCTCGCCGAGCAGCTGGACGACGGCCTGCTTCTCGGCGGTGTACTCCTCGACCGACGGCGGGTCGTAGTTCACGCCGAGCGCGACGGCGACCAGTGCGAGGACGACGCCGACCCCACCGGCCCAGCCCTTCTGCTGCTTCGACATGTCCTTGTTGAGGAAGATCAGCACGATGATCGGCACGAACGCGATCAGCGGGATGATCGCGCCCAGCTGGCTCTTGAGGAAGAACGAGAAGCCGTTGGCACGCGACGGCGGGTCGAGCTCCTGGGCCTTCTTCCACAGCTGCGAACCGATGACGGTCAGGATCGCCATCACGACGAGCAGGCCGATCAGCGTCGCGAACGCCCAGGTCGGGAAGCTCTCGTCGGCGACGAGCACGCCGCGGTCGTCGACCGACGTGCTCGCCTCGAGGATGCCCTCGTTGAGGAGCAGGCCGAAGATGCCGCCCAGCTCGACGGCGATCGACACCGCCCACAGCACGAGCGCGATGATGCGGAGCCGCTTCGCCCTCGACTCCGCCTCGGGCGTCGCCCGCCAGGTTGTGTCGTCGGCGCCGCCCGCGCTGGCGGCCTTCTTGCTCGCGTTGCGAACCATTCGTTCCCCCCGGGATTCTGGATCAGGTGGCAGAACCCTAGGGCCTCGCGGGACCTACGCGCGCAGGTCGGTGATCGCGATCCGGACCGTGAGGGTGTCGCCCGCCATCCGGATCCGGCCGCGCATGCCCGCCGCGAGCACCATCGGCAGGACCGCCTTGGTGTCCGAGGGCGCGGTCAGCACGATCTCCTCCGCACCGGCACTGCGGGCCGCGCGGGCCACGTCGGCGAGGAGCCGGGTGCCGACACCGCGACGGTGCCAGGCGGGATCGACCCACAGGTCGACCGGCCACGGCCCGTCCCCGGCGGGCGTGTACTCGGCGCGGCCGGCGACCTTGCCGCCGGCGAGCGCCGACACGACCGCGCCGGTGGTCACGAAGTCGGGGTCGCCCGTGCCGGGCTGGTGGGGCGCCGGCGCCGCCTGCGCGTCGAGCACCTCGCCGACCAGCTCGGCCAGTGCCGCGGCCCGGTCGCGCTCAGTGGCCGTGAAGGGCGTGTCGCGGCGGATCTGGATCGTGGCCGAGCCGCCCACGGTCATCTCCAGGACGTCCTCGTGGCCCGTGCTGGGCGCGACGTCGGCGTCGAAGAGGTGGGCGGCGACGTCGGGGAAGGTCGCCGGCTGGGCCACGATCGCCCGCACGGCCTGGACGTAGCGCGTCGGCTGGTCCTCCAGCGCGGCCGTCGTCACCGGCACCGCCGACACGGTCTCGCCGCCCGCCCCGTCGACCAGCTCGCGGAGCCGCTCGTGCGTCCAGCCCTGCGGCACCTGGAGCACCAGCTCGTCGGTGACGGTCGCGTCGCCGGGGAAGACCTGCACGGTCTGGATGTTCACGCCGGCGCGGCCGCAGGCCGCCGCCAGCTCGGCCAGTGCCCCCGGTCGGTCGGGCAGTCCGGCGCGCACTCTCCACAACATGTGCTCACTATGCCGGAGGGATGTGACCGGATGCGATCACGAAGATTTCGTACGACGACCTCCCCGGCGCGCACCCCGGACCGACGCACGCCCCGGGAACGGGACCGGCCCGCCGTACCGGAGAGGTACGACGGGCCGGGTTGCTGGCAGCAGGTCTCAGTGACCGTGCCCGTGGCCGTGGCCGTGGCCGGCGTCGGCCTCTTCCTCGTCCTCGGGCTTGTCGACGACGAGCACCTCGGTGGTGAGGAGCATGCCGGCGACGGAGACCGCGTTGGCGAGGGCCGACCGGGTCACCTTGACCGGGTCGATGACGCCCTGGGCGACCAGGTCGCCGTACTCGCCGGTGGCGGCGTTGTAGCCGTTGCCGACACCGAGCTCGCGCACCTTGTTGGTGACGACGTAGCCGTTCTCGCCGCCGTTCTCGGCGATCCAGCGCAGCGGCTCGTCGACCGCCTTGCGGACGATCCGCACGCCGACGGCCTCGTCGCCGTCCAGGCCGAGGTCACCCTCGAGCGCGGCGGCCGCGTGGACGATGGCCGAGCCGCCGCCGGGGACGATGCCCTCCTCGATCGCGGCGCGCGTCGCGGAGACGGCGTCCTCGATCCGGTGCTTCTTCTCCTTGAGCTCGACCTCGGTGTGCGCGCCGACCTTGATCACCACGACGCCGCCGGAGAGCTTCGCGAGCCGCTCCTGGAGCTTCTCGGTGTCCCAGTCGGAGTCGGACGCCTCGATCTCCTTCTTGATCTGCTCGACGCGACCCGCGACCTGCGCCTCGTCACCGGCACCGTCGACGATCGTCGTGTTGTCCTTCGTCACGACGATGCGGCGCGCCTGGCCGAGCTCCTCGAGCCCGATCTGGTCGAGCTTGAGGCCGACCTCCGGCGAGATGACCGTGCCGCCGGTGAGGATCGCGATGTCCTGCAGGATCGCCTTGCGGCGGTCACCGAAGCCGGGGGCCTTGCCCGCGACGGCGGTGAACGTGCCGCGGATCTTGTTGACGACCAGGGTCGACAGCGCCTCGCCCTCGACGTCCTCGGCGAGGATGAAGAGCGGCTTGCCGGTCTGGATGACCTTCTCCAGCAGCGGCAGGAGCTCCGCGATGGCCGAGATCTTGCCCTGGTTGATGAGGATGTAGGGGTCGTCCAGGACAGCCTCCTGGCGCTCCGCGTCGGTGACGAAGTACGCCGAGTTGAAGCCCTTGTCGAACTGCATGCCCTCGGTGAACTCGAGCTCGGTCGACGGGGTGTTGGACTCCTCGACCGTGATCACGCCGTCCTTGCCGACCTTGCTGAAGGCCTCGGCGAGCAGCTCGCCGATGTGGCTGTCGCGCGAGGAGACCGTCGCCACCGAGGCGATGTCCTTCTCGTCGTCGACCTCGCGGGCGGCCTCGCGGAGGGCGTCGCCGAGGGCAGCCGCGGCGGCGTCCATGCCACGCTTGAGGCCCATCGGGTTCACGCCGGCCGCGACGGCCCGCAGGCCCTCGTGCACGAGCGCCTGGGCCAGCACGGTCGCGGTCGTCGTACCGTCACCGGCGACGTCGTTGGTCTTGGTCGCGACCTCCTTGGTGAGCTGGGCACCGAGGTTCTCGAACGGGTCGTCCAGCTCGACCTCACGGGCGACGGTCACGCCGTCGTTGGTGATGGTCGGCGCGCCCCACTTCTTGTCGAGGACGACATAGCGGCCCTTGGGGCCGAGGGTCACCTTGACGGTGTTGGCGAGCTTGTCGACGCCGCGCTCGAGCGCGCGACGGGCGTGCTCGTCGAACTCCAGGATCTTGGGCATTCAGGCACTCCTTGAAAAGCAGAAGGCCTGACGTGCCTGGCGCCCGGCTGGCAGGGATGCCGCCAGCCGGGATGCCAGGTGCGTCAGGCGAGGACCGCGAGGACGTCGCGGGCGGAGAGGATGAGGTACTCCTGGCCGGCGTACTTGACCTCGGTGCCGCCGTACTTGCTGTAGATGACCTTGTCACCCACGGCGACGTCGAGCGGGACGCGGTTGCCGTTGTCGTCGATGCGACCGGGGCCGATCGCGAGGACCTCGCCCTCCTGCGGCTTCTCCTTCGCCGTGTCGGGGATGACCAGACCGGAGGCGGTGGTCTGCTCGGCCTCGAGGGGCTTGACGACGATCCGGTCCTCGAGCGGCTTGATGTTGACCGACACGATGTCGACCTCCACTTTCTAGGCTGATGCGGTGAGTTCTGCTGTTCGTGGACCGGCCACGAGCACGCGAGGTGCTCCCGACCGGCGCTGGCACACTCGAGCCGAGAGTGCCAATGAGGAAACTAGCACTCTCCGCAAGCGAGTGCCAGAGCCGCCCGGCTCCCGGATCTGGCGAGTCCCTACCAAAGTCGGTTGACCCCGGTCCGGTGGACACGAAAGCGTGGGCGCCATGTTCGCTGCGCTCGGCCGCTTCGTGACCCGTTTCCGCTGGCTCGTCATCGGGGCCTGGCTGCTCCTGGCGGTGCTCGTCACCGCCACCGCCCCCGCCCTGGAGTCCACCCAGGACAACTCGGAGTTCCTGCCCGACCACTACGAGTCGATCCAGGCGCTGAAGCTGCAGGAGGACAAGTTCTCCGACGCCTTCTCGCCCGGCGCGATCCTCGTGATCGAGCGCAAGGACGGCGGCGAGCTGACGGCCGACGACCAGGCGGAGGTCGCGACACTCGCCGAGGAGCTCGCGCCCGAGCTCGGTACGAAGACGTTCCAGCAGCTGGTCATCGCACAGGACGAGGCCGGCAAGCCCAACCTCTCCGAGGACGGCACGGTGATGTTCGCCGTCATCCCGCTGGCCGACGGCTCGACGGGCTTCGACACCCAGGCGATCGACGACGGCAGGGACCTCCGGGAGTCCGTCGAGGACCTCACCGGCGACTCGGACCTCGAGGTCCGGACGACCGGCGCCGTCCCGCAGAGCCTCGACTCGCAGGACTCCAGCGAGGACACCCTCCTGATCGTCGGCGTCGCCACGGTCGTGCTCATCGTGGGCCTGCTCGCCCTCATCTTCCGCAGCGTGCTGATCTGCGTCCTGCCACTCGTCGTCGTGGGCATCGTCTCGACGATCGCCACCGGCGCCATCGCCTGGGCCAACGACATCTTCGACCTCAAGGCCGACGCGTCGGTCGAGCAGATCCTCGTCGTCGTCCTCTACGGCGTCGGCACCGACTACATCCTCTTCTTCCTGTTCCGGCACCGGGAGCGGCTGCGCCAGGGCGCCGCGGTCAAGGACTCCGTCGTGCACAGCCTCGACCGCGCCGGCGAGGCGATCGCCTCGGCGGGCGGCGCAGTGATCGTCGCCTTCATGGCACTGGTGCTCAGCTCGCTCAGCATCTTCCGCGCGATCGGCCCCGCCCTGGCCATCGCGGTCTTCGTCACGCTCATCGCCGCGCTGACCCTCGTGCCGGCCATCGTCTCGCTCCTGGGCAAGGCGCTGTTCTGGCCGTCGAAGTCGTGGCAGAAGGAGCCCCAGCACGGCACCTTCGTCCGGTTCGGCAGGGCCGTGGGCCAGCGCCCCGGCCTGACCGCCCTCGTCTCAGGCGGCGCGATGAGCGTGCTGGCGATCTTCGCGCTGAGCTTCAACCCCTCGTTCGACTTCAACTCGAGCCTGCCCAAGGGCGTGGAGTCCACCGAGGCGATGGAGACCTTCCAGGAGAACTTCTCGGCCGGCGCCGCCGAGCCGGTGCCCGTGCTCGTCGACGCCGACGGTGCCGACGTCACCGAGGAGCAGCTCGCCGCCTTCGGCACGGCACTGGGCGAGGCGAAGGGCGTCGACGCGGTCGCCGGCCCGCTGCCGTCAGAGGACGGCACGGCCTTCCAGTACTACCTGACGCTGTCCGACGACCCGGTCTCCGATGCCGCGCAGGACAATGTCGCCGGCCCGATCCGCGACATGGCACACGACGCGGCACCCGAGGGCACCGAGGCGTACGTCGGCGGCACGCCCGGCATCTTCGCGGACATGTCGAAGGCGATGGCCCGCGACTACAAGGTCGTCTTCCCGGTCGCCGCCGCGGTCATCCTGCTGATCCTGGCGCTGCTGCTGCGCAGCCTCGTCGCACCGTGGTTCCTGATGGCCGCCGTCGGGCTCGGCTTCGCCGCAACCCTCGGCATCACGGTCATCGCGTTCCAGAACATCGGTGGCGAAGCCGGTCTGATCTTCATGCTGCCGATCTACATCTACCTCTTCGTCACGGCGCTGGGCACGGACTACAACATCTTGATGATCGCCCGGCTCCGCGAGGAGGCACGCGAGGGACGCGACCCGCGCAGCGCGGCCACCCAGGCCGTCACCCACGCCGGTCCCACGATCGCCGCGGCCGGCGTGATCCTCGCCGGCACGTTCGCCTCCCTGATGCTCGGCGGCAACACGCTCATCGTGTCGATGGGCTTCGCGCTCGCCGTCGGCATCCTGATCGTGTCGTTCGTGATGTCGATGTTCTTCACGCCGGCGCTGACCTCGCTGCTGGGCCACGCGGCCTGGTGGCCGGGCCACGGCGACGTGGCGAAGGGCGGGGAGGGCTCCGGTCACGCCGGCCCTGCCGGCACCAAGAACGCCGATGACGCCGATGACGCCGATGGGGTCGTCCTCACGAAGTGACGCCTGCCTGACAGGATCAGGGGGTGGACCTCGAGACCTTCCGCTGGCTGCTGACCGACGACGGGCAGGCGCTGCTGGCCGAGGCCACCACCCTGGTCACGGGCGGCGCGGACCCCCTCGCGGCCGGCTCCGCCCTCCGTCGTACGACGACCGGCGAGCGTGCCGCCGCGGCGCTCTCGCAGGTGGAGCTCCGTGACCGGGCGGCGCCGAAGTTCGGCGAGTCCGCGTCCCGGATGTACTTCACCCCCGACGCGCTCGAGCAGGCCACCCGGCAGCGGGTGGCGGCCCACCGCGCCGGTCGGGCCGCCGCCTTCGGCGCACAGACGCTGGTCGACCTCGGCTGTGGCATCGGCGGCGACCTGATCGAGGCCGCGCGCGCCGGCATCGTGTGTGCCGGGGTCGACCTCGACCCGGTCCGGGTCGCGATCGCCGAGGCCAACCTGGCCGCGCTCGGGCTCCCCGGCGCCGTCCAGGTCGCCGACGCGACGACCGTCGACCACAGCGGCTTCGACCTCGCGTTCGCCGACCCCGCCCGCCGCTCGGGGGCGGGCCGCAGCTTCCGCGTCGACGACTGGACGCCCCCGTGGACCTGGGTCGAGGGCCTGCTGCGGCGCGACGCGTGCGTCAAGGTCGCGCCGGGCATCCCGCACGACCTGGTGCCCGACGGCGTCGAGGCCGAGTGGGTCAGCGACGACGGCGAGGTCAAGGAGGCCGCGCTGTGGTCCGGCCGGACCGCGACCGTCGCCCGACGCGCGACGGTCATCGGCGACGGCGGCCTCGCGACGATCACCGACGAGGACGACCCCGGGGCGGAAGCGGTCGGCACGCGCGACGTCGGCGCCTACCTCTACGAGCCCGACGGCGCCGTGATCCGGGCCGGCCTCGTCACGGCCGTCGCGGCCGGGGTCGCCGGCGCCCTGGTCGACCCGAGGATCGCCTACGTCACCAGTGACGAGGCGTTCCGCAGCCCGTTCGCCCGTGGCTACCGCGTCCTCGAGCACCTGCCCTACCGCGAGAAGCAGCTCAAGGCAGCGCTCCGCGAGCGCGGCGTCGGGCGGATCACCATCAAGAAGCGCGGCGTCGACGTCGTCCCCGAGCAGCTGCGCAAGCGGCTCGACCTGACCGGGGACGCCGAGGCCACGATCGTGCTGACCCGGGTCGCCGGCGAGGGCACTGCCCTGCTGGTCAGCCCGTTCTAGCCAACGGGGCCGAGCCGGTCATCGCCCGAGCGCTGCCGCCTCCGCGCCGATCGTGGTGTCCTCGCCGTGCCCCGTGTGCACGACGGTGGCGTCGGGCAGCGCGAAGAGCGTCGCGCGGATCGACGCCTCCAGGGTCGGCCGGTCGCTGAACGAGCGCCCGGTCGCGCCCGGCCCGCCGTGGAAGAGCGTGTCGCCGGTGAACACGCAGCCGAGGTCGGCGGCGTACAGGCAGACCGCACCGGGCGCGTGCCCGGGTGTGTGCAGCACCTGCAGCGACGTGCCCGCGACCGGGATCTCGAGCCCGTCGGCGAGGTCGGCGTCCCACAGGTAGCCGTCGGCGTCGTCCGGACCACCATGGACGAGCTCCCACAGCGGACGGTCGTCGGGGTGCAGCAGGACCGGCGCCCCCGAGCCGCCGTTGACCCGCTCGCGCAGGGCCGGCGCGACGCGGACGTGGTCGTCGTGGGCATGGGTGCACACGATCGCCACGACCCGCCGCTCCCCCACCACCGCGAGGATGTCGTCGACGGAGTGCGGCGCGTCGATGACGACGCACTCGTCGTCGTCACCGACCACCCAGATGTTGTTGTCGACGTCGAAGGTCTCGCCGTCGAGCGAGAACGTGCCGCTCGTGACGGCGTGGTCGACGCGGAGCGGACCGGCCATCAGAGGACGACCACCGAGCGCAGTACGTCGCCGTCGTGCATCCGCTCGAAGGCGGCCTCCACGTCATCCAGGCCGACCTCCTCGGTGACGAAGGCGTCGAGGTCGAGCCGGCCCTGGCGGTAGAGGTCCACGAGCATCGGGAAGTCCCGCGAGGGCAGGCAGTCGCCGTACCAGCTGGACTTGAGGGAACCGCCCCGGCCGAACACGTCGATCAGCGGGATGTCCGGCACTCTCATGTCCGGCGTCGGGACGCCGACGAGGACGACCGTGCCCGCGAGGTCGCGGGCGTAGAACGCCTGCTTCCACGTCTCCGGCCGGCCGACGGCCTCGACCACCACGTCGGCGCCGTCGGCGCCCTCGTAGGTCTCGGCGCAGATCCGCTTGATCTCCTCCACCGGGTCCGACGCCGACGAGTCGACCGTGTGGGTCGCACCCATCTCCCTGGCCTTCGCGAGCTTCCGGGCGTCGATGTCGACGGCAATGATCGGGGACGCCCCCGCAAGGGCAGCGCCGGCGATCGCGGCCACGCCGACGCCGCCGCACCCGATGACGGCGATCGACCTCCCGCGGGTGATCGCGCCCGTGTTGATCGCGGCTCCGATCCCGGCCATCACGCCGCAACCGAGCAGGCCGACCGCAGCCGGGCGCGCCTCCGGATCGACCTTCGTGCACTGCCCGGCCGCGACCAGGGTCTTCTCCGCGAACGCGCCGATGCCCAGGGCGGGCGACAGCTCGGTCCCGGCGTCGGGGCCGTCGGCCAGCGTCATCTTCTGCGTGGCGTTGTGGGTGTTGAAGCAGTAGTGCAGGTCGCCGCGCCGGCAGGCCCGGCACTCGCCGCACACGGCACGCCAGTTGAGGACGACGAAGTCGCCTGGTGCGACGCCGGTGACGTCCGGGCCGACGGCCTCGACGATCCCCGACGCCTCGTGGCCGAGCAGGAAGGGGAAGTCGTCGTTGATCCCGCCCTCGCGGTAGTGCAGGTCGGTGTGGCACACCCCGCAGGTCAGGACCTTGACCACGGCCTCTCCCGGCCCGGGGTCCGGCACGTTGATCGTGGCGATCTCGACGGGGGCGCCCTTGGCGCGGGCGATGACGGCGCGGACCTGCTGCATGGAGACTCCTGGCGCGGTGACGGGTGGGTTGTCCCCGAACCTAGCGAGCCGGAGGTTGGCCGCCGGTCACTTCCACTCGACGCTGGCGAGGATCGACTCGATGGTCGCCGTCCCCTCGGCGTCCTTGCGCGGGAACTCGAACTTGATCGTCATCACGAGCCCCTGGTGGATCGCGACCAGGCCGTAGAAGTAGCCGTCGTCGTCGACCCCGCTGAGCACGGCCGTCTCGACCCCGGCCACGGTGCGGTCCTCGATGCGCGCCACCTCGGGACGCAGCCCCGTCACCGTCGGCAGCACGGCGGCGACAGCCGTGTCCAGGTCGGGCGCGGTCCCGAGGCCGTGGCTGAGGTGGACCTGGTAGTAGTCGCGCCCGACGTCCAGTTGGCCGGACGCGCCACCCCTGCTCACGACCCAGCCCTCTCCGGCCGGGAGGCGCAGCGAGACCAGCTCGGCATCCAGCTCCGTGCCGGTGGCGGCCTCCGGTCCGTCGTTCCCGCCCTCGGAAGCGCTGGTCGGGTCCGTCGCCGGTGCGCCCGCGCTCGTCGTACTTCCGGAGGGACCCGGCTCCGACGGCTCGTCGTCCGTCGAGCATCCGCCGAGGACGAGCGCCAGGGCGAGCGCCGCCCACATCTTCCGAGAACGCATCCGAGACTCCTCCTGACAAGGCTGGGTGCAGCCTAGCCGCTGTCGCCGTCGCCCTGGTTTGGTGACCGGGGCACCGGGGTACGCCCACGGCACGCAGCCCGGCACTGACCACCTCGGGACCGAAAGGCCACACCAGCGATGAATTTCCCCACGGAGTTCCGCACCGACCTGATGGCGCGACCAGCCGACGCGGAGACCCTGGAGGGACTCAGGCTCGTCGAGGAGAAGATCAACGACGTCATCACGGCGATCAACAAGGAGCTCGACCAGTTCGACCCGGACATCTTCCAGAAGGACGGCGAGATCAAGCCGCAGTCCTTCGGGGACACGGACCGAGCCCCCCTCCTCGCCCTCCACCACCGCCGCGCCCACCAGGTGACCGCGGAGACGCTCGTCGGAGTCCGCAAGGACCTGGTCGCCTTCCGCCAGGCCTGCCGGGACGCCCGCGCCTTCGTCGAGCAGGCCGACCAGGACGCCGCGGTCGAGGTCGCCCTCACCCAGCGGGCCGTCGAACGGCTGGACCAGGGCTCCTCCACGAGCCACGGCGAGTCGGCGAACCAGCAGGCCCAGCAGACGGGCGCAGGGTCGGAGCCCTCCGACGGCGGCGCGCCCGGCACCCCGACCGGCACCCCGACCGGCACCCCCACGGACAGCGGCACCACCGACACGGACGGAGCGACGTCATGAGCGGCGAGAACATCCGGCGGCTGCAGCGCGCGGTGGTGCCGATGAGCGTCGGCGACGTCGAGACCTCGGAGTCCGCCTGGAGCGGCGGCGCGGTCAGCCTCGCCAACGTCGAGGCCGCACTCAACCTTGCCGAGCCCGGCATCATCGCCGGCTTCGGCGAGGGCACCGACATCGCCACGACCGCGAAGAAGGCCATCGAGGGCATGCGCACCAAGGTCGTCGAGCGCAAGACCGACATGGACAACGCCTTCAAGGCCCTCGCCGACGTGAAGCTCGCGATGGAGGACGCGCAGGAGGTCGCCCTGGCCCAGAGCGACGTCGAGTCCCCGGGTACGGCGCCGACGTTCCCCACCGACGTCGGGCCGGACGAGGAGGACCAGATCCGCGCGATCAAGCAGCACGGCATGCGCACCCGGCTCTACAACGACCGGGTCGCGGCCTACAACGACGAGGACGTGAAGGCCCAGAAGGCGCTCGCCGCCCTCGACAAGGCCTACGACGAGGCGATCCCGGTCTTCCAGAAGATCCACGGCGAGCCCGTCGACGAACCGACCGGCAAGACGCCGGGCACCGGGCCGGGGGGCATCCCGACCGGGGTCCGTCCCCCGACGTACACCCCGCCCCCGGGTGTCCTCATCGGCGTCGACGACCACGACCCCCACGACCCGCAGGATCCTGACGTCGACGATCCGCGGGACCCCGACCTGCCCGACATCGACGACCCCCGCGACCCCGACCTGCCCGACATCGACGTCGACGATCCCCGTGATCCCGATGTCGGAGGGCCCGGCGGGCCCGGCACGACCGGCGGCCCGGGCGGCATCAACCCGGGCCTGGTCGGTGGCGGCCTGCTCGCAGGCGGGCTCGTGGCACCGGGCGCGATCAACGGCATCCGGGGCCTGCTCTCGCGCGGCGGCCTCACCAGCGGTGCACCGGCGATCGGCTCGACCACGCGCGCCGGCGGACCCGGCGCCCTCGGCCGTGGCGGCGCACTCGCGCCGGGCAGCCAGGTCGCACGCGGTGCCGGAGCCCGCGGCGCGGGGGGCGCGAGCGGAGCCCGCGGTGCCGGAGCCCGCGGTGTGCCGGGCAGCCAGGGTGGCCGCGGCGGACGCGGTGCCGTGGGAGCGGCCGGCGGCCGCGGGGGGCGCCGCAAGGACGGGGAGCGCGAGGGCGCCGACCGCGAGGTGTACGACGACGGGCAGGACTGGCTCGACGACGAGGGCGCCGGTCCCGGCGTGCTCGGCTGACCACCTCCCCCACGCAGCAGGCTCGCGGGCTGGCACCCTCGGTGACGAGGTGGTCAGCCCGCGAGCACGTCGGTGACCGGGAGGCTCGAGTCGGCCGGCAGGTCCAGCGAGGAGGGCGTGCGTCCGCGCGCGACCATCGTCGACCCGAGGGCGGCCACCATCGCGCCGTTGTCGGTGCACAGCCCGGGGCGCGGGACGCGGACCCGGATGCCGAGCTTGCCGGCCCGCTCCTCGGCCATCGCGCGCAGGCGGGAGTTGGCGGCGACGCCGCCGCCGATCATGAGGTCCTCGATGCCCTCGGCCGCGGCCGCGTCGAGCGCCTTGCGGACCAGCACGTCGCAAACCGCCTCCTGGAAGGACGCGGCGACGTCGGCGACGGGGACCGGCTCACCGGAGCGCTCGCGGGCCTCGACCCAGCGGGCGACAGCCGTCTTGAGCCCGGAGAAGGAGAAGTCGAAGCGGTGCCGCTCGAGGTCGCGGCGGCTGGTCAGCCCGCGCGGGAAGTCGATGGCGACCCGGTTGCCCTCGCGCGCGGCCCGGTCGATGTGCGGTCCGCCGGGGAACGGCAGCCCGAGCAGCCGGGCGACCTTGTCGAAGGCCTCACCGGCGGCGTCGTCGATCGTGGCGCCCATCGGGTCGACCCCGCTGTCGGAGCCGGTGATGTCGGTGACCCGCAGCAGGCTGGAGTGCCCGCCGGACACGAGGAGCGCGAGGCAGGGCTCGGGGAGCGGACCGTGCTCCAGCTGGTCGACCGCGACGTGGGCGGCGAGGTGGTTGACGCCGTAGATCGGCTTGCCCAGCGACAGCGCGAGCGCCTTGGCGGAGGCGACGCCGACCAGCAGGGCGCCGGCCAGGCCGGGACCGTGGGTGACCGCGATCGCGTCGACGTCGGACAGCGCGACGCCGGCCGTGTCGCAGGCGCGCTGGATGGTCGGGACCATCGCCTCGAGGTGGGCACGGCTCGCGACCTCGGGGACGACGCCGCCGAACCGGGCGTGCTGGTCGACGCTGCTGGCGACGGCGTCGGCGAGCAGGGTGTGGCCGCGCACGATGCCCACGCCCGTCTCGTCGCAGGAGGTCTCGATGCCCAGCACCAGCGGTTCGCTCATCACCACCGCCCCATTGTGACGGGTGTGGCGAGGACGAGCGCGGTCGCACCGTCGCGGTAGTAGCGCGGGCGCCGGCCGAGCTCGGTGAAGCCGTGGCGCTCGTAGAACATCCGGGCCGCCAGGTTGTCCTCGCGGACCTCGAGCAGGAGGCGTTCGGCTCCCCTGCTGGCGGCGTGCACGTGGACCGCCTCCAGCAGGGTCCGGGCGATGCCGGCGCGGCGCAGGTCCTCGGGGACGGCGATCCGCTGCAGCTCGGCGTCGACGTCGACGACGCTCACGACCGCGTAGCCGGCGAAGGCCTCGTCACGCTCGGCGACGAGGATGCCGATGGTGGGCACGGTGCCGTCCACGGCCTGCTCCAGCAGGATCGGCGACCAGGGGTCGAGCGGGAAGGCCAGCGTCTCGAGGGCGGCGACGTCCTCGACGTCGGCGCGACCGGCGGCACGGACCAGGACGCCGGTCACGGCGAGGGCGTCACGTCGGGCAGCACGGCCTTCGGGGCGTGCGGGATCTCCGCGTCGGGACGGCGCAGGTACATCGGCTCCGGCTCCAGCACGCTCACCCGCCCGGCGACGACGGCGCGGGCCAGCCAGCCGGCATCGGGACGGAGCGGTCCGCACGCGCCGGGGAAGGCGTCGGGGTAGAGCGAGGCCCCCTCGCCGACGACCGGACGGTCGGTCGCGAGGGCGGCCGGCCGGTCGACGACCGGCTCGCTGGTCCGCCGCCCGTCCCGGGAGTACGACGCCAGGTAGACCTCCTTGCGCCGGGCGTCCGTCGCGACGAGGAAGTCGGCGTCGACGGCGCCGGTCTCGACGGCCTCCACAGCGAGGGCGTCGAGCGAGCAGACACCGAGCACGGGCACGTCGAGGACGTGGGCCATGGTCCGCGCGGTGACCAGCCCGACGCGGAGCCCGGTGAACGGGCCCGGTCCGGCGCCCACCGCGATCCGGGTGAGGTCGGCGGGCTGCGCGCCGGCCAGGCCGAGGACCTTCGCGATCAGCGGGGCGAGCTGCTCGCCGTGCCGCATCGCGACGCCCGCCGTCTCGGCGGCGACGACGTCGGTACCGTCGTGGAGGGCGACGGTCACCGTCGGGGAGGCGGTGTCGAGGGCGAGCAGCACGGAGGCGAGGTTACCGTTCGCCGCCCACCGGGGTCCGGTCCAGGCTCAGCCTGGGTTCAACGCCAGACCTTCACCCAGTCGACCTCCATGGTCGCGGGCAGGGACACCCGGCCGTCGTACAGGTTGTGGCCACCGCCGAGGTACTGGCTGAGGTTCATGATCATCCGCTTGCGGAAGCTGGGCGCCGCGTGGGTGCTGGTCAGGCAGGTCCGGCCGTCGACCTTGATCGAGAGCTGGCTGTAGCTCCACTCGAGGACGTAGGTGTGCCAGAGGCCGCGCTGGGACGTGCAGCTCCACGAGGTGTTGAAGCCGTCGACCGCGCCGTAGGTGTCGGCCCAGTAGTGGAGGAACGGGACGTTGAGCGACGGCCGGGAGGAGTAGGTCTCCATGATGTCGATCTCGCCGGTGGTGGGCCAGTTGCGGTCGGAGTGGTAGCGCGTGTCCGGCCACATCCAGAACGCCTCGTGCAGGCCCGGCAGGGTCGTGTTGCGGACCCTGATCCGCGCCTCGAAGCGGCCGTACTGCTGGCTGAACCGGTAGTAGCTGCTGACCGTCGCGCCGGCGTACTTCGCGCGGGTGCCGTCGGCGCGCAGCGGGCAGCGGACGGTGCTGGTGGTCTTGATGGCGCTGAGCCGCAGCTTGCCCATGCTGAGCGCGATCGTCCGCGGGCTGTTGAGCGTGCACAGGTCGCCGGAGCCGGGCTGGGTGAGCCCGACCCACTTGTTGCCGTCGAGGCGCGAGCCACCGAAGTTGTCCACGAAGGTGCAGGTCCAGTAGCCGCCGCCGCTGCGGGCGAGCACGGTGCCGCACGCGTCGGCGGCGGCCGCCTGCGGAGCGGGCGCGAGCGGCGCCAGCGGCACCGCCAGCGCAGCGGCCACCAGGCACACCGCCACCAGGGCAGACTTCAACGAGCGCATCGCATCCCCATGTCCGTCGTCAGAGCAGGCGGGCGGGGGTGGAGCTCCCCCAGTGGGACGTAACGTAGCGGTCGCCGCTCGGAAGTGGAACCTGTATCAGCGCCAGACCTTCACGTAGTCCACGTCCATGGTCGCCGGCAGCGGAACCCGACCGTCGTACAGGTTGTTGCCGCCGCCGAGGAACTGCGTGAGGTTGATGATGAAGCGCTTCTGGAAGCTGGTGGCACCGGCGGTGTTGGTCAGGCAGTGCTGGCCGTCGACGTAGATCGTGAGCCGGTCGGCGAACCACTCGAGGGTGTAGGTGTGCCAGTCACCGCGGGTGGTCCTGCACTTCCACGAGGTGTTGAGGCCCTCGACCGGGCCGAGCTCGTCATCGCTGTAGTGCAGGAACGGCACCGCGAGGTCGGGGTAGGCCGAGTAGGTCTCGACGATGTCGATCTCGCCGGACTCCGGCCACGGGTTGTCGGCGCCGTAGCGGATGTCGGGCCACAGCCAGAACGCCTCGTGCAGGCCGGGCGCTGAGGCCGCCTGGACCCGCATCCGGGCCTCGAAGCGTCCGTACTGCTGGCTGAAGCGGTGGTACGTCGTCGCCCATCCCGAGGCGTAGGAGCCGCGGGTGCCGTCGGGCCGGAGCGGGCACTGCGTGGTGGCGTCGGTCTGCACCGCGGACAGGTGCAGGGCTCCGTTGGAGACCGAGACCGTCTTCGGGCTGTTGACCGCGCACAGGTCCCCGGTGCCGAGCATGCTCATGCCGGCCCACACACTGTCGTTGAGGGCGCTGCCGGAGAAGTGGTCGGCCATCGTGCAGGTCCAGCTCCCCCCGCCCGGCTTGGCGATCCGGCTGCCGCAGTCGGGCTTCGAGACGCCCGGCGGCGCGGACGAGGCGGCCGGGACCGGCGAGACCGGCGTGAGCGGCACGGTGAGCGCGGCGGCGAGAAGGCCTGCCGCGAGCGTGGCGGCATGACGGATCGGACGCATGACTTCCCCCTGGTGTACGTGCGTGAGATCCCGAGATGTTCAAGACTCCCGGGGGGAAGTTAGCGCCTCGCACGTGGTCCGGGACAGGGTCCCGGATCGGATCCGGTCGCACGATCTTCGGCGATGACCCGTTCGGACCATGCCCGCGGGGACGTTCGACGCGACCGGGCCCGGCTCAGCGCCAGGCCTTGACCCAGTCGACCTCCATGGTCACCGGCAGGGCCACCCGGCCGTCGTACACGTTGGCGCCGGTGCCGGTGAACTGCGTGAAGCAGATGATGAACCGCTTGTGGAAGGCCTCGCCGGAGACGTTGTTGACCAGGCAGGTGTCGCCGTCGACGAGGATCTCCAGGCGCTCGGCGGTCCACTCGAGCGTGTAGGTGTGCCACTCGCCGCGGGTCGTCTCGCACCCCCACGCGGTGTTGACGCCGTTGTTCGGCTTCTCGCCCGCCTCGTAGTGCAGGAACGGGATCACCCGGTCGGGCTGGTGGGAGTAGGTCTCCATGATGTCGATCTCGCCCGACTGGGGCCAGGGCTTGTCGGCGCCGTACCGGACGTCGGGCCAGAGCCAGAACGCCTCGTGGACCCCGGGGCCGTCGACGTCCTGGACCTTGATCCGGGCCTCGAACCGGCCGAACTGCTGGCTCCAGCGACCGTAGGACGTCACCCAGCCCGAGGCGTACGACGCCCGGGTGCCGTCGGCACGTGCCGGGCAGGTCGTGGCGGCGTCCGTGCGGAGCACCGAGAGGCGGAGGCTGCCGTCGGCGACGGCGACCGTCCGCGGGTCGTCCACGGCGCACAGGTCGTCGGTCCCGACCACCTCGGAGACCTTCCAGGTGTGCGGGTCGAGCCGGTCGCCGGAGAAGTCCTCGACGAGGGTGCACTCCCACGCGCCGCCGCCCGGCTTCGCGAACCGCTGGCCGCACTCGTCGGTGCCCTCGATCCGCTCCCGGGTCGCCCACAACGCCACGCCGACGCCCGCGACGAGGACCACCAGGACGACGGCGACGACGAGGACGGGACGGGAGGGGCGCACGGGGTGCCACGGTAGTGGCTGGCTGGTCGCTGCCGCCCCGGAACAGGTCAGGACCAGGCCTTGACCCAGTCGACCTCCATCGTCGCGGGCAACGGGACGGCCCCCGTCCAGAGGTTGGTGCCGATGCCGAGCAGCTGGCTCAGGTTGATGATGAAGGGCTTGCGGAAGCTGGCCGCGCCGGAGGTGTTCACCAGGCAGGACCGGCCGTCGACGAAGACCTCGAGCCGGTCGGCGGTCCACTCGAGGGCGTAGGTGTGCCACTGGCCGCGCGGTGCACGACAGTTCCAGGCGGTGTTGAGACCGGGGACGGGACCGCCGCTGTCGGCGCTGTAGTGGAGGAACGGGATCGCGAGGTCGGGGTGGACCGAGTAGGTCTCGGCGATGTCGATCTCGCCGCTGTTCGGCCAGTCGGCGTCGGAGGAGAACCGGATGTCCGGCCACAGCCAGAAGGCCTCGTGGAGGCCGGGGACGTTCGTCGCCTGGGACCTCATCCGGGCCTCGAAGCGTCCGTACTGCTGGCTCCAGCGACCGTGGGTCGAGATCCAGCCGGCGGCGTAGCTGCCCCGGGTCCCGTCGGCGCGCCGCGGGCACGGCTCCTCGGCGGTCGCCTCCACCACGCTCAGGCGGAGGGTGCCATCGGCGACCGCCACCGTCCGCGGGCCGGCAGCGACACAGCGGTCGCCCTGCCCCAGCATGTTCTGGCCGAGCCAGCGGTCGGTGTCGAGCGCGCTGCCGGTGAACTCCTCGACGAAGGTGCAGGCGTAGTAGCCGCCGGAGCGGCGCTGGGGGCGGATCCCGCAGGAGTCCGTCGGCGGCGGGGGCGGCTTGACCGGCACCACGCGCCGCACGGTGCTCGCCCGGCGCTTCGACACCGCCCGGAACACCCGCTCCCTCGCCGGAGCAGGTACGACGACCCGGTACCTGCCGTTGGCCGCGGCGCGGACCCGGCGCACGGTCACCCAGCTGCTGGTCCGGACCTGGACGGCGACCACGGCGCGGGGCCGCGCCCGCCCGGTCAGCACGACGCTCCTCGTCGTCGTGGTCGGCCGGTCGAGGACGGGGGTCCATGCCCCGCGCGCCTGCGCCGACGGCATGCCGTCCGGCACCAGTCCCGCCGCCAGCACGAGCGCCAGCGTGGCCATGACGACAACTCGCAGAGCGCGCATCTTCGACCTCCCTGTCCCGATCCGCTGCCCTTCGAGGCTAGGAATCGGCGAGGGGTCTCAGGAACCTGCGCGCGGGCCGACCTGCCCGGCACCGACGGACCACCGGGCCGGGACGGGGGTCCGTGGGACCGGGTCCCACGGACCGGGTCCCGGGTCGGGGCCGTCAGGCGTGCAGGTCGACGCCGAGCCAGCGCAGCCCGACCGGGTCGATCTCGACCAGCCGTGGGTCCGCCTCCGGGTCGACGTCGGTGTCCGCGGTCGCCCGCATGATCCGCACCTCGAGCCGGGCGTCGGCGAGCCCCTCGGCCAAGCCGGTCCCCCACTCCACGACGGTCACCGCCTCGTCGAGGTCGGTGTCGAGGTCGAGGTCGTCGAGCTCGGCCTGCCCGCCGAGGCGGTAGGCGTCGACGTGCACCAGGGCGGGTCCCTCGCCCAGCGACGGGTGCACGCGGGCGATGACGAAGGTCGGCGACGTGACCTGGCCGCGGACGCCGAGCCCCGACCCGAGTCCCTGCGTGAAGGTCGTCTTGCCGGCGCCGAGCTCGCCGCTGAGCACCAGCACGTCGCCGGGCTCGAGCAGGGCGGCGACGCGCTCGCCCAGGTCGCGCATGTCGTCGGCCGACGAGACCTCCACGGCGAGCGGGACGGGCCGTGCCATCTCGATGTAGGGCTCCTGCCGGTCGGTCTCGACGAAGCCCATGTCGCGCCAGAACCCGGCCGTGCGCGGGAGCTCCTGGCGGGCGAGGATCACCGCCCGTCGTACCCCGGGACGGCGGGAGGCGGCGGCGAGTGCCGCGCGGACCAGCTCGCGGGCCAGGCCGCGGCCCCGCGCGGCCGGATCGACGCCGAAGCGGCGCAGGTAGACGGCGTCGTCGACCGGGTCGAGGACGACGGCGCCGACCGGCCGCCCGTCGTCGAGCGCGAGCAGGCCGCCGCCGGGCCCGAGCATCGCGGCGATGGTGTCCACGGTCTCGCCGAGCGCGTCGGCGGGCGGGTCGAGCACGGGGCGCGCCGCGAAGGCGGCCTTCACGACGGAGAGGACGTCGTCGGCCCGCTCCGGACCGACCTCGAGGATCTCGATGCTCATGGCCTGGCCGTGGCCCTCGCCGCAGCGGCGGTGATCAGCTGGTCGAGCTCGGCGTTGACGAGCTCGTGCCGCTCCATGATCACCATGTGGCCGGCGCCCTCGCACTCGAGCAACCGCGAGCCCGGGATCCGCGACTGGAGCTTGCGGGAGTGGCCGATCGAGGTCAGCCGGTCGGCGGTGCCGCAGATGACCGACACCGGGACGGCACCGAGCGCGCCGACGGTGTGGAACTTGTCGAGGCTCGCAAAGTTCGGGAAGAAGTCGCCGACCACCTCGAACGGGGTCGCGGCGAGCATCTCGTCGACGAACTCGACGTACCCCTTCGGGACCTCCTCGCCGAAGGCGAACCGGTCGGTCGCCACCGTGGCCACCGCCGATCCGGCACGGCGCAGGCCGTCGATCGCCCGGTGGCCGAGGTGCAGCGTGCGGACCGCGCTGGTCGCCAGGGGGCCGGTCAGGCGGGCCGGCAGCATCGGCAACAGCATCCGGCCGGGGTCGAGACCACCGGCGGTCGTCGAGATCAGGCCGATCCCGACGACGCGGGTCCCGACCAGCTCGGGGAACTGCTCGGCGAAGGCGACGATCGACATCCCGCCCATCGAGTGGCCCACCAGCACGACCGGACCGTCCGGGGCGACCGCCTCGAGGACGGCGTGCAGGTCGTGGCCGAGCTGCTCGATCGTGGAGTGCGCGCGGTCGGAGTTGCCGGAGCGGCCGTGGGAGCGCTGGTCGTAGTAGACCGCCCGGACGAGGCCGCGGTAGGCGGCACGCTGGAAGTGCCAGCAGTCGAGGTTGAGGCAGTAGCCGTGGACGAAGACGACGGTGACCCGTGGCGCTGCCGGAGTACGACGGAACAGCCGGTCCATCGCGCCGGTCGCCGCCGGCCCCTCCACCTCGTCGACCTCCACGTGCAGCGTCACGCCGTCGTCCGCGACGACCGTGACCGGCTCCGAGCGCAGGCTGCCGAACGGGACCGACTCCCCCGCGCGGTGGCTGATCTGCCGCTGCTGGCGCGCGATCCCCACGGCGGCGGTGCCCGCCGCCAGGCCGAGCGCGCCCGCGAGCGAGCCGGCGATGCGTCCGCGGCGGCTCACTGGTCCGCTCCGTCGACGTACCTGCGGGTCATCCGGCCCCCGATCCTCGTCACGATCTCGTAGTTGATGGTGCCGCAGGCCTCGGCCCAGTCGTCGGCGGTGGGGCCGCCCGCGGCCGGCGGTCCGAAGACGACGACCTCGCTGCCCACGGGCGGGTGGTCGCCGCCGAGGTCGACGACGACCTGGTCCATGCAGACCGTGCCGCGGATCGGGCGCCGCTTGCCGTCGATGCCGACCTGCGCGGCCGCCTCGGGCGCGTCGGCGCGGAACGCGTGGCGCGGGATGCCCTCGCCGTAGCCGACCGGCACGAGCCCGACGGTGGTGGGGCTGTCGGCCGTCCAGTGGTGGCCGTAGGAGACCGCGTCGCCGGCGGCCAGCTCCTTGACCATGACGAGCGGGGCACGGACGCTCATCGCGGGACGGAGCGTGACCGGCAGGGTCTGGCCGGGAGCGGGGTCGAGACCGTAGAGCGCGATGCCGCAGCGGACGGCGTCGAAGCGGGCCGAGGGCCGGAGCAGGGTGGCGGCGGAGTTGGCGAGATGGCGCAGCTCCGGGCGCAGCCCTGCGCGCTCGGCGAGCGCGATCGCCTCGCGGAAGGCCTGCTCCTGGCGGTCGTTGGCGGGGTGGTTGCGCTCGTCGGCGCACGCGAGGTGCGACCAGATGCCCGTCACCCGCCACAGGCCGCGCTCCTCCCCCGCGCGGGCGTGGGCGAACACCTCGGCCCAGGCGGCGCGGGGCGCGCCGCCGCGGGACAGGCCGGTGTCGACCTTGATCTGGATCCGGGCGGGCTCCGCCCGACCGCCCACGGCAGCGGCCATCGCGTCGAGCTCGTCGACCGAGTAGGCGGTGACGTCGATGCCGGCGTCGGCGGCTGCCCGGTAGTCGGAGTGCTGCGTGGTGATCCAGCACAGCAGAGGTCCGTCCACCCCCGCCGCACGCAGCGCCAGGGCCTCCTCGATCGTGGCCGTCGCGAGCCACTCGGCGCCGCCCTCACGGGCCGCACGCGCGCTCTCGACCATGCCGTGCCCGTAGCCGTCGGCCTTCACGACCGCGATCAGCGGCACACCCGCGGTCTCCCGCAGGAGGCGGGCGTTCGCACGGATCGCGCCGAGGTCGACGACGATCTCGGCGGGGCCGAGCGGCGCGTGGTGCATGTGGTTCATCGTCCCATCACGGCGTGGTCAGGGTGTGGTCAGGCTCGCGATGAGGTCCGGGAGGGCCGCCGCGACGTCACCGGCGACGATCGGGCCGTCCTGCGACGCGAGCGTCGCCGCAGCGCCGTGCAGCCACGAGCCGACCGATGCCGCGTCGAACGGGTCCAGCCCGGTCGCCAGCAGGGCGCCGACCAGGCCGCCGAGCACGTCGCCGGCCCCGGCGGTCGCCAGCCACGGCGTGCCCGTCGTGGTCACCCGGACCCGCCCGCCGGGCCGCGCGACGACGGTGTGCCGGCCCTTGAGCAGCACCACGGCGTCGTACCGGTCGGCGGCGGCGCGGGCGTGCACCAGCGGCTGGGCCTCGATCTCGTCGCGGTCGACGCCGAGCATCCGCGACAGCTCGCCGGCGTGCGGCGTGAGGACGGCGTCGCGGGCCCGGGCCAGGTCGGCGAAGGCGAGGGCGTCGGCGTCGACGACCACGGGTACGTCGTCGGCGAGGGCGTCGCGCAGGGCGGGCTCCGCGGCGGCGTCGCTGCCCGAGCCCACCACCCAGGCCTGCACGCGGCCGGGACCGACGACCTCCGGGTGCGCAGCGCGGACCAGGTCGAGCACCGACTCGTCGCCGTCGTAGCGGACCATGCCGGCGACCCCGCAGGCCGCACCGGCGACGCTGAGCAGGCCGGCGCCGGGGTAGGCGTGGGAGCCCGCGCGGATGCCGACCACGCCACGGGTGTACTTGTGCCCGTCGGGGTCCGGGACGGGCAGCATCGCGGCCACGTCGTCGGGCTGCAGGGCCTCGATCGCTGCCGGCGGCAGGAAGGGCTCCAGGCCGATGTCGACGAGCTCCACGGCGCCGCAGGCCAGGGCTCCGGGGTCGAGCAGGTGGCAGGCCTTGTGGGTGCCGAAGGTGACGGTCAGGTCGGCCTCGACGTGCTCACCGGGCGTGGCCCCCGAGTCGACGTCGACGCCCGACGGGGTGTCGACCGCGACGACGGGGATGCCGGCGCAGGCGGCCAGCGCCGCGACGGCGCCCTCGCGCAGGCCCGGGCGGCCGCCGATGCCGACGATGCCGTCGACCACGACGTCGAAGTGCACGCCCGGGCGCGGGGTGCCCGCCCGGCCGCCGGCAGCGCGGAGGGCGGCGAGCCCGGCCTCGTGCGTGGTGGTGGAGAGCAGCCACGCCTCGACGAGCGCTCCGCGCCGGGCGAGCACGGCGCCGGCGTACAGCGCATCGCCGCCGTTGTTGCCGGGGCCGACCAGCAGCAGCACCCGGCGGCCGTAGCCGCCGCCGAGCAGGTCGAGCACGGCGTGCGCCAGGCCGTGCGCGGCGCGCTGCATCAGCGCCCCCTCGGGGACGGTCGCCATCAGCGCGGCCTCGGCGGCGCGCACCTGCTCGACGGTGTGGGCGCGCAGCATCAGTCCTCCAGCACGACGACGGCCGAGGCGATCCCGCCGTCGTGGGTCAGGGAGAGGTGGACGGAGCGGACGCCGAGACGCTCGGCGACGGCGAGCACGGTGCCGCGCATCACGAAGCGCGGCCGTCCGGTCTCCTCCGAGACCACCTCCGAGTCGTGCCACTGCATCCCGCCGGGGGCGCCCAGCGCCTTCGCCAGCGCCTCCTTTGCCGCGAATCGCGCCGCCAGCGAGCTGATCGGGCGGTCCTGCTCGGCCGCGACGAAGAGCTTGTCGACGAGCGCGGGGGTACGACGGCACGACTCCTCGAACCGGGCGATCTCGCACACGTCGATGCCGACACCGATCACGGCCATGGCGGCTACTCCACCGTGACGGACTTGGCGAGGTTGCGGGGCTGGTCGACGTCGTGGCCGAGCGCCGTGGCGAGCTCGCAGGCGAACAGCTGCAGCGGGAGGATCGCGACGAGCGGCTGCAGGAGCACGGGCACCTTGGGCAGCCGGATCAGGTCGTCGGCGTACGGCTCGATGGAGGTGTCGCCGGCCTCGGCGAGGCAGATCGTGCGGGCGCCGCGGGCGCGGACCTCCTGGATGCCGCTCAGCATCTTGCCGTGCAGGCTGTCGCGACCCTTCGGGGGCACGACGCACAGGACCGGAAGGCCCTCCTCGACCAGCGCGATCGGGCCGTGCTTGAGCTCACCGGCGGCGAAGCCCTCGGCGTGCAGGTAGGCCAGCTCCTTGAGCTTCAGCGCCCCCTCGAGCGCGACCGGGTAGCCGGCGTGGCGGCCGAGGAAGAGCACCGAGCGGGTCGTGGCATGGGCGCGGGCCAGCTCGTAGACCGCGTCGGCCCCCTCGAGCACCGTCTCGATGTGCCCGGGCATCGCCTCGAGCTGCTCCATGATCTCGTCGATCTCGTCGCCGAACCGGGTGCCCTTGACCTGCGCCATGTACAACGCGAGCAGGTAGCAGGCGACCAGCTGGGTCAGGAAGCCCTTCGTCGACGCGACGCCGATCTCGGGGCCGGCGTGGGTGTAGATCACGGCGTCGGACTCGCGCGGGATCGAGGACCCGTTGGTGTTGCAGATCGCGAGCACCTTGGCCCGCTGGCTGCGGGCGTGGCGGATGGCCTGCAGGGTGTCGGCGGTCTCGCCGGACTGGCTGATCGCCACGATCAGCGTGGTCGCGTCGATGATCGGGTCGCGGTAGCGGAACTCCGAGGCGAGCTCGACCTCGACAGGGGTGCGGGTCCAGTGCTCGATGGCGTACTTGGCGACCATGCCGGCGTAGAAGGACGTGCCGCACGCGATGATGATGATCTTGTCGACGTCGCGCAGCTCCTCGTCGGCGAGGCGCATCTCGTCGAGCTGGAGCTGCCCCGCCGCCGTACGACGTCCGATCAGAGAGTCCGCGACGGCCCGCGGCTGCTCGAAGATCTCCTTGCGCATGAACCAGTCGTGGCCGTCCTTCTCCGCCGCGGAGAGGTCCCAGTCCACGTGGAACTGCTTCGCCTCGACCGGCCGGCCGTGGAAGTCCGTGACGAGCACCTCGTCAGGGGTCATCACCACGATCTGGTCCTGGCCGAGCTCGAGCGCCTCACGGGTGAACTCGATGAAGGCGGCGACGTCGGACCCGAGGAAGTTCTCCCCCTCGCCCAGGCCGACGACCAGCGGCGAGTTGCGGCGGGCCGCGACGACCTTGTCCGGCTCCGCGGCGTCGATCGCGACGAGGGTGAAGGCGCCGTCGAGCTGTTGGCAGACGCGCTGCATCGCGGTGGTCAGGTCGACGCCCGACTGGACCTGCAGCTCGACCAGGTGGGCGACGATCTCGGTGTCGGTGTCGGAGAGCAGCACGTGGTCGTCGGCCTCCACGCGCTCGCGGAGCTCGATGAAGTTCTCGATGATGCCGTTGTGCACCAGCGCGACCCGGCGGGTGCCGCCGGTGTGCGGGTGGGCGTTGACGTCGTTGGGCGGGCCGTGGGTGGCCCAGCGGGTGTGTCCGATCCCGGTGTGCGCCGCGGGGAGCGGGGTCTCGTCGAGGACCTTCTCGAGGTTCGCGAGCTTGCCGGCCCGCTTCTCGAGGGCGATGGCCCCGCCGTCGACGACCGCGACCCCGGCCGAGTCGTAGCCGCGGTACTCCAGGCGGCGCAGCCCGTCGATGACCGTGTCCGTGGCCGACCTGGGCCCGACATATCCGACGATCCCGCACATGGAGGATCACTCTAGTTGGGATGCCGCCGACTGCCGACACGGCGCGACTGGAAGAATCGCCACATGGTCACGGCCGCGGAGACGCCGGGGGTCCACGGCGAGGAGTCGCCGCGGGAGTCCTCGCCGTACGTCGAGCTCGACCGTGCCACCTGGGCGATGCTGGCCTCGGAGACCGAGAGCCCGCTGACGAGCGACGAGGTGGTGCGGCTGCGCGGCATCGGCGACCAGCTGGACCTCGCCGAGATCCGTGACGTCTACCTGCCGCTGTCGCGCCTGCTCAGCCTGCGCGTGCGCGCGGCGACCGCGCTGCACCACGTGCAGCAGGAGTTCCTGCACGGCTTGACGCCGCCCCGCACCCCGTTCGTGATCGGCCTCGCCGGGTCGGTGGCGGTCGGCAAGTCCACGGCTGCCCGCGTGCTCCAGCAGATGCTGGCCCGCTGGCCCGAGCACCCCAACGTCGCCCTGGTCACCACGGACGGCTTCCTCTACCCCAACGCGGAGCTGGTCAAGCGAGGCCTGCTCGAGCGCAAGGGCTTCCCCGAGTCGTACGACCGCAAGGCCCTCATGCGCTTCGTCGTCGACATCAAGTCCGGCAAGGACGAGGTCGAGGCCCCGGTCTACTCCCACCTCGTCTACGACGTCAGGCCGGACGAGAAGGTCGTCGTGAAGAAGCCCGACATCGTGATCCTCGAGGGCCTCAACGTCCTGCAACCGGCCCGGGTGCGCGGGGACGGCCGGGTCGGGCTCGGCCTCTCGGACTTCTTCGACTTCTCCATCTACGTCGACGCCAACACCAACCACATCCGGGAGTGGTACGTCGACCGGTTCCTCCACCTGCGCGAGACGGCCTTCCGCGACCCGGACTCCTACTTCGCCAAGTACGCCGCCCTGAGCCACGACTCGGCCGTCGACGAGGCCCGCCGCATCTGGGACACCATCAACGGCCCCAACCTCGCGCAGAACGTCCTGCCGACGCGGTCGCGGGCGACGCTGGTGCTGCGGAAGTCGGCCGACCACTCCGTGGACTGGGTGCGGTTGCGCAAGATCTGACCGGCCTGCGTTGCCCGGCGGTCGAGGACGTCGCGCAGCGACCGACACGAGACCCCGGACCCGGTGCACCTGCTCTGCACTGCGGTTCGTCGGCGCTCGGGTCTTCAAGCGCAGCGACGAGAGCGGTGGGCGGAAGGCTGGGTTCCGGCTGTCGGGTGCGATTGGGTAGCTCGGCGAGTCACTCCTTGCGCCACTTGTCGTCCACAAGGCCCGGTGGGAGCGTGGTTGTGCACAGGCAGGTTCCGCGCCACCTGGTTCTGTCGGCACCCCATGATCCAATACACGTATGGCCACTCGGGACCGACACCACCAGCTCGCGGACATGTCCGCCGGCGACGTGCTGTCCTTCGTCGAAGGCCGTCACGCTGCGCGGCTCGACGCCGAGCGCGACATTCTCGAAGCCGCCTACCAGTGGGCGGTCCTCCACTCACCTGACTCGCTTCCCACGTCCGACCGCCGGGGCAGGGAGCGGGCCAAGCCCGCGGGTGCGGCCGGTACGCCGCGGATCACCGAGCACGCCGCCGCAGCTTTCGGCGCGCGGATTCAGACCAGCCCGTACGGCGCCAAGCGGCTCATCGCCGACGCCGTCGACCTGCACCACCGGCTCCCCAAGCTCTGGGCCGGCGTCCAGGCCGGGACCGTGCGCTCGACGCACGCCCGTCATGTCGCCGACGCCACCCGCGAGCTCACGGCCGAGGAGGCCGGATGGGTGGACGGCGAGGTTGTCGAGATCGCCGACGGCCGCCTCGCCTGGGCACGGTTCGAAGCGGTCGTGGAGGGCAAGGTCGCCGCCGCGTGCCCCGAGCTCGCCCGCGCGAAGGAGGAAGCTGCTGCCAGGGATCGGTTCGTCCGCCGCTCCCGGGTCGACAAGCACGGCATCGCCACCCTCACCATCCGCGACCACGCCGCGACGATCATCGCCGCCGAAGCCGGCATCGACGCCACCGCCAAGGCCCTCGAGACCGAAATGCCCGACGCCACCAAGAACGACCGGCGTCTCGCCGCCTTCGCCCTGCTCACCAACCCCGACGCCCACGTCGACTCCACGGTCGGGCCGGTGAAGCCCAAGGTGCAGATCGTGCTGCACTGCACCCCCGACTCCGGTATCGCGCGGATGGAGGGCCACGGCCCCGTCACCGTCGCCTACGTGCGGCACCTGGTCTCCCACATCGCCGGACAGGTCAAGGT
>CAZAQE010000023.1:0-72885 GCA_964487275.1 uncultured Nocardioides sp. | reverse complement strand
CTGGAACCCAAACGGTGGGGCACGTCAAGATGTCACCTATCCGTGCAGCAGACCCCGTAGTGTCGACCGCGCCGTTCGCCCCGTGCCTCTAGCAGGCCTATGTCGGCGGCGTTGACCAGGTCGCCGGTGGCGGTGCGTTCGTCGAGTTCGGTGAGCTTCACGTAGGACGGTCGGGTCACGCGCAGGCCGATCAATGCGTCGAAGAGTGCCGATCCGATCCGTTCGTTGAGTCGATGTTGGGCGACGAGCTCGTCGAGCTTGCGCCACTGGATCTCGGCCTCGTCGAACCGTCGGCGCATCGTCTGGGCCTGCATGTGGTGGGCGCGCAGGCTGAACTTCACCCAGAGTGTGGCGTGGTTGTCGGGGTTCCAGGCGCCGTGGCCTGTTGCGGCGAGGACGTCGTGTGGGGCGCCATCGGCCATTAGTGACGAAGTAGTCATAGATGACGATATCGGCATGTAACTGTTAGCATCGGTCCGTGCTCACCCGTGGACCTCGTCGCTTCGTCACCGTGCTCGTTGCCTGCCTCGCGCTCCTGACTGCCTGTGGAGGCGATCCCGAGGGGGCGCCGGAGCAGGCCGGGAGTCCGGCGGCCGAGCAGGCCATGACGGTGCCTGCCGCGAAGGCAGGCACCTGGGCGCCCGTGCGGAGTGCGACCATCACCCCCGGCGTCCAGACCTACACGGCCGGTGCCGGTCAGTGCACCGCGAACTTCGTGTTCGTCGACCGCAGGAAGAGGGTCTACGTCGGACAGGCGGCGCACTGTGCGACCGAGGGGGAGTCGTCGGACACCAACGGGTGCAAGGTGAAGTCGCTGCCGATCGGCACGCCGGTGACCTTCCGCTCGGGCGGGTCCGTGGTCTCCAGCGGCGAGACGGTCGGCTCGGGCACCTTGGCGTACAGCTCATGGACCACGATGCGCAAGACCGGCGAGAAGGACGAGGCGACCTGCGCCTACAACGACTTCGCCCTCGTCCGGGTCGACTCCGGATCGGTCGACAAGGTGAACCCGAGCGTTCCGTTCTGGGGCGGGCCGTCCGGGCGCGCCACGGCCGGCGTCGTCGACGGGGAGACCGTCCACAGCTACGGCAACTCGTCGCTGCGCGGAGGTGTCACCGCGCTCTCGCCCCAGACGGGGACGGCCTCCGGTGACCAGCCCTCACGCGATGGGTGGGCCCATGACCTCCACGCCCGGAAGCCGGGCATCCCCGGTGACAGCGGCAGCGCCTTCCTGGACGCCGAAGGCCGTGCGCTCGGCACCCTGTCCACCCTGGGTCTGTCGATCCCGATCACGAACACCATCGGCGACATCCACCACGAGCTCGCCTACGCGCGGAAGCACTCGGGGATCAAGGGTCTGCGTCTGGTCCTGGGTACGCGGTCCTTCCGCGAGGAAGGATGGGGGAGTGCCGAGGACTCCGGTTCGGGCGGCTCGCCCGAAGGATCCGCCGACGAGACGTCGGCGGGGGACGCCGCGGGATGCGAGGAGGCGCTGGGTGAGGTCCCGGGCCTCGCGGCGTCCGATGTCGAGCGCGGATGCGCGCGCCTCCGATCTGCGGGTGACGATGCCGATCGGGCAGCCATCGATGCGGCCTGCGACTACACCGTCTCCTCGGTTCCCGAGCCGGCGCGCGAGGCCGCTCATGACGCTTGTGTGCTCGCGTTGAGCGACTGACCATCGGCCACGTACGACGGACCGGGCGTCAGCCGGTCAGGCGAGCCGCGGGAGCTCGGGCAGAGGCGCGCGGACGATGCGGCGTGCTTCGTCGGCATCGAGGCCGAACATCCGCAGCACGCTTTCGGTGAATGCGTCCGACACCTCGCCGTCGTCCAGTTCCGGTCGGACGTCGAGCAGCTGCAGGAGACCGAGCAGCGCTCCGCCCGCGGCCATGACCGCGATCTCGGGATCCGGCACGGAGAAGCGACGCTGCTCGATCCCTGCCGAGATGTCGGCCAGCGCCCGAGGACGAAGGCCGCGATCCGTGGTCAGCACGCGGACGCCGGAGTGCAGCACCACGCGAAGCAGCTCCGGATAGACGCGCTGCAGGCGCCCGCTCATGCGGAAGCTCTGGGCGAGGATCTCGGCTGGGTCGACCAGGCCCGCCACCGCCTCGTCGCACAGTGCTCCCCACACCTCGAGCGTCGCGATGACGGCTTCGGCGAAGAGCTCGTCCTTGGTGGTGAAGTGGTTGTAGAACGATCCTTGGCCGACGTCCGCTGCCTCGGTCAGTTCCTGGACGCTCACGCTGGACCTCCCCTCGGCCAGGAACGCCTGCGCCGCAGTGATCAGCGCGGCGCGGGTCCTTGCCTTGCGCCTGTCGAGGCGCGTGGGCGTGCCCTCGTCGGTCATCGGGTCGCCCCGGGTGCGAACTGCGCACCCCGCTGCGAGATGTCACGCAAGCTGCTGAGGCAACGACCGGCGGTCAGCAGCTCCCGGTAGGTCACGTCCTTCGGAGACCTCTCCTCGACCCGGTAGTCGCAGACGCCCCCGCGCCGGGCGATCAGGTCGAAGTAGATCTTGCTGTCGCGCATCGCCGACGCGAAGGCATCCAGGCCCTGGGGGAAGGACTGCAGCAACGCCCTGAGGTGCGGGTCGTGGCTGGTGAGGATGTCGTTCACGGAGGACTGCGCGTCGAAGTAGCCGGGCAGGACCGTCGACAGCTCGGACACGAGGCCGCGGAGGCGGTCGAGGTCGGCGGGCGCGGCGGACAGGATCGCGAAGAGCTCCGGGTCGAAGCGGCGCAGCCAGCGCGCGAAGGCGGCGTACGACGACGTTGCGCGACGGACCACGCCGTCGGTGTCGACCCCGATGCGCAGCACGGTGCGTGAGCTGGTGAGGAACGACCGGATCAGGTCCAGGTTGTCCTCGACGGTGGACAGGACCCGGCCGCTGGCATCGATCAGGCGCTGCAGGTCGTCGTCGGCCCCGCCGAGGCCGGTCGCCAGCTCGGAGAGGACGCGACGGACCTTGACCGTGTCGAACTGGGAGGTCAGGTCGTCGAGGGAGACCGCGACCTCGCCGATGGCCTGGGGGATGTCCTCGGCCTGCGCATCGACCTCGGACCCGTCCGCCAGCACAGGCCCGCCGGTCGACCTGGGTTGGAAGTCCAGGTACTGCTCGCCGACAGCGGAGAGGGTGCGGACCCGTACCCGGGAGTCCTCGGGGATCCGTTGGTCGGCACGGATGCGGGCGGTTGCGACGACCCCGCCGGGCCCGAGCTCCAGGTGGGTGACCTTGCCGATGACGACCCCGCGGTACGACACACTCGCACCTTCGTAGAGCCCGCCGGTGCGCGGCAGGTGGACGGTGACGTCCACCGTGTCGCCGCCACCCCCGGTCGCGAGGACCGAGCCGAGCAGGTACCAGGTGCACAGGGCGAGTACGACGAGGGTGCTGGCCGCGCTCAGGACGTGGGTACGGGTGCGGTGCCTCATCGGGTCGGGCCCTCCTCGTGGCGCGTCGGACTCTGGCCCGTCGACTGCGGCGTCGTACCGGCCCGGCCGAGGAGGCCGAGCAGCTCGGTCAGGTCGGGCAGGCCGAGCGGGCTGCCACCGGTGCCGCCGCCCGGCGAGCCGCCAGGGGTACCACCGGAAGTGCCTCCGGCACCGGACAGCAGAGCGTTGAGGTCGACCCGAAGGGTGGCGTCGAGACCGATGAAGTCGCCGGGGATGGCCGCGTCCAGGAGGTCCGCGGTGGTCTGGACGTCGGTCAGGCCGGCGACCAGCGCGTCCTCGGAGGCGAGGACGGCCTGCAGCACGGGGCCGAGGTCGGTCAGCACCTCGAGCAGCTCGGACTCGTGGTCGGTCAGCAGGCCGGTCGCCCGGTCGGCGAGGCGGTTGCTCCTGCGGAGCAACTGGGTCAGGTCGGACTGGTTCTCGCGCAGCACGTCAGCGGCCGGGGCGATCCGGGTCACGGCGTGGCGAAGCGTGATCCTGCGCTTGCGCAGCAGCACGGCGGTGTCACGGAGGCTCTCGAGGGTCGTCGTGAGGTCGCCCTGGCTGTCGTTGAGGGCCGCGAGGAGCTCGTCGCTGGTGTGGAGGCTGGTGCGGAGCTCGTCCTCACGCCCGCCCAGCACCTTGTTGAGCTCGGTGGTGATGGTGCCGAGCTGTCCCAGGCCGCCGCCGTTGACGAGCAACGAGGCCTGGGCCAGCGTGTCCTCCACGGTGGGGGCGGTCGAGGTCCGCTCCTGGGCCATCTCGTCGCCGTCGCGCAGCGTCGCGCCTTCGCGGCCGGGGCTGACCTCGACGTACACCTCCCCGAGGGGCGTGTCGTAGCGGAGGCGGGCACTGCTGCCCGAGCGCAGCGCCGTGTCCTCGTCGATGGAGAGGGTGACCCGCGCCTGGACACCGTCGAGCTCGATCGAGGTCACCGCCCCCACCGACAGGCCGTTCAGCTTGACGGGAGCTCCGGTGGACAGGTTGAGGACGTCGTCGAAGACGGCGTCGATCCGATACCCGTGGTCCGGCTCGCCCGACGACGGCAGGTCGTCGTAGCTGAGGCCGCATCCGCTCAGGGCCGCGATCGGCACGACGAGTGCGAGCAGGGAACGGGTGGTGGTCCGGGAGGTACGTCGCGCGAGGCCCCTCATGGCTTCGCTCCTCGTGGGGTGAGCAGGCCGAGGAGGTCGGCCAGTGACGGCGGGACTGCGAGAACGGAGCAGACGCCGCCGAGCAGCGGGCAGAGCTGGCCCAGCGGTCCGCCGACCGGCGTCAGGGCGAGCGGGTCGAGCTGGACCCGGAACTGTCCCTGCGACGACACGGCGCGTGCCAGGTTCTGACTGGTCAGCGGCAGGACCTCGAGCACCTCCGCGATGTCGTCCTTGCTCCGGTTCGTCGCCCGGAGGACGGCCGTGAGCTGCCGGATGTCCTTGCTCAGCTTCTTGCTGTGCTGTCGACCGATCCGTCCGAGGCTGTCGATCGCCCGCGACAGCGCCGTGAGCGAGGCGCCGATCTGGAAGCGCTCGTCGGCCAGCAGGTCGGAGGCATCGGCCACGTCGCCGATGAACCGGCGGACGGTTCCCTCGTTCGCGGCGAGGGTCGTGGTCAGGCGGGTGAGCGACGTCAGCGTCGCGACGATGGTCGGGCTGTCGTCGTCGACCTGCTGGACTGCCCCGGAGAGGGCAGTGATGGCATCGTTGATGGTGCGGCCCTTGCCGCGCAGCGCGCGGTCGGACGCGTCGATGAGGTCGCCGATCTCGTGGGTGAGTGTCTTGTTGCTGCTGAGGTCGTCGCTGAAGGTCTTCAGACTGTTGAGCACCTCGTCGAACTCCACGGGCGTGGCCGTGCGCTCCACCGGGATGGTGGCGTCGGCCCCGAGCTCCGGACCGTTCCGATAGACCGGCGTCAGCTCGACGTACCGGTCCACCGCCACGCTGCGTGCCACGACCGCCGCGCCCACGTCGGCGGGGAAGCGGACGTCGGGGTCGGTGATCGTCAACGTGACCTTCACGGCGGTGCCCTGGGGCTCGATGGCGGTCACGGAGCCGACGTGGACGCCGAGCACGCCGACGTCGTTCCCCACGAAGAGGCCAGCGCTGGTCGGCAGCATCACGGTGACCGTGCGGTCGCCCGCCCCGCTGAGCCCGCAGCCGGCGAGCAGCGAGGTGGTGAGCAGGAGCAGAGCGGTCACGGCGGCGGTCGCCGACATCCGGGCGGCTCGGGGTGACCGGCCGAAGCGCGGTCGGGGCGGGAACTCGGTCATGAGCATCCTCCGGACAGGCACTGCACGAGCTGGGGTTGGCCATCGGGCACGTAGAGGTCGGCCCACGGTCCGTTGCCGGTGGCATTGGCGAGGTAGCGGCTGGAGACCGCGAGGCGACGGGCAGCGACGGACATCGCCTTCTCGCGGGACTTGAGGGTCCGGGTGACCGTGTCGAGGTCGTCGAGGAGCGGGCCGAGGTCGGCCTTGCTGTCGGCAGCCATTCCCTCGACGGTCGTCGACAGTGACTCGACGCTCGTCAGGAGGAGGTGGATGTCGTCCCTGCGGCTGGTCAGCTCGCTGAGGAAGGAGCTGGACTGCTTCATCAACGACAACAGGTCCTTGCTCGAGCCGGACAGCTGGTCGGTCACCTCCTTGGTCGACGTGAGCAGGGCGTCGAACTCGGTGCTGCGTCGAAGGATCACGTCCGACAGCCGGGTGAGTCCCTCGAGCGAGGGACCGACCTCAGGACCTGACCGACGCAGGACGGTGGTGACCGTCGACAGCGCCTCGCTGAGCCCGGCCGTGTCGAGCTGGTCGACCTGCCGGGCCGTGGCGTCGATGACGTCCTGGAGGTTGAACGGGACGCTGGTGTGCGCCAGGGCGATGGTGTTGTCCCCGAGCGTCCCCTTCCCGTCCGGCCTCACCTGCAGGTAGTGGGTGCCCAGGAGCGTGGCCACGCGGACCTCTGCCGTGGTCCGTTCGCCGAGCTCGATGTCGTCGTCGATCGTGAACTCCACCAGGACCCGGTCGCCTGCGAGCCGGATGCCGCGGATCTCGCCGACGTCGACCCCGGCGACCTGCACCGACTCGCCGACCCGCAGGCCGGCCGTCTGCTCGAGCTCGGCGCGGCACGTGCGGGTGCCGATCGAGGAGCTGCTCAGGAACACGATGCCCAGCGCGGCGAGGGCCGCGACGGCGAGGCCGATGACTCCGACCTGGCGGGGAGAGCGTGTCCCGGTGGGCAGCCGCAGGCGTGGTCGCGGGACGGTGAGCCTTCCGGCGTACCGGTGGCCGGCGGGCTCCGGCACAGCGTCCTCCTGCACGGATTCGTTCGTCACTTGCACAGCTCCGATCGCGGCCCGCCGGGCACGCTGGTGGGGATCGAGACCTTCCCGGTCGCGACGGTCACGTCGCACAGGTAGGTGTTGATGGCGCTGCGGTACGACGTCGTCCGGCCGAGCGCGGCGAGGAGACGGGCCAGCGCCGGGGTGGCGTCGGCGTAGTCCTCGCTGTGCCCGGCGTAGAGCCGGACGACCCGTCGCAGCGCCCGGAGATCGTCGTCCAGTGGACGCCGGGCCCGGCTGAGGACCCGGTCGGCCTCGGCGAGGAGCCGGCCGATGCCCTCGACGGACTCGCCCATGACCCGGCGATCGCGGGCGAGGCCGCGGGTGAGCTTCTCCAGCCGGTCGATCGTGTCGACGAGCGCGACTCCGTCGCCGGAGACCTGGTCCAGCACGGGCGTCAGGTTCGTCGCGACCTGGTGGAAGAGCTCGTCCTGGTCGGCGAGGTAGCCGGTGAGCTCGGTGGTCTGGGACAGCAGGCTCTCGACCGTCCCGCCCTCGCCCTGCAGGACCTTGACCACCGACTCGGCCAGCTGGTTGATGTCGTCGGGCTGGAGCACCTGGAACAGCGGGCGGAAGCCGTTGAGGAGTGCGGTGAGGTCGAACCCGGGACTCGTGCGCTCGGCGGGAATGGTCGCCCCGGCGTCGAGCTGCTCGCCCTCGGCCTTTCCGGGGACGACCGCCAGGTAACGCTGCCCGATCAGGTTCTGGTAGCGGAGCACGAGGCCGGTGTCGGCCCGGAGTACGACGTCGCGGGCGACCGAGAACCTCACCGCGGCCTGCGCGCCGCGGACCTCGATCTCGGCGACGTCACCCACCTTCACCCCGGCGAGCCGGACGTCGTCGCCGGCTCGGAGCCCGTTCACGTCGTCGAAGACGGCGGTGTAGGTGCGGGTCTCGCCGGCGACGACCGGACGCATGGTGTTGTGCAGTACGAGCAACCCGGACAGGGCGGCGAGGGCGAAGCAGAGGAAGCAGACGGCGGCGCGACGGGTGGCCGCCGCGCTCCTGCTCCGTGGGCGGTGGTCGGTCATGTCAGCAGTTGCCGCCCTTCGCGGGGCCGTACTGGGGGCAGTCACGGCGGGTGTAGTAGTCGTGCACGGCAGCGCTGACGACGGTGGCGTCGATGCGGATGGTCCCGCCGTCGGTGACCGTCATCGCCCGGCGCAGCAGCCGGTCGAGCGAACGCGGACCCTGCGTGATGCCGTACCGGTTGTCGTAGAGGGCGTCGATGATGATGGCCGCACCCACAATGTTCTGCTCGTAGCCCGGGGCGGTGCGGTCGACGAGCCGGCCGGTCTCATCGGTCAGCCGCAGGCCCGACTCGATCAGTCTCGACAGGTCGACACGTCGTTCCACGAGGTGGTCGGCGACGACGACGGTGTCGTCGATCGCGTCGAGCAGCTGCGGAGCGACGTCGCGGAGGGTGCGGAGGTTCGCGGCCAACAGGCGCAGGTCCTCGCGCACGAGGGGTACCTGGGGGCGCAGCTCGCTCGACACGTGGTTGTAGCGGTCCACGACGCGTCCCAGCTCGTCGCCCTTGCCGTCGAGGGACGAGGCCAGGGTGTGCAGGACGGTGGACAGGCGGGCGGGCCCGAGCGCGGAGACGAGGCCGTCGATGCCGTCGAGGGCCTTCTGCAGTTCGAGGGTCGCGGTGCCGCGGTCCTGCGGGATGACGGCACCGGCAGCGAGACTCGGCCCGGACCCGTCGGTGGTGCCGGTGACGAGGTCGACGTAGGTCGTGCCGAAGACGGTGGCGGGCAGCACGCGGGCGACGACGTCTGACGGGATCTGGGCCGCCTGGCTCGGCTGGATGCTGATCGTCAGCCTCACGCCGCCATCGTCGGTGGGTGCGAGCTCGGTGACCCGGCCGACGGCGAGGCCGCGCAGCTTCACGTCTGCTCCGGGAGCGATCGAGCCGCCGACGGTGTCGAGCTCGGTCGACACCACGTAGGTGTTGCGTTCGGTGGTGGCGGCGCGACCGAGCCAGAGGGCCAGGACCAGGACGAGCAGGAAGGCGGCGCCGTACGCCGGGTGGCGCCGGCTCATCCGGAGATCCTGAAGCCCGGGCTGACGCCCCAGAAGAACAGCGTCAGGACCATGTCGAGGACGACGACGGCGACGATGCTCGCGCGGATGGCGCGGCCGGTGGCCTCGCCCACGCCCTTCGGGCCGCCGGAGGCGTTGAACCCGTACCAGCAGTGGATGAGCGTGACGACCAGGGCGAAGACCACGATCTTGACGATGGAGATGGCGATGTCGCGGCCCTGGATGAAGGCGTTGAAGTAGTGGCCGTAGGTGCCGCCCGACTGTCCGAAGAGAACCCGGACGGTGGCCTCGGCGGCGAGGTAGGAGCCGATGAGCCCGACCAGGTAGATCGGCAGGATGGCCATGATGGACCCCGCGACGCGTGTCGAGACCAGGTAGCGCATCGGCGGCACCGCCATCACCTCCAGTGCGTCGATCTCCTCGTGGAGCCGCATCGAGCCGAGCTGTGCCGTGAACCGGCAGCCGACCTGGGCGGCGAAGGCGAGGGCCGCGACGAGCGCCGCGATCTCGCGAGTGCTGACGGCCGCGGCGACGAAGCCGGTCAGCGGGGCGAGACCGACGACCTCGAGGCCGTTGAAGCCCTCGATGCCGAGTGAGGTGCCCGCGGCGACCGACAGCAGGACCATCACGCCGATGGTCCCGCCGCCCACGATCAGGGCTCCGCTTCCCCAGACGATGTCGGTGAACTGGCGCATCACCTCGCGCCCGTACCGCCGCGCCGTGACCGGCAGGGCTGCCAGCGCGATGACGGAGAACTCCACGAACTGGCCGAGGGCGGACAGGGGAGCGAGGAGGCGGACCGACGACGAGGCCATCACGCGACCCCCTGCGGCACGAGCATCACGTAGGCCTGCGTCATCGCGACGTTCACCATCGCGAGCAGGATCACGCTGAGGACGACGGCCTGGTTCACCGCGTCCGCGACGCCCTTGGGCCCTCCGGCCGCGCTGAGTCCCTTGTGACACGCCACGACCGTCGCGATCAGGCCGAAGACGGCCGCCTTGAGGAGGCACAGGCCCAGGTCGGAGACCTGGGCGAACGAGGCGAAGGCGCCGAAGTAGGCGCCTGTCCCGACCCTCCCGGTCCCGGCCACCAGGGCCCAGCTGGTGAGGATGGACGTCGTCGCCACGACCGACGCGAGCAGGACCGACACGGCCAGCGCCGCAACCAGCCGGGGTGCCACCAGCCGACGCGTGGGCGAGAGGCCCATGACCTTCATGGCATCGATCTCGTCCCGCACCTGGCGGGCCCCGAGGTCTGCCGTGAGCGCCGACCCGACGACGCCGGCGATCATCAGCGAGGTCACGAGGGGTGCTCCCTGACGCAGCACGCCGACCCCGTTGACCGCGCCCTGGAACGCGGTCGCGCCGATCTGCCCGGCCAGGCCTCCCACCTGGATGGCGACGATCACTCCGAACGGGATCGACACGAGGATCGTGGGGAGCAGGGACACGCGCACCATGAACCACGCCTGCTCGACGCACTCGCCCCAGCCGAACCGACGCGACGGGATGTCGCGGGCCGCGGCCGCGATGCCCTGGCCACCGAGGATCAGCAGGTTGCCGCCCGTCTCCAGCCCGCGATCGCCGCGTTCGAGCAGCGATCGGAGTGGTGCGTGAATGCCCGTCACGAGGCCTCCCCCAAAGTTGATTGAGGAAATCGTCAGTGACGGACACGTGTTCGTCAAGTAAAACTGACGAAATCGTCACAACTGGGTCGACGTGGTCCCCGCTGTTCGGAACGCGGTGCACCCGGGCATGCGTCGACGCCCGGCTGCCCTGTGCGAGGTCGGCGGCAGGCCGGGGGAGGGCACTCGTGTGCCGGCGTCTGGCCAGATGGTCAGGCGGGCTCGGCGGGTGCCTTCGGTGGGAAGGCGGCGAGTGGTCCGGCGACGTCGGGGAGCTCGTGCGCGACGAGTTCGCGGGCGTCGTGGGCGCTCAGGCCCAGCATGAGCAGCAGCGACTCGGTCACGGTGTCGGTGAGGGCGGCGTCATCGACGTCGGGGTGCTCGTGGAGGTGCTGGGCGAGCGCCAGCGCGGCGCCGCCGGCGATCAGGAGCGCCGCCAACGGGTCGCTGGTGGTGAAGCGCCCGGCGTCGGCGGCGGCGCGGATGTCGCGCAGGGCTCGCGGGGCGAGGCCGTGGTCGGACGTGACCAGGCCGGCGCCCTGCGACAGGATCACCTTGCTCAGCTCGGGGAAGTGCCGGTGCAGGCGCCCGACCAGGCGGAAGCTGCGCGCGAATGCCTCGGCGGGGTCGTCGAGGTCCGTCGTGAGCTGGTCGAGGAAGGCGCCCTGCAGCTCCAGCGCGTCGTCCACGGCCGCCTCGAACAGCTGCTCCCGGCTGTCGAAGTGGTTGTAGAACGAGCCCATGCCCACATCTGCGAGCTGGGTGATCTCGAGGATCGCCGCGTTGGTGCGGTTCTCCGCGAGGAGCTGCTGGGCCGCCTTGATGAGCGCAGACCGGGTCTGGGCCCGTCGTCGCGCGCCCCGAGTGCTCGCCGCCTTGGACATCGCCTCCGACACCGCTGCCTCCTCGTTCGCTGCCTTCCTGGAGCCAGTCTAGGCGGAATCTACAATTGTGACGATTTCGTCAGAAAGCCTTGACTTCCCTTCTCGTTTTGGTTGACGATTGCGTCAGTCAAGAGGGGAGAGGGCATGTCCACCCATCACACGCACAGCGACCTGCACAGCGAGCAGGGAGCGTTGGCCGGCGAGCACCCCGGCCGCGCGAGCAATCCCGTCATCAAGGTGCGCGACCTGGCCTGGCTGGAGTTCGAGAAGCCGGACCTGGACGGTGCCGAGGTCTTCGCGCACGCCTTCGGGTTCGCCACCAGCTTCAAGGACCGCGACGAGCTTCACCTGCGCGGCACCCTGGCCGGGAGTCCGGCCGTCATCGTCCGGCGCGGCGCGCGCTCCCGGTTCACCGGCCCGGCCTTCCTGGCAGCCGACGACACCGACCTCCTCCGCCTCGCCGGCCACCTGGACATCCCTGTGGCGCCGCTGCCGGAGAGCCTGGGGGGTCTCACCGTGGACGCCCGCGACCCCAGTGGCGCGCGGGTTCGAGTGGTCACCGGGTGCCACTCGCTCCCGGCGCTGCCGGGCCAGGCGCCGCTCGTCCACAACGTCGGTGGCCGGCTGGCGCGCACGAACACCACGCAGCGCCCCCTGCGCGAGCCCGCGAAGGTCGAGCGGCTCGGCCACGTCGTCCTCCAGACGCCGCGCTACCGGGCGGCGCTGGACTGGTACCTCGAGCACCTCGGCCTCATCGTCAGCGACTTCCTCTTCTACGACGGCCAGCGGTCCAAGGGGCCGACGATGAGCTTCATCCGGTGCGATCGCGGCAGTGAGCCCGCTGACCACCACACCCTCGCGATGACCCTCGGTCCCCGCCCGCGGTACGTGCACTCGGCGTACCAGGTGGCCGACCTCGACGCGCTCGCCGCCGGTGGAGAGTTCCTCCGGGACGCCGGCTACCACCGCTCGTGGGGGATCGGCCGTCACATCCAGGGCAGCCAGATCTTCGACTACTGGCGTGACGACAACGGCTTCCTCGTCGAGCACTTCACCGACGGCGACATGTTCGACAACACCCTCGAGCCCGGCTGGGCTCCCATGACGGCCTCCGGTCTCGCGCAGTGGGGGCCGCCGGCCTCCGCGGACTTCATGGGCCTCAAGCCCGGCCGCGAGTCCCTGGCCGAAGCCCGCTCCTTCCTCTCCGCGCTGCGGAGGTCCGACAACGAATTCGACCTGACCCGCCTCCGCGGGCTCCTGAAGGTGGCCAACTCATGAGCATCAACGTCATCCGCATCGCCGACCGCTGGTACGTCGAGAAGTCGGCCCGCACCGGCACCCTCATCGACACCCCGGCGGCCACCACCGCCGAGCTGCTCGCCGACCGGCCGGCCATCGACCTCGCCGTCGCCGGTGACGACGCGGAGCTCCCCGGCGGCGAGCTGCAAGCGCCCGTCACCGCGCCGTGCCGCGTCGTCGCCCAGATGACGAACTTCGTCAGCCACATCAAGGACTCCGGGCTCAACCCGGGCACCGTGCCGCTGACCTTCTTCCGCAAGACCTCCCACTCGATCAGTGGTCCCACCGACGACATCGTCAAGCCGTCCCACGTCCGCTTCCTCGACTACGAGGTGGAGGTCGGGCTGGTGATCGGCAAGGAGCTCCCGGTCGGCACGGCGCTCACGAAGGAGAACGTCGCCGACCACGTCGCCGCGCTCGTCGTGACCAACGACGTCTCGGCCCGCGACCTGCAGCTGCCGAAGACCCAGTTCTTCGAGGCCAAGTCCTACCCGACCTTCACCCCGGTCGGGCCCCGGCTCGTCGTCCTGGAGCCCGGTGACTGGGACCGCTTCGGGGAGCTGCGGCTCCAGCTGTGGGTCAACGGCGAGGTCCGGCAGGACGCGGTCGTCGCCGACGACATGCTCTACGAGCCGCTCGTGGCCCTCCAGGGGCTGACCCGGTTCCAGCCGCTGTCCGCAGGGGACCTGGTCCTCACCGGCACTCCCGGTGGCACGGCCCTGAAGGCCCCGCCCAAGCCGGTCGAGATCATCGGAGCGCTCCTCCCGCCGGCCACGAAGTGGAAGGCCTTCTTCAAGGCGCAGGCGAGGAACACGTCGTACCTCGCCGACGGAGACCTCGTCGAGATCCACGTCGCAACCGCCGACGGCAAGCTGGACCTCGGGCGGCAGCGCACCACCGTCCGCTACGAGTCGGGCGCGGCCAGGTGAGCACCGCGGCGCCCGCGGCCGCGACCTGGCCGGCGTTCTCCACGCCGCACGACGTGGAGAGGATCGAAGCCGTTCCCCTGGCCGCGCGCGACCTCCCTGCCACGACGTACCAGGTCGTGCGGCGCGCAGCCGCGCAGTGGCCGGACCGCGTCGCCGTGAGCGTGATGCCGGACGCGGCCCGGTGGCGGGACGCTGTCAGCGTCACGTACGGCGAGCTCCTCGACCGGGTCGACCGGGTCGCGAACGCGCTCGTGCGGCGCGGCGTCACCCCGAGCACCCCGGTGGCCGTCATCGCCCCGAACTGCCTGCAGCTCGTCCCGGCGATGCTGGGAGTCCAGGCAGCCGGCGTCGCCGTGCCGCTCAACGGCGGCCTCAGTGCCGAGCACCTCGCCACCCTCCTCGAGCGCGCCGGAGTCCGGCATGCCGTCGTCGCGTCGCCCGACCTCGACGGCGGGATCTGGACCAAGGTCTCCGAGCTCGCCGCAGCGGGCCACCTCGACCACCTCTACCTGCTCGACCCGACCGAGGGCACCCGATCGCCCATCTCCCCGCGCGGCGAGGCCGCTGTCGAGTACCTGCTCGACCTGGCCGGCGCGGAGCAGCCCGGCTTCGACGACCCCCATGTCGCCGGCGACATCGCCGCCGTGTTCCACACCGGCGGTACGACTGGGATCCCGAAGCTCGCCGCGCACACCCACGCCAACCAGGTGGTCGACGCATGGCTCATCGCCGCGGACTCGGCCGCGGAGACCGGTGGGGAGCCGGCCACCATCCTCGGTGCGCTGCCGCTGTTCCACGTGAACGCCCTCCACGTCACCATGCTCGCGCCGATGCTCAAGGGCCAGCGCGTGGTGTGGGCCGGCCCGCTCGGCTACCGCGACCCCGCGCTCTACGGAGAGATCTGGAAGATCGTCGAGCACTTCTCCGTCGCCACCATGAGCGCCGTCCCGACCGTGTACGCCGTGCTGGCCGGATGTCCGGTCGACGCCGACATCTCGTCGCTGCGCTTCGCCGTGGTCGGGGCCTCTGCGCTCCCACCGGCCGTGCGCACCGCCTTCGAGGACCACACCGGCGTCCCGCTCCTCGAGGGCTACGGTCTGACGGAGGGCACGTGCGCGAGCGCCCGCTCCTTCGTCTCCGACCCTCGTCCGGGGTCGGTCGGCAAGCGGCTGCCCTACCAGCAGCTGCGCGTGGTCGACGTCGCCGCCGACGGCTCGTGGAGCGACGTGCCCGCGGGCAGCGTCGGCACTCTCCTCATCGGTGGCCCCACCGTGTTCGCGGGCTACGTGACCGGGCGCGCAGGGAACGGCTTCGTCCTGGACAGCCTCGGCAAGGTCCGGGACGGCTGGCTGGACACCGGCGACCTGGCCCGCATCGACGACGGCTTCCTCTACCTGACCGGCCGGTCGAAGGACCTGATCATCCGTGGTGGGCACAACATCGACCCTGCCGCGATCGAGGATGCGCTCCGCGACCACCCCGCGGTCGCCGATGCAGCCGCGGTCGGTCGACCCGATCCCCGCGCCGGCGAGGTCCCGGTCGCCTACGTGACCGTCGCGGCGGGCGCCGAGACCAGTGCCGGGGAGCTGGAGGCATTCCTGTCCGCATCCGGTCTGGAGCCGGCAGCGAGGCCGAAGTCGGTCACGATCGTCGGCGCCCTGCCCGTCACCGACGTCGGCAAGCCGTACAAGCTCGCCCTGCGCGCGGATGCGGCGCGGCGCGCGATCGAGGATGCAGTCGCCGGCCTCGCGGGCGTGACGGGCGTCGAAGGGCTCGTGGCGGATGGTTCGGTCCGCGTGGTCGTGACCATCGGGTCCGACGCAGATGTCGCCGCGGTCCGGGACCGGCTCGACCGGTTCGCCCTCGCCAGCGAGGTGGTCGCGCCATGACCACGGCCGACGACGTCCTCACGGCCGCGAAGTCGCTCTGGGACGTGTCGCTCGTCGAGTACCTCGAGCGCTACCACCGCCTCGAGGTCGTGGTCGACCAGCCGGTCCCCGACGAGCCCGTGATGTTCGTGTGCAACCACGGCTTCGGCGGCATCGTCGACCTCAACGTCATGGCGTTCTGCGCCGCACTGCGAAGGTCGGGTGACGAGCGGCCCGTCACCTTCCTGGTCCACCAGATCGCCTGGACGCTCGGGATGGGCAGGCTCGTCGAGCGCGCCGGGGGCCGGATGGCCACGAGAGAGGCCGCCGAGCAGGCCGTTGCCGAAGGACGCCACCTCGTCGTGTTCCCCGGTGGGGACGTCGATGCAGGGAAGTCCTTCAAGGACCGCAACACCGTCACCTTCGCGGGACGCAGCGGCTTCGCCTGCCTGGCGCAGGACCTCGGTGTGCCGATCGTCCCCGTCGTCACGGCCGGGGCCGGTGAGTCGCTCTACGTGATCAGCGACGGCAAGGGCCTCGTACGACGCTTCCGCCTCGACGAGCGGCTGCGCGTCAAGGCCTTCCCTGTCAGCGTGTCGATCCCGTGGGGCGTCAGCTTCGGCGTCACGGGGCTGGTGCCCTACCTGCCGCTCCCCACCAAGCTCACCACCGCGGTCCTGCCTGCCGTCGATCCCGACGAAGGGGCGACGCGCCAGGAGCTCGCGGACCACGTCCACGACCTGATGCAGACGCGCCTGGACCAGCTCGTCCAGGACCGCGTCCCCCTCATCGGCTGATTGCGAGACATGACATGACCCTCTCCCTGAAGGCGACCGCGGTCGCCACCGGCTTCGCCCTGCTGGGCGCGGCCAAGGTCGCCCGGACGCCGTTCATGGTGACCCGCGCCAGCCACTTGGGCATGAGCGCCCGGTCCTACCAGCTCATCGGCACGGTCGAGCTGGCCGGAGCTGCCGGGGTCGTCACCGGACTCAGGCACCCGCTCGTCGGCCGAGCCGCCGGCACCGGCCTCCTCGTTCTCCTGGGCGGCGCCGTACGAGAGCACGTCCGCCATGGCGACGGCCCACGTGAGCTGGTGCCCGCTGGGGTCTTCGCCGCAGGCGTCGTCGCGTACCTGGCCGGGCTGGGAGCTGCCCGATGAACGGCACTCGCGATGCCGCTCCGGCCGGCGGGACGCCAGCTCCCGACGAACAGCCGGAGGTGGTGGTGGTCGGTGCCGGCCCGACCGGGGTGACGGCCGCCATCCTGCTCGCCCAGGCAGGAGTCCGGACGCTCGTCCTGGAGCGTTGGCCCGACGTGTTCCCCCAGCCACGCGCGGTGCACTTCGACGACGAGGTCTACCGGATCCTCGCTCGACTCGGCATCGCCGAGCAGGTCGACGCCATCTCCATCCCCGGTGCCGGGCTCAGGCTCCTCTCGCCGACCCACGCGACGATGGCCCAGTTCGACCGGACCGACCCGCGCACGTCCAACGGCTACCCGCAGGCCAACATGTTCGACCAGCCCGACCTCGAGGCCCTCCTGCGCGCCCGCATGCATGAGCTGCCCCTCGTGAGCTTCCGGGGCGACGTCGAGGTCACCACCGTCCGCCCGAACGGCGATGAGAAGCCCGAGGTCGAGTACGTCGACCTCGGCACCCAGCAGGTCCACACGGTCCGTCCGCGGTTCGTCCTCGGATGTGACGGCGCGAACAGCACGGTCCGCGCGGCCATCGGATCGGCGATGCAGGACCTGGGATTCAACGAGCAGCGCTGGCTCGTGGTCGACATCGCGACCCCGCGCGACCTGGGGCACTGGGGCGGCGTCCACCAGGTCTGCGACAGCAGCCGTGCCGCCACCTACATGCGCATCGGCGAGACCCGGCACCGGTGGGAGTTCGCCCTCCGCGACGACGAGGCCTCGGCCGACTACCAGGACCTCGACGCGCTGGCACCGCTCCTCGCGCCGTGGGACACCGACACCACCGACTTCGAAGTCGTCCGCCTCGCCGAGTACACCTTCCGGGCCGAGCTGGCCGACAGGTGGCACCGCGACGGGGTCTTCATCCTCGGCGACGCCGCGCACCTCACTCCGCCGTTCATCGGTCAGGGGATGGGCGCCGGGATCCGCGACGCGGCCAACCTCGCGTGGAAGATCGCGGCCGTCGTCGACGGAACGCTGCCGGCCTCGGCGCTCGACAGCTACGAGGCGGAGCGTGCGCCGCACGCGCGCGCCATGATCCGTCTCGCCAGCCTGGTCGGCCGGGCCATGACCGCCGGCGGGACCGTCGGCGACCGCCTGCGCCGGGTCGTCGTCCCCCTCCTCGTGCACCTGCCCGGCGTACGAGGGGGCGTCCTCGACAGCACCACCCCGGCCCTGTCCCGCTCAGCGCTGGTCGATCGCCGTCGAGCGGGTCGTGGCCTCGCCGGGACGCTGTGCCCGAACCCGGTCCTGGCGTCCGGGGAGCGCCTCGACGCCGAGGCCGGTGAGCGCTGGGTGCTCGTGTCGCGCACGGTCCCCACCGGTGGCGATGCCGAGCGCCTCCGCGCCCACGACACGGTCCTGGTCGACGCCCGGGAGGCCCCGGAGCTGGACCGCTGGCTGGGCCGCCACCAGGCGGCGCTGGTGCGACCGGACCGGACCGTCATGACCGTGGGAACGGTGGACGCCGTCGTCAGGCGCGCACCCTTCAACCGTTCCCGAACGACTCTTCAAGCACAACGGAGCTAGACGATGCTGCGTACCGAGCCCCGGCAGGGATCCCGATCGACCAACCTGACCCTCTTCGCCATGTGCCTGTCGCTGGTGCTGGTGGTCGGGTCGGTCTCCGCCCTTAACCTGGCCCTGCCGGAGCTGGCGGTCGACCTCGACGCGTCGACCACGGCCCTGACCTGGATCGCGGACGGCTACACCGTCGCGCTCGCCGCGCTGGTGCTGCCGCTCGGCGCCCTCGGCGACCGGTGGGGGCGGCGCAACGTCCTGGTGGTCGGTGCGGTGGTGTTCGGTGCCGCTTCGCTGCTGGCGTCGTACGCCGACACCAGCGACGCGCTGATCATCTGGCGGGTCGTCATGGGTGTGGGCGCGGCGATGATCATGCCGGGCACCCTGTCGACGATCACCGCTGCCTTCCCGGCGGACCAGCGGGCCCGCGGTGTGGCCGTCTGGTCGGGTGTCGCGGCAGCCGGGGCGATCCTCGGGATGCTGGCTGCCGGTGCCCTCCTCGAGCAGTGGACGTGGCGGTCCATCTTCGTCGGCTCCGCCGCCGTCGCCGTCGCAGCCGCCGTGGCGGCACTCGCCTGGGCGCCGAACACGCGCGACGAGGACCAGGGCCGCCCCGACGTCGCCGGTGCCGTCCTCTCGTCGGTCGCCATCGGCACCCTGGTGTTCGCCATCATCGAGGGCAACGAGAAGGGCTGGACCGAGCCGGTCGTGATGGTCACGGCCGTCGTGGCCGTCGTCTGCTTCGCGGGCTACGCCGTCCTCGGGGCTCGCCACGACGAGCCGCTGCTGGACCCACGGCTCTTCGGCCGGCCCGGCTTCCGCAGTGGCGCCATCACCGTGCTCGTGCAGTTCATGGCGGTCTTCGGGTTCTTCTTCGTCGGCCTGCAGTACCTCCAGCTCATCCTCGAGTACAGCCCGCTCGAGGCCGCCGTGGCGCTGGTCCCCGTCGCGGTCGTCGTCCTGCCTGCCTCACGGGTCACGCCGTGGCTGGTCGAGCGCATCGGTACCAATGTCGTGATGTCGAGCGGGCTCGCACTGCTGGCGGCGGGCCTGTTCTGGGTCGCCCGCCTCGACGTCGACGCGGGCTACCTGCCCTTCCTCGGCGGGATCCTCGTCGCGGGCCTCGGCATCGGCTTGTCCACGTCGACCGCGACCAGCGCCATCGTCGGCTCCCTCGGCGCCGGCCAGCAGGGGGTCGCGTCGGCGGTCAACGACGCCACGCGCGAGGTCGGCTCGGCGGTCGGGATCGCGGTCATGGGCTCGGTATTCGGGAGCGTGTACGCCGACAACCTGCCGGACCTGGGTGCACTGCCCGCCGAGGCTCGTGAAGCGGTCCAGGACTCGCCGGCCGCGGGACTGCACGTGGCCGCCCAGCTCGGAGAGCAGGCCGGCTCGCTCGCGGACGCGGTCAGGCTCGCGTTCATGGACGGCTTGGAGGCGTCCCTCCTGGTCATCTGCGTCGTCCTCGTCGTCTCCGCGATCGGCGCGGCGCTCCGGGCCCCCCGGCGAGGTGAGCCGCCCACCCCGACGTGATGCAGGATGGGACCGTGAGCTGGTCCCCGTGGCGCGTCGTGCCGGCGGGAGTGATCCTGGCGCTGGCCCTGGCAGGCGCGCTGCTCGTGCTGCGCGCGCCGGGCGACGACCACGACGCGCCGCCCACGACCTCCCCGGCGGTCTCCTCCGCGGCCCTCGAGCCCTGCATCCACACCGGCGACCTCGACACCGTCCGGGCCCTCAACGAATTCGTGACGAAGGCCCGCGGCAGCGAGGGCTTCGCCGGCGGCGACGTCGGCGCGAGCGTCGAGCTGCAGGACGGACGCCGCCTCTTCGTCTTCGGCGACACGCTCCGGGCGAGCGACTTCGACGGCCAGCGCTTCGTGCGCAACTCGATGCTGGTCTTCTCGCCCGGGTGCGGACAGGTGGTCATGCCCCATGACCACGGTGCGCTCGTCCCCGACCGCGAGGACGGGGTCGGCTACTGGCCGATGTCGATCGCCCGCATCGAGCGCCAGGGCCACGACATCGTCGGGGTCGGGCTGCAACGGGTCCGCTCGACCGGTGGCTCGGGCGTGTTCGACTTCGAGATCCTCGGCCCCGCGGTGGCGCGCTTCGACGTACCGCGTGGAGGGGTGCCCGAGCTGCAGTCGGTGCGCGACATCGGCCCGGACCGGGCCGACACGAACCAGCCCATGTGGGGAGCGGCCGCCGTTGTCGACGGCGGATGGGTCTACCTCTACGGCACCTCCCGGCCTGCGGACGCGGGACTCAACGGCTTCGACCTCCGCGTCGCGCGGACCCGACCCGAGTCCGTGGGCGACCCCGCGACCTGGCAGTACTGGGACGGCCGGGCGTGGTCGGCGAGGGCCCGGAGCGCCGTGGAGCTCATCGACCACCGCGGGGGAGTGTCACAGACGCTGAGCGTCTTCCGGGTGGGGCGGACCTGGTACGCGCTGAGCAAGAGGGACGAGGTCCTCGGCACCGACCTGACCGTCTGGACCGCCCCGAGCGCGGCGGGACCCTTCACGGTTCAGCCGGCGTCGGCGTCCATCCCGTCGGACGCCGTTTCGGGCACCCTCCGCTACATGCCGCTGGCGCACCCCGACCTCCTGCCCGAGCCCGGCACCGTCGTCGTGAGCTACAGCGTCAACAACACCGACTTCGAGGTCGTCCGCGACGACCCGCGGCGCTACCGCCCGCGGTTCCTCCGGGTGGCCCTGCCCCGGCGGACCGGCTAGGTCGCCACCCCGACCGCGGGATGCGCTCTTTCCGAAACCTGCCCGCGGTGCTTCCATGTGTCCAGCGGTTGCCGCAGTCGACGGGTCATCGCGCCCCGCCGGACGAGCAGCTGGAGGAGCGATGGACGGGACGATACTGCCGAGGGAGAGGCCGCGGGCCCCGCGGGTGGGCCGCTTCACCTATGACGTCGGGACCCAGACGTGGAAGTGGGACGACGAGGTGTTCCGCATCCACGGCATGGAGCCGGGGGCGATCGAACCGACGACGCAGTACGTCCTGGAGCGCAAGCACCCGAGCGACCGGGACCGTGTCGTGGAGGTCCTCAGGAAGGCCACGACGACCGGCGAACCGTTCAGCGCCTGCTTTCGGATCAACGCCGCGGACGGTGTGGAGCGGCACGTCGTGCTGGTCTGCGAGGGGGGCGTTTGCGACGCCGAGGCCGAGCTCCCGGTGGTCCAGCTCGATGGCTACTACATCGACCTGACCGAGGACTTCGCCCAGGCGGCGAGTGACGAGGCCACCGAAGCCGTCGCGGCCTCGGCGGAGCACCGGGCGACCATCGAGCAGGCGAAGGGGAGCCTGATGCTGGCCTACGGGCTCGACGCCGACCAGGCCTTCGCGATGCTGCGCTGGTGGTCGCGCAACAAGAACATGAAGGTGCGCGACATCGCCGACCACCTCACCCAGGTGTCGAGCGCAGGTGATCTCTCCGACAGCACGCTGCGACGATCGGTGGACAACCTGCTCCATGACGCGTCGCCACCTGGACCCGGGTGACAACTCCACGCCCGGGGTACCGGCCGGGGCACGGTGATCGAGGACTGCAGGCCTCGTCCTGCCGAGGCCTCTGGGGCCGAACACCCCGCTCCGGAGGCCGCTCCACCTCGGCCCGTTGACCTCCGACTCAGGGAGTCGTCACCGCCGCCGGGGTGGCCTGCTCGGACGGCGCCGGTGACTCCTCGGTCGCGGGCTCGGTCCCGGCCGTGGGCGTCGGGTCGAGCGGCTCGGTGGTCCCCGACGGCTCCGCGGTGGGCGGGGCGGTCGACTCCGGCGTCGGCGCGGGTGTCGGCTCGCTGCTGCGCGACTTGTGCGGGCGAGGCGTCGCCTCCCCCGTCGGCTCGTCGCCCTCGTCCGCGCCGTCGCTCGTCGCCGTCGGCAGGTCCGTGGCCGGGCCGCCCCGCCGGGTGAGCTCACGCAGCAGCGCGCGGGCAGCAGCCTCGATGTCGCTCGCGGCCGCGTCGTCGAGGTCGCCGGTCTCCTCGAAGCGCCGGACATCGGCGATCAGCTGCCGCAGCAGCCGCTGTGCGGCGGGATACCGCCGCGCGGCCATCGCGTCGTCGACCTCGGCGAGCGCGGCCGCGAGCGCGGGTACGTCGTCGGCCGCAGACCTCGCCTCCGTCGTACCGCATCCCGCGAGGAGACCTGCGAGGAGCGCGATGGCGAGCGCCCGGGCGAGACGGGTACGCCGGCTCATCGTGGCTCCTCGATCGCGTCGTGCAGCTCCTGCAGCGGCTGCTGGTACCGCTCGGGCACGTTCGCGGGGACCTCCGTGCCCCCGCGCGTGGGCTGGGGGTCGACCGACGGTCGGAGGAGGAGGACGAGGGCGACGGCGACCGCCACGACGACCAGGGCCACGAGGAGCCACCGGCGCCGCGGGCCGCGATGCGCGGCCGCCCGGCCGCCCTCCGTGGGGGCCGCCGCGGAGCCGTCCGTCGTGACCGCGAGCGGCTGGGTGCTCTCGTCGGGGTCGGGCAGGGCGGGGACGGTCCCGGTGGCGATGGCGGCGGTCGCGGCGGCCACGTCCTCCGCGGTGGGCCTGGCGGCCGGGTCGCGGGCGGTCATCGCCGTCAGCAGGTCCCGCCAGGGGCGCGGCAGCGACACGGGCATGGGCGGCAACGCGACGAGCCGCTGCACGGCGGTCTCGAGAGGGGCGCCGGGGAAGGCCCGCTCCCCGGTGAGGGCCTCCAGCAGCACCAGGCCGAGCGAGTAGACGTCGGCCGCCGAGGTGACGGCCTCGCCCGCGGCCTGCTCGGGCGCGAGATAGGCAGGGGAGCCGATGGTCTCCCCGGTCCGGGTGTGCTGCTCGAGGTCGCCGGCGAGACGGGCGATGCCGAAGTCGGCGAGCAGCGCCCGCGAGTCGCCACACAGCAGCACATTGCTCGGCTTCACGTCCCGGTGGGTGACGCCCTCGGCATGCGCGTAGGCAAGGGCGGCGGCCACCTGCGTCCCGATCTCGGCGACCGTCTGCGGCGGCAGGGCGCCGGCCGCGAGCTGCGCGGCGAGGGTCGGGCCTTCCGCGAGGGTCATCACGAGATAGGGCCGGTCGGCGCGGATGCCGGCGTCCAGGAGGGTGACCAGGCCCGGGTGGTTCAGCCGGGCCAGCAGCTGGGCCTCCGCGATGAAGCGGGCGCGCAGGACGGGATCCTCGACCTCGCGCAGGACCTTGACGGCGACCTCCCGCTGGAGCAGCTCGTCGGTCGCCCGGAAGACGTCGGACATCCCGCCGTGCCCGAGCTCGTCGAGCAGCCGGTACCGGTCGTCGAGGATGATGGACGACTCGGCGCTCATGGGGCCGCGGTACCCGTTGGCAGCCCTCTTCAACGAGTTGTCCGGCCACCAGTCGTGCGGTGGGCCGGGCCGTTGCTGCGTCAGGACGACGCCGAGGCATTAGGCGCTCGTCGTACGGCCGGGAACTCCGTGCTTCCGTCCGCGTGGACCAGCAGGGGTGCCGGGCGCCCGGCACTGGCGACCGTGAGCTCGCCGGTCCGGCGGTTGCCGACGCCCGCGACGACCGTGACCATGTGGCCGTCCGTGGTGATGTCGAACTGGTGCGAGCACTTCTCCAGCGCTGCCTGTGGGGAGTCGCCGTCGACGAGGTAGGCCCGGACGGTGAAGCGGGCGCGCGCCATCTCGGCGACCGCGTCGATCCCGTGGCCCGACACGTCACCGACGACGAACGCGAAATCGTCCTCGCCCAAACCGACGACGCTGTACCAGTCCCCGCCGATCCCGATGAACCAGGGCAGTTCGGCCGCAGTCGCACGGCAAGCGGCCCCACCCGGCTCGGGATGTCCGGGTGGGGCCTGGCTCGTCGGCGTCGCTCAGTAGGTGCGGCGGTCGACCACGTCCTCGCGGCGCCGCCACGGCGGCGCGTACATGAGTGAGACGACGATCGCGATGATGCCCGCGACGATCAGGATCGTGCCGAGCGCCGCGTCGTCGATGAACGCCAGGTCGACGGTGATCACGTCGAGCACGAGGATGAGTCCCAGGACCAGCAGGACGATTCCGAGTCCGATGTACATGACAGTTCCCCCTTGGTGATCAGGTCAGCGCGAGGACCAGCGCCGCGGCGATGGTCAGGATGGCGAGGACCAGGACCAGGCCCGACGTCTCGTCGGCGTCGCTCGGTCCCGGATGGTGGTGCTGGACGGTCATCGTGTTCCCCCCTGTACAGCCGACGGCCCGCCGGCTGTCGGGAGGTACCCGGCGTCGTGGGCGACATTCGCCGGTACGGCGCCGCGGGCGGACCAGCGGATCCGATGGGTCTCGGACCGAGCGACTGGGGTACCTCGGCGCTGCCCGGACCCGACGACCCGCCACCCACCCTGGAGCGTCGACGGCGCCGGCGGCCCACCGTGGGCGTCCGCCCCTTCATCGGGGGGTGAAGGGGCGGACCTGGGCGCAGCGCGGTCAGCGCATCGCCGCCCGGGCTGCGTCGCGCACCTTGTCCACCAGCGCGGCCACCGGGCCGACCGCGGCGTTCAGCACCGCCGACTCGCCCACGCGGGGGTGCGGGTGGGTGGGCGCGACCTTCTCGGCGGCCTTCACCGCGGCGGCCATCTTCTCCAGCTCGGCCGGCTCGGCCTCGGCGAGCAGCAGCGGGAACTCCTGCTCCTCCTCGTTCCTGGCGTGCTCCACGACCATCCCGCGCAGGCGCGCGATGCCGGCGTCGAAGTCGGGCGAGGTCGGGTCCAATCCGTCGAGGGAGGACAACAGCTTCTTCGCCTCGTGCTCCTCCTCCTGGCGCGCCTCGACCACGTCGCCACCGCCGTGCCGGGTGACGTTCGGGTGCGTGACGATCTCCTCGGCCGCCTCGTGGACCGACAACATGCGTCGCAGCTCGTCGAAGGCGCGGGCCCGCGCCTCGCCGGCGGTGCCCTGCACCTCGTCGAAGAGCTTCTCGATGTGGCGGTGCTGGTCGGTCAACATCTCCACGACGTTCTTCGTCGCCGTCATCACTACCTCCAGGTTCGGGTCCGGTACGACGGCGGTACCCGGCCGGGCAGACCGGAACCGACTCCCGTCCGCGCGTCGGGATCTCCTTCCTCCATTTCTGCAAGGTCGGGGCCGCCCCGTGCTCCTACCCGTGAGCCCGGTACCCGCCGGACACCGACCACCTCACGCAAGGACCTCGACCATGAACAGCACGCCCCGCATCCAGCTCGCCGCCAAGCTCGCCCTCGCCGGCGCCACCGCGTTCGTCGGCCTCGCCGCCACCTCGACCGCCGCCCACGCCGGGACCTGTGGCTCGGAGCCGAACCTGATCTTCGCCAAGCCCGGCGTCGCCACCTACGGCACGGCTTGCGCCGACGAGATCATCGGTACCTCAGGCAACGACACGATCTACGCCCTCGGCGGTGACGACGAGGTGCTGTCCGGGACCGGCGCCGACACCGTCCACGGGGGTACCGGCCACGACGAGATCTACACCGGAAGTGGCACCGACCGCATCGAGGGCGACTCGGGCGACGACTTCATCATGGCGGGCACGGAGAACGACACCGTCAACGGCGGATCGGGCGACGACGTCCTGCGCGGGGAGGAGGGCAACGACATCCTCTACAGCTGGGCCGCGGTCAACGACGGCTCCGACGAGCTGTACGGCGGCGACGGCCACGACTACCTCAACGGCTACGAGGGCTCCGACTGGCTCGAGGGCCAGTACGGCGACGACACCCTCGAGTCGCACGAGGCCAACCCCGTCTACGACCACCTCGTCGGCGGCCAGGGCAAGGACAAGTTCGCCGTGAAGGACGCCGCCGAGCACGACGCGGCCCACCGCGACGACGTGGACGTCGACCACTTCGACTACGCGGTCACCAACAAGAACGCCACGGACACGTTCCACTGAGCCACTCCCTGGGCGCTCGTGCCGCGCTCGGCCCGCACCTGGTGCGAGTCGAGCGCGGCACAGTGCTGTCCGGGCGGTGTGCCGTCCGCCGAGTTGGGCGTTTCGTCGATCGAGTTGGACGTTCGTGCGTCGGAATCGCCAACTCGACGCGCGGAACGCCCAAGTCGACCCGCGGAACGCCCAAGTCGGCGGGAGTGGGACGGGTGACGCGGGTCACGGGTACGACGGGTAGCCTCCGGTCGTGGCCCAGATCGTCGTCCTGACCGGTGCCGGCATCTCCGCCGAGAGCGGGGTGCCGACCTTCCGCGACGCCGACGGACTCTGGGAAGGCCACCGGGTGGAGGACGTCGCGACCCCCGAGGGGTTCGAGCGGGACCGGGCGACGGTGCAGCGCTTCTACGACGAGCGCCGGGCCGCGCTCGAGACCGTCGAGCCGAACGCCGCGCACCGTGCCCTGGCCGAGCTGGAGGAGACGCTGGGCGACGCGCTGCTCGTCGTCACCCAGAACATCGACGACCTGCACGAGCGGGCCGGGTCGACGCGGGTCGTGCACATGCACGGCGAGCTGCTGAAGGCGCTGTGCCGCTCGTGCGGCGTCGCCTCGCCGTGGACCGGCACCCTGCTCGACGAGCCCGCCTGCCCGGGCTGCGGGGTCCACGACCTGCGCCCCGACGTGGTGTGGTTCGGCGAGGTGCCCTACGAGATGGACCGCATCTCCGACGCGCTCACCGACGCCAGCCTGTTCGTCTCGATCGGTACGTCCGGGGCCGTCTACCCGGCGGCCGGGTTCGTGCAGCACGCGCGCCGCCATGGCGCGCGTACCCTCGAGCTCAACCTCGAGCCGAGCGAGGGGACCCACTTCTTCCACGAGGCCCGCCACGGCCGGGCCGGCGACCTGGTGCCGGCCTGGGCGCGCGAGGTCCTCTGGACCTGATCACGGGCGTGGGTGGCAGCGGATACCGTTCCGCCATGCGCCCTGCACTCTCGATCGCACTGCTGCCCCTCCTCGCCCTCGGACTCGCCGCCTGCGGTGAGGACGACAGCAAGGGATCCGCCTCCACCGACGACACGTCCAACGGGTCGAGCCAGTCGGCCGACTACGAGGACACCCCGATCGACCAGATCGGCGAGGACGTCGAGAAGGCGATGGACGCCCTCGAGACCGTCCACCTCGCCGGCAACATCGTCGACGACGAGGGCCAGAAGATCCTGATGGACGTCACCGTCAGCCGCGGCGGCGACTGCGAGGGGTCGCTGCAGATCGAGGGCGTCGGCTCGATGGAGATCCTCGGCGTCGAGGGCGTCTCCTACTTCAAGGCCGACGAGGCCTTCTGGAAGAGCCAGGGCGGCGAGCAGGCGTCGGCGATCCTCGACGTCATCGGCGACAAGTGGACGACCGACTCCACCGACCCCGAGGGCTTCGCCGAGCTCTGTGACCTCGACGAGCTCCTGTCCGACCTGAACTCGGACGACGTCGCCGGCGACGACTCCAAGGTGACCGGCACCCAGGAGGTGTCGGGCAAGGAGGCGGTCACCATCTCCTTCAGCTCCGACGACGGCAACCAGGGCACGGCCTACGTCGCGGCCGAGGACCCGCACTACTTCCTGCGCTTCGACGTCCCGGAGGAGGGCGCCATGGGCTTCAGCCGCTTCGACGAGCCGCTCGAGGTCCAGAAGCCCGCCGACAGCGAGATCTTCGACCTCGCCAAGCTGTGACCGGAGCCGCCCGGCGCGCTCAGCGCCGGGCGAGCTCCTCGTCCATGATCGCGAGCAGCCGCTCCCGGTCGTCGCCGAGTCCCAGCGGCTCGAACCAGTCGACCAGGGTGGCCCGGAACAGCTGGCCCGACGCGATGACGCGCGGGTCGCAGTGGCCGGTCGACTCGAGGGTGACGACGCCGTAGAGCGCTGACCACGAGCGCATGTAGATCCACAGCAGGCCGCGGTCCTCGGACGCGATGTGCTCGGCCTTGGCCGGGATGAGCGGGTCGAGGACGGCGTCGCGGATGACAGGGTCGAGCTCGTCGAGCGTGGGGTAGGGGAACCGCCGCTGCTCCCAGACCTGCCAGAGCAGGTCGGTGAAGTAGTGCCCCGACGTGGACACGGTCAGCAGCTCGCGGCGCTGGCTGTCGGCCTCCGCGATCGGGTTCGCGAACACGAGGGCGAACTCGCGCGGCTTGGTCAGCGCCCAGCTGCGGAAGCGCACGCAGGCCACGACGAGCCGCGCGGCGGGGTCGTCCTCGGGGAAGCGCTCGGCGGCCGCCGCCCACTCGGCGGTCGCCGCCCTGTCGAGCTCGAACGCCACCAGGTCGACCAGCTGCTGGTAGTTCGCCACGTAGCGGTAGAGCGCGGGCGCAGTCATCCCCATCCGTCCCGCGACGGCGCGCAGGGACAGGTCGGCTCGCTCGGCGAGGAGCTGCGCGGAGACGGCGACGATCTCGTCGTACGTCGCCTCGCGCTGCTTCTCGCGGCGGGTGACGGGCGCTCGCAACTGACCCACGGGACTCCTCGAGCTGAGCGGACAGCACTTGACGTGCCGAGTTTACACCGTTTACGGTTAACGGCGTTAACGAAACTGATGCAGTTTCACCATGAACTCGGGCCGGCACCGGAGGAGACGTCATGATCGAGCGATGGGGCGCCCTGGTCGTACGACGGGCACTCGTCGTCCTGCTGGTCGGGCTCGGCATCACCGCGGCCGCCGCGATCGCCGGCGTCGGCCTCGAGGACAAGCTCTCGGCCGGCGGGTTCGACGACCCCGGCACCGAGTCGTCGCGTGAGCTGACCCTCGAGCGGGAGACCTTCGGCAACCGGTCGATCGACGCGATCATCCTGTTCTCCAGCGACGACGCGACGGTCGGCGACCCGGCCTTCGAGGCCGAGGTGGAGCGCACCATCGACGCGATCCCGGCGGACAGCGTCGTCTCCGTGCTCACCTGGTACGACGTCCAGGACCCCGCGATGCTCAGCAAGGACCAGCACGCGACCGCCGTCTACGTGTCGCTGGCCGGCGAGACGCAGAACGACTTCATCGACTCCTACGACGAGCTGCGCCCGGTCGTGGAGGAGAGCTCGCTCGACGTCGCGTTCGCCGGCCCCTACGCGGTCTACAGCGACGTCAACGAGGAGACGAAGTCCGACCTGCTGCGCGCGGAGATCGTCTCGCTGCCGATCGTGCTGCTGCTGTCGCTCATCATCTTCCGCAGCGTGGTCGCGGCGCTGATGCCGCTGCTCGTCGGTGCGGTCGCGGTGGTCGGCGCCCGCGCCACGATCGCCGGCCTCAACGAGCTCGTCGACGTCTCGATCTTCGCGCCGAACATCATCACCCTGCTCGGCCTGGGCCTCGCGATCGACTACGCGCTCTTCGTCGTCTCCCGCTTCCGCGAGGAGATCGCCCGCACTCCCGGTGACACGCGCCAGGCGCTCGTCCGCACGATGGCGACCGCCGGCCGCACCGTCGCCTTCTCCGCGCTGACCGTCGCGGCGGCGATGAGCTCGCTGCTGGTCTTCCCGCAGACCTTCCTCAAGTCGATCGGGTACGGCGGCATCGCGGCGGTCCTGATCGCGATGGTCGCCGCGCTGACCGTCCTCCCGGCGGCGCTGGCCCTGCTCGGCACCCGGATCGACGCCGGCCGGATCCCGTTCCTGCGGCGCAGCACGGCCGTCGAGACCGACGACGGCGCCTGGGCCCGCCTGGCCGCGGCCGTCATGCGCCGTCCGGTCGTCGTGGCCGTCGGCGTCGTCGCGGTCCTGCTCGTGGTCGCGTCTCCGTTCCTGGGCGTGAAGTGGGGCAGCGTCGACTACCGCGTCCTGCCCGCCGACACCCCGTCGCACATGGCCGCGGAGCGGCTCAACTCCGAGTTCGGGCCCGAGCGCTCGACCGCCAACGTGCTGGTGACCGGCGCGGACGAGGCCGCCCTGGCGTCGTACACCAGGGAGCTGGGCCAGGTGCCCGGTGTCGTCGACGTCCGTCCGGTCGAGGCCGCCGGCGACACGACGCTGCTGCGTGCCGCGTGGAAGGGCAACAGTCAGTCCGAGGCGTCCCAGCAGGTCGTCCGCGACCTGCGGGCCGTCGCGAGCCCGGAGGGCTCCGAGGCGCTCGTCGGTGGCCTCACGGCCGACACCGTCGATCTGGCCGAGTCCGTCGGCGACCACCTCCCGCTGATGGGCCTGATCGTGATCAGCGTGATGCTCGTGCTGCTGTTCCTCGCCTTCGGGTCGGTGGTCCTGCCGCTCAAGGCGGTGCTCATGAACGCGTTGTCGATCACCGCGTCGTTCGGCGTCGTGACCTGGATCTTCAGCGACGGCCACCTCGCCGACGTGCTCGGCTTCACGCCGCAGGGCTTCCTCGACCTGACCAACCCGATCGTCATGCTGGCCGTGCTCTTCGGCCTGTCGATGGACTACGAGGTCTTCCTGCTGTCGCGGGTGCGCGAGCAGTGGGACGCGACGGGCGACAACGATGTCGCGGTCCAGACGGGCGTGCAGAAGACCGGCCGGATCATCACCAGCGCGGCCCTGCTGCTGGGTGTCGTGATCGGTGCCTTCAGCCTCAGCGGTGTGGTGTTCATGAAGATGCTCGGCCTCGGGATGCTCGTCGCGATCCTCGTCGACGCCACCGTCGTGCGCGCGCTGCTGGTGCCCGCGACCATGAAGCTGCTGGGCCGCTGGAACTGGTGGGCGCCCGCTCCGATGGCCCGCTGGTGGGAGCGCCACGGCTTCCGGGAGGGGTACGACGACCCGGCGGCCGAGCCCGGGAAGGTCCCCGCCGGCGTCTGACGCGGCCCGCCCCGGGGCCGGACGATGACGGATCTGGGGATTCCGCCCGGATCGACGGCTGTTCGTCTCCATACTGTCCCCATGGGGCCGTTCATCAGGGTCGGCGCGATCGACAACCATCCGGTGGTGCTTGCCGGGGTCGGTGCTGCCCTGACGCAGACGGCTCCCGACCTGCAGCTGGTCGCGATCGCGGACTCGGTCGACGCGCTGCTCGCGGCGGCGCCCGACGGGCTCGACGTCGTGCTCCTCGACCTGCACATGCCCGAGCAGCCGCCGGCGGAGGAGGCCGTGGCCCGGCTGACCGACCTGGGCATCGTGGTCCTGCTGTTCACCGCCGAGGAGAAGCCGGTCCCGGTGCGGCGTGCGATCGCCGCCGGTGCCGCCGGCCTGGTGCTCAAGGTCGATCCCGCCGAGCGGATCGCCCAGTCGATCCGCGACGCGCTCGCCGGTGAGCTGGCCTGCTCCGGGCAGGTCGCCGCGGCGCTCCTCACCGACGCCTCGCTGGCGGCCCGCCTGTCCGAGCGCCAGATCGAGATCCTGCGGGCGGTCAGCACCGGCCTGCCCTACCGCCTCGTCGCGCGCCAGCTGGGCATCAGCGAGGTGACCGTGCGCGAGCACCTCTCCCGCGCCGCGCGGGCCTACCGCGAGGGAGGCGTCGACATCGGCAACGTGCACGGGTTGATCAGCCGGGCGAGGGCTGACGGTCACCTCGACGAATGAGGGTCGCCAGGTCCGGCGGCCCGGTGATCACGCACGCCTCCGGGTCGGCGTCGACCTGCCACGCCACCGGCAGCTGACGGGGGAGACGCTCGACGACCTCGGGCGACGGGCCCGGCACGATCACCACGGTGGCCTCGTCGGCGTTGCTGGAGATCGTCACGTGGCCGGGCCCGATCCGTCGTACCGCACCGAGGGCGGCGGCCAGGGTCCGCGTCGCCGGCGGCGGCTCCGGGAGGATCGTGTCGACCTGTGCGCCGGTACGCCGCAGCACGTCGAGCTCGGCTCGCAGCGCCTCGTGCTCGGGGCCGGGCAGGTAGAGGCAGTCCCGCACCGCCTGGGCGAGCAGGGCCGGCTCCGGGCCGGGGGCGGCGGTCTGGTCGCCGACGCTGCGCAGCGCCGCCACGACCGGGCGCAGGGTGGGCCCGAGCGCGACCCGCACCGCCCGGGCCCACGCGGTGGACTGACTCGCGGCGGGCTCGCTCAGCACCCGGCCGGCCCGCCGGCAGACCGCCACGATGACGGCGACGAAGAGCGCGTTGAGCGGCTGGACGAAGAGGATGTGCGGCAGGTCGGCGGCCGGCGCGCCCAGGTCGAGGGCGACGAGCGTGATCACGACACCGTTCGGCACGAGCAGGAGCAGCACCATCCGCACCGAGATCACCCACGCGGTGGCGAGTGCAGGCAGCGCGCTGAACTCGATCAGCCACGACTCCGCCCCACCGATTCCCTCGGCGGAGACGCTCGGCAGGGCCACGAGGAGGACGACGGCCGGCAGGCCTGACACGAGCAGCAGTGCCGCCGGGTGCAGCGGACCGCGGCCGATCGCCCCCGTGACCGCGAGGACGATCGCCGCGATCACCGCCGCGCCGCCGTACGACCACGGCTGGGCGGGGGTGTCGATGGTCAGCAGACCTGCGGTGGCGAGGTAGCCGCCCGCCAGGATGGCGCACGACCACAGGGCGACCCGGCCGGGGTCGATGACGGCCGCGCGGATCAGCCGGTCGTGCTCCGGGGCCAGGCCGAGCACCCGGCTCAGCAGCCGGCCCCGCCAGGCGAGCTCGACCACCGTGCCGGCGCCGGAGGTGCCGCTGATCCGGGCCGTGCCACCGACCGACTCGAGGCGCCCCACGATCGCCACCCGGATGCCCACGCCGGGGGTGCCCGCGAACCCGGCGCCGCGGTCCTCGATCCGGATCATGAGGGCGGTCGGGCGTCGTACGAGCGTGACGGTGGCGTGCCGCTGGCCGCTGTGACGGGCCACGTTGCGCAATGCCTCGACGGCGGCGCCGACCATCGCCTCGCGCACGGCCTCCGGCAGGTGGGTGCGGGGGCCGCGGACCACGAGGTCGATGTCGAGCATCTCGCGGGCCGCAGCGGAGCGCAGCGCGGTCGCGACGTCGCCGGCGTCCTCGCCGTGGGCCGGCCCGGCCAGCCGGGCGAGCGCCGAGCCGGCCGCTGTCCGGGTCGCGGGTGCACCGGGCATGCTGCCGACCGCCAGCAGGGTCGGCACGAGGTCGTCGTGCAGGAAGGCGGTGGTCTCGACCTCCGCGGCGGAGAGGTGGGCGCGGTGCACCTCCCGGTGGCTGGCGATCAGCGCCTCGGCGCGGGCCGATGCACGGCGCATCTGGGTGACGAGGTAGAGCGCCGCGAACGCCGTACCGCAGATCAGCACGGCCTCCTGCAGTCCGGCGACCAGACCGTCGGTGCTGCGCGAGGTCTCCCAGCGGAGCAGCACGAAGAGCCCGGCGATGAGCAGCATCAGCGGCACGGGGTGGCGGCGCCGCACGGCGATGACCACGAGCATCGGCTCGACGAGGTGGACGATGGGGGAGTCCGCGGCGCCCGAGACCGGCACGGTGTCGCGGGGCATCAGCGCCCCGACGACCAGCGCGATCGTGCACAGCAGGACGTCGAAGCCGGTGGGTCGGCGAGCCAGGCAGCGCAGCGCCACCGTCCCGACGCACACCAGGATCGCCGCGGCCGAGCCCACCTCGACCGGGTCGGTGCTGTCCATGGCGGCGAACTGGACGGCGAAGACCAGCGTCTTGGCGAGGATCACCATGCCGATGGACAGGCTGAGGCCCCGCTCGACCGAGGCGCCGAACGAGCGCCCGGACAGCCGATGAGCCCCCACCCTTGCGAGATTAGGGCGCTTTACCCGGCCCCGTGCCGGATCCACAGGACTGCCGTCCTCCATTTCGCTGGTTTCACCCGACCGCTCCGAGCCGGAAGGATCGGACGCGGACCGCACCGTGGGGGAAGTGGTCCACGCGAGAGGCGCGCCGCTCCGACCTGCCGCACTGGATGCAGGCGACTGACCGGGGACCCGGTCAGGGGCCCCGGCAGGTACCGGCCGGGTGCGGCGCTCCTCTCCTTCTCCGTCCCTCTGGTGTGCCGGTCCTGCGGCGAGACGGGTGCCGTCCGGCCGCGTGTGCGCCACCCCCGTCGGGTAGAAACGGGGTGTGCCCTCCTCGCCCCTGCCGCCCGAACCCGCGCCCGGCACGCGGATCGGCCGGTTCCTCCTGCTCGACCAGCTCGGGCAGGGCGGGATGGGCGTGGTCTTCCGCGCCCGCGAGGAGAACCTCGGCCGCGAGATCGCGCTCAAGGTCATCGCACCGCTCTTCGCCCACGACCCCGAGTTCCGGGAGCGCTTCACCCGCGAGGCCCGGGCCCAGGCGTCGCTGGAGTCGGCCCACGTCGTCACCGTCTACGCCCACGGCGAGGAGGACGGCTACCTCTACATCGCGAGCCAGCTGATCCCCGGTGGCGACCTCGGCCAGCTGATCCGTGACGAGGGCCCGCCGACCCTCGTCGAGGCGCTCGAGGTCATCGAGCAGGTGGCGAGCGGCCTGTCCGACGCGCACGAGGCGGGCCTCGTGCACCGCGACATCAAGCCGGGCAACGTCCTGGTCCGTCGCCGCCCCGGCTCGATCCGCGCCTACCTCGCCGACTTCGGCATCGCCCGGCGGATGAACGCCGACGCCACGAGGTTCAGTACGACGACCGCCGGCACGCCGTCCTACATGGCGCCCGAGCTCCACGGTGGCGCGAAGGCGGGCCCGGCGACCGACATCTACGCCCTCGGCTGCGTGCTGTGGGTGGCACTGACCGGCACGCCGCCGTACCAGGGGATGTCGGAGTTCCAGCTGGTCGCCGCCCACGTGCGCGAGCCGGTGCCGCAGCTCGAGGGCGACAGCGCGATGGTCCACGCGACCAACCGGATCCTGCGCACGGCCATGGCCAAGGAGCCCGCCGAGCGCTACCAGTCCGCGGCCGAGATGGGCAGCGACCTGCAGGCCGCGCTGCGCCTCCCGGTCACGCCGGGTGCAGCCGTCCCCGAGGGCAAGGGGGCGACGGCGCTGCGGCCGGTGGTGCGGCCTTCCGGGCCGCGGCCGGTGCCATCGCCGGACCCATCGCCGGTGCCGTCGCCGGCGCCATCGGCCGCACCGCTGCCCGGCCCCACGACACCCCCGGCACCGCGCCCCACCTCGGCGCCGCCACCGGCGCCGGTGCCCGCCCCCACGCCCGCCCCCGGGCCGGCCCCCGCGCCTCCCGCGTGGCTGAGCCCGACGCCGACCCCTCGTCGTACGGCCGGGGGGCGGAAGTGGTGGATCGCCGGCGGCGTCGCCGCCGCGGTCGCGCTGGCGGGCGGGATCGGCGCCGCCCTGCTGGCGGGCGGCGACGACGACTCCGGCGGGACCAGCGGCGAGGACTTCCTCGAGCTCGAGCCGAAGGAGATCCTCCGGGCCGCCGAGAAGGACATGGCCGTCGTCCGCAACGCCCGCATCCGCGGCCAGTTCGAGGACGGCGGCGACACGATCACGGTCGACGTGACCGCCACGACCAGCGGCGACTGCACGGGCACGATGAAGTCGGCCTCCTCCGGCGGGACCGCCGAGGTCCTCCGGGTCGGGGAGACGGTCTACCTCCGCGCCGACGAGGCCTTCTGGAACGCCAGCACCGGCGACCCGGCGACCACGACCCTGATCCTCGGCGTGATCGGTGACAAGTGGGTCGCCGAGGACAGCCTCCTCGAGAGCACGGAGGCCTTCTGCGACCTCGACGAGTTCCTCGAGCGCGACGGGCGCGAGGACGCCACCGCCGCCCAGGTCGGGACCAGCTCGGTGGGCGGCCAGGAGACGGTGCGGGTCGAGCAGGTCGAGGGCTCGCAGCGTGAGGTGCTCGACGTCCGGGTCGACGAGCCGCATTACCTGATGCGGATCGAGGAGAGCGAGGTCGACCACTTCGAGTTCTCGGACTTCGACGAGGACGTCACCATCGAGAAGCCCGCGGCGGGCGACGTCTTCCCGCTGCAGGAGTACCTCGACACGATCCAGAAGGGCCTCGGCGCCCTGCCCGGCGCGGAGGAGTCGCCGTCGGGGGCACCGAGCGAGTAGCGGGTGCTGCCGGGCGGGCGGGGCGTCAGGCGTTCTCCTTGCCGAAGACCGCCGTTCCCCACCACACGGCGAGGCCGAACAGCGCGAACGTCCAGCCGACACCCCACAGCATCGAGCTGTCGAAGTCGCCGAAGAAGGACGCGCGGACCGCATCGACGACGTGCCTGATCGGCATGAAGTCGCTCAGCCGCTCGAGCCACCCGGCGCCGAAGCTCATCGGGAGCAGGATGCCGCTGAGCAGCAGCACGGGCATCATCACGACGTTGATGATCGGCGCCATCACGTCCTCGCTCTTCGTCGTGAGGGCGAGCGCGTTGGACGCTGCCGCGCAGGCACCACCGAGCAGCAGGGTCAGCACGACGCCGACGACGATCCCGCCGGCGGAGGTGTCCATGCCGAGCACGAGGCCGAGTACGACGAGGATGACCGCCTGCACGAAGAGCTGCAGCAGGTCGCGGTAGAGCCGCCCGAAGAGCAGCGCCGAGCGGTGGGCCGGGGTGACCCGCTCCGCCTCGATGACACCCTCGCGCCACTCGCCGATCAGCGAGAAGCCGGCGAAGAAGGCGCCGAAGATGCCGAGCTGGACGAGCATGCCGGGCACGAACCACGTGTACTGGTTCCCGCCGAGCTGCTCGATGACGGGCGTGAGGAGCGGTCCGAAGAGCAACAGGTAGAGGACCGGTTGGAGCATGCCGATGATCACCCAGGCGGGGTTGCGCAGGTTCATCCGCAGCTGGCGGTTGAAGACGATCCACGACTCGCGGAAGAAGGTCGTCACGCCCAGGCTCCTTCGGTGACGAGGTCGGGTCCGGCGGCGTCGGCTGCCGCCTCGGCGTCGTGCACCGACCGGCCGGTCAGGGTGAGGAAGACGTCGTCGTGGGTGGGGCGCACGACCTCGATCGACTCCAGCGCGACGCCGGCGGTGTCCAGGTCGCGCAGCAGGCCGGGCACGACCTTGCCGGCGCGGGCGACCCGGCCGCGGACGTGGCGCCCCTCGACCTCGACGCCGTCGCTGATCGAGCCGAGCCTGTCGCGGGCGATCGCCACCTGGTCGTCGGTGCTGACCTCGAGGTCGACGAGGTCGCCGGCGACCGATGCCTTGAGGTTGTCGGCGGTGTCGCTGGCCACGATCGTGCCCTGGTCGATGATCACGATCCGGTCGGCGAGGGCGTCCGCCTCGTCGAGGTAGTGGGTGGTGAGGAAGACGGTCGCCCCCTCCCGCGACCGCAGGTCCGCGATGTGCTGCCAGAGGTTGATCCGTGCCTGCGGGTCGAGCCCGGTGGTCGGCTCGTCGAGGAAGACCAGGGAGGGCGAGTGGATCAGCGCCATCGCGATGTCGAGGCGGCGCTTCTGGCCGCCCGACATGTTCTTCGGCATCCGCCGCCACAGCCCCTCGAGCTGCAGCTTGCCGAAGAGCTCCTCGCCCTTGGCGACGGCCGCCTTCCTCGACATGCCGTAGAGCATCCCGTGGTCGACGACCTCGTCGCCGGCGTGGGCGCTGGAGAAGGTCGAGCCGACCTGGGAGCAGTACCCGATGCTGCGTCGTACGTCGACGGGGCGGGTCGCGACGTCGTACCCGGCCACCCGCGCAGTGCCGGCCGTCGGTGTGAGCAGGGTGGTCAGCATCCGCAGCGTCGTGGTCTTGCCCGCGCCGTTCGGGCCGAGGAAGCCGACGACCTCGCCCTCGGCGACGTCGAGGTCGACGCCGCGGACGGCGTGGACCTCCCTCCTCTGCCTGCCTCGCCCGGTGTGGAAGGTCTGCGCGAGCCCTCGTGCCTCGATCACGGTCGGGTCTCCTCGTCAGTCGGTCCGGCTCCCTGCAGACCTTGCCACGGACCCCTTCGCCGATCCGGGAATGGGAGCGGGCCGTCGCCGGTTGCGGCTGGTCGTGACGTCCTCCACCGCCGCCCCCGTGACCCGGGCGAGCGTCGGGCTGCGCAGCGACCGGGGACCGATCCTCGCCTCGGTCATGCTGAGCACCGCGCTGGTCGCGATCGACACCACGATCCTGGCCACCGCGGTGCCGGCGGTCGTCGAGGACCTCGGCGGTTTCACCCAGTTCCCGTGGCTGTTCTCCACCTACCTGCTGGCGCAGGCCGTCACCACCCCGATCTACGGCAAGCTCGCCGACGTCTTCGGGCGCAAGCCGTTGATGATGCTGGGGATCGGGCTCTTCGTCCTCGGGTCGGTGCTGTGCGCTTTGTCGTGGAGCATGACCGCGCTCATCGTGTTCCGCGCCGTCCAGGGCCTCGGTGCGGGCGCCATCCAGCCGGCCGGCGTGACGATCATGGGCGACATCTACTCGGTCGCCGAGCGGGCCGTCGCGCAGAGCTACGTCGCCGGCGTCTGGGCGACCGCGGCCGTCGTCGGGCCGACCCTCGGCGGCATCTTCTCCGAGCACCTCTCGTGGCGCTGGATCTTCTGGATCAACGTCCCGCTCGGCCTGCTCGCCGCCGTCGTCCTCGCGCGGCGGTTCCACGAGACCGCCGCGGCCGACGCGCGCTCCGAGCGGCGCCCGGTCGACGTGGCGGGCGCCGCGCTGCTGGCCGCCGCCGCGCTGCTCGTGCTGCTGGGCCTGCTCGAGGGCGGCATCCGGTGGGCCTGGTGGTCCCCGGCCGGCGTCGCGATCTTCGTCGCCGCGGCCCTCCTCCTCGCCGCGTTCCTCGCCGTGGAGCGCCGGGTCGCCGATCCGGTGCTGCCGCTGTGGGTCTTCCGTGACCGGGTCCTCAACTCGGCGACGGTCGGCGCCTTCGTCGTCGGGATGGTGATGCTCGGCGTCACGTCCTACGTCCCCGTCTACGCCCAGCGGGTCCTCGGCGCCGGCGCCATCGTCGCCGGCCTCGCGGTCGCCGCCCTCGCCATCGGCTGGCCGATCGCCGCCAGCACCGCTGGCCGGGTCTACGTCCGGTGGGGCTTCCGGCCGTGCCTGCTCGCGGGCTCGGTCTTCGGCCTCGCCGGCACCGGCATCATCGCCCTGGTCGGGCCGGACAGCCCGGTGTGGCTGCTCGCGCTCGGCTGCCTGGTCCTCGGCCTGGGCCTGGGGTACGTCGCCAGCCCGGGCATCGTCGCTGCCCAGTCGGCCGTCGCCTGGCGCAACCGCGGGGTCGCCACCGGCACGAACATGTTCGCCCGCTCCGTCGGCAGCGCCGTCGGGGTGGCGGTGTTCGGGGCGGTGGCCAACGGCGTCGTGGCGGCGCGCCTCGGCGGTGGGCACGCGGCAGGTGACGTCGACCTGGAGGCGCTCCCGGTCGACGTGCTCGACCCGGCGCTGCACGCGGTCTTCGTCGGCGTCCTGCTGGCCTCGCTCGCGCTCGTGGTGGCCGGCCTGGTGATGCCGAGGCGGTTCGAGCCGGCCACGGAGTGAACGGTCCCCGCCACCAGCGGCGGGGCCGGGTTTCTTGTGCACGACGACAACGACCGCGGATGTGACTCGCGAGTAGGATCGCGCTCATGAAGCGTGAGATCTACGACGAGGACCACGAGGCCTTCCGCGCATCCGTCAAGGAGTTCGTGGACCGGTCCGTTCTGCCGCACACCGACGAGTACATCGCCGCCAAGGCGCTGCCGCGCGAGTTCTGGCTCGAGGCCGGCAAGCAGGGCCTGCTCGGCCTGTGCATCCCCGAGGAGTACGGCGGCTCCGACGCCGGCGACTTCCGGTTCAACGCCGTCCTCCAGGAGGAGCTCGCCAAGGTGGGGGCGGCGTACCCGACCTGCCACGGCATCCACGCCGACATCACGGCGCCGTACATCGTCGAGCTGGGCACCGAGGAGCAGAAGCAGCGCTGGCTCCCGGGCGTCGCGTCGGGCGAGATCGTGCTCGGCATCGGCATGACCGAGCCGTCCGGCGGATCCGACCTCGCCGCCCTGAAGACCACCGCGGTCCGCGACGGCGACTCCTGGGTCATCAACGGCTCCAAGACCTTCATCACCAACGGCTACTCCGGCGACCTCTTCGTCACCGCCGTGCGCACCGACCCGGAGAAGGGCCCCAAGGGCATCACCCTCTTCGGCATCGAGGCGACCAAGGAGGGCTTCTCGCGCGGCCGCAAGCTCGACAAGGTCGGCATGGAGGAGTCCGACACCGCCGAGCTGTTCTTCGAGAACGTGCGGGTCACCGACGCCGAGATCATCGGCGAGCTCAACATGGGCTTCATCCACATGATGCAGAAGCTCCCGCAGGAGCGCCTCGGCTGCGCGGTCGCCAACGTCGCGCACGCCAAGCAGATCCTGCTCGAGACCATCGAGTACGCCAAGGAGCGGCAGGCCTTCGGCGTCCCGATCGGCACCTTCCAGCACAACAAGTTCCTGCTGGCCGACCTGGTCACCCGGATCGAGGCGGCCGAGGCGTACATCGACAAGTGCGTGCTCAACCACTCGCAGAAGACGCTGACCGCGATCGACGCCGCCAAGGCGAAGTGGTTCTCCTCGCAGGTGCAGTCGGAGGTCCTCGACCACTGCGTGCAGATCCACGGCGGCTACGGCTTCATGAACGAGTACCGCGTCGCCCGCGCCTGGCGCGACGCCCGCGTCACGAAGATCTGGGCCGGCTCGAACGAGATCATGAAGGAGCTCATCGGCCGCGACCTCGGCCTCTGAGCCACCTGTCTCAGCTGCTCCGGGCCGGCCGCCTCCCTCGGGAGGCGGCCGGCCCGCTTCGTCGGGGGCTTCGGGGGCCCGGCCGGTCGGGCTGTAACACGCTGTCCACCCCACTTCCCGGCGGTTGACGGCAGGGAATCGACCGTTTCACGGCGTGTCGCTGCCGGAAAGTGCCGCCCAGTCAGGTGGACAGCGTGTTACAGCACCCGTCACACCCCCGAGGCTCACCCCTCCGTCGTACGACGGCCGCCGGGCGCCCCGGGCCCCGGCACCGAACCCGGTGGCGGCGGGCCGAGCTGGCCGGTGCGGATCCAGTCGACGGCGAAGTCGACCGGGTTGGCCGGGTCCACCATCACGGCGAGCCTCGCTTCCGGCTGGACCCGCGCCAGATGGAGCCCGGCGACGACCTGGTCGCTCACGACGACGTACGGCTCGGTCCCGTCGGCCCGCTCGACCCGCGCCTGCACACGCAGCACCGGCGACATCCCGGCGTAGCTGCCGACCTGCTCGGCCGCCATCACGATCGCCACCGCTGGCAGCCCGGCGCCATTGGTCAGCTCGAGGTGCCGGGTCAGGCGCAGGCCGAGCTCGGTGTTGTCAGCGGCCTCGTGCATCCGGTTCGGGATGTCGGCGAGCTGTCCGAGGTACGACGTCGGCCGGCCCTGCCGGGCGAGGTGCTCCTTGTTGGCGCGGTTCATTCGCTGCCAGTCACTGAACAGGCCCATCGCCGGCGACCGGTCAGTACCCGAGGAAGCGGCGGAACTGCTGCCCGACCGCCTGGGACTGGCCCATCCGCGCGATCCAGCCGTCGAGCGCGGCCTTCGTGTCCTCGGCGCTGAAGCCCTTCTCCTGCGCGATCGCGATCATCCCGGCTTCGTCGGTCACCCCGCGGGCCTGCGCCTCGCGGGAGAGGTCCGCGTAGTCCTGCAGGGAGATGCCGTTGATCGGCTCCCAGATCGGGTCGTCCTCGGCGACCGAGCGGGTCGACGGCCCGCCGAATGCGGCGGGGTCGACCGGGCCGGCGCCCTCGACGTGGATGTAGCCGGGCTGCTGGCCCATCTGCTGCTGCGCCTGCTGGGCGGCGGCCGTGGCCTGCGCCTGGGCCGCCGACTGCTGGGCGGCCTGCTGTGCGGCGTTCATGGCGTCCTTCGCCTTGCCGAAGAGTCCCACGGGGATGCTCCTGTCCGGCCGCGAGCGCGGCCCTCGACGGTCCCCCCTAGGTCGTCTGTGAGCGTAGGACGACCGGGGCGTGCCGGACAGGGCGTCGCGGGAGTCTTTACCTTCAGCCGCCCGTCGAGCGTCGTACGACGAGCTCGGGCTCGAGCACGATGTCGCGCACCTGCACGGCCGGGTCCTCGATGGCGGCCAGGAGCAGGTCGGTGGCGACCTCGCCCATCTCGGCGCGGGGCTGACGGATCGAGCTGAGCGGGATGGCGGCCGAGGCGGCGAAGTCGATGTCGTCGTAGCCGAGGATGGCGACGTCGTCCGGAACCCGCACGCCGGCGAGGGTGAGCGCCTGGAGGACGCCGAGGGCGACCAGGTCGTTGGCGGCGAAGATCGCGTCGGGGCGCTCGCGGGTGGGCAGTGCGAGCAGTGACTCCGCGCCTTGGCGGCCGGCGTCGGCGTCCATGGTCCCGGCCTCGACGAAGCGCAGCGAGGTCCCGGCGTGGTCGGCGACGACCGACTCGGCGCCGCGGAGGCGATGCTTGATCTGGGTCAGGCCCTGCGGTCCGCCGATGAAGGCGAGGCGCCTGCGCCCCGCCTCGACCAGGTGCTGGGCCGCCAGGCGACCACCCCGCACGTCGTCGACCGCGACGGAGGAGAACTCCCGAGACCCCGTACGACGGTCGACGACCACGACCTGCGTGCCACGCTCGCGCAGCCGGCGCAGCCGGGGGAGGACCTTGCCGACGGGGGTGATCAGCAGGCCGCTGACCCGCTGCTCCTCGAAGAGGTCGAGGTAGGTCGACTCGCGCTCCGCGTCCTGACCCGAGCTGCCGAGGATGAGCGGGCGGCGGTGCTCGCCGAGACGCAGCTCCACGCCACGGGCGACGTCGGTGAAGAAGGGGTTGCGGACGTCGAGCACGACCATGCCGATGGCGCGGTTGGTGCCGGCCCGCAGCTGCCGGGCGGCGTCGTTGCGGATGAAGCCCAGCTCGCCGATCACGCGCTGCACGTGCTCGAGGGTCGCGGGGGAGACCTTCTCCGGCCGGTTGAGGACGTTGGACACCGTGCCGACGGACACGCCGGCGGCGGACGCGACGTCCTTGACCGACACGCTGCGTCCCTGCCCGCCCGACCGGACGACCTCGCTGGTGGTCACCGTTCCTCCTCCGTGTGGGGCAACCCTAGATCCGACGGGCATCACATCTGCGACATTTGATTCGTTTCAAGAAAGTTTCACCGAGTGCCTTGACGCGTGTGATGCCAGTCACCTACTGTCACGTTATTGCCGGTTGAAACCTTTCAATCCACGATGTCGAGAGCTTGAGGAGAGAGATGTCGACAGCAACGGACCACGAGGAGCGCACGGCGCCGACCCTCGAGTTGCGTGACGTCGCGAAGTCCTTCGGCGCGGTCGCCGCCCTGCGCTCGGGCACCCTCGTGGTGCACCCCGGCTCCATCCACGCCCTGGTGGGTGAGAACGGCGCGGGCAAGTCGACGCTGGTCAAGATCGTCGCGGGCGTCCACCGCCGCGACGCGGGGGAGTTCCGGCTCCTGGGTCAGCCGGTCGACTTCGGCTCGACGGCCGACTCGAAGGCCGCCGGCGTCGCGGTGATCTACCAGGAGCCGACGCTGTTCCCGGACCTCTCGGTCGCCGAGAACATCTTCATGGGCCGCCATCCGCTCGGCCGCGGCCGCCGGATCGACCGGACCCGGATGTACGACGAGGCCAACGCCCTCTTCGCCCGGCTCGGTGTCGCGATCGACCCCCGCCGGGTCGCCAACGGCCTCTCGATCGCCGACCAGCAGCTCATCGAGATCGCCAAGGCCATCTCGCTCGACGCGAAGCTGCTCGTGATGGACGAGCCGACCGCGGCCCTCAGCGGCAACGAGGTCGCCCGGCTGTTCGCCGTCGCCCGCAGCCTGCGCGACGAGGGCCGCGCCGTCGTCTTCATCTCCCACCGCTTCGACGAGGTCTTCGACCTCTGCGACACCGTCACGGTGATGCGTGACGGCGCCTATGTCTCCACCCATCGCATCGCCGAGACCACCGAGGCCGAGATCGTCGCGAAGATGGTCGGCCGCGAGGTCGCCGAGCTCTTCCCGAAGACGCCCGCCGCGATCGGCGAGGTCGTCCTGGACGTCGAGGGCCTCACCTCCGCCGGCGAGTTCCACGACATCACCTTCCAGGTCCGCGCGGGCGAGATCGTCGGCCTGGCCGGCCTCGTCGGCGCCGGCCGCAGCGAGATCGCCCGGGCCGTCTTCGGCGTCGACGGGTACGACGCCGGGCGGGTCGCGCTCAACGGCAGACCCGTCCCGAAGCGCCAGCCCCGGCGGGCGATCCGCGCCGGCATGGCGTTCGTTCCGGAGGACCGCCGCCAGCAGGGCCTGGTGATCGAGGGATCGGTCGCGAAGAACGTCGCCTCCGTCATCCGGGGCGGGCTCGGCAGGGCCGGACTGCTCACGGCCTCGGCCGAGAACAGGGCGGCCGGACCGTGGGCGGCGAAGCTCCAGGTCAAGACCAGCGCCCTCGACATGCGGGCCGCCACGATGAGCGGTGGCAACCAGCAGAAGGTCGTCATCGCCAAGTGGCTGGCCACCGGGCCGAAGCTGCTGATCATCGACGAGCCGACCCGCGGCATCGACGTCGGCACCAAGGCCGAGGTCCACCGACTGCTGTCCGACCTCGCCGGCCAGGGCCTCGCGATCCTGATGATCTCCTCCGAGCTGCCCGAGGTCCTCGGCATGGCCGACCGCGTCCTCGTCGTCTGCGAGGGCCGGCTGACCGCTGACATCGCCCGCGGCGAGGCGACCCCCGAGAACGTCATGGCCGCCGCGACCCGCTCGGCCGCGTCCGCCCCGACCTCCCCGTCCACCAAGGAGCCGGTCGCATGAGCACCGCCACCCTCCGCCCCTCGCAGGAGAGCGCCGCGATGCGCGCCGTGCAGACGCTGCTCCGCTCCCGCGAGCTCGCGATCGTCATCGTGCTGGCACTGATCCTCGTGGTCGCGACCAGCCGCCGCAGCTCGTTCGTGTTCAGCGCCGACGGCTGGCGCGACACGCTGCTCGCGCCGTCGATCCTGCTCCTGCTCGCCGTGGGCCAGATGGTCGTCGTGGTCACCCGCAACGTCGACCTCTCGGTCGGATCCACACTCGGCATCACCGCCTACGCGACGGGCAGGATCTTCGTCGCCAACCCCGAGACGTCGGTCGTGGTGGTGTTCGTCGCGGGCCTCGCCATCGGCGCGGTCGTCGGCGCCCTCAACGGCCTGCTGGTCACCGTCTTCAAGGTGCCGGCGCTGGTGATCACGCTGGGCACGATGTACGTCCTGCGCGGCGCGCTGACCCACGAGGTCGGCAGCGACCGGATGACCGCCGGCGACTACCCGGCCCACTTCGAGAAGCTCGGCACCCAGCAGGTGTTCACGATCCCGGTGCTCACGATCATCGCGCTCGTCGTCGTCGGCCTGGTCGGCTACTACCTCCACACCGCCCGGGGCGGCCGCGAGCTCTACGCGATCGGCTCCGACCCTGACGCCGCCGACCTTTTCGGACTGCCGTCGGGGCGCCGAGTGTTCGGCGCCTTCGTCCTCTGCGGTGCGCTGGCCGGCCTCGCCGGGGTCTTCTCCGCCGCTCGCTACGCCACGGCGTTCTCCGGCACCGGCTCCGGCATCGAGCTCCAGGCCGTCGCCGCCGTCGTCATCGGCGGGGTCGCCATCTTCGGCGGCAGCGGCACCGTCTGGGGCGCGGCCATCGGCGCCTTCCTCCTGGTCACCATCAACCGGGCGCTCCCGATCCTCGGCATCAGCGAGTTCTGGCAGGGCGCCGTCGTCGGCGCGCTGATCATCGGCTCGATCGTGCTGGACCGCGTGCTGAGCGTCCGTCGTACGAACAAGCTCGTGGAAGCGAGGGACCACGCATGAGCACCCTGACGAAGGAACCGGCACCGGCGCCGGCCGCTGCGGCCCGGACCTACCCGGCGTACTCGCGCAACCTGCTGTCCCGTGTCCTGCTGAACCGCGAGGCGGCGGTCATCCTCGGCCTGGTCGCCGTCTACCTCTACGCCCTGGGCAACGTGCCGTTCTTCGACGGCCCGCTGACGATGTACAACCTCAGCAAGGAGTACGCGCCGATCCTGCTGATGGCGCTGCCGATGACGCTGATCATCATCACTGGCGAGATCGACCTGTCGGTCGCGAGCACCCTCGGTGCCAGCGCCGCGATCACCGGCGTGCTGGTCGTCGAGCACGACCTGTCCGTCCCGGTGGCCGCGCTCGTCGCGATCGGTGTCGGCGCCCTGCTCGGCGCGCTCAACGGCTTCTTCGTCGCCTACGTCGGCCTGCCGTCGCTCGCGGTCACGATCGGAAGCCTCGCCCTCTACCGCGGCCTCGCGGAGGGACTCATCCAGGACAAGCGGATCGCCGGCTTCCCGGAGAGCTGGCAGGACTGGCCGACCGAGCGGATCGGCGAGTCGCAGTACCCCAACATCGTCATCCCGATCGCCGTCCTGATCGTTCTCTTCGCGCTGCTGCTGCACTTCACCAGCTTCGGCCGCGGCGTCTTCGAGATCGGCCTGAGCGACGAGGCCGCCCACTTCTCCGGCGTCAACGTCGCCCGCACCAAGCTCATCCTGTTCACGCTCAGCGGGGCGGTCGCCGCGTTCGCCGGCGTGTACGTCGCCCTCAAGGCCAACTCGGTCGCGACCGACACGGGCAACGGCTTCGAGCTCAAGGTCATCGCCGGCGTGCTGCTCGGCGGCGTCTCCATCTTCGGTGGGCGCGGCGCGCTGCACGGCGTGGTCGCCGGGGTGCTGCTCATCGCCGTCCTCAACTCGGCGCTCCAGCTCGACGGGCAGGGCTCCGAGGTCATCCAGATCATCATCGGCCTCCTGCTGGTCGGCTCGGTGATCGCCTCCAACTTCCTGCCGCGTATCCGGGCCTTGATCCCGCGGCGGGCAGCGACCTCCACGGTCGCACCACAGACGCCGGCCAACGGCGACGGAACCCGAAAGGTAAGTCAATGAGGATCAACTCCAAGCGGTTCGCTGCCGGCGCCGCCCTGGCGCTGGTCGCCTCCCTCGGCCTCGCCGCCTGCGGAAGCAGCGACGACGATGGCTCGGGCAGCGACGGCGGTGACATCACGGTCACCTTCCTGCCGAAGAACCTCGGCAACCCGTACTTCGAGACCAGCGACGCCGGCGGCAAGAAGGCCGTCGAGGAGTTCGGTGGCACCTACGACGAGGTGGGTCCCGACACCGCCGGCCCGGACGCCCAGGTCAGCTTCATCGACACCGCAGCCCAGCAGGGTGTGAAGGGCCTCGTCGTCTCCGCCAACGACCCGACCGCCCTGTGCGACTCGCTCGACGCGGCCCGCGACGCCGGCACCAAGGTCGTCACCTTCGACTCCGACACCGACGCGGAGTGCCGCGACCTGTTCATCAACCAGGCCACGGCCGAGGGCATCGCCAAGGTCCAGGTCGACATGATCGCCGAGCAGATCGGCGACTCCGGCGAGATCGCCATCCTCTCGGCCGCAGCCAACGCGACCAACCAGAACGCCTGGATCAAGCTGATGGAGGAGGAGCTGAAGGGCCACCCCGACATCAAGCTCGTCGACACCGTCTACGGCGACGACGACGACCAGACCTCGTTCGACAAGACCGCCGCGCTGCTCGCCGACCACCCCAACCTGAAGGGCATCATCTCGCCCACCACGGTCGGCATCTCCGCCGCGGCGCGCTACCTCTCCACCTCCGACGCCAAGGGCAAGGTCGCCCTGACCGGTCTCGGCACCCCGAACCAGATGCGTGACTACGTCAAGGACGGCACCGTCAAGGAGTTCGCGCTCTGGAACCCCGAGGACCTCGGCTACCTGGCGGCGTACGCCACCAAGGCGCTCGTCGAGGGCGAGATCACCGGCGAGGAGGGCGACACCTTCGAGGCGGGCGAGCTCGGTGAGTTCACCGTCGGCGAGAACGGCACCGTCCTGCTGGGCGACCCCTTCCGCTACAACGCCGACAACATCGACGACTTCAACTTCTAGTCGGCCGTTGGCCCCGAGGCTCGCTGGCGCTCGCGCCTCAACCAGCGGCCTCGCCACCACATCCACCCGCAGGAACAGGGAGAGGAGGTCACCCATGCCCCGCTACTGCTTCAGTCTCCAGGTCCGTCCCGACCGGATGGAGGAGTACGCCGAGCGCCACCGGGCCGTCTGGCCGGAGATGCTCGCCGCGCTCGAGGAGACGGGCTGGCGCAACTACTCCCTGTTCCTGCGGGAGGACGGGCTGCTGATCGGGTACGTCGAGTCCGACGACCTGGTCGCCGCCCAGGCCGCCATGGCCGCCACCGGGGTCAACGCCCGGTGGCAGGCCGAGATGGCGCCGTACTTCACCCAGCTCGAGGGCGCACCCGACGAGGGGTTCGTCCTGCTTCACGAGGTGTTCAACCTCGACGACCAGCTCGAAGGCACACGATCATGACAAGTCACCAGGGATTCGCCGCCATCGCGGCCCAGCTCGAGGGCCAGGCCATCGAGCTCCCGTCCTGGGCGTTCGGCAACTCCGGCACCCGGTTCAAGGTCTTCGGCAGCGCGGGGACCCCGCGCTCGGTCGAGGAGAAGATCGCCGACGCCGCCACCGTGCACCGGTTCACCGGCCTCGCGCCGACCGTCGCCCTCCACATCCCGTGGGACCGGGTCGACGACTACGCCGCACTGCGGTCGTACGCCGGCGAGCAGGGCGTCGCGCTCGGGACGATCAACTCCAACACCTTCCAGGACGACGACTACAAGTTCGGCGCCCTGACCCATGTCGACCCGAAGATCCGCCAGAAGGCGATCGACCACCACTTCGAGTGCATCGACATCATGCACGCGACCGGCTCCCGCGACCTCAAGATCTGGCTCGCCGAGGGCAGCAACTACCCCGGTCAGGCCGACCTCCGCGGCCGGCAGGACCGGCTCGCCGAGTCGCTCTCGACGATCTACGACCGGATCGGCGAGGACCAGCGGCTGGTCCTCGAGTACAAGTTCTTCGAGCCGGCGTTCTACCACACCGACGTCCCGGACTGGGGCACGTCGTACGCCCAGGTCAGTGCCCTCGGTGAGCGCGCCGTCGTCTGCCTCGACACCGGCCACCACGCGCCCGGCACCAACATCGAGTTCATCGTGATGCAGCTGCTGCGCCTCGGGAAGCTCGGCTCCTTCGACTTCAACTCGCGCTTCTACGCCGACGACGACCTGATCGTCGGTGCGGCCGACCCGTTCCAGCTCTTCCGGATCCTGTTCGAGGTGATCCGCGGCGGCGGCTACGGACCTGCCAACCCCGACGGCCACAGCGACGTGGCCTTCATGCTCGACCAGTGCCACAACGTCGAGGACAAGATCCCCGGCCAGATCCGTTCCGTGCTCAACGTGCAGGAGATGACCGCCCGGGCGCTGCTCGTCGACCGTGAGGCCCTCGACGCCGCGCAGTCGGCCGGCGACGTGCTCGCCGCCAACGCCGTGTTCATGGACGCGTTCTACACCGACGTCCGCGGCGACCTCGCCGCGTGGCGCGAGGAGCGCGGCCTTCCCGGCGACCCGATGAAGGCCTACGCCGACTCCGGCTACCAGGCGCAGATCGAGGCCGCCCGCGTCGGCGGCACCCAGCTCTCGTGGAACTGAGGAAGACAGACATGACGAACCCCGCAGCCGCCGCGCTGATCGCCCGCTCCAACCGCCTCGGCGCCGACCCCAAGAACACCAACTACGCGGGCGGCAACACCTCGGCCAAGGGCACGGAGACCGACCCGGTCACCGGCGAGCCCGTCGAGCTGGTCTGGGTGAAGGGGTCCGGCGGCGACCTCGGCACCCTCACCGAGTCCGGCCTGGCCGTCCTGCGCCTCGACCGGATGCGCAGCCTGGTCGACGTCTACCCGGGCATCGAGCGCGAGGACGAGATGGTCGCCGCGTTCGACTACTGCCTGCACGGCAAGGGCGGCGCCGCGCCGTCGATCGACACCGCCATGCACGGGCTCGTCGACGCCCCCCACGTCGACCACCTGCACCCCGACTCCGGCATCGCGATCGCGACGGCCGCCGACGGCGAGGCGCTGACGAAGGAGATCTACGGCGACAAGGTCGTCTGGGTCCCCTGGCGCCGGCCAGGCTTCCAGCTGGGCCTCGACATCGCCGCCATCAAGGAGCAGAACCCCCAGTCGATCGGCTGCATCCTCGGCGGCCACGGCATCACCGCGTGGGGTGAGACCAGCGAGGAGGCCGAGGCCAACTCGCTGTGGATCATCGACACGGCGGCGGCGTACATCGCCGAGCACAGCAAGGCGGAGCCCTTCGGCCCCGCCCTCGACGGGTACGACGCCCTGCCGGACGCCGAGCGCAAGGCCCGCGCCGCTGCGCTGGCCCCGACCATCCGCGGCATCGCGAGCGCGGACCGGCCGATGGTCGGCCACTTCACCGACAGCGAGGTGGTCCTCGACTTCCTCGCGAGCAGCGAGCACCCGCGCCTGGCCGCCCTCGGCACGTCCTGCCCCGACCACTTCCTGCGTACCAAGGTGAAGCCCTTGGTGCTCGACCTGCCGCCGACCGCCTCGGTCGAGGAGAGCATCGCCCGCCTGCACGAGCTCGCCGTCGCCTACCGCGAGGACTACCAGGGCTACTACGACCGCAACGCCGTGGCCGACTCGCCGGCGATCCGCGGCAAGGACCCGCTCATCGTGCTGGTGCCCGGCGTCGGCATGTTCAGCTTCGGCAAGGACAAGCAGACCGCCCGCGTGGCCGGCGAGTTCTACGTCAACGCGATCAACGTGATGCGCGGCGCGGAGGGCCTGTCGACGTACGCCCCGATCGACGAGGCGGAGAAGTTCCGCATCGAGTACTGGGCGCTCGAGGAGGCCAAGCTCCAGCGGATGCCGAAGCCGAAGCCGCTCGCCACCCGGGTCGCGCTCGTCACCGGCGCCGCATCGGGGATCGGCAGGGCGACCGCGGCCAAGCTGGCCGCGGAGGGTGCCTGCGTGGTGATCGCCGACCTCAGCCTGGAGAAGGCGCAGGAGGCCGCGGCCGAGCTCGGGGGCGCGGATGTCGCTGTCGGTGTCCAGGTCGACGTGAGTGACGAGGCCGCCGTCCAGGCCGCCGTCGACGCCGCGGTGCTGGCGTTCGGCGGCGTCGACCTCGTCGTCAACAACGCCGGCCTCTCGCTCTCGCGCTCCCTGCTCGAGACCACCGAGAAGGACTGGGACCTCCAGCACGACGTGATGGCCAAGGGCTCCTTCCTCGTCGCCAAGGCGACCGCGAAGGTGATGATCGAGCAGCAGATGGGCGGCGACATCGTCTACATCTCCAGCAAGAACTCGATCTTCGCCGGTCCCAACAACGTCGCGTACGGCGCCGCAAAGGCCGACCAGGCCCACCAGGTCCGGCTGCTCGCGGCCGAGCTCGGCGAGCACGGCATCAAGGTCAACGGCGTGAACCCGGACGGCGTGGTCGCCGGCTCGGGCATCTTCGCCAGCGGCTGGGGTGCCAACCGGGCCGCGGTCTACGGCGTCGAGGAGAAGGACCTGGGCAAGTTCTACGCCCAGCGCACCATCCTCAAGCGCGAGGTGCTGCCGGAGAACATCGCGAACGCGGTGTTCGTGCTCTGCGGTCCCGAGCTCACCCACACCACCGGCCTGCACATCCCGGTCGACGCCGGGGTGGCCGCAGCGTTCCTCCGATGAGCGCGCCGGTCCGGGTCGCGGCGGTCGACCTCGGCGCCACGTCCGGACGGGTGATGTCCGGCCGGATCAGCGGCGAGCGCGTCGAGATCAACGAGCTGCACCGCTTCCCCAACGGGGCGGTCAGGGTGCGCGGCTCGTTGTTCTGGGACGTCCTCGGCATCCACCGCGAGGTGCTCCGGGGGATCGGCGAGGTCGCCCGGACCGGCCCGCTGCACGGCATCGGCATCGACTCGTGGGCGATCGACCACGGCTTGCTCGACCGGGACGGCCAGCTGCTCGGGCAGGTCTTCAGCCACCGCGACGCACGCGTCGACGGGATCGCCGACAAGGTCGTCGCGGAGGTCGGCGCCGACCGCCTCTACGGCACGACCGGCATCCAGCAGCTCCCGTTCAACACGCTCTACCAGCTGGTCGCCGCGCGCGGCACGGCCGCGCTGGAGGCCGCGGAGACGATGCTCCTGCTGCCGGACCTGCTCGGCTACTGGCTGACCGGCGCGATCGGCGCGGAGCGCACCAACGCCTCGACCACCCAGCTGTACGACGTCCGCAAGGGCACCTGGGCGGTCGACCTGTGCCGGGAGCTCGGGCTGCCGTGGGGAATCCTCCCTCCCCTGCGGGAGCCGGGCTCCCTGCTCGGCGCGCTGCTGCCCGACGTCGCCCGGGAGCTCGGCGTCTCCGCCGACGTACCGGTCGTCGCGGTGGGCTCGCACGACACCGCCTCGGCGGTCGTGGGCGTGCCCGCGGACACCAGCAGCCGGGGGGACTTCGCCTACATCTCCTCGGGCACCTGGTCGCTGGTGGGCCTCGAGCTCGACCAGCCGGTGCTGACCGAGGACGCGCGGCTCGCCGACTTCACCAACGAGATCGGCGTCGACGGGACGGTCCGCTTCCTCAAGAACGTGATGGGCCTCTGGGTCCTCTCGGAGTCGTTGCGCTCGTGGAGCGAGCGGCGCTACAAGGACGTCGAGCTCCGCTCGCTGATCGAGGCGGCGGCCGCGTTCGAGCCGCTGCGCACGGTGGTCGACATCAACGACCCGCGGCTGCTGTTCCCGAGCACCGCCGCGGATCCGATGCCCGAGCGGATCGCCGCCCTGGCGGCGGAGGCCGGCGAGGTCGTCCCGCACTCACCGGTCGCGATCACCCGCTGCATCGTCGACAGCCTCGCCGTGGCCTATCGCCGCCACGTCCGCACGGCAGCGGCGCTCGCGGGCACCTCGCCCGAGGTCGTCCACGTCGTCGGCGGCGGCTCGCAGAACGAGGTGCTCTGCCAGCTCACGGCCGACGCCTGTGGCCTGCCCGTCCTCGCCGGTCCCGTCGAGGCCGCCGCGCTCGGCAACGTCCTCGTGCAGGGTCGCGCCCTCGGTGCGGACCTGCCGGACCTGGCGGCGATGCGCGACCTCGTCCGCCGCTCGTACGACGTCCGGCGGTTCGAGCCGCGCGACGAGCTCGACTGGGACGCCGCCGAGGCGCGCACCTCCTGACCCGTCGTTCCTTCCTCCCTCCCACTCCTCCCGGAAGGCCCCACCCATGACCGATCTCCCCGGCACCCGCCTCAACCGGCGCGCACTCTTCGGCGCCGCCGCCGCGACCCTCGGCACGGCCGCCGTGGTCGGCGCCGCCGGCTCCGCCGCGCTGGCCCCCGCGCAGGCCGCCGCCCCGCGCGCGTCGGGCCTGCCCGACGCCTTCGTGAAGGCGTTCCGCAAGCCCGGAACTGCCACGGCCGCGGGCTTCCGCTGGTGGTGGCCGCACGGCCTCGTCGACCCGGTCGAGATCGCCCGCGAGGTCGACCAGGTCGCCGACGCCGGCTTCGGTGTCCTCGAGGTCGCCGACGTCACGCACAGCCTGCGCGCCCGCAACATCGACATCGACGTCGCGTCGCACGGTTGGGGGACCGGCCCGTGGGTGGCCGGCGTCAAGGCCGCGCTCGCGCAGGCCGCGAAGCGCGGCGTGCGCGTCGACGTCACCGTCGGGCCCTCGTGGCCGGCGGCCGTCCCGACCATCACGCCCGACGACGACGCGGCCTGCACCGAGCTGGTGCACGGGCAGGCGACGGTGCTGGCCGGCCAGGCCTACGACGCCGCGCTGCCCGAGCCGGTCGTCGAGCCCGCGTCCGCGGTGACCCGCGCGGAGCTGGTCACCGTGCAGGCCCACCGTGTCACCGGCTACGTCCGCGACCGCAACAACAACATCACCAGCACGATCCTCGACCCGTCGTCGTACGTCGACCTGGCGGGCGAGGTCGACGGCGAGCACCTCACCTGGACCGCCCCTGCCGAGCCGGCCGGTGCCACCTGGGTGCTGCTGGCGACATGGCAGCGGGGCTCGGGCCAGGAGCCCGAGGCCGGACCGCACACCTCGCCCCGCGCCTACGTGGTCGACCACTTCAGCCGCCGCGGTGCGCAGAAGGTCATCGACCTCTGGGAGGACCGCGTGCTCGACGGAGAGCTGCGGGCGCTCTTCCGTGCGGCCGGCGGCTACCTCTTCGAGGACTCGCTCGAGATCGAGACCGAGGCGACGATCTGGACCCGCGACCTCCTCGACGAGTTCGAGGCGAAGCACGGCTACGACCTGCGTCGGTGGCTGCCCTTCGTGCTGGAGAAGGACGAGAAGTACCAGTTCTCGGTGGCCGCCGCGGATCCGGCGACCGCGGACAACCTGCGTACCAACGAGATCCGCGACGACTACAACATCGTCCTCTCCGACCTCTACCGCGACCAGCACCTGCGTCCGATGCAGGAGTTCGCGAGGAGCCTCGGCATGGGCATCCGGATCCAGCCCTACGGCCTGGAGACCGACACGATGCAGCACGCGGCCGTCGTCGACGTGCCGGAGACCGAGTCGCTCGGGTTCAAGAACCTGGACGACTACCGGGTGATGGCGGCCGGCCGAGACCTCGCCGGTCACAAGGTCCTGTCCTGTGAGGCGATCTGCTACAACGGCGCGGCCTACAACACGACGTGGGGCGCCAACAGCACCAGCCCGACCGCCCAGAACCAGGCGCTGTTCACGATCAACAGCATCTTCGTCGCGGGCGTCAACCAGCTGATGGTGCACGGCTTCCCCTACGCGAAGGCACCCGACGTCACCTGGCCGGGCTTCGCAGCCTTCTCGCCGTACTACAACAACGCCGTCGGCTTCGGCGAGGCCTGGGGACCGCGCACGCCCCAGTGGGAGCACGTCCCCGGCATCGCGGCCTATCTCGCCCGCACCCAGCTGGTGCTGCAGACCGGGATCCCGAAGTACGACGTCGCGTTCTGGCGGCACAAGGGCTGGGCCTCGACCGGCATCGGCCCGCAGTGGATCACCAACAACGGCACCAAGCTCGGCTGGTCGCACTCCTTCGTCAGCGCGTCGCTGCTCGCGCTCGACGGCGTCGACTTCTCGCAGGGACGCCTGGCGCCGGACGGCCCGGCCTACAAGGCCGTCGTCGTCGGGCCCGACAACCTGCGCGGCAATGCGTTCACGATGGACGTCGACGGCGCGCGGCGCCTGCTCGCGCTGGGCCGCAAGGGCCTGCCGATCGTGCTGATCGGCGACTGGTCGCAGGTGACGCCCGCCGGCCGCGACGACGCCGCGGCGACCGCCGAGGTCCGCTCGATGATGGCCCAGGTCGGCGCGCTGCCGACCACCCGGACCGTCCCCGAGGCCGAGGTCGGCACCGCGCTGGCTGCCCTCGGCGTCGTACGCGACGTCGAGCACGCGGACTCGACGGTCATGCACGTCCGGCGGGTCACCGGCAAGGTCGACCTCTACTACCTCGCCAACGCCCGGCACGCCGAGAACCGGCGGCTCAACCCCGTCCAGCAGGACGTCTGGCTGACCGCCACCGACCGCACGGCCGTGCCGTGGCTGCTGGACGCGTGGACCGGCGAGGTCACCCGGATCGCCGCCTTCGAACGCTCCGGCGACCGGGTCCGAGTCCGGGTCGACCTGGTCCCCGGACAGTCGACGGTCGTCGCCCTCGCGGCGCCCGGTGCGGGCGTCGCCCGCTCGGTGCTGCCCGTTGCCACGCCCGGCCAGGCCGTCGTGGCCCGCGGCGCCAACGCCGTCCTGCGCACCACGACCGCCGGCACCTTCGAGCTCACGAAGGCCGGCGGCGGTACGGCGAAGGTGGTCGTCGACCGCGTCCGCGAGCCCGTCGTACCGGCGTCGTGGAGCCTCGAGCTGGAGGACTGGAAGCCCGCGAACCCGGCCGACCCGAAGGACCTCGCGACGTCGAAGGACGTCGTGACGCGCGACCTCCCCTCCCTGCAGTCGTGGTCGAAGGTGAGCGGCCTCGAGGACGTCTCCGGCATCGGCCGCTATCGCACGACCATCGACCTCGGCGCGGACTGGACCGCCGCCGACGGCGCCTTCCTCGAGCTCGGCGAGGTCAACGACACCTTCCGGGTCCGCGTCAACGGCGAGCTGCTGCCCGCCCTCGACCCGATGGACGCCGTCGTCGACCTCGGGCACTCCCTGGTCCCGGGAAGCAACGTGATCGAGGTCGAGGTGGCCTCGCCCCTGCTCAACCGGCTGCGTGTCGTGACGCCCGGTGTCTACGGCGTCGCGACCCGCCAGAGCTACGGCCTGACCGGGCCGGTGCGGCTCGTGCCGTACGTCGAGCGCGTGGTCCCTGCGTGAGGATGTCGGCGAGGATGGGCTAGTGGTCCACTCTGGAAGTCCTGCGGGTGCTCTGCACCCCGGGTACGCACCTGGCGGCGTTGGCGTCGCTCGTGGGACGACCAGGTACGACTTCGCTCCGCCGCCTTGCCATGCACGCACCCGAGGCACAGAGCACCTACGCACGACTTCCAGAGAGGACCACTGATGCGCGTCGCACTGATGGTCACCTGCGTCAACGACGCGATGTTCCCGGGGACCGGCCAGGCCGTCGTCCGACTGCTGCGGCGGCTCGGCGTCGACGTCGACTTCCCGCAGGCGCAGACGTGCTGCGGGCAGCCGATGGTCAACACCGGCTACCTGGACGAGGCGGTGCCGGCGGTGCGCTCCTTCGTCCGGGCCTTCGAGGGGTACGACGCCGTGGTCACCCCGTCCGGCTCCTGTGCCGGGTCGGCGCGGCACCAGCACCGGCTGGTCGCGGCGCGTTCCGGCGACGCGGGGCTCGCTGCCGCGGTGGCGGAGACGTCGCCGAAGACGTACGAGCTGACCGAGTTCCTCGTCGACGTGCTCGGGCTGACCGACGTGGGGGCCTACTTCCCGCACTCGGTGACCTACCACCCGACCTGCCACTCGCTGCGGATGCTGGGTGTCGGCGACCGGCCGCGGCAGCTGCTGGAGAAGGTGCGCGGGCTGCGGCTGGTGGACCTGCCGAAGGCGGAGGAGTGCTGCGGGTTCGGCGGCACCTTCGCGCTCAAGAACGCCGACACCTCCGTGGCGATGGGGACCGACAAGGCCCGCCACGTGCGGGAGACCGGGACCGAGGTGCTGGTGGCCGGCGACAACTCCTGCCTGATGCACATCGGCGGTCTGCTGGGTCGTGGACGTTCGGGCGTCCGGGTGATGCACCTGGCCGAGATCCTCGCCTCGACGGAGGACGAGACCGCCTCCGCTGGTCGAGTAGCAGCGAGCGCCAGCGAGCGTATCGAGACCCATCGTCCGAGGTGCGGCTCATGACCGGCACCTTCGTCGGGATGCCGGCGTTCCCCGACGCCGCCCGGGTGGCGTTGGCCGACACCCAGCTGCGCCACAACCTCGCCCACGCCACGGGCGTGATCCGCGCCAAGCGCGCGGCGGTCGTCGACGAGGTCGACAACTGGGAGGACCTGCGCCTCGCCGGTGCGGCGGTCAAGGAGCGGGCGCTGCGCTCGCTCGACACGCAGCTCATCGAGCTGGAGGAGTCGCTGATCGCACGTGGCGCCGTCGTGCACTGGGCCCGTGACGCCGAGGAGGCCAACCGGATCGTCATCGACGTCGCCCGCGCGCACGCGGTCGAGGAGGTCGTGAAGGTCAAGTCGATGGTCACCCAGGAGATCGGCCTCAACGAGGCGCTCGAGGCCGCGGGCATCGCGGCGTGGGAGACCGACCTCGCCGAGCTGATCGTGCAGCTGGGCGGCGACCTGCCGAGCCACATCCTGGTGCCGGCGATCCACCGCAACCGTGCGGAGATCCGCGAGATCTTCCGCCGCCGGATGGGCGATGTCGGCCGGCCCGCCCCCGCCGACCTGACCGACGAGCCGGCCGTGCTGGCAGGCGCTGCGCGTGAGCACCTGCGGGAGAAGTTCCTGCGCGCGAAGGTCGCCGTGTCCGGTGCCAACTTCGCGGTCGCCGACTCCGGCACCCTCGTGGTCGTCGAGTCCGAGGGCAACGGCCGGATGTGCCTGACCCTGCCCGACGTGCTGGTCAGCATCGTCGGGATCGAGAAGGTGGTCCCCACCTGGGCCGAGCTCGACCCGCTGATGCGGCTGCTGCCGCGGTCCTCGACCGGTGAGCGGATGAACCCCTACACCTCCACCTGGACCGGCATCACGCCCGGCGACGGGCCGCAGGAGGTCCACGTCGTCCTGCTCGACAACGGGCGCACCCGTGCGCTGGCCGACGAGACCGGCCGCCAGGCGCTGCGCTGCATCCGCTGCTCGGCCTGCCTCAACGTGTGCCCGGTCTACGAGCGCACCGGCGGGCACGCCTACGGCTCGGTCTACCCGGGCCCGATCGGCGCGATCCTCAACCCGCTGCTGAAGGGGACGGGTGACCCGCAGACTGACTCCCTGCCCTACGCCTCCTCGCTCTGCGGTGCCTGCTTCGAGGCCTGCCCGGTGCGCATCGACATCCCCGAGGTGCTGGTGCACCTGCGCGGGAAGGTCGTCGACGGCCACCGCGCCGACCGGGTCCCGAAGCCGGAGGCGGTCGCCTTCCGCGGGGCGGCGTGGGCATTCGCCGACGAGCGTCGTCTCGACCGGGCCGAGCGACTGTCCTCGCTCGCGGGACGGGTCCTGCGCCGGCGTGGGAAGTCGTCGCTCGGGCGGCTGCCCGGCCCGGGCGCTGCGTGGACCGACGCCCGCGACCTGCCGGTCCCACCGGCCGAGTCCTTCCGGGACTGGTGGAAGCGGACCGACGGAGGTGAGCACGAATGACGAGCGCGAGGGAGGAGATCCTCGGCCGCGTCCGCGCCGCGCTGCGCGACGTCGAGGGCTCACCGGAGCCGGTCGTGGCTCCCCCGGGCGCGTCTGCTCCCGCGGAGACCAACCTGGTGGACCACTTCGCCGAGCGGGTCGCCGACTACCGGGCCGTCGTCGTGCACTGCCCGCCCGACGGGCTCGCCGCGGCCGTGGCGGCCGCCCTCCCGGAGGGTGCGCGGGTCGTCGTACCCGCGGGGCTGCCGGACGCCGTCCTGGCCGGCATTGGGTCGCCACTCGTCGATGACGGCCTCTCCGCCGCAGAGCTCGACGACCTCGACGCGGTCGTGACCTGCTGCCGCGTCGGCATCGCCGAGACCGGCACCATCGTGCTCGACCACGCACCCGACCAGGGCCGCCGCGCGATCTCCCTGGTGCCCGACTGCCACGTCTGCGTCGTGTACGCCGACCAGGTGGTCGCCGACGTCCCCGACGCCTTCCCGCTCCTCGACCCCCTCCGGCCGCAGACCTGGATCAGCGGCCCCAGCGCGACGAGCGACATCGAGCTCGACCGGGTCGAGGGCGTCCACGGCCCGCGCCACCTCCACGTGATCGTGGTGGACGTGTCGTCCTGAGCGCGGCGCAGCGGTCGTGCCCGGACACCTCGATCGAGGTCGTCGTGGACGCCGTGCAGGCCGGTCTGATCTGAGCACGACCGGTCGCCCGTGGAATCGCAGTCGCATGGGGTGCGGATGATCGGGGATCATGGAGGGGTGAGCACGGACGCGGAACCCCTCGCCGAGGACATCGGCCCCCACGACGACGAACCCCACCAGTCGGGGCTGAACGACCGGCTGAACTGGCTGCGGGCCGGGGTGCTCGGCGCCAACGACGGCATCGTGTCGACCGCCGGCATCGTGCTCGGTGTCGCCGGCGCCACCACTGACCGGACCGCCATCCTGATCGCCGGCATCGCCGGCCTGGCGGCCGGCGCGATGAGCATGGCGGCCGGCGAGTACGTCTCGGTCAGCACCCAGCGTGACTCCGAGGAGGCGCTGCTCGCCAAGGAGCGGCGCGAGCTGCGTGAGGACCCGGAGGACGAGCTCGCCGAGCTGGCTGGCCTGTACGTCGACAAGGGCCTCGAGCCCGACCTGGCGCTCGAGGTCGCCAAGCAGCTGACCGAGAAGGACGCGCTGGCGGCGCACGCCGAGGTCGAGCTGGGGATCGACCCCGACGACCTCACCAGTCCCTGGACGGCCGCGTGGGCCTCGATGCTGTCGTTCACCCTCGGTGCGCTGCTGCCCCTGCTGACCATCCTGCTGGTCACCCAGGATCTCCGGGTGGCCGTCACCGTCGTGGCCGTCGTGGCGGCGCTGGCGCTGACCGGGTGGGCGAGTGCGCGCTTCGGCTACGGCCCGCCGCGTGCCGCGGTGATCCGCAACGTCCTGGGCGGCCTGATCGCCATGGCGGTCACCTACGGCATCGGCCAGCTGGTCGGCACGACGGTCTGATGGGGCTGAGGGTCTTCGCCGCCGTCGTACCGCCGCCCGACGCGGTCGACCATCTCGACGCCTTCCTCGAACCCCGCCGCGCGGCCGCCGGCTTCCGGTGGACCCGACCCGAGCAGATGCACGTCACGCTGGCCTTCATGCCGTCGGCGGCCGAGCGCGACGTCGACGAGTACGTCGACCGGCTGGCCGAGTCGCTCGACGACCTCGCCGCCGGGGAGCTGGTCCTGGCGGGCTCCGTCGTCTTCCCGAACGTCACCGAGGGCCGGGTCCTCGCGACCGGGGTGGGCGGTGACGGCGAGCTGCTGGAGCGGCTCGCCGTCCGGGCCCGCAACGCCGCGGTCCGGTGCGGGATCGAGGTCGACGGCCAGCGCTTCCGGCCCCACCTCACCGTGGCCCGCACCGGCGGCCGGCCGACGGAGCTGACGAGCTGGGTGCGCCTGCTCGACGCCTACGCCGGCCCCACGTGGGCGCTGTCGTCGGTCGACGTGATCGCCTCGCACCTCGGCGAGGGACCGCGTCGTACCCCGCGTTACGAGACGCTCGCCTCGATCGTGCTCTGAGCCCCCAGCCCCGACAGCAGGGCGTCGATGCGCGCCGCGATGTCGACGACCGTGCCGGTCCCGTCGACCTCGCGGACCAGGCCGCGGGCGGCGTACAGCGCGACCAGGGGAGCGGTCTGCTCGGCGTACACGTCCTGCCGGCGGCGGATGACCGGCTCGGTGTCGTCGGCACGACCCTCCAGGCCCGCCCGGCGCAGCAGCCGCTCGACCAGCTCGTCGGTGTCGGCCGCCAGGACCACGACGGCGTCGAGGGCGGTCCCGGTCGCGGCCAGCATCGCGTCCAGCTCGGCGACCTGCTCGGCGGTGCGCGGGTAGCCGTCGAGCAGGAAGCCGTCGGCGCAGTCGGGCTCGGCGAGCCGCTCCGCGACCATCGCGTTGGTGACCTCGTCGGGGACGTACTCGCCGCGGTCCATGTAGCCCTGCGCGGTGACGCCGAGCGCGGTCTGCTCGGCCACCTGGCTCCGGAAGATGTCGCCGGTGGCGATCGCAGGGATGCCGTAGCGGGCGGAGAGCGCGGCGGACTGGGTGCCCTTGCCCGCGCCGGGCGGGCCCATCAGGAGGAGTCGCATGGTGCGGACCGTACGGCGCGCGACGCTGCAGCCACGTTGCCCCGGACGGACGAAGGGCCCGGATCCTCGCGGATCCGGGCCCTCGTCGTACAGGTGCGAGCTGTGTGTCAGCCGAGCGCTCGAACGATGTCCTCGACCCGGTCCTTCGCGTCACCGAACAGCATCTGGCTGTTCTCGCGGAAGAAGAGCGGGTTCTGGACCCCGGCGTAGCCGGCGGCCATCGAGCGCTTGAAGACGATGACGTCCTTGGCGTTCCAGACCTCCAGCACCGGCATGCCGGCGATCGGGGAGGTCGGGTCCTCGGACGCGGCCGGGTTGACCGTGTCGTTGGCGCCGATGACGAGCACGACGTCGGTGTCGCCGAAGTCGTCGTTGATCTCGTCCATCTCGAGCACGATGTCGTAGGGCAGCTTGGCCTCGGCGAGCAGCACGTTCATGTGGCCCGGGAGGCGGCCCGCGACGGGGTGGATGCCGAAGCGGACGTCGATGCCCTTGGCCCGCAGCTTCGCGGTCAGGTCGGCGACCGGGTACTGCGCCTGCGCGACCGCCATGCCGTAGCCCGGCGTGATCACGACGGACGAGGCGCCGGCGAGGAGCTCGGCGACGGCGTCGGCCTGGATCTCGCGGTGCTCGCCGTAGTCCTTGTCGTCACCGGCGGGCGCCTCGATGCCGAAGCCACCGGCGATGACGGAGATGAACGAGCGGTTCATCGCCTTGCACATGATGTAGGACAGGTAGGCACCCGACGAGCCGACGAGCGCACCGGTGACGATGAGCAGGTCGTTGCCGAGCAGGAAGCCCGACGCGGCCGCGGCCCAGCCGGAGTACGAGTTCAGCATCGACACGACGACGGGCATGTCGCCGCCACCGATCGAGGCGACCAGGTGCCAGCCGAGCGCGAGCGCCAGCAGGGTCAGGACGCCGAGGAGGATGTCGGCCGACGTGTTGTCGTGCGTGTCGAGCGAGACGTAGATCGCGGTCAGGACCGCGAACACCACGAGCGAGCCGACGTTGATGACGTTCTTGCCCGGCAGCATCAGCGGCGCGGACTTCATCTTCGCCGACAGCTTCAGGTTGGCGACGATCGAGCCGGTGAAGGTGACCGCGCCGATGAAGATGCCGATCGCGACCTCGGCCTCGTGGATGTTGACGAGGCTGTCCATCGACTCGTGCGAGCCGAGGATGTGGCCGTTCCAGCCGATGAGCACGGCCGCGAGACCGACGAACGAGTGCAGCGCCGCGATGAGCTCGGGCATGCCGGTCATCTCGACGATCTTCGCGCGCCACAGGCCGATCACGCCGCCGACGGCGATCGCGGCGAGCATCAGGATGATGACCAGCGCCTGGTTGTCGAGGAACTCGCTGCCGTCGATGACGGCAGCGACCGTCGCGACGAGCGCGACCGCCATGCCGACGATGCCGAAGGTCAGGCCGCTGCGGGCCGACTCGTGGCGGGACAGGCCCGCCAGCGACAGGATGAACAGCAGGGCGGCGACGATGTACGCCGCTCCGGTGATCGAGGTGATGTCCATGGATCAGGCTCCCTTGCTGAACATCGCGAGCATGCGGCGCGTCACGGCGAAGCCACCGAAGACGTTGATCGAGGCGAGCAGGATCGCGACCGCGGACATGCCGAGCACGAGCTCGTCGTCGGTGGCGACCTGCACCAGGGCACCGACCACGACGACACCGGAGATGGCGTTGGTGACCGACATCAGCGGCGTGTGCAGCGCGTGGGCGACCTTGCCGATGACGTAGTACCCGATGACGATCGACAGCATCAGCACGGTGAAGTGGCGGCGCAGCTCGTCGGTCGGGGCAAGGGCGTTGACCAGCCAGAACAGGCCGATCGCACCCAGCACCAGGCCGACCTTGGTGCCGGCCGACATCGGCTCCTTCGCCGGCTTCGGCTCGGCGGCCGGAGCGGCGGCCGCGGCCGGGGCGGCCGAGACCTGCACGGCCGGCGGCGGCCAGGTCGACTCGCCGTCCTTGACCACGGTGATGCCGCGCTGGACGACGTCCTCGAAGTCGAGGCCCAGGTTGCCGTCCTTCTCGGGCGTCAGCAGCTTGAGCAGGTTGACGATGTTGGTGCCGTAGAGCTGCGAGGTCTGCGCAGCGAGGCGACCGGCCAGGTCGGTGTAGCCGAGGATGGTCACGCCGTTCTCGGTGACGACCTTCTGGTCGGCGACGGTGCCCGCGGCGTTGCCGCCGTTGGCCGCGGCCATGTCGACGATGACCGAGCCGTTGCGCATGCCGGCGACGGTCTCGGCGGTGAGCAGCGACGGGGCCGGGCGTCCCGGGATCAGCGCGGTGGTGATGACGATGTCGGCGGCGCGCGCCTCCTCGTCGTACATCGCGGCGGTCGCGGCGACCTGCTCCTCGGTCATCTCCTTGGCGTAGCCGTCGGAGGACTTCTCGGCGAACAGCGAGGCGTCGAGCTCGACGAACTGCGCGCCCATCGACTCGACCTGCTCGGCGACCTCGGGGCGGACGTCGAACGCGCGCACGATGGCGCCCATCGCGGACGCGGCACCGATCGCGGCGAGGCCGGCGACACCGGCACCGACGACGAACACGCGGGCCGGCGGGATCTTGCCGGCGGCGGTCACCTGGCCGGTGAACATGCGGCCGAACTCGTGCGCCGCCTCGACGACGGCGCGGTAGCCCGCGACATTGGCCATCGAGGACAGCACGTCCATCGACTGCGCGCGCGAGATCCGCGGGACGGCGTCCATCGCCAGGGCGGTGACGCCCTGCGCCTGCAGCTTCTCCAGCAGCTCCGGGCTGCGGCCCGGCGCCATCATCGAGATGATCGTGGCGCCCTGCCGGAGGCGGCCGATCTCCTCGTCGGTGGGGGCGTTGACCTTGACGACGACGTCGGCGGCCCACACCTCCTCCGTCGTACCGACGCGCACGCCGGCCTCGACGAACGCGCTGTCCGGCTGGTCGGCGTGGACGCCGGCGCCGGACTCGACGACGACGTCGTAACCGAGGTTGGTCAGTTGGGATACGGTCTTGGCGGTTGCCGCAACCAGGGTCTCGCCCGGTTTCGACTCGCGCGGGATGCCGATGAGCATCGAGCCTCCAGCGTTCGGTGGACACAAAGGTGCCCGGGGTCCGGGCACAGCGCTGGTCAAACTACACAGGGCTCACGGGTTCACGGGCCCCGTCTTACGTGTGACGTACGTCTATGCCGTGCAACGGTGTGCAGCCCTCGACGGGCTGTGATCGATCCAATCCGGGGTGGTCAGCCCGCGGCGATGCCGTAGAGCCGGTCTCCCGCGTCGCCGAGGCCCGGGACGATGTAGCCCTTCTCGTTGAGCCGCTCGTCCATCGCCGCCGTCACGACGGTCACCGGGATGTCGAGGTCGGCGAGCTCCTGCTCCAGCCGCTCGCAGCCCTCGGGGGCCGCCAGCAGGCAGACCGCGGTGATGTGGTCGGCGCCGCGGTCGACGAGGAAGCGGATCGCCGCCGCGAGGGTGCCACCGGTCGCGAGCATCGGGTCGAGCACGTAGCACTGGCGCCCGGTGAGGTCGTCGGGCAGCCGCTCGGCGTAGGTCACCGCCTCCAGCGTCTCCTCGTTGCGGACCATGCCGAGGAAGCCGACCTCGGCGGTCGGCAGCAGCCGCATCATCCCGTCGAGCATGCCGAGCCCCGCCCGCAGGATGGGTACGACGAGGGGCCGGGGCGTCGCGAGCCGGACGCCCGTCGTCGGGGCCACCGGCGTGACGATGTCGGCGGGCTCGACGCGCACGTCACGGGTCGCCTCGTAGGCGAGCAGGGTGACCAGCTCGTCAGCGAGCGAGCGGAACGTGGGGGAGTCCGTCTCCTTGTCGCGGAGCACGGTCAGCTTGTGGGCGACGAGCGGGTGGTCCACGACCAGGGTGCGCATGGCAGAACCCTAGTCGCCCGCTGGTGGTCGAGGAGGTTGCGCAGCAACCGTCACGAGACCCAAATCCCCTAGCCCTGCCGGGCTTCCCGTGTCACGCTTGCTGCATGTCCGCAGCCGGCCCGGCCACCGAATCGGTCGACTTCGCGCTCGCCGCCTACCGCGAGGAGGGGGTCTGGCAGGTCGCGGAGCTGACACCCGACCACGCGACCGATGTCGAGACGCTGGTCTCCGCGCTGCGGCGCTTCCCCGGGGACGGCGGTGTCGTCGGCCTGGTCGCGATCGATGAGGACTTCTTCGTCGTGGTCCGCGTCACCGGCCAGCAGACCCGGGTGATGCTGTCCGACATCACGGCAGCTTCCGAGTGGGAGCTGGCCGCCGAGGTGGTCGACCACCTCGGCCTCCCTGTCGTCGACGACGAGGACGACCCCGAGCCGGCGGGCGACCTCGAGCTGCTCAGCGACCTGGGCGTCGACGCGATGTTCCTCGCCGAGGTCCTCGACGACGACGAGCTCTACCCCGACGAGATGCTGTCGGAGATCGCCCGGGGCATGGGCTTCGGCGAGCTCTTCGACGACGTCGTCGGCCTCACCTCCGCGTGAGCGCAGAGACTCCCTGGCTCCCCGGCATGCGGGCGGCGCTGCAGCTCGCCCGGGACGCCGCTGACCACGACGACGTGCCCATCGGCGCTGTCGTCCTCGACGAGGAGCTGCGGGTCATCGGCACCGGCCGCAACGTCCGCGAGCGGGACGGTGACCCGACCGGCCACGCGGAGGTCGTCGCGTTGCGTGCGGCGGCGTACACGCGGGGGGAGTGGCGGCTGTCGGGCTGCACCCTCGTGGTGACCCTCGAGCCGTGCACGATGTGCGCCGGCGCCGCCGTCCTGTCGCGCGTCGACCGCGTCGTCTTCGGTGCGTACGACGACAAGGCGGGCGCCGTCGGCTCGCTGTGGGACGTCGTCCGGGACCGCCGGCTCAACCACCGCCCGGAGGTGCTGGCGGGCGTCCTCGCTGAGGAGTCGACCGCCCTCCTCGACGCCTTCTTCTCCGCCCACCGGCGGTAGTCCCGGGTCAAAAGCACCGGAATCGGCCCGATCCCGGTGCTTTTGGCCAGGGAGTACCGCACCCGGGCCGATGAGTCCGGGGCCCGCGCTCGACGAGCTGCTCGGCCGCCGACGAGGCCGGCAACCAGCGGACGCGCCTGACTCTGGCTGCTCAATCCGTTCGATCGAACGGTTTGAGCAGCCGCCGGGGCCCGAGACGTGCGCAAACCGTTCGATCGAACGGATTGAGCAGCTCAGCCGAGCGCGGCAGCCTCGGCGGCGAGCTTGCTGATCCGCTCCCAGTCACCGGCCGCGATCGCGTCGGCCGGGGTGAGCCAGGAGCCGCCGACGCAGCCGACGTTCGACAGGGAGAGGTACGACGGCGCGCTGGCCGGTGTGATCCCGCCGGTCGGGCAGAACCGGGCCTGCGGGAGCGGGCCCGCCACGGACTTCAGGTACGGCGCCCCGCCGGCGGCCTCGGCCGGGAAGAACTTCATCTCGGTCAGGCCGGCCTCGAGCACCGTCAGCACCTCCGAGACCGTCGACGTCCCGGGCAGGAAGGGCACGCCGGTCGCGAGCATCGCCGCGAGCAGGTCGGGCGTGAGTCCGGGCGAGACGAGGAAGCCGGCTCCGGCGGCGACCGCGGCCTCGGCCTGGGCCGGGGTGGTGATCGTGCCCGCGCCGAGGGCGATCTCCGGCACCTCGGCGGCGATCGCCCGCAGGGCGTCGAGGGCGGCGGGCGTGCGCAGGGTGAGCTCGATGGCGGGCAGGCCACCGTCGGCGAGCGCCCGCGCGACCGGGACGGCGCTGGCGAGGTCGTCGATGACGACGACCGGCATCACCGGGACGAGGCCGAGCACGGAGGTCGGGGCGGACTCAGGAGCGGACAAGGGGTTCCTCCAGGCTGGCGGCGGCGGTGAGCACGGGGAAGACCGACGCACCTTCGTCGGCCGGTCCGACGGTGGCGCGGAACGCGGCGAACAGCTCGCGACCGGTGCCGGCCCACGCCGTACCGGACGGGGCGGCGCCGGTCGGCTCGCGGTGGCCGAGGTCGGCGTCGATCGTGAGGGTTCCGGCGTCGGCGTCGAGGGTGACCAGGTCGCCGTCGCGGACCTTGGCGAGCGGGCCACCGAGAGCGGCCTCGGGGGTGACGTGGATGGCGGCGGGCACCTTGCCCGACGCGCCGGACATCCGGCCGTCGGTGACGATCGCGACCTTCTGGCCGCGATCCTGCAGCACGCCGAGCGCCGGGGTCAGCTTGTGCAGCTCGGGCATGCCGTTGGCGGCCGGTCCCTGGTAACGGATCACGGCGACGAGGTCGATCCCGTCGAGCTGGCCGTCGGCGAAGGCGAGCAGGAAGTCGTGCTGGTCGTCGAAGACCCGCGCCGGCGCGGACACGAGCCGGTGCTCCGGAGCCACGGCCGAGGTCTTCACGACGCCGGTGCCGAGCGGGCCGCGGACGACCTTCACCCCGCCGTCCGCCGAGAACGGGTCCGTCGCCGGACGCAGCACGTCGAGGTCCAGGCTCTCCGCGGGCCCGGGGCGCCAGGTGACCCCGCCGTCCGGGCCGTCGAGGAGCACCGGCTCCTCGGTGTAGCGGCGCAGGCCGTGGCCGACGATCGTCTCGACGTCCTCGTGCAGCAGCCCGGCGTCGAGCAGGGTGCGGACGAGGAAGCCGATCCCGCCGGCCGCGTGGAAGTGGTTCACGTCGGCGGCGCCGTTGGGGTAGACCCGCGCCAGCAGAGGTACGACGGCCGACAGCTCCGCGAGGTCGTCCCAGGTGAGCAGGATGCCCGCGGCACGGGCGATCGCGACGAGGTGCAGGGTGTGGTTGGTCGATCCGCCGCTGGCCAGGAGCGCCACGCACGCGTTCAGGACGACCTTCTCGTCGACCATCTCGCCGAGCGTGGGGCTGGCATCGTACTGCTGCGTCCGGCGGACCGCCACGGCCGCCGCCTCGCGGGTGAGCGCGTCGCGCAGCGGGTTGTCGGGGTTGACGAAGGAGGAGCCCGGCAGGTGCAGGCCCATCACCTCCATCAGCAGCTGGTTGGAGTTCGCGGTGCCGTAGAAGGTGCACGTCCCCTTCGAGTGGTACGACGCCGCCTCGGCCTCGAGCAGCTCCTCCCGTCCGACCTTCCCCTCGGCGAACAGCTGTCGCACGCGGGCCTTCTCCTTGTTGGGGAGACCTGAGGCCATCGGCCCGGCCGGCACCCACACGGCGGGCAGGTGCCCGAAGGAGAGGGCGCCGATCAGCAGGCCGGGCACGATCTTGTCGCACACGCCCAGCAGCAGCGCGCCGTCGAACATGTCGTGCGAGAGGGCGATCGCCGTCGACATGGCGATCACGTCGCGGCTGTAGAGGGACAGCTGCATGCCGTCGCGGCCCTGGGTGACGCCGTCGCACATGGCGGGCACGCCGCCCGCGACCTGGGCGAGGCCACCCGCGCGGACGACCGCGTCCTTGAGCACGGGCGGGTAGTCGCCGTACGGCTGGTGCGCGGAGAGCATGTCGTTGTAGCTCGTGACGATCGCCAGGTTCGGCTTCTGGCCGCGGGCGAGCTCGATCTTCTCCGGGCCCTCGGAGGCGGCGAAGCCGTGCGCGAGGTTGGCGCACGCGAGGCGGCCGCGCGCAGGTCCGCGCAGGGCCGCCTCGCGCACGCGAGCGAGGTACGCCGTTCGGGTGGCGGCGCTGCGCTCGGTCAGCCGACGGGTCACGTCGGCGAGGACGGGGTGGAGGCTGGGCGGGTTGGTCATCAGGGGTTCACTCCTGCCAGGCGCGGCCCTCGCGCGCGAGCAGCGTCGCGGCGGCCGCGGGGCCGTTGGTTCCGGGGTGGTAGCGGACCGGCTCGACGCCGGTCTGCTCCCACTGGTCGAGGATCGGCTCGACCCACGCCCACGCGGCCTCGACCTCGTCGCGGCGCATGAACAGGGTCGGGATGCCGCGCATCACGTCGAGCAGCAGCCGCTCGTAGGCGTCGGGGCTGCGCTCGTCGAAAGCGTCGTCGTAGCTGAGGTCGAGCGAGGCCGGGTGGAGGCGGATGCCGCCCGGGCCCGGGTGCTTGGCCGTCAGGTGCAGCTGCATGCCCTCGTCGGGCTGCATCCGGATGGTGAGCCGGTTGGGCGTGGTCACGCCCTCGCTGTGCGGGAACATCGCGTGCGGCGGCTCCTTGAAGACGACCTCGATGGTCGACTCCTTGCGGGCCAGCCGCTTGCCGGTGCGCAGGTAGAACGGGACGCCGGCCCAGCGCCAGTTCTGCACCTCGGCGCGCAGCGCGACATAGGTCTCGGTGGTGCTGGGGCCGCCGATCTCCTCCCCGTACGTCGTGTACTGGCCGCGCACGGTGAACCGGTCGACGTCGGCGCCGGTCAGCGGGGTCAGGGCCCGCAGCACCTTGAGCTTCTCGTCGCGGACGGGGTCGCCGCCGACGTACGTCGGGGGCTCCATCGCGACCAGGCAGAGCATCTGGAGCAGATGGTTCTGGACCATGTCGCGCAGCGCGCCGGCGTGGTCGTAGTAGCCACCGCGGCCCGCGACGCCGAGCGTCTCGGACACGGTGATCTGCACGTGGTCGACCCAGCGGGAGTTCCAGACCGGCTCGAGGAAGGTGTTGGCGAACCTGGTGACGAGCAGGTTCTGCACGCTCTCCTTCCCGAGGTAGTGGTCGATCCGGTAGACCTGCGACTCCTCGAACACCCGCCCGACGGCGTCGTTGACGACGCGCGAGGAGGCGAGGTCGGAGCCGATCGGCTTCTCGAGCACGACGCGGCACTCGGGCGTGACCAGGCCGAGCTCGTCGAGCCGGTCGCAGATCGGGCCGAACACGCCGGAGCCGACCGCCAGGTAGTAGACGCGGATGGTGTCCTCGGCGCCGGAACCGGGGGTGTCCTTGAGGAGGGCGTGCAGCCCGTCCCAGCCCTCGGGATCCGTGGCGTCGAGGCAGAGGTGGTGGAGCCGGCTGACCAGCCGGTGCACGGCGCCGGCCTCGAGCTGGTCGTCGGGGATGTGCTCGAAGAGGGCCTGGGCGACCAGGTCGCGGTAGCCCGCGTCGTCGAGGCCGTGCCGCGAGACGCCGATGATCCGGGTGTCGGGGTGGAGGTTGCGCTGCCGCTCGCGCTGGTAGAGGCCGGGGAGCAGCTTGCGAAGGGCGAGGTCGCCGGTGCCGCCGAAGACAGTGAAGTCGCAGGCCGGAACGGCCAGGTCGGGGATGTGTGCGCTCACAAGGACAACCGTAGGGCCTAACCCTGCACTTGGGGAACCCCACTTAGGTCTTTTTGGGATCTAAGTGGAAGGGCTTAGACTCCGGCCATGGTCGACGCGCGGGTGCCCCCGGTCGTGCGGGAGTCCGCCACCGCGGGCGACCTGCTCGCCCTGCTGCGCAGCGGCCGCGCGTCGACCCGGGCGGACCTGCGCGCCCTCACCGGCCTGTCCCGCACCGCCGTCGTCGCCCGCGTCAACGCGCTCACCGACGCCGGCCTGCTGCAGCCCGGCGCCGAGCTCGCCTCGACCGGGGGCCGTCCGCCCGGCAGCCTGGTCTTCAACACCGACGCCGGCGTGGTGCTCGCCGCCGCCATCGGCCGCTCCCGCTCCCAGGTTGCCGTCTTCGACCTCGGCGGCGCCGAGCTCGCCTCCTCCGCCGTGGAGCACGAGATCGGCGCCGGGCCCGACGAGGTGATGCCGGGGGTGGCCGAGCACCTCGATGCCCTGGTGACGCGGGACCTCCCACCTGTCCTCGGCATCGGCGTCTCGCTGCCCGGCGTCGTCGACCCCGGCCGCGGCGTCAGCGTCGACACGCCGGTGATGGCCGGTTGGGACGGGGTGCCCCTGGCGCCGTACCTCGAGAGGGTGGCCGACGCCCCGCTCCTCCTCGCCAACGACGCCGACACGATGGCGCGATCGGAGTTCCTCGGCCACGCCAGGACCGTCGACGACCTGCTCGTCGTCAAGGCGTCCACCGGCATCGGCCTCGGCGTGCTGGCCGGCGGCCGGATCATCACCGGCTCCCGCGGCGGTGCCGGCGACCTCGGGCACACCAAGGTCCCCGAGGCGGCGGGCCGGCCGTGCCGCTGCGGCGACGTCGGCTGCCTCGAGACCCTCGCCGCCGGCTGGGCGCTCGTCGCCCGGCTCCGCGAGGACGGGCGCACCGTCGACCACATCCGCGACCTCGTCGCCCAGGCCCTCTCCGGCGACCCCGAGGCCAAGCAGCTGCTGCGCGAGAGCGGCCGGCAGGTCGGCGAGCTGCTCGCGGTCGCGATCAACCTGCTCAACCCGCAGGCCGTCGTCCTCGGTGGCGACATGGCCGGCGCCTACGACGTCTACTCCGCCGGCGTCCGCGAGGCCGTCTACGCCCGCGCCTCCGCGCTGGCGACCCGCGAGCTGCAGTTCCTCCCGGCGACGTACGGCGCCCGGGCCGGCCTCGTCGGCTGCGCGGCCCTCGCCCTCGACGCCGTCCTCAGCCCCGCCGCGATCGACGCCCGGCTCGCCCGGGCGCGCGGCTGACCCTCCATCCCCACGAAGCAAGGATCCTGATGCAGAAGCGCACCTTCGGACGCACCGGCCGCGACGTCTCGGTCGTCGGCCTCGGCACCTGGCAGCTCGGCGCCGACTGGGGCGACGTCAGCGAGGCCGACGCCCGTGCCGTCCTCGAGGCCTCGGCCGAGGCCGGCGTCACCTTCTACGACACCGCGGACGTCTACGGCGACGGCCGCAGCGAGCGGATCCTCGGCCGCTTCCTGGCCGACCACGCGGACTCCGGGTTCACCGCCGTCACCAAGATGGGCCGCCGGATGGAGCAGGTGCCGGCCAACTACGCGATGGCCAACTTCCGCGCGTGGCTGGACCGTTCGCGCCGCAACCTGGGCGTCGACACGATCGACCTGGTCCAGCTGCACTGCCCGCCGTCGGAGGTGATCGACGACGACGCGACCTACGACGCCCTCGACGAGCTGGTGGCCGACGGCGTGATCGCGGCGTACGGCGTCAGCGTCGAGACCTGCGCCCAGGCCCTCTCGGCGATCCGCCGCCCGGGCGTCCAGTCCGTCCAGATCATCCTCAACGCCTTCCGGCTCAAGCCGCTCGACGAGGTGCTCCCGGCGGCCGCTGCTGCCGAGGTCGCGATCATCGCCCGCGTCCCGCTGGCCTCCGGCCTGCTCTCGGGCCGCTACGACGAGTCGACGGTCTTCGCCGCCGACGACCACCGCAGCTACAACCGCGACGGCAGCTCCTTCGACGTCGGCGAGACCTTCTCCGGCGTCGACTACCGCACCGGCGTCGCGGCAGCGGCGGAGTTCACCGCGCTCGTCCGCTCGACCCTCGGCCCGGACGTGACGCCGGCCCAGGCCGCGATCGCGTGGTGTTGGCAGCAGCCCGGCGTGACCACGGTCATCCCCGGTGCCCGCAGCACCACCCAGGCCAGCTCCAACGCGGCCGCCGGCCTTGTGGGCCCGCTCCCCGAGGCCTTCCTCGACGGCGTCCGGGCGATCTACGACCGCGACTTCCGCGAGGCCATCCACCCCCGCTGGTGACCCGTTCAGCGGGCAGAGGCGAGGGCGGCGGCCGTGAGCACGACCACGAGCCCGACGAACGAGAGCGCGGCGAACCAGATCGCGTGCACCCGGACGCCGTTGCCCGAGGCCCGGTGGGCCCCGGCCGTACCCGGGTCGGTCGCCCGGACGACGGCCCTGGCCACCGCGCGCGGCGGGGTGAGGTGCTTCCGGAGGGGGCGTGCTGAGTGGGTGTCCATGGCGTCCGCTCCACTGCGGTAGGGATCGCGCCCCGGGTGGGCGTGACAGTGATTCGGAGCGGACGCCCCCGACGCTTGGCCCTCGGCCCGCCGAGTTGGGCGTTCGGGCCGCCGACTTGGGCGTTCGGGCCGCTGAGTTGGGGGTTCGGT
>CAZAQE010000022.1:0-72986 GCA_964487275.1 uncultured Nocardioides sp. | reverse complement strand
TCGACGTCGGCTTCTGGGGCGGCGCGATCCCGGGCAACGTGCCCGAGCTGCGCGGGCTGCACGACGCCGGCGTCTTCGGCTTCAAGTGCTTCCTGCTGCACTCGGGCGTCGACGAGTTCCCCCACCTCGAGCCCGACCAGCTCGAGGAGGCGATGCGCGAGATCCAGTCCTTCGACGGACTGATGATCGTGCACGCCGAGGACACCCACGCGATCGAGCGCGCGCCCGACCCGCACGGTGAGACCTACGAGGACTTCCTGCACAGCCGGCCCCGCGGTGCCGAGAACCTCGCCGTCGCGCAGGTCATCGAGCTCGCGCGGTGGACCGGCTGCCGCGTCCACATCCTCCACGTCTCCAGCTCCGACGTGCTCGCGATGCTGGCGTCAGCGCGTCGTGACGGCGTGAGGATCACCGCCGAGACCTGCCCGCACTACCTGACCTTCTCGGCCGAGGAGATCCCTGACGGCGCGACGCAGTACAAGTGCTGCCCGCCCATCCGCGAGGCCGCCAACCGCGAGCTGCTGTGGCAGGGCCTGCGCGATGGCGTCATCGACCTCGTCGTGTCCGACCACTCGCCGTCGACGCCCGACCTCAAGTGCTTCGACACCGGCGACTTCGGCGTCGCCTGGGGTGGCATCTCGTCCCTCCAGCTCGGCCTGTCGGCCGTCTGGACCGAGGCGCGCCGCCGGGGCTTCACGCTCGTCGACGTCGCCCGCTGGATGTCGCAGGCACCGGCCGCGCAGGCCGGCCTGCGGGGCAAGGGCCGCATCGACCTCGGGTACGACGCGGACTTCTGCGTCTTCGCGCCCGACGACGCCTTCGTGGTCGACGTCGCCAAGCTGCACCACAAGAACGCCGTCACGCCGTACCACGGCCGGCCGCTCGCGGGCGTCGTCCGCTCGACGTGGCTGCGGGGCGAGAGGATCGACATCGACGCCGCCCCGAAGGGCCGGCTGCTCACCCGAGGAGGAGCCTGACATGACGGATCAGCCCCGCTACTACGCCCCGACCGGCGGCCACCCGGACCAGCGCGAGCTGACGACCGACCGCGCCGTGTTCACCGAGGCGTACGCCGTCCTCCCGCGCGGGACGATGCGCGACATCGTCACCAGCAACCTCCCGTTCTGGGAGGGCACCCGGCTGTGGGTGATCGCGCGGCCGCTGTCCGGCTTCGCGGAGACCTTCTCGCAGTACATCGTCGAGGTGTCGCCCGGTGGCGGCAGCGACCGGCCGGAGCTCGACCCGGGCGCCGAGGGGGTCCTGTTCGTCGTCGAGGGCGCGCTGACACTGGCGATCGAGGGCGAGAAGCACGACCTCGCGCCCGGCGGCTACGCCTTCCTCCCGCCCGGCTCCTCGTGGACGCTGCACAACACGAGCGACCAGGTCGCCCGCTTCCACTGGATCCGCAAGGCCTACCAGCGGGTCGACGGGATCGAGGTGCCCGAGGCGTTCGTGACCAACGAGGTCGACGTACCCGGTGGCGAGATGCCGGGCACCAACGGCGCCTGGCGCACGCAGCGCTTCGTCGACCCGACCGACGTGCGCCACGACATGCACGTCAACATCGTCAGCTTCGAGCCCGGCGGCGCGATCCCGTTCCCGGAGACCCACGTCATGGAGCACGGCCTCTACGTGCTCGAGGGCAAGGCGGTCTACCTGCTCAACAAGGACTGGGTGGAGGTGCAGGAGGGCGATTTCATGTGGCTGCGCGCCTTCTGCCCGCAGGCCTGCTACGCCGGCGGGCCGGGCCGGTTCCGCTACCTGCTCTACAAGGACGTCAACCGGCACGCGGTGCTCTCGCGCCAGTTCGTCTGAGCCGGTCACCTGATGCCGGTCGCTGTCGTCACCGGGGCGGGCTCCGGCCTGGGCCGGGTGATCGCACGGGCCCTCGGCGAGGCCGGGTACGACGTCGCGCTGCTGGGCCGTACCCGCGAGTCCCTGGCGGCGACGGCCTCCGGCATGGCCTCGGCGCTGGTCCTGCCGACCGACGTGGCCGATGCTGCGCAGGTCGAGGCGGCGTTCGCCGCGGTCGTCGGCTCGTGGGGCCGGGTGGACCTGCTGGTCAACAACGCCGGCACGTTCGGGCCGAGCGGCGACGTCGACGAGCTCGCGGTCGACGAGTTCGCGGCGACCCTGGCGGTCAACGTGACCGGTTCCTTCCTCTGCGCCCGCGCCGCCTTCGGCCAGATGAAGCGGCAGCAGCCGCGCGGCGGGCGGATCATCAACAACGGCTCGATCTCGGCGCACGTGCCCCGCCCCGGAAGTGCGGCGTACACGACCTCGAAGCACGCCATCACCGGCCTGACGAAGGCGCTCGCCCTCGACGGGCGCGCCCACGACATCGCGGTCGGCCAGGTCGACATCGGCAACGCCGCGACCGAGATGACCGCCGGCATCGCCGACGGCGCCCGTCAGGCCGACGGGTCGGTGCGTCCTGAGCCGACCTTCGACCCGCAGCACGTCGCCGACGCGGTCGTCGCGATGGCGCGCCTGCCGCTCGGGGTCAGCGTGCCGACGATGACGATCCTTGCGACGGGGATGCCGTACGCGGGTCGGGGCTGAGCGCCGTGCTGTCGGATCGGCGGCGGTCCCACCATGCCCAGCCGGCGACCACGACGGCGACGAGCAGGGCGCCCGCGATCTCGTCGACGACGTAGTGCTCGGCGTAGTAGACCAGCGAGAACAGCATGCTCACGGGGTAGAGCACCACGGCCCACCGCCACGGGTTGCGGAAGTGCGCGACCACCCACCACGCGATGAAGATCGCGAGCGCGGAGTGCAGGGACGGCATCGCCGCGACCTGGTTGCCGATCGAGGAGAGGTCCTGCTGCGCCGTGGTGGCGTGGCTCGCCGTCGTCGCGTTCGCTGACGCGGTGAGGTCGAACCAGCCTCGGCCGGTGATCCGGGAGACGTCGTCGGTGAGGTACCCGTCGCGCGCGGCCATCCACGGCGGCGCCATCGGGTAGAGGATGTAGCCCGCGACCGAGAGCAGCATGATGCCGAGGTAGCGGCGCATGTAGCCGATCCAGGCCGTGCGGTTGCGCTTCCAGAGCACGGCCCCGATGGCGAGGGCCGCGAAGAAGTGCGAGTAGTAGACGGTGGTCAGCACGACGTCGTACCACTCCGGCGCCATGGACTGCCGGCACGGGACGCCGCACAGGTGCTCCTGCAGGTACTCCGTCGGCAACGTCCCGCCGAACAGCCAACGGTCGGCGTCGATCGGCCACTGGTAGCTGACACTGAGGATGCCGAGGTTGTCGGAGACGCCGCGGCTGTAGAGGTAGAGCAGGAGTACGGCGAACGGCGGCCACCAGTCGCGCAGGAAGGTCAGGTGCTCGCGCAGCGGCCGACGGACGTCCCACGCCACCGTCGCGAGCCACAGGATGATCACGACCTGGTAGCCCTGCCGGGGCAGTCCGCGCAGCTCCATCCACGCGACCACGCCGGCGACGAAGAGCGACAGCCCGGCGATCCGGGCGACGTCGACCCGCGCCGGGCCCGGCCGGGTTGCCGCCTCGGCCGCGGCCTCTGCGTCGCTGAGCGTCATGGATCCTCCTCGAATGAGCGAGCCTAACCGTCGGCGCCGACGGGCCGCGAGAGGGTTTGCCAGTTCGGGGTGTCGGGTCGCGCTACGGTCCGGGTGTGGGAGCGGCATGGGATCCGTCGGGCGCCGGCGTCCTCGTGCTGCCCAGCGGGCGCGCGGTCCGTGGGCGCTCCCTGCGCCAAGGCCTGCCGGACGGCGCCGTGCCGGACTTCGGCCTGTACCTGCTGCCGGACCCACCGCCTGCGATGCCATGGCTGGCTCGCTGGATCCGGTGGCGCGACTTCCGCGTCCCGGCCGACCCGGGGGCGGCACGTGCGTCACTGGTCGAGGCATGGCATCGCGCGGCGGTCGAGAGGGTCGAGATCGCGTGTAGGGGCGGCCGCGGTCGCACGGGGACGGCGCTTGCCTGTCTCGCCGTCGTCGACGGTGTGCCGGCGCGGGACGCCGTCGACTTCGTGCGGCGCCACTACGACCGGCGGGCCGTGGAGACGCCGTGGCAGAAGCGGTACGTCGAGCGGTTCGTACGCGATCCCTGCCCCTGAGAGATGTCCTTGTTACCGGTCTGGCGGAAGCAGGCGCGGCAGAACGAGCCGAAGCATGGCTCGTGCGAGGAAGTAGCCGGCGACGGCACCCCCGAGCCACCCGAGCGTGGGTGGCAGCCCGGCCAGTTCTGCGGCTGACCAGCCGAGGCTGCTGACGGCGCAGAACACGACGATCGCCATGAGGCCGGCGATGGCGACGCCCTGCCTGCGGGCCCAGGAGTCTCGGTGTTGGCTCACGTGTTCATGGTGCCTCGGGCAGCCGTGCATGAGTCCTCCCGGGCAGATGTCAGGCTGCCCAGTCGATGGCGAGCTTCATCAGGTGCATCTCGGCTCGGGTGGGTGTGTGGTCGCCGCCGGTGGCGGTGACTCGTCGTGTGCCGGTCTGGTCGACCAGGTAGTGGGCCCCGTGGGGATCGCGCCAGATGACGATCCCGGGGAAGGGTTGTCGGACTTCCCAGCCCCTGCCGTTGTCTGTGCAGTGGGTCTTGATGCGGTGGTGGGTCCTCGTGAGAGGGCCGAGGTTGTCGGTCGAGGTCTTGCCGCCCTCGCTGTAGGGGACCTGGTGGTCGAGGTCGACCTGCTTGGAGAGGTTGGCGGCGAACGGGAAGGTGTCGGCGGGGTGGATCAGGTGCACCGCCTCACGGATCTTGTTCGGGATCTCGTAGGCGTCGACGCTCGCGCCCTGGTTGAGGTCGATGACGGGTTGGACCTTGACCTGTCCGGCGATGTGGGAGACCAGGTGCCGCACGTAGGCGACGGTGACGGGGCCGTGGCCCTCCATCCGCGCGATACCGGAGTCGGGGGTGCAGTGCAGCACGATCTGCACCTTCGGCTTCACCGGACCCACCGTGGAGTCGACGTGGGCGTCGGGATTGGTCAGCAGGGCGATGGCGGCAACCCTGCGTTCGTTCTTCGTGGCGTCCGGCATCTGGGTCTTGAGTGCGTCGCAGACAGCGGCGATGCCGGCGTTGGAGCCCAGGACGAGGGCAGCGTCGGCATGGAACGTGAGAGTGGCCTTGCCGTGCTTGTTGACCCGCGAGACCCGGACGTAGGAGTCCTTCGCCGCAGCTTCCTCCTTCGCGCGAGCCAGCTCAGGCGACGCGGCGGCGACCTTGCCCTCAACCACGGCTTCGAACCGTGACCACGCGAGCCGGCCGTCGGCGATCTCGACGACCTCGCCGTCGACCCACCCGGCTTCCTCGGCCGACAGCTCCCGACACGCCTCCGCGACATGACGGGCATGCGTTGAGCGCACGGTCCCGGCCTGGACGCCTGCCCACAGCTTGGGGAGCCGGTGGTGCAGATCGACGGCGTCGGCAATGAGCCGCTTGGCGCCGTACGGGCTGGTCTGGATCCGTGCGCCGAAGGTCGCGGCGGCGTGCTCGGTGATCCGCGGCGTACCTGCTGCACCCGCGGGCTTGGCCCGCTCCCGGCCCCGGCGGTCGGACGCCGGAAGCGCGTCCGGCGAGTGCAGGACCGCCCACTGGTAGGCCGCTTCGAGAATGTCGCGCTCGGCATCAAGCCGCGCAGCGTGACGGCCTTCGACGAACGACAGCACGTCGCCGGCGGACATGTCCGCCAACTGGAGGTGTCGGTCCCGAGTGGCCATACGTGTATTGGATCACGGGGTGCCGATAGAACCAGGTGGCGCGGGACCTGCCTGTGCACAACCACGCTCCCACCGGGCCTTGTGGACGACAGGCGGCGCAAGGAGTGATTGACGGGGCAGCCGGGCTGCACCCGACAGCCGGAACCCAGCCCGCCGCCCTCGTCGCCGCGCGACCTCCCCGACCGCCGGGCGGTGTGAGGTCAGCTGACGTCGACCGCGTCGCCCAGCCGGTGCACCTTCAGCGTGTTCGTCGACCCCGGCGTGCCCGGGGGTGTGCCCGCGATGATCACGACGACGTCGCCGCGCTCCACCGCGCCGCTGGCGATGAGGGCCCGGTCGACCTGGCGGACCATCTCGTCGGTGTGGTCGGCGTGCTCGACGACGTAGGTCTCGACGCCCCAGGTCAGGCCGAGCTGGTCGCGGACGAGGGGGACGGGGGTGAAGGCGAGCACCGGCGTCGAGGACCGGTGCCGGGCCAGCCTCTTGGCGGTGTCGCCGGAGGTCGTGAAGGCGACCAGGCAGCGGGCGCCGAGCCGGTCGGCGACCTCGACGGCGGCCTTGGCGATGACGCCTCCGTTGGTGCGGGGCTGCCAGTCGATCGGCGCCATCCGGTCGAGGCCGTTGTCCTCGGTGGACTCGATGATCCGCGCCATGGTGCCCACGGCTTCGACGGGCCAGGCGCCGACGCTGGTCTCGCCGGACAGCATCACGGCGTCCGCGCCGTCGAGGACGGCGTTGGCGACGTCAGAGGCCTCTGCGCGGGTGGGGCGGGGCGCGGTGATCATCGACTCGAGCATCTGGGTCGCGACGATGACCGGCTTGCTGTCGCGGCGGGCGGCGTCGATGACCTTCTTCTGCAGGAAGGGCACGTCCTCCAGCGGACACTCCACGCCGAGGTCGCCGCGGGCGACCATGAACGCGTCGAACGCCGCGATGACCTCGTCGAGGTTGGCGACCGCCTGGGGCTTCTCGATCTTCGCCACGACGGGCCGGTGGATGCCCTCCTCGCGCATGATCGCGCGCACCTCCTCGGCGTCCGCGGCGTCGCGGACGAAGGACAGCGCGACCAGGTCGACCCCGAGGCGCAGCGCGAACCGCAGGTCCGCGCGGTCCTTCTCCGAGAGCGCCGGGACGGAGACTGCGACGCCGGGCAGGTTCAGGCCCTTGTTGTCGCTGACCGGGCCGGGGACGACGACGCGGGTGTGCACGTCCGCGCCCTCGACCGAGGTGACCTCGAGGACCACCCGGCCGTCGTCGACGAGCACGCGGTCGCCGGTGGCCACGTCGCCCGGCAGTCCGGCGTACGTCGTCGAGCAGCGCCGTGCGTCGCCGGGGACGTCCTCGGTGGTGATCGTGAAGGAGGTGCCCGCCTCGAGCCGGACCGGGCCGCCGGGGATCTTGCCGAGCCTGATCTTCGGTCCCTGCAGGTCGGCCAGGACCGCGATGCCGCGTCCGGACCGCTCCGCCGCCTCGCGGACCAGCTGGAAGGCCTTCGCGTGGTCGCCCTGACTGCCGTGGCTCATGTTGAGGCGGGCGACGTCCATGCCGGCCTCGACGAGCTCGGAGACCACGTCCGGCGTGGACGTGGCGGGTCCCAGGGTCGCGACGATCTTTGCTCTGCGCACCGTCCGAAGGTAGCAGAGCATTCCGTTATGTGGAAGAGCTATTCCTTATCGTGAAGATAAGGGATGGTGAACCACACGATCGTCCCGCCGTCGTCCGCATTTTCGACCCCGATCCGGCCGCCGTGTGCCTCCACCGCCCGGCGCGTGGTCGCGAGGCCGATGCCCGCCCCCTGCACCGACCGGTCGCCACGGGCGTGGAGGGCGAAGACGTGATCGCGGTCGGCGGCCGGGATGCCGCGGCCGTTGTCCGTGACGCTGATCCGCCACGCGTCGCCGTCCCGCGCGGCGTCGACGTGGACCTCGGGTGCGCGCTCGGGCGGCGTGAACTTCACGGCGTTGGCGACGAGGTTCTGCAGGACGGCGTAGAGCAGGGTCGCGTCGCCGAGCACCTCGGGCAGCGGGTCGCGCGTGACCCGTGCGGAGCGCTGGGCGACGACCGGTCCGAGGTCGTCGAGGACGTGGTCGAGCACCTCGTCGAGCCGTACGACGGCGCGCTCGACCTCGGACCCGACCCGGGCGTAGCCCAGGATCGTGTCGATCAGCCCGGCCATCCGCCGCCCGGCGTCATACGTCGCGGTCACCAGCTCGGCGGCCACCGGGTCCGCTGCGACGGCGGGCTCGGTGGCCAGGAGCTCGGTGTTGGCGAGGATCGCGGTCAGCGGCGAGCGCAGGTCGTGGCTGACCTGGCTGGCGAAGAGGGTCAGCAGCTCGTTGGAGCGGGAGAGCTCGGCCCGGGACAGCTCCAGCTGGCGGCTGCGCAACCGCAGCTCGAGGACGTCGACCACGCGCTGTGCCACCACCTGCAGCACCGCGGCCCTCTCGTCGGCCAGCTCGTGGGGCTCGGTGTCGAACACGCAGAGGCGGCCGATGGTCGTCCCCTCGGGTGTCACCAGCGGCGCCGAGGCGTAGAAGCGCACGGTGTCGATCTCGCCGGAGACGAACGGGTTGTCGGCGAAGCGCGCGTCCGTGCTCGCGTCCGGCGCGACGACGGGGGCCGGGTCGTCGAGGACCACCGCGCACATCGAGTCCTCGCGCGAGCACACCGACGGGTCGATCCCGGCTGCTGCCACCTGGTGCTGGTGGTCGCGGGTGATCAGGTTGATCGCGGCGTTCGGCACGTCGCACACCAGGGCGGCCAGCTGGGCGAGCGCCTGCAGGTCACGACCGCCCGGCTCGTCGAGGACGCGGTAGCGGGCGATCGCCTGGTCGGCGGAGGGAGTCACCACGGGATCAGCGTAGGTCGGGGCGCTCGTGGCGGAGCTGGACCACGCGCAGGGCCGCGGCCGCCGCCGCCAGCGCGGTGAGGACGAGGAGCGGTGTCGTGGTGCCGACGTCGGCCCGCAGCGCCTCGAGCAGCACGGGGAGCCCGAAGCCGAGGTAGGTGCAGACGTAGTAGATGCCCACCGTCACGCCGCGGTGCTCCGGTGGGGTGAGGGTCTGGACGTCGACCAGGCCGGCTCGCAGGCAGAGCCCGTACGCCGACCCGAGCACCACCGACGTGACGACGAACAGTGCGACGCCGGGCTCGGCGTCGGTGCGGGCCGCGACCGCGAAGCCGACGGCAGCGAGGAGCGCTCCGGCGATGCCGGCGCGCGGACCCCAGCCCGCCCGGCGGGCGGCGACCTGGGCGGCGACGCCGGTGCCGAGCGCCAGCGCGGAGGCGAGGCCCGGCACCAGCGGTCCGCTGACGTCACCGCCGAGCCGGCCGGCGAGCACGACGACCGGGACGGTGACCGCCGAGAACACCCACAGCGCCATCGGGACCGAGCGCACCAGCGCGCGGCCGACGGTCCGCTCGACGGTGGCCGCCGGCGCCGCCGTCGACGACGACGGGTGTGCCGGGGGAGCGGCGGACGTCGTACGGGCCAGGGCGAGGAGGACGGAGGCGGCGGAGAGGGCGATGGCGACGGCGAAGGGCGCCGTCACCGCGGCGCCGGACGGGACGACCTCCGCGACGATGCCCGAGACGAGCGGACCGCAGGCGAAGCCGGCGGTCAGGGTCGCGCCGGCGACCGTGGTGCCGCGGGCACCGCCCAGGTCCGCCGCCCACGCCGTGCCGCCGCTGATCGCGAGGCCGACGCCCACGCCGACGACGAGGCGGCCGGTGTAGACACCGGCAGCCGGGTGCCAGGCGAGCATGAGCAGGTTGCCGCCCGCCGCCACCACGCTCCCGGTGAGGACCACCGGGCGGCGACCGACCCGGTCGGACAGCGCCCCTCCCCCGAGCAGGCCGGGCAGCAGGCCGAGGGCGTACACGCCGAACGCTCCCGCCAGCACCGTCGCCGAGAGGTGCTCGGTCACGCGCAGCACCGGGATGAGCGCCGCGAAGTGGTTGGTCGCCCACCCCGCGACGAACAGCACGACGAGGACGACCCGCAGCTGCCCGCTCGTGGGCGCGCTCATCCGATCGCGTCGAGGATCGCGAGCTGTCGCGTCCACGCCTCCGAGGCGGTGTCGATGACGGTGAAGTGGTCGCCGTCGACCTCGACGAGCGTCGCCTCCGCGCCCGCGGCGCGGGCCCGCTCGACGTAGTCCGCCGACTGGCTGAACGGCACGTTCGCGTCCGCGCGCGCGTGCACGCACCAGACGGGTACGTCGACCGGCAGCTGTTGTGCCGGGTCGAACCGCGCGTCGGCGGTGGTCGGCGGGTGTCCCAGCAGCGCCTCGACCGCGCCGGCGCCCAGGTCGGCGTCGTGGGCGGCACGCAGGTCGAGGACGCCGGCCTGGCTGAAGACGTGCGTCACCGGCACCGCCTCCGCCCACCCGTACCGACCGCGTGCGGCCGCCCAGGTGGCGAGGTGACCGCCGGCGCTGTGGCCGAGGGTGACGACCGTGGAGGTGTCGACGTCGAGCCCGGCCAGGTGGTCGATGCCGGCGGCGACGTCGTCGAAGGTCGCCGGCGCACCGCCGCCCCCGCCCGGGCCGGTGCCGACGCGGCGGTACTCCAGGTTCCACGCGGCCCAGCCCTCCGCCGCGAGCGCCTCGGCGAGCGGGAGGCCGAGCGAGCCTGCGTCGTACGCGCTCTTCCAGAAGCCGCCGTGGATCACGACCACGACGCCGCGGGGCGTGCCCTCGGGGAGCAGGAGGTCGCCGTACTGGCTGGGGTCGTCGCCGTAGGCGTGTCGCGTCATGCGGTCCTTCTCCCTCGTGGTCCGTGGCGGGGCGTCGGCCTCGCCGCACGCTGTCGTCGCTGCCCCGAGGACAGCCAGGCCGGGAAGGCCCAGCAGGGTCCGCCGTCGCACGGGCTCAGCGCACCAGCACGCCGTCGCCGACCGGCGTCACCGCCAGTGCCTGCCCGACGCCGGTGACCTCGGTCGCGCCGTCGCGAACGACGACCGCCGTGTGCTCGTCCACCGCCCGCGCCTCCGTCACGAGCCCGGCGGCCACCGCGGCGACGGCCCGCGGCAGCGTGCCCCACTGTGCGGCGTGCACGTCGACGGCGAACGGCACCCGGCCCAGGCCCGGTACGACGGTGACCTCGTCGAGGTCCTCGCCCGCGTCCTCGCTGCAGACCGGCCGGTCGCCGAGGCGCCAGCCGCCGACGATCGCCCGCTCGGCGGCGATCGCGGCGCCGGCCGAGAAGCCGGCATAGGGCAGCGCGGCCAGCAGGTCGCGCTGGGGGACGACGAGCTCGGCGTAGAGCGGGGTCAGGCCGCCGGCGACGAAGACTCCGGCCACGCCGTCGAGGTCCGCGGCCTGCAGCGGACGGCCCGGTGACAGCACCACGTCGCGGACCGACGAGGCGTCCGCCAGCAGCCCGCGCCAGCGCGGGAGGTCGACGCCCTCGCCGTCGTCGACGACGATGCTCGCCACCTCGCCCGCTCCACGGGCGGACACGGCAGTGGTGAACGGCGTGAGCAGGCGGCGTACTCGGTCCTCGTCCCGGCCCCCGCCGATCAGCACCGTCACCATGCCCGTCTCACCCATGGCGCGACCATAGTCCCCGCGTCCGAAGCCAACCGCGGACCCGGCACACTGGTGGGGCCGACCCCTTCGCCCGACGCCCCCAGAACACCGCCAGGAGCACGATGACCGCCGTGAGCCCGCTGCCCGAGGAGGCGCGAGCGCAGGAGATCGGGCAGTTCCTGCTGAACTACAAGTTCGGCCTCGACGAGATGCTGACGAAGATCAACATCCTGCGCGAGGAGCTGGCGTTCCGCGGCACGGGCAACCCCATCGAGCACGTCAGCTCGCGGCTCAAGTCGATCGAGAGCCTGCGCGCCAAGGCCGAGCGGATCGGATGCCCGCTCGAGCTCGACGCGATCGCCGAGCAGATCACCGACATCGCGGGCGTGCGCATCGTGTGCGCGTTCATCGCCGACGCCTACCAGGTCCTCGACATGCTCACGACCCAGCCGGACGTCACCGTGAAGGTGATCAAGGACTACGTCGCGCGACCGAAGCCCAACGGCTACCGCAGCCTGCACGCGATCGTCGAGATCCCGGTGTTCCTGTCCGACGACGTACGACGGGTGCCGATCGAGCTGCAGATCCGCACCGTCGCCATGGACTTCTGGGCGAGCGTCGAGCACAAGATCTACTACAAGTACGCCAAGGACGTCCCGGGTGAGCTGGTCGCCGAGCTCGCCGCCGCGGCCCGGGTCGCGCACGACCTGGACCAGCGGATGGGCGAGCTGCACCGCACGGTGCACGGCTGACCTCAACCCGCGAGGACGGCCGGCTCGGTCTTCTCCCGCACCTCGTCCAGGGTCACGTCCGGCGCCAGCTCGACGAGCCGCAGGCCCTCGGGTGTGACGTCGAGGACGCACAGGTCGGTGATGATCCGCTGGACCACCCCCCGGCCGGTGAACGGGAGCGAGCACTCGTCGACGATCTTGTAGGAGCCGTCGCGTGCGACGTGCTCCATCAGCACGACGACCTTCTTCGCGCCGTGGACGAGGTCCATGGCACCGCCCATGCCCTTGACCATCTTGCCGGGGATCATCCAGTTGGCGATGTCGCCGGCGGCGGAGACCTGCATGGCGCCGAGGATGGCCGCGTCGATCTTGCCGGAGCGGATCATGCCGAAGCTGGTCGCGGAGTCGAAGAAGCTCGCACCCTTGCGGACCGTGACCGTCTCCTTGCCCGCGTTGATGAGGTCGGGGTCGACCTGGTCCTCGGTCGGGTAGGCCCCCGTGCCGAGGATGCCGTTCTCGCTCTGCAGCACCAGCTCGACGTCGTCGGGGACGTAGTTGGGCACCAGCGTCGGCAGGCCGATGCCGAGGTTCACGTAGTCGCCGTCGACGAGCTCCGCCGCGGCGCGCGCCGCCATCTGCTCACGATCCCAGGCCATGTCAGCGCACCGTCCTCTTCTCGATCCTCTTGTCGGCGGCCTGCTCCGGGGTGAGGGGCACGACGCGGTCGACGTACACGCCGGGCAGGTGGACGTCGTCCGGGGCGATCTCGCCGGGCTCGACGAGCTCCTCGACCTCGGCGACCGTGATCCGGCCGGCCATCGCCGCGGGCGGGTTGAAGTTGCGGGCGGAGGCCTTGAAGACGAGGTTGCCGTGGCGGTCGCCCTTCCAGGCGCGGACCAGGCCGAAGTCGGAGACGATCGCCTCCTCAAGCACGAACTCCTGCTCGCCGTCGCGGGTCTCGAAGGTCATCACCGGCTTCCGGGGCGACGTCTTGACGACATTGCCCGCGTCGTCGTACTTCCACGGCAGGCCACCCTCGGCGACCTGGGTGCCGACGCCGGTGCGGGTGTAGAAGGCCGCGATGCCGGATCCGCCGGCGCGCATCCGCTCGGCGAGCGTGCCCTGCGGGGTCAGCTCGACCTCGAGCTCGCCGGAGAGGTACTGCCGCGCGAACTCCTTGTTCTCCCCGACGTACGACGCCACGACGCGCCGCAGCCGCCCGGCGGCCAGCAGGCGGCCGAGCCCCCAGCCGTCGACGCCGGCGTTGTTGGAGACCACCTCGAGGTCGGTCGTGCCGGCCTCGAGCAGGGCGTTGATCAGCACGGAGGGGATGCCGCACAGTCCGAAGCCGCCGACGGTGAGGGTGGCGCCGTTCGGGATGTCCGCCACGGCCTCCGCGGCCGAGGAGAAGACCTTGTCCATGACCCGACGGTCCTCCAGTCCCGCGGCCGCGGTCAACAGGTGAGCGCGAATCCCCGCGTGATTGCTCAGCGTCCGGGCAGTAGCATCGAGAGACGTCCACTGAATGGACGCGTCGTGAGGATGGGTGCATGGCCGGGAGCGCGGACAGCGGAGCGACCGTCGTGGGACGGGTCGGCGCGGTGCTGCGCGCCTTGGCTGCCCGCGAGCCCGACGGTGCGAGCACGACCGGACTCGCCGGAGCCGTCGGCCTGCCGCGCCCGACCGTGCACCGCCTGCTGTCCGCACTCCGCGAGGAGGGCATGGTCGAGCGCGACGAGGCCAGCGCGGCCTGGCACCTCGGCCCCGAGTGCTTCCTGCTCGGTGCCGCCGCGACCACCCGCCACGACATCGCGCCCGTCGCGCGCGAGGCGGTGCTGCGGATCGCCCGCGAGACCGGTGAGAGCGCGTACTTCTCCGTTCGGCGCGGCGACGAGACCGTCTGCCTGCTCCGCGAGGACGGCAGCTTCCCGATCCGCTCGCACGTGCTGCACGAGGGCATCCGGTTCCCGCTCGGCGTCGCGTCCGCCGGCCAGGTGATCCTCGCTTTCCTCCCCGAGCGCGAGCGGGAGGCCTACCTGCGTCGCGCGGACCTCGTCGGCGCGCACGGGCCGCAGCACTCGACGAACGCCCTGCGGGCGCGCATCGCGGAGACCCGGGAGCTCGGGTACGCCGTCAATCCCGGACTCATCGTCGCCGGCAGCTGGGGCATCGGCGCCGCCGTCTTCGACGCCCACGAGGAGCCGCGCTGGGCGCTGAGCATCAACGGCATCGAGGCACGGATCGCCCCGCCGCGGCAGGACGAGCTGGGCCAGCTGCTGCTGCGTGAGGCGCACCTGCTGGGTGCGCGGATGGCCGGTCCCCGCTAGGAGCCTGCTGCCAGCTCGGCCAGGCGGGCCAGCAGGCGCTCCTCCTCCTCGCCGGTCAGGGGTACGGCGAGCGCACGCAACCACTCCCGGAGCTCCCCGTCCGCCAGCTCGCGGTGCTCGGTCGGCTCACCGGGGCGTCGTACGGTCAGGGTGGTGCCGGTGACCGACACGTGGCGGCCCTCCTCGTGCTTCGTGATCATCAGGCCGCTGCGGAAGTGCGACGTCGGGAACGTGCTCGTGTAGTGGTGGCCGATGACCACGTCCACCGGTCGGACGGGCAGCTCGTCGGTGGTGTGGGTCAGCTCCCAGCCGCCCTCGCGCAGCCGGTGCAGGCCCCAGGTGCCGTCGTCGTTGCGGACCACGCGGTAGGGCCAGCCGCGCTGGTCGGACTCGTGGCCGTCCGCGAGCGCGACCGGGTGGACCAGGCTCATCCCGAACCCGGGGTCGCAGAGCAGGCGCTCGCCGTCGAGGACCACCTCGACCGTCATGTGCGTGCGGCCCTGGACGGTCCCGGTGGCCGGGTCGCCGACGCGGCCGAGGTGCCGGCGGACGTCGTACCCGAGGCGCTCGAGGGCGGCGGCGAAGACGCTCGCGTGCTCGAAGCAGTAGCCGCCGCGACCGCGCTCGACGAACTTCGCGTTGAGCGCGGCCATGCCGACCCCGGGGTGCTGGTCGAGGAGCACGTCGATGTTGTCGAAGGTGAAGGTCCGCACGTGCGCCTCGTGGAGCGCGTCCAGGGTGGCCCGGTCGGGCGCTGCCCCGGCGGCGGCGACGCCGAGCCGGTCGAGGTAGCCGTCGAGGTCGAGCAGGTCGGTCTGCCAGCCGTCGGTCATGCCGCGATCGTAGGAGGCGGCACCGACGGGCAGACAGAAACTAGAACGCGTTCTATTGTGGGGCACCCGAGTCTCGAGGAGGACCCATGACCACTGCCCCTGCCCGCGCCCAGCGGTTCACCGACCGCCGCGTCGTCGTCACCGGAGCCGCCGGTGGAGTGGGCCAGGTCGTCGCCGGCCTGTTCCGCGAGGAGGGGGCGCGGGTGGTCGCGACCGACGTGGCCGCGGCGGACGGCGTCGTCGCCTGCGACCTCGCGGACGACGCTGCGCGCGAGGCCTTCGTCGCGGGGGCGCTGGACGAGCTCGGCGGCCTCGACGTGCTGTGCAATGTCGCCGGCATCCAGCAGTTCGCGGAGCTCGGGAAGATCACCGCCGCCGGCCTGCGCCGTCACCTCGACGTCAACGCGGTCGCGCCGCTGCTGCTCGCCCAGTCCTTCGCCGACGCCCTCATCGAGAGCAAGGGCAACATCGTGTCGGTGGCGTCGATCTCGTCGGTGATGGGCCAGCCCTACAACGCGCAGTACTGCGCGTCGAAGGCCGCGCTGCTGCTCGGCATGCGCTCGCTCGCCGTCGAGTTCGGCACCCGCGGCGTGCGGGTCAACTGCGTCTCGCCCGGCGGCATCGCGACGCCGATGATCGAGGCGGCCGCCGCCGGCCTGCCGGCCGACGCCAACTGGGACCTGGTCGCCAAGAGCACCTCGGTGATCCCCGGCTTCATGCCGCCCGCCGACGTCGCCGAGTCGCTGCTCTTCCTCGCCTCCGACGCGGCCGCGTCCATCACCGGCGCCAACCTGGTCGTCGACCGCGGCGTGGTCTGGTGACGCCGCGATGAGCGGACGGGGTGGCATGGACGTCGGGATGACGCTGCCGGTCATGGAGCCCGAGGTCGACCCGGGGTTGCTGCGCGAGTGGGCCGTCCGGATCGACGAGGGTCCCTACAGCTCGCTCTGCTTCGGCGAGCGGATCGCCTTCGACAACCCGGACATCCTGACCCTGCTGGGTGCGGTGTCCGCCTGGACGTCGCGGGTCCGGTTGAGCGCCACGGTCGTCGTACCTCAGCTGCACGACCCGGTGCACCTCGCCAAGGCGCTCGCCACCGCCGACCGCCTGTGCGGTGGCCGGCTCTCCGTGGGCCTCGGTGTGGGCGGTCGCGAGGAGGACTACGCCGCCGTCGGCGCGGACTGGGGCACCCGCACCATGGCCGGGCTGGCCGAGCGGGCCGCCACGATGCGCCGGGTCTGGGCCGGTGAGAACCTCACCGGTGCGACGCGCCCGGTCGGTCCGCGGCCGCACCGCCCGGCCGGGCCGGAGCTGCTGGTCGGCACGCTCGGGCGGCGTACGACGCAGCACGCGGCGCGCTGGGCCGACGGGCTGGCCGGGATGACGCTCGGCGCCGACGTCGACGAGACGGCGGCCCTCTTCGACCTCGCCCGCGCCGCGTGGGCGGACGCCGGCCGGCCCGCGCCGCGGCTGACGACGTCCTTCTGGTTCGCGCTCGCCGAGGCGACCGACGACCCGCGGGGCCAGGTGCACGCGCACCTGCGCCACTACATGAACTGGCTCCCCGTCGAGCTGGTCGACGCGCTCGCGCCGACCGCCGGCTTCGCCGGCACGCTGGCGGAGCTGCGGGTGCTGCTCGATCGGTTCGCGGAGATCGGCACCGACGAGGTGCAGCTCATCCCGACCGGGGGAGACCCGCGCCAGGTGGACCTGGTCGCGGAGCTGCTGTGACCGGCGTCAGCCGACCGGCGTGATGCCCTCGCGGTGCCGCTTCGCCAGCTCGGCGTAGTAGGGCGCGTTCGTCTCGACCCAGAACGCGGCGCCGGTGCCCTCGATCGGCTTCTTGACCTGCGCCGGGCTCCCGGCCGCGAGCACGCCGTCGGGGATCTCGGCGCCGGGCGCGACGAGCGAGCCCGCCGCCACCAGGGTCCCGGCGCCGATCCGGGCACCGTCGAGGACCGTGGTGTCGTTCCCGATCAGGCCCTTCGCGCCCAGCGACTCGCCGTGGAAGACGCAGGCGTGCGCGACGGTCGAGTGTGCGCCGAGCTCCACCACCACGTCGGGTCCGCCGTGGACGACCGAGTTGTCCTGGATGTTCGCGCCCTCGCGCACGATGATCGTGCAGATGTCGCCGCGGAGGACGGCGCCGTACCAGACGCTGGCGCCCTTCTCGATCCGTACGTCGCCGATCAGCGTGGCGGTCGGGGCGACGAACGCCTCGGGGTGGACCTGCGGGGACTTGCCCTCGAACTCGTACGCGAACACGCCCAGCAGGCTAGGTCAGGCGGCCTTCACAGCGTGAACCAGGTGACGAGCAGGCCCTCGGAGCAGCGCTGGCAGCTGGCCACCGTCCCGCCGCAGTGGCGGATGTGGGTGATCAGGTGCTGGAGCTGGTCCCGGGTCGTCGTCGAGGTGTGCCAGGTCATCGCCCACCCCTCCTTCCGGTCCCGTGTGCTCGTCGTCGAGCACCCTTCGATGGTGCGCCTGCCGGGGGCCGGTTCGCGTCCCCCGTACCGGTGAAGGGGATAGTCCGTTCGGGGGACCGGGGCCCTGTCCGACCGGAGGGGTACGGCGCCCGCTCGCGACGTCAGCCGGTGACCTCGCGGCCGAGCAGGCGGCGCGCGACGATCCACTGCTGGAGTTCGTTGGCGCCCTCGAAGATCTCCAGGATCTTCGCGTCGCGGTACATCTCCTCCAGCCGGACCGATTCGCCGGTCTCGCCGACCTGGCGGGCGAAGCCGAGGGCGCCGTGCACCTGGATCGCCTCGCGGACCAGGTCGTTGGCGAGGCGGGTGCCGTAGGCCTTCGCCATCGCCGCCTCGGGCTCCGCGGTCGCGTCGCCGCGGTCCAGCAGGACCGCCGCCTTCTGGTAGAGGCTGCGGGCGCACTCGAGCTCGGTGGCGCGCTGGGCCATCTGGAACTGCCAGTGCTGCATGGCGCCGAGCGGCCGGCCGAAGACCTCGCGGGTCTGCAGCCGGTGGACGGCGAGGTCGAGGGCGGCCTGGGCGACGCCGACGCCGGCGGCGCCGATGCCGATCCGGCCCCGCACGAGCGCACCGAGGGCGACCGCCATGCCGCGACCGGGCTCGCCGAGCAGGTTCCCCCGGGGGACGTGGACGTCCTCGAGCACGATGTCGGCGGTGATCTGGCCGCGGTGGCCCATCTTCAGGTCGGGGGTGCCGATCCGCACGCCCGGGCTGGACAGGTCGATCAGCAGCATGTGCGCCCGGTCGCCTTCGCGGCCGGCCCGCACCAGGATCGAGACCCAGCCGGCGACGACGCTGTTGGTGATCCACCGCTTGCGGCCGTTGACCACGAACCCGTCGACCGTCTCCTCGGCCCAGGTGCCGAGCCGGGTCGCGGTCAGGTCGGAGCTGGTCTCCGGCTCGGTCGTCGCGAAGGCGAACGCCTGCTCGCCGGAGACGAGGTCGGGCACGAGGCGCTCCCGCAGCTCGGGAGTGGCGTGGGCGAGGGTGGCGGGGACCAGGATGCACTGGCCGTCGTACACGCCGGCAAGGGAGGACGACTCGTAGGCGATCTCCTCGGCGACCGTGCAGACGCCGAGCATCGGGTGCTCGAGGTCGCCGAAGGGAACCTCGAAGAGACCGTCCGAGGCCAGCCCGCGGAACGCCTGCCACGGGAAGCTGTCGGCCGACTCCTCGCGGCTGCCGATCTCGCGGGCCACCGGCGCGACGTGGCGCGCGACCGACGCGCGGGCCCGGGCGCGGAGCTCGACGATCTCGGCGGGGAGGAAGACGTCGTGCGACATCCGGTCCTGGGTGCGGGCGACGGTCATGGCTTCTCCTTGGAATCGGACGGTCGTACGATTCGCAGCATAATCGGACGGTCGTACGATTCGCTAGAGTGCGTCCCGTGGAAGCCCCCGAGACCAAGGCCGCGCGCACGCGCCGGCGGATCCTCGCCGCATCGGCGCACGAGTTCGCCGTCCACGGGTACGGCGGCGCGAGCCTGCGTCGTATCGCCGATGCCGCGGACCTCAAGGTCGGCAGCCTCGCCTTCCACTTCCCGACCAAGGACGACCTCGTCGCCGCCACCCTCGCGGACGGCGTGGAGTCGGCCCGGGCCGCGCTGAAGGAGGCGATCGCCGCCGTGCCGGTCGACGCGGCGCCGGTGGCCCGCCTGCGTGCGGCCGTCCGAGGTCACCTGGCCGCGCTGCACGCCAGCGACGACCGCGCCGCCTCCGTCGTCCGCATGGTCGAGACGGTGCCGGCCGACCTGCGTGCCGCGCACGCCGACCACGAGCGGCGCTTCGCACGGGTCTGGCTCGACGTGCTGAGCCGGGGGCGCAAGGAGGGCGTGGTGCGCGACGACGTCGACCTGCGGGTGCTGCGCGACCTGGTGGTGGGGGCGCTCAACAGCACCTCGACGGCGAGCCCGAAGGCGCACCCCGACCTGCGGGCGGTCGAGGAGACGGTCGTGCGGCTGGTCGCGCCGCCGGGCTGACCGGGCTCAGCCCGAGAGCCCGAGCTCCTGCTCCCCGACCGTGGCGAAGTACGCCGCCACCGTCGCGTCGTCGACGTCGCGCACGTGGGCCGGCTGCCACTGCGGGTTGCGGTCCTTGTCGACGACCTGGGCCCGGACACCCTCGACGAAGTCGTGGGAGGTGTGGAAGCGCAGGGCGAGGCGGTACTCGAGGTCCAGTGCCGGCGGCAGCGTGTCGAACCGGGCGGCCTCGCGGAGGGCGCGGAGGGTCACCTTGACCGACGTCGGCGACTTCGCCTCGATCGTGCTCGCGGCCGTCACGGCCTCGTCGGTGCCGAGCGCGCGCAGGCGGTCGAGGATCGCGAGGACGTCGTCGCCGGCGTAGGCGTCGTCCAGCCAGGTCCGCGCCTCGGCGAGCGGCGATGGCGGAGCGGGCTGCTCGGCCGCGGCGATCGCCTCGTCGGCGTCCTCGGTCGCCAGGGCCGCGAGCAGGCCGGGCAGGCGGTCGGTGGGCACGTAGTGGTCGGCGAAGCCGATCGCGATCGCGTCGCCCGCACCGATCGAGCCGGCGGTCAGGCCGAGGTGGGTGCCGGTCTCGCCGGGCGCGTGGGAGAGCAGGAAGGTGCCGCCGACGTCGGGCAGGAACCCGATGCCGGTCTCCGGCATGCCGATCGACGAGCGCTCGGTCACCACCCGCTGCGGCGCGTGCGCCGACAGTCCGATGCCGCCGCCGAGGACGATGCCGTCCATGATCGCGACGTAGGGCTTGGGATAGGCCGCGATGGTCGCGTTGAGCCGGTACTCGTCGGCCCAGAACGCCGCACTCTCCGTGCCTCCGGCCTTCGCGTCGTGCCACATCGCGACGATGTCGCCGCCGGCGCACAGCCCGCGCTCACCGGCGCCCGTCAGTACGACGGTCCGCACCGTGTCGTCGTACCTCCAGTCCTCGAGGGCGGTGCTGATGATGCCGACCATCTCGTGGGTGAGGGCGTTGATCGCGCGCGGCCGGTTGAGCACGATGTGGGCCGCGTGGCCGTCGCGTCGCAGCAGGACCGGGGGCTCGTCGGCGCTGTTCACGGCCGCCATTGTGCCGGTGCGGCCGCGGCCGCCTCAGAGCAGGACGGTCCGCGCGAGCTGCTTGAGCCGCTCCACGTGGCGGCGGGTCGGCTCCTCGCGCGGGTCGAACGACGTGGTCAGCGCCATCCCGCGCAGGCTCGTGAACAGGACCTCGCGCAAGGCCTCGTAGCCGGGCCGGGCGGCGAGCTCTGCGCCGAAGAAGGAGTCCATCGCGAGGCGGACGGCACGGGCGATCTCGCGCTCGCCGGGCAGCAGCGCGTCGCGCAGGTCCTCATGGGTGCGGGCGGCGATCCACAGCTCGGTGGCCGCCCAGAAGTAGCCCTGGGTGAAGGTGCCGGCCATCGTGTCGACGACGGCGTCGATCCGCTCGCCGGGGTCGGTCGGCCAGGTGTGGTCCGACGGCAGCTCGCCGACCCGGGCGCGGGCGAGGTGCTGCGAGGCCGCGATGAGCAGTGCGTCCCGCGAGGGGAAGTGGTGCAGCAGGCGGCCACGGGAGACGCCGGCACGCTCCTGGATCCGCACCGTGGTGGCGCCGCTGTAGCCGTGCTCGAGCATCACCTCGACCGCGGCGTCGAGGATCCGCCGCTGCACGTCGATCGTGCGGGTCTGCACGGCGCGCGACATGTGGCGCTCCTCTCACTGGGGCCCCGGGAGGGGTGACAACGGCGGAGTCGAAGGCTACCCTCGAACGAACCAGTCAGCACTGACTGGTTTACCACCAGTCCTCCCGGAGGTCCCCGTGCCCACTCCCGTCATCGTCGACGTCGTCCGCCTCGCCTCCGGCAAGGGCAAGATGGGCGGCGCCCTGTCCGGCACCCATCCGACGTCGCTGCTGGTCCACGTCCTGAAGGCGATCGTCGAGCGCAACGACCTCGACCCGGCGCTGGTCGACGACGTGATCACCGGATGCGTCATGCAGGGCGGTGAACAGGCGCTCAACATCGGTCGCGCTGCCGTCCTCGGTGCCGGGTTCCCCGAGTCGGTCCCCGCGACGACCATCGACCGCGCGTGCGGGTCCAGCCAGCAGGCCGTCCACTTCGCCGCGCAGGGCGTCGCCGCCGGCGCGTACGACGTCGTGATCGCCGCCGGCGTCGAGTCGATGAGCCGCGTCCCCATGGGCAGCACGACCCAGGGCAGGGACAGCGCCGGTCCCGAGGTGCACGCGCGCTACCCCGAGGGCCTGGTCAACCAGGGCGTGTCGGCCGAGCTGGTCGCGCGCGACTGGAAGCTGGACCGCGCCATCCTCGACGAGTACTCCGCGCAGTCGCACCGCCGCGCCGCCGCCGCGATCGCCAGCGGCGCCTTCGACAACGAGATCGTCCCGATCACGGTCACCGACACAGTGATCGACGAGGCGGGCAACCAGGTCGAGCGCAGTATCGATCATCGCGTCGACGAGACCGTCCGTGCGAGCACCACGGCCGAGGGCCTCGCCGGGCTCAACCCGGCCTTCCGGACCGACGAGCTCGCTGCCCGCTTCCCCGACGTCGAGTGGTCCATCCACCCCGGCAACTCCTCGCCCTTCACCGACGGTGCGTCGGCCGCGCTGATCATGAGCGAGGAGCTGGCGAGCCGGCTCGGCCTGAGGCCGCGGGCCCGCTTCGTGTCGTACGCCGTCACCGGCTCCGACCCGCTGATGATGCTCACCGGCCCGATCCCGGCGACCCAGAAGGCTCTCGCCAAGGCGGGCCTGGGCATCGACGACATCGACGCCTACGAGGTCAACGAGGCGTTCGCGCCGGTCCCGCTCGCCTGGGCCCACGACCTCGCGGCCGATCCCGCGAAGCTGAACCCGCTGGGCGGCGCGATCGCGCTGGGCCACGCGCTCGGCTCGTCCGGCACGCGCCTGCTCACCACGCTCGTCAACCACCTCGAGGCCACCGGCGGCCGCTACGGCCTGCAGACCATGTGCGAGGCGCAGGGCATGGCCAACGCCACCATCATCGAACGAATCTGACCGATTGGCCGAGCGTGTCGCCGATCGAAGGCGGCGCGCCGGCCCTCCGGGCCCCCGCTTGCCTGCGATGCGATGCGCTGCGCGCGGGCGCCACGCTGCCGGCCGCGCGGCTGTCTTCCGTAGGCCACGCCTTGGCCTGGCGGCAAGCCGACAGCTTCGTTCTGCAGCGATCCGCCACCATCCACCACTGAAGGACACATCACCATGCAGATCAACGACACCGTCGCCCTCGTCACCGGCGGGGCCTCGGGCCTGGGCCGCGCCACCGTCGAAGCCCTCCTCGCCAAGGGCGGCAAGGCCGTCATCCTCGACCTCCCGGGTGGTCCGGGCGAGGTCGCCGCGAAGGAGCTGGGCGAGGCCGTCCGCTTCGTCCCCGGCGACGTGCGCAGTGAGGACGACGTCCTCGCCGCCATCGCCGCGGCCTCCGAGCTCGGCAACCTGCGGGTGGTCGTCAACTGCGCCGGCACGGGCGATGCGATCAAGACCGTCGGCAAGGGCAACACGCCCTACCCCTACGACAAGTTCCAGCGGATCATCGAGATCAACCTGCTGGGCACCTTCAACGTCATCCGACTGACCGCCGCGCACATGGCCGGCCTCGAGCCGGCCGGCGAGGAGCGCGGCGTCATCATCAACACCGCCTCCGTCGCTGCCTTCGACGGCCAGATCGGCCAGGCGGCGTACTCCGCCTCCAAGGGCGGCGTGGTCGGCATGACGCTCCCGATCGCCCGCGACCTGTCGACGATCGGCATCCGCGTCGTCACCATCGCTCCCGGCCTCTTCGACACCCCGCTGCTGGCCTCGCTTCCGGAGGAGGCCCGCAAGAGCCTGGGCCAGCAGGTCCCGCACCCCTCGCGCCTCGGCGACCCGAAGGAGTACGGCGCGCTGGCGGCCCACGTCGTCGAGAACCCGATGCTCAACGGCGAGACCATCCGCCTGGACGGCGCGATCCGGATGGCCCCGCGATGACGAGCCTCAACCTGCGCGGCGGCTTCTACACCGAGGACCACGAGTCCTACCGCGCGTCGGTCCGGGAGTTCGTGCGTCGCGAGGTCGAGCCGCACCACCTCGCGTGGGAGGAGGATCGCCTCACGCCGCGCAGCGCGTGGCAGGCCGCCGGCAAGAACGGCATCATCGGCCTCGCCGTTCCGGAGGAGCTCGGTGGCGGCGGCGAGCCGGACTTCCGCTACCCGATGGTGGTCGCCGAGGAGCTGGCCGCGATCGGCGCGACGTCGTACTGCCTGGGCCTGCGGCTGCAGGACGACATCGTGCTGCCCTACCTGCTCGACCTGTGCACCGAGGAGCAGAAGCAGCGGTGGCTGCCGGGGATGGCGTCCGGCGAGCTGGTCGGCGCGATCGCGATGACCGAGCCGGGTGCCGGCAGCGACCTGCAGGGGATCCGCGCCACCGCCGTCCGCGACGGTGACGGCTGGGTCCTCAACGCGCAGAAGACGTTCATCACCAACGGCATCAACGCCGACCTGGTGATCGTGTTCGCGAAGACCGACCCGGACGCCGGGTCGCGCGGCTTCAGCCTCTTCGTCGTGGAGCGCGACGACCCCGGCTTCTCCCGCGGCCGCAAGCTCGACAAGGTCGGCCTCGCCGGCCAGGACACCGCGGAGCTCGTCTTCGAGGACGTGCGAGTCGGCCCGGAGAACGTGCTGGGTGAGATCGGGCAGGGCCTCATCTACCTGATGCAGCGGCTGCCGAAGGAGCGCCTCTCGCTGGCCGTGCAGGCGCTCGCGTCGGCCGAGGCGGCGGTGAAGTGGACGCAGGACTACGTCTTCGACCGGACGGCCTTCGGCCAGCGGGTCGGCGACCTGCAGGCGACCCGGTTCGAGCTTGCCGAGCTCGAGACCGAGGTCGAGATCACCCGCGCCTACGTCCAGAACGCCGCGCTGGCGCTCAACGAGCACACGTTGACCACCGCGGAGGCGTCCAAGGCGAAGCTGTGGGCGACCGAGATGCAGGTGCGGGTGACGAGCCGGTGCCTGCAGCTCTTCGGCGGCTACGGCTTCATGAACGAGTACCCGATCGGCCGGGCCTTCCGGGACAGCCGGGTGCAGACGATCTACGGCGGCACCAGCCAGATCATGAAGGAGATCATCGGCCGCGACATCGCCGGCCGCTACCCGAAGGACGCGACCCGATGAGTACGGAGACGAACAGCGCGATCAAGCTCGGCATGGTCGTCGACTACGCCGGTGGATTCGGCGAGACCGTCGAGCTGATGCAGGCCTACGAGCAGGTCGGGCTCGAGCTCGCCGCCGTCCCGGAGGCCTACTCCTTCGACGGCGCGAGCCAGCTGGGCTACCTCGCGGCGAGGACCGAGAAGCTCGAGCTGATGTCGGCGATCTTCCAGATCTACTCGCGCACGCCCTCGCTGCTCGCGATGACCGCGGCGGGCCTGGACTACGTGTCCGGTGGCAGGTTCATCCTCGGTCTCGGTGCCAGCGGCCCGCAGGTCGTGGAGGGCTTCCACGGCGTCAAGTACGACGCCCAGCTCGGTCGCACGCGGGAGGTGGTGGACATCTGCCGGCAGGTGTGGCGGCGCGAGCCGGTCGTCCACCGGGGCAAGCACTACACGGTGCCCCTCACGAAGGAGGACGGCGGGTCGGGCCTGGGCAAGCCGCTCAAGCTCATCAACCACCCGGTCCGCAGCGACATCCCGGTCTCGATCGCCGCGCTGGGGGAGAAGAACGTCGCCCTCGTCGCCGAGATCGCGCAGGGCTGGCAGCCGCTGTTCTTCCACCCGCTCAAGGCGCAGCAGGCCTGGGGCGACGCGCTCGCCGCCGGCTTCGAGAAGCGCGACCCGGCGCTCGGCGAGCTCGACATCCAGCTGCAGGTGAACTTCCACGTCGGCGAACCGCCGGCGGAGGTGGTGCAGAAGGTCCGCGACCAGCTGGCGCTCTACATCGGCGGCATGGGCGCGCGGGACAAGAACTTCTACAACCAGCTCGCCTGCCGCTACGGCTACGAGGCCGAGGCGAAGGAGGTCCAGGACCTCTACCTCGCCGGCCAGAAGGCCGAGGCCGCGGCCGTCGTCCCGCAGGACCTCGTCGAGGCCGTCACCCTGATGGGGGACGAGGCGTCGATCGCCCGCCAGGTCGAGGAGTTCCACGCCGCCGGGGTGCGCACCTTCCTGCTCAACCCGACGGCGCCCGACCCGGCCGACCGGGTGGAGCACGTCCGGACGCTCGCCGGCATCCTGGCCGGGCAGCGGGCGGAGGTGCCGGCATGACGACCATCGCCATCCTGGGCGGCACCGGCCCGCAGGGGCGGGGCCTCGCGCTGCGCTTCGCGGCCGGCGGCCTCAAGGTGGTGCTCGGCAGCCGCACGGCCGACCGGGCGGAGGAGACCGCCCGCGAGCTCGCCGAGCTCACCGGCGGCGACGTCACCGGGACCGACAACCGGACGGCCGCGGCGGTCGGGGAGGTCGTGCTGGTCGTCGTACCGTGGGACGGGCACGCGGCGCTGCTCACCGGGCTCCGCGAGGAGCTGCGCGGCAAGCTCGTCGTCGACTGCGTCAACCCGCTCGGCTTCGACAAGCAGGGCCCCTACGCGTTGCCGGTGCTGGAGGGGTCGGCGACCGAGCAGGCCCAGCAGCTGCTGCCGCAGAGCACGATCGTCGGCGCCTTCCACCACCTCAGCGCCGTGCTGCTGGAGGACCTGCAGGTCACCGACCTCGACACCGACGTGCTCGTCCTCGGCGACGACCGCGACGCCGTCGACGCCGTGATCGGCCTGGCGGCGGTGCTGCCCGGCGTGCGTGGCGTCTTCGGCGGCCGGCTGCGCAATGCGCACCAGGTGGAGGCGCTGACCGCCAACCTGATCGCGATCAACAAGCGGTACAGGGCGCACGCCGGGGTGCGGATCACCGACGTGTGAGCCGATCGGACGCCATCCGAGCAGCAACGGCGGCCCTGCGCGGGTGGGCCCCCCGACCCGCGGGGACGAACGGGTCAGGGGGCCCTCTGGTCGGCGCCGGTCCAGCGCCGGCGCCGGTCGCGCGCTGCTAGCGCAGTGCGCAGCCGGCCGGCACGCCCAGCTTGCGGAAGACGATCGCCGCCGGGCAGAAGCCCGTGAAGCTGGACTGCAGCAGGTTGAGACCGACGAACCCGGTCAGCAGGAGCCACCACGGCGAGACCAGTGCGACGAGGGCGACGCTGATCAGGACGATGGTGCCCGCCATGCGCAGGACGGCGCGGTCGACGTTCATCGCTTCCCTCCTCATCGCCCGAGCAGGCGGGAGAAGAAGCCGCCGCTGGACGGCTCGGACGGGTGGCCGGGGCACCAGTCCGCGGCGGGGACGCCGGCCTTGACCTGGGCGACGTGCTGGCCGCAGCCGGCCCAGGTGGTCTTGCCGCACTTGCGGCAGGTGGTTGCGCGACACATGTGGTTGCTCCTTGAGTAGTGGTGACAGGTCAGTCGTGGGCGAAGGTGATGTCGGGCAGGATCCGGCTCAACCACCGCGGCGTGTACCAGGCGGCACGCCCGGTCAGGCGCAGCATCACCGGCAGCAGCACGAGCCGGACCAGGAAGGCGTCGAGCAGGACCGCGATGCCGAGGACGACGCCCATCTCCTTCGGCGGGATCGGTCCGGACAGGGCGAAGGTGAAGAACACCGCGACCATGACCGCGCCGGCCGCGAAGATGACCCGACCGGAGTGGGCGAGCGAGCCGACCATGGCGTCCTTGGGGTCCCCGGAGCGCTCGAAGTGCTCCTTCGCGGAGGCCAGCAGGAAGACCGTGTAGTCCATCGCGATGGCGAAGATCATCGCGAAGAAGAAGACCGGCGCCCACGCGTCCAGGAAGCCCTGCGACTCGAAGCCCAGCAGTCCGGCGCCGTGGCCCTCCTGGAAGATCAGCCGTGCCACTCCGAAGGCGGCGGCGGTGGACAACAGGCTGGCCAGGGTGCCCAGCAGCGAGATCAGCGGGGCCTGCAGCGCGAAGAGCAGCAGCAGGAAGCCGAGCACCATCACCACGCCGATCACCAGTGGGGTCGACTCGTCGAGCTGGGCCTTGAGGTCCAGGTTCTCCACGGCGGCTCCGCCGACCCTGGCAGAGCCCGGGAGGTCGGCGCGCAGGCGCTCCACCGTCTTCGCGAGCTCGGGGTCCGACGGGTCGACCGTCGGCACGGCCTGGATCATCACGAGGTCGGTGCCGTCAGCGGCCGGCATCGCGGGCATCGCCCCCGCGATGCCGGGGTCGTCGGCGAGCACACCGCTCGTCGCGTCGGCCTCGTCGGCGTCGGCGACGACCTGCAGGGTGCCGGGCGCTCCCTCGCCGAACGCGTCCTGCACCTGGTCGTAGCCGATGCGTGCCGAGGCGTCCTCGGGCAGCACCTTGATGGAGGGCATCGCGGTCTTGAGACCGATGATCGGCGCGGCCAGCGCCACGAGGACGACCAGCGAGGCGGCGCCCCAGATCACGGGACGGCGCCACAGCCGCTCGCCCCACGCCTCGAACTTCGCCGAGCGGTGCTCACCCGAGTGCGACCACGGCAGCGCGAACTTGTTGATCTTCATGTCGAGCTTGAACAGCACCAGCGGGAGCAGGGTCAGCGTCGCGGCCAGCACGAAGATCACCGAGAGGATGATCCCGCCGGCCATGGACCGGAACGACGGTGAGGGCACCAGCATCACCGCGGTGAGCGAGACCAGCACGGTCAGTCCGGACAGCAGCACGGCCTTGCCGGCGGTGTCCATGGTCTGCGCGATCGCCCACGACTTGTCGTCGGGCCGCGCGGCGCGCGCCGCGCGGTAGCGGACGACGAGGAACAACGCGTAGTCGATGCCCAGTGCCAGGGCGAACATCATCGCGAAGTTCATCGCCCAGATCGAGACCGGCACGAGCTCGTTGATCAGCACCAGGGAGCCGGCCGAGGCGACCAGGCCGGCCAGGGTCAGGATCAGGGGCAGGCCCGCGGCGACGAGGGCGCCGAAGGCGAGGACCAGGATCGCCAGGGTGACCGGCCAGGACATGAACTCCGACTTCAGCATCGCCTCGAGGTTGGCCTCGTTGAAGTCCGACCACAGCAGGGACGAACCCGTCGGGTTGACCTCGACGCCGTCGGTCGAGAGGTCCTGCAGCTCTTCCTTGAGATCGGTCGCGACCCGCACCATCTCGTTGGTATCGGCTCCGGCTCCGGCCAGGACGATCGCCGTACTGCCATCGGCGGACAGGGTCGCGCCCGGCTGGGGCGCGACGACCTCCGCGATGCGCGACTCCTGCTCGAGCACGCGGGTGACCTCGGCGATCACCTCGGCGCCGGCACCCTCGGTGACCGGGCCGTCCGTCGAGTGCACCACGACCTGGATCGAGTGCGAGGCCAGGCCGCCGAAGTGGTCCTGGACCAGCTCGCGGGTGGCCACCGACTCCGAGCCGTCGGCCTGCCAGCCGGCGCCGGACAGGTTGTGCTCGACCTTCGGCGCGAAGGCGCCGAGGCCGACGATGAGGAGCACCCAGATCATGGCGGTCAGGCGCCGGTGGGTGGTCACCCACAGGCCGATCCGGCCCAGGGGCCCCGGTGCGTGCGCAGGGCCGTGCGGCGTGGTGCCGGGCCGGACTCCCTGCTGCTGAGCGGTGTTGGTCATGGCGGTCCGTTTCTCTCTTCCCGGTCTCGCCGGGAGTGGGTTGATGTCAGGCGGAGGGGGCGGCGACGGTCAGGCCGGTCGCCGCGGCGTTGGTGAAGTCGTCGTCGACGGCCACCGGTCGGCGGCCTGCCGCAGCGATGAAGGACGCGGCCACCGAGGCGCGGTAGCCGCCGGCGCAGTGGACCCACACCTCGCCGTCGGGAACCTCGGCCAGGCGGCGCGGGAGCTCGTGCAGCGGGATGTTCACGGCGCCGTCGATGGCGCCGGCGGCGTGCTCGTCCCGGCGGCGGACGTCGAGCACGACGACCGGCCGGTGGTGGCGGACGTGGGCGAGGTCGGCGAAGGTGCCGGTCGCGAAGCTCGCCAGCGGCCGGTCCGACCAGTCCTCCGGGCCGCCGGTGGACTGGGCGGCCGGGCGCTCGATGCCGATCCGGACCAGCTCGCGCTGGGCCTCGGCGACCTGCTCGGGCGTCTCGCCGAGCAGCGTGAGCGGGGTGCCCCACTCGATCAGCCAGCCCAGGTACGTCGCGAACGAGCCGTCGATGCCGAAGTTGAACGTCCCCGGGGCATGCCCGGCGGCGAAGGCCGTGCGGTGACGCAGGTCGACGACCCACTCCCCGGCCTCGATCCGGCGGCGCAGCTCCGTCGCGTCGGCCCGGGCGACCGGGGACAGGTCGGGCGCCGCGGGGCCTGCGGTGTTGGCCGGGCCCATGTGGGCGTAGTACGCCGGCCACTCGCCGAGTCCGGCGAGGAGCTCGCGGACGTAGGTCTCCTCGTCCTGGACCAGCACCGGGTTGGTGCGGCGCTCGGCGCCGATGGTCGACGCGGTGGCCTCGGACTGTGTGGCCGAGCAGAACGACCCGAATCCGTGCGTCGGGTAGACCGCGGCGTCGTCGGGGAGCTCGTCGGCCAGGCGGTGCGCCGAGGAGTGCTGGTGGCGCACCAGTGCAGGGGTGTGCTCCGGGCCGAGCAGGTCCGGGCGGCCGGTGGCGCCGTAGAGCAGTGAGCCGCCGCTGAACACGGCCCACGGCTGGTCGCCGTCGGCGAGCGCATAGGACAGGTGGGTGAAGGTGTGGCCGGGCGTGGAGATCACCCGCACCCGCATCCGCGAGCCGACCGCGACGACGTCGCCGTCCCGGATCGGGGTGCGCACGAACCGGACCGGGTCGTCGGCGTTGACCAGGTAGTCGGCGCCGGTCGCCTCGGCCAGCGCGAGGCCGCCGGTGACGTAGTCGTTGTGGATGTGGGTCTCGAAGACGTGGGTCAGCCGGACGCCCTCGGTCTCGAGCAGGTCGAGGACCCGGTCGATGTCGCGCTGCGGGTCGACGACGAAGGCGACCTCGCCGTCGTGCACCAGGTAGCTGCGGTCGCCGAGGGTCGGGGTGTCGATCGCGCGCACCACCAGGGGTGGCCGCTGCGGCGTGGCCAGCGGGAGTCCGGCCATCGCCCACGCGTTGGTGCCGCCCGCGACGTTGCTGGCGGTGAAGCCGGCGGCGTCGAGCACCTCGGTCATCACGCCGCTGCGATTGCCGGAGGCACAGACCAGGTAGACGGGCCGGGTGGCGTCGAGCTCGCCGAGGCGGCCGGGCAGCTGGCCCATCGGGATGTTGATGGCGCCCGGGACGTGGCCGGCGGCGTACTCCGACACCTCCCGCACGTCCACGAGCGTGGCGCCGGACTGCTCGGCCCGGCCGGCCGCGTGGATGTCGACCTCGCGCACCGCTGTCTCCTCTCGTCCGATTAACCCCCCGGGGGGATCTGCGACAACCGTAGCATAACCCCCCGGGGGGATGTAAAGTGAGGTCGTCGGCGGTGTGCCGACGAGGGCGGACGAGCCGCGGTGAGGGAGTCCCGATGGAACTGGAAGACAGCGCAAGTCGGCCGGTGGTCGACCGCCTGGAGAGGGCCCGCGCGCAGCTCGCGCGGGTGATCGAGATGATGGAGCGTGGGTCGGACTGCGAGTCCCTCGTGACCGAGCTCGCTGTCGTCGACAAGGCGATCGCCGCCGCGGGCTACGCGATGGTCGCCACCGGACTGCAGCAGTGCCTGGCGACGGGCGCCGATGTCGACGACGACGATTTCCAGCGGATGGAGAGGCTCTTCCTGGGGTTTGCGTGACCCCGCCTCGTCCGGTGGGCGAGACCGGGAACGGCGGGGTCCCGGCCGCTTGGTTCCATGGTGGGTATGCACGCGACCGCGGACCAGGGGCAGGCGTCGGCCGACCCGTGGGGAGCGGTGCCGTGCGAGGAGCGCGCCGGGCTCTCGCGCCGGCTGTGCCGGCTGGTGCGGCGTCTGCTCGCCCTCGCGGGTCGCGGAGGCTCCTCGGGCGTGCCCTTCTGATCCCCTGCTGATCCCCGCTGATCCCCGCCCGGTCCCGGCGTGGAGCGGGCGGGGATCAGCGGACGACGGGCAGTCCTGTCGTCGCGGCGGCGGTGTCGATCCCGCCGGCGTCAGCGACGTCGGTGAAGCCGAGGTCCGCCATTGCCGTGGCGGCCTGGGCCGAGCGGTTCCCGGAGCGGCAGTAGACGACGTACGAGCCGGCGGGGTCGAGGGCGGCGATCCGGCTCGCGAAGCCCGGGTCGCCGAGGTCGATGTTGATCGCGCCCTCGAGGTGGCCCTCGGCGAACTCGGCAGGTGTGCGGACGTCGATGATCGTGGTCGAGCTGTCGACGGCGACCTGCTCGGTCTGTCCGTCGCCTGCGCTGGTGGTGCCGGCCGGGTCGTCGGTGCACCCGGTGGTGCCGGCCAGGGTGGCCAGGGCCAGTGAGGCGGCGGCGAGCAGGTGGCTGGTCTTCGGCATGGGTCGATTCCTCGGCTGGGTCCGCGCCTTGCGGAGATGGGCATATGTACGTACATTTGGAGCATACAGCCGATTCGCGGCGGCCGCCTCCGGGCGGACCCGACGATTCGTGGACCGAGGAGCCCGGGAGGGCGCGATGGATCGCCGAGAACGACGGGTCACCCCGGTCGACCGCTCCAGCCCGCTGCCGTTGTGGGCCCAGGTCCGCCAGGACCTCGAGCGTCGTCTGCGCCGCGGCGACCTCGACGACGCCTTCCCCGGTGAGATGAGCCTGGTCGAGGAGTACGGCGTCAGCCGCCAGACCGTCCGCCAGGCACTGCGCGCCCTGCGCGAGACCGGCGTCGTCGAGGCCGGTCGCGGACGTGCTCCCCGCGTCGCCGCGCGGGAGATCGCGCAGCCGCTGGGCGCGCTCTACAGCCTGTTCGCCTCCGTCGAGGCGACCGGCCGACGCCAGCGCAGCGTGGTGCGCCGGCTCGATGCCCGCGCCGACGGGACGGTCGCCGCTCGCCTCGGTCTCGAGGAGTCGACGCCGCTCATCCACCTCGAGCGGCTGCGGCTGGTCGACAGCGAGCCGCTGGCCGTGGACCGGGTCTGGCTGCCGGCGCAGCTCGCGGCGCCGCTCCTCGACGCCGACTTCACCGCGACCTCGCTCTACGAGGAGCTCGACCGCCGGTGCGGCATCCGGTTGACCGGTGGTCGCGAGGAGGTGCGCGCCGTCGTCCCCACCCCCGCCGAGGGGGCGTCCCTCGGCCTCGACGCCGGCGGTGCCGCCCTTGCGATCGACCGCCTCGGCGAGTGGCGCGGACGCCCGGTCGAGTGGCGGCAGACGCTGGTGCGCGGTGACCGGTACGCGCTGGTCAGCGACCTGGGCCGTGCCGAGCCGCTCGCCTTCGCTGCCGGCGCGCGATTCGCCGGGGCCCGGTGATGGCCGACCTGTTCCTCCTCCTCGCGCTGGGCCTGCTGATCGGGGCGGTCCTCGGCGGGCTCGGCGGCGGCGGCGCCATCCTGACGGTTCCGGCGCTGGTCTACCTGGTGGGCCAGTCCGCGCAGGAGGCGACGGCCGGCAGCCTGGTCATCGTCGGCCTGACCACCGTGGCCGGGACGCTGTCCTACCTCCGGTCCGGTCGCGTGCGGTGGGGGGTCGGCCTGGCCTTCGGCCTCGTCGGCATCCCCGCGACCTGGGCCGGGAGCGTCCTGAGCCATCGCGTGGCCGAGCACGTGCTGCTGCTGGGCTTCGCGGCGCTGATGGTGGTCGCCGCACTGGCGATGATCAGTGGTGGTCCGTCGGCCGGGGCCGCCGGACCGGGCGCGCGAAGGGGCAGGGCGCGGCAGGCTCCGCCGCCGGTGGAGGATGCACGCCCGCGGGCCACCCCGGGGACGACGGCCGTGCGGGTCGCCGAGCCCCTGCTCGCCGACCCCGTGGCGGCGCCCCGGCCGCCTCGTCCGTCGCTCCTCGCCACCATCGTCGTGGCCTCGATCGCCGGCCTGCTGACCGGCTTCTTCGGTGTGGGTGGCGGGTTCGTGATCGTGCCGGCCCTGGTGCTGGCGCTACGCCTGCCGATGCCGCAGGCGGTGGCTACCTCGCTGGTCGTCGTGGCGCTCAACTCCTCCACCGCGCTGGCTGCGCGAGCGACCGAGGTCCACGTCGAGTGGTCGGTGGTCGCGCCCTTCGCCGCCGCGGCCATGGTGGCGACGTTCCTGGGCAAGCGGGTGGCGGACCGGCTCCCCGCTCGCCTGCTGCAGGCGGTGTTCGCGGCGCTGATGGTGCTGGTGGCGGCCTACACGGCCTGGCAGAGCCTCGCGGCGGGCTGAGGCATGAACCTGACGGTCGGTCCCAGCCCGACCCGGCACAGCCCGACCCGGCACAGCCCGGCCCGCCGCACCACGGCCCGCGCGCGCGGCTTCCAGGGGCTGCGGGGGACGCTGGCCGGCACGGTCAGTGCCGGTGGGGCACTCGCGGCGCACCTGCTGGCCGGCGGCGCGGTCGAGCCCGTGCCGGGCCTGGTCGTGGCGAGCGTGGCCATCCCGTTCGCGGTCCGCGCGACGCCGCGCCACGAGATCGGCGCGGCTCGCCTGGCCGGGCTCGCGGTGCTCGCGCAGGCCCTCGGCCACCTGTCCCTGATGATGGCGCCGGAGCGTGCCCACGGCGCTGGACCCCACGCTCACGGCGACGGCACCGGCGCCCCGTCGCTGACCGTCGCCATGCTCGGCGCGCACGCGCTCGTGGCCGTCGCGACCGTCGCAGTGGCGGGTGGTCTCGACGCGGCGGTGCTCGCCGTCGTACGGGCAGCGGCCGGCTGGCTGCTGCCGACCCTGTCCGCGGTCCCGGTCCCGGTCCCCGCCCGACGCCGGGCGCCCGTGGGCTGCTGCCTGCGCGTGCTCCACGGCCGCCGCGGCCAGCGGCACGCGCGACCCCGGGCGCCGCCGTCCGCCGCCCTCCTCCACGCCTGCGCCGCGCGCTGACCGTTCCGGTGGCGCGCGAGCGCGTCACCCCTGCGCGCCCTGTGCGCGCGCCCCGACGAACGGATCCCATTGTGAAGAAGCGACTCCCCGCGGTCGTCCTGACCGCTTCCCTGCTGCCCGCCCTCCTCGCCTGCGGGACCGAGGAGCCGACCCCCGTCTCCGACGGCACCGCCCCCACCCGCGCCGGCACGACCGGCGCCGTCGCCACGGCCGCGCTCACGCTCACCGACCCGTGGGTCAAGGCCGTTCCCGGCGGTATGACCGGCGCGTTCGGCACCCTGGTCAACGAGGGTCCGCACGACGTGACCGTCGTCTCCGCGAGCGCCGACGTGGCCCCGATGGCCGAGCTCCACGAGACGGTCCAGAACCCTGACGGGTCGATGGTGATGCAGCCCCGCGAGGGCGGGTTCGTCGTACCTGCCGGCGGCACGCACGTGCTCGAGCCCGGTGGCGACCACGTCATGCTGATGGGCCTGACCGGCGCGCTCGAGCCCGGTACGACGGTGGAGGTCACGCTGACCCTCGACGACGGCTCGACGAGCACCGTCACCGCCACGGTGAAGGCCTTCGACGGCGCTGACGAGAAGTACCAGAGCGGCGGCGAGCACTGATGTCGGGCGGTCCCCGCTGGGACCGCCGGAGGGTCCTCCGCACCGGTGCCGCCGCCCTCGGCGGCGCCGGAACCGGGTGGACGGCGTCGGCCCTCGTGGCGCGCACGTCCACGCCGGAACCTGCGCAGGCCCGGACCGTCGTGTCCGGGCCCGGCGCCGGGGCGGAGACCGTGCCGGCGGTCGGCAACCACCAACCCGGCGTCGACACGCCTCCCCAGGCGCACCTCGCCCTGGTCGGCTGGAGCCTGCAGGACGGCTCCACCGCAGCCGACCTGACCCGGATGATGCGGCTGCTCAGCAGCGACGCCGAGCGCCTGGCCGTCGGAACCCCCGCGCTCGCCGACACCGAGCCCGAGCTCGCGGCGCACCCCTCGCGGCTCACCGTGACCTTCGGCTTCGGTCCGCGGGTGCTGCGCGACCTCGTCGCCGAGCAGCGCCGCCCGCGCCTCGAGGAGCTGCCCGGGTTCCGGCACGACCGGCTCGACCCGCGTTGGGGCCAGACCGACGTCGTCGCCCAGATCTGCAGCGACGACCCGGTCACGCTGGCCCACGCGCGCCGGATGCTCGCCAAGGATGCCCGCAGCTTCGCCGACCTGCGCTGGATCCAGAACGGCTTCCGCACCGCCCGGGGGACCGCGCCCGAGGGCACCACGATGCGCAACCTGATGGGCCAGGTCGACGGCACCATGAACCCCTCGCCCGCCGAGCCCGGCTTCGACTCCCTCGTCTGGGTCGACGACGACTCCGCCTTCGCCGGCGGCACCTTCCTGGTCCTGCGTCGCATCCGGATGCAGCTCGACCGCTGGGACCGGGTCGACCGGGTGGGCCGCGAGGCGGTGATGGGACGGCGCCTCGACAACGGGGCGCCGCTCACCGGCGAGCGGGAGTTCGACGTCCCGGACTTCGCGCGCACCGACCGGTTCGGGTTCCCCGTGATCGACCCCGCGTCGCACGTGGCCCGCGCACGGAGCATCGACCCGGCCGAGCGGTTCCTGCGCCGCGGCTACAACTACACCGACCCCGATCCGGAGCGCAGCACCGGTGAGGACAGCGGTCTGCTGTTCATCGGGTTCGCGGCCGATCCGGCCCGGCAGTTCGTCCCCGTGCAGCGCCGGCTCGACCAGCTGGACCGGCTCAACGACTGGACCGTCGCCATCGGTTCCGCCGTCTACGCCGTGCCTCCCGCGGCGCCGCCCGGGGGGTACGTCGGCCAGCAGCTCCTCGAAGGGACGGGACCGGCGCCGGAGGGGGCTCCGTGACCGGCCGCCCGGGCTCCGCTCGACGGGGCGGGTCGCGGGTGCTGTCCGTGGTGTCGATGGTGTCGATGGCGGTGCTCGTCGTCCTGTCGACAGGCTGGGGCGTCCCGGCGGCCGCGCACATCTCCCTGCTGTCCAGCGATCCGGCGGCCGGCGAGCGCCTCGACGTGATGCCGACCCAGGTCCGGCTGGAGTTCAGCGAGCCGGTCAGCGCGCCGGCGTACGTCCTGGTGACCGGCCCCGACGGGGCCCGGAACGTCGACGACGTGCGGATCGACGGCGCGACCGTCACCGCGGTCCTGGACGCCGGCTCCGACGGCTCCGACGGTGCCCATGCGGTCTCGTTCCGCGTCGTGTCCCGCGACGGGCACCCGGTCAGCGGCCGGCTCGACTTCGTGGTGGGCGAGGCGGGCACCGTGCCGGACCCGGCGCCCGATCCCGAGGCCACGCCACCGGACGGGAGGGCCGCGCCGCCGGACGGGACGGCGGCGCGGGGCGGTGCGGCCCGCGCGTCCGGCGGTGACGACGGGTGGTCGCTCGGGCACGTCCAGGTCGGAGTCGCCCTGGGGCTCTTCGGGCTGTCCGGTCTGCTGCTCATCGCGTCGGCGGGACTGCCTGTGCGGCGCCGCGGTCCGGGTGGGGATCGCCGCTGACCGAGGGGAGGCGTCCCCGGGACGCGCGGCAGAACGGGTTCTAGTCTGACCCCATGCCTGCTCCCACCCGTCGCGCCGTCGTGACCGGCGCCGGCCCCGGCTCCATCGGCGAGGCCGTCGCCGCGCGGCTCGCCGCCGACGACTGGGACGTCGTGGTCACCACCCGCTCCGCCCCGGTCACCGGTGCCGAGTGGCATCCGCTGGACCTCGCCGACCGGTCCTCGGTCGCCGCCTTCGCCGGGTGGTACGCCGACCGGTCGGACCGTCTCGACCTGCTCGTCAACAGCGCCGGGATCCACCTCGACCTCGGGTCGCGGTGGACCGAGCCGCAGCTCCTCGACGGCCACGAGATCCACTGGCGGACCAACTACCTCGGCACGGTCGACCTCACCACCGCGCTGCTGCCGGCGCTGCTGACGGCCGCCGGTGCGACCGGGGACGCCTGCGTGCTGCACGTCGTCTCGCAGCTCCACGAGCGGGGGAGCATCGACGCGATGCTCGGCCGGCCGGTCGACTACGACTCGTGGGCGGCGTACGGCACCTCCAAGCTGGCGCTGGTCCACCACGCCGGCTCCCTCGTCGAGGAGTACGGCGACCGCGGGCTCCGCGCGATCCCGGTGCACCCCGGCGCGGTGTCGACCAACATCGCGAACCGCGGCCTGGAGACCCGGCCGGTCCTGCGGCGGCTGCGCAACCTGGCGCGGCCGCTCGAGCGTCGCGTGCTGATGACGCCGGCCGCGTCGGCCCGGGTGCTGGTGGGCCTCGCGACGGACCCGGCCACCCCGTCGTCGTACCACCACAAGGCGCACGCCGTGGCCCCCTCGGAGGCCGCGCGGGACGTCACGGCGCGCGGCGAGCTGGCTCGGTCCACCGCTGCCTGGTTGGGGTAGGGCCCGTCCGTACCATGTGACGCGTGACCCACATGTTGACCCGGGGCGGCAATGTCGGAGTGACCCAGGCCGGGCTGTCCGCCCGGGTGGTGGTGACGCTGACCTGGGACACGAAGGACGGCGTCGACGCCGACCTCTCGGCCTTCCTGTGCACGACGTCGGGCAAGGTCCGCTCGGACGACGACTTCATCTTCTACAACCAGCCCCGCGGTGCCGGCGGTGCGGTCACCCACCTCGGCAAGGGGCCGCGCGGCGGCGGCACGGTCGACCGCGTGCAGGTCGACATGTCCGCCCTGCCGGCCGACGTCGACAAGGTCGTCATCGGCGCCTCGCTCGACGGCAGCGGCAGCTTCGGTGCGCTGAGCGGGCTCGGCGTGGAGGTCGCCGCCGACGAGAACGCGCCGGCCGCCGTCCGCTGCGAGATCCCCGCCACGAGCGAGACCGCGATGGTCTTCGCGGAGGTCTACCGCCGGGGCGGGGAGTGGAAGATCCGGGCCGTGGGCCAGGGCTACACCAACGGCCTCGCCGGCCTGGCCGGCGACTTCGGGGTGGACGTGGCCGAGGAGGCGCCCGCCCCGGCTGCCTCCTCGACGCCCCCGTCCCCACCCCCGCCGCCGGCTGCCCCGGCGACACCGGCGATCAGCCTGGAGAAGAAGCGCCTCGTCGACCTCGAGAAGAAGCTCTCGGGCAACGGCGACACCGCGATGCTCTCGCTGGTCAAGAGCGCCGGGGTGTCGCTGGAGAAGAAGGGCCTCTCCGAGCACACCGCACGGGTGGCCCTCGTCCTCGACATCTCCGGCTCGATGTCCTCGCGCTACGCCAAGGGCCTCGTCCAGCGCCTCGCCGAGCGGGTGCTCGCCCTCGGCCTGCGCTTCGACGACGACGGCGCCGTCGACGTCTTCCTCTTCGGCAACGCCGTGCACCAGCCCGAGCCGCTGACCCTCGACGGCTACCAGCAGTACGTCAAGGGCATCACGAAGCAGTACAAGCTCGAGTACGCCACCAAGTACGGCGCCGCGATGTCCGCGATCCGCAAGCACTACTTCGGGCACTCGGGCGACCGTGGCGAACCGGTGCCCGACACGACGCCGGTCTACGTCATGTTCATCACCGACGGCGCGCCGACCGACAAGGCCGTCGCGACCAAGCAGATCCGCTCGGCGTCGTACGAGCCGATCTTCTGGCAGTTCCTCGGCATCGGGTCGGACAGGTTCGAGTACCTCCAGCGGCTCGACGACCTCGACAACCGCTACACCGACAACGCCGACTTCTTCGCCGTCACCGACGACGAGCTGGTCGGGCGCAACCCGATCAGCGACGACGCGCTGTTCGAGCGGCTGATGACCGAGTACCCCGACTGGCTGCGCCGGGCGCGCGGCAACGGCCTGCTGCGCTGACCGTCGCGTCCCGGCGTCACCGCCCGGCGAGCAGCTCCGCGAGGTGCTTCGGCCCGGCGGTCGGCGCCAGCTCGTCGAGCTGGGTGCGGCACGAGAAGCCGTCGGCCAGCACGACCGCGCCCTCCGGAGCCCGCCGGACGGCGGGCAGCAGGTTGGCCTCGGCGACGGCGAGCGACACCTCGTAGTGACCCTGCTCGACGCCGAAGTTGCCGGCCATGCCGCAACAGCCGGCGACGGCCTGGACCGCGGCCCCTGCCCGGACGAGCAGTGCCCTGTCGGTCTCCCAGCCCATCACCGCGTGGTGGTGGCAGTGCGGCTGCGCGACGACGGTGACACCCGACAGGTCGGGCGGCGTCCAGCCGTCGGTGCGGGTGAGCAGCTCGGCCAGGGTGACCGTGGCGGCCGCCACTGCGGCCGCGTCCTCACCGGGCACCAGCTCGGTGAGCTCGTGGCGCAGGACGGCCGTGCACGACGGTTCGATGCCGACGACCGGCAGGCCCGCCTTCGCGTCGGCGGCCAGCGCGTCGACCATCGAGCGCAGTCGCCGGGCGGCGCCGTCGAGCTGGCCGGTGCTGATCCAGGGCAGGCCGCAGCACTCCTGCTGGCGGGTGATCCGCGGTGCGTAGCCGGCGTCCCGCAGCACCTGCGCGGCGGCGTCGGCGACCTGCGGCGCGAAGTGGTTGGTGAACGAGTCGACGAAGAGCACGACCGGGGTGCCCGTCTGGTCCGCGGGAGCGGAGAAGGTACGACGGAAGGTGCGCCGCGCGAACGACGGCATCCGTCGCCGCGTGTCGACGCCCGAGGCCTTGAGGGCCAGCGTGCGGACCCAGTCGATGTCCATCGACTTGTTGGCCAGGCGCGGGGTCAGTGAGCCGACCTTCGCCCAGCGCGGGAGCCAGCCGACGACGTAGTGGCTGCGCGGCCGGATCCGCCGCTTGTAGGTCTGGTGCAGCACCTCGGCCTTGTAGCTGGCCATGTCGGTGCCGGTCGGGCAGTCGGACGCGCAGCCCTTGCAGGACAGGCAGAGGTCGAGCGCCTCGTGCACCGCGGGCGAGCTCCATGAGATGTCGCTGTCGCCGTTGACGATCTCCTGCAGCAGTCGCGCGCGGCCACGGGTGGAGTGGATCTCCTCCTTCGTCGCCTGGTACGACGGGCACATCACCCCACCCGAGCCGGTGTTGTCGGCGCGGCACTTGCCGACGCCGGTGCAGCGGTGCACGGCCTGGCCGAAGTCGCCGCCGTCGCTCGCGTAGGCCATCGCCAGGCCCTTGGTCAGCCTCGCCGTCGAGGTGTAGCGCAGGTCGGCGGTCAACGGCGCCGCGTCGACGATGATGCCCGGGTTGAGCAGGTCGCCGGGGTCGAAGGCCTTCTTCACGCTGGACATGAGGGCGAGCGCGGCCGGGGAGTACATCCGCGGCAGCAGCTCGCTGCGCGCCCGGCCGTCGCCGTGCTCGCCGGAGAGCGAGCCGCCGAGCGAGGAGACCAGGTCGGCGGCGTCCTCCACGAAGGACCGGTAGCGGTCCGGCCCGTCGGGGGAGTCGAACGCGAAGTCCATCCGCACGTGCACGCAGCCCTCGCCGAAGTGCCCGAACGGCATCGCGGTCAGCCCGTGCTTGTCGAGCAGCTCGTCGAAGCTGGTGAGGTAGGTGCCCAGCCGGTCCGGGGGTACGGCGGCGTCCTCCCAGCCCGCCCATGCGGGACGTCCCGAAGGGGCCCGGCCCGCCAGCCCGGCCCCGTCGGCGCGGATCTTCCACAGCCGGTCGGCGGTGCGGGGGTCGTCGACGACCAGCGCGGAGACACCCAGGCCGGCGCTCGCCAGCAGGTCGGCCTGGCGTCGTACCTCCTCGAGGGAGTCGCCGGACAGCTCGACGAACATCCACGCGTCACCGGCCGGCAGCGGCGGGACCGCACCCGGTCCGCGGCGTTCGAGGATGACGTCGACGATGCGGCGGTCGATCCCCTCGCAGGCGGACGGCGCGAAGGCCAGCACCTGCGGGGTCGCGTGGCCGGCGGTCGGGAAGTCGGGGAAGCCGAGGACGACCATGAGGGAGGCCTTCGGGTTCCGGACCAGCCGGACCGTGGCCTCGGTGATGACCGCCAGGGTGCCCTCGGAGCCGACGAGCGCCCGGGTCGGGTCGAACCGCTCGGGCAGCAGGTGCTCGACGGCGAGACCGGAGACGTGCCGGCCGAAGGTGCCGAACTCCGTCCGTGCGGTCGCCAGGTCCTTCGCGATGACCTGCTCGACCTTCGTGAGGACGTCGGTGTCCGCCGACCAGCCGTCGGGCCCGGTGACCAGCTCGGTGCCGTCGGCGAGCAGTGCCCGCAGGCCGAGCGTGTTGTGCGAGGTGCGGCCGAAGGCCAGCGACCGCGCGCCGCACGCGTCGTTGCCGATCATCCCGCCGATGGTGCAGCGCGTGCTGGTCGACGGGTCGGGGCCGAACTTGAGCCCGTGCGCGGCGACCGCCTTCTGCAGCTGCGCCTGGACGACGCCGGGCTGGACCACGGCGGTCCCCGCCTCGGCGTCCACGGACAGCACCTGGTTCATGTGGCGGCTGAAGTCGAGCACGATGCCAGTGCCGATCGCGTTGCCCGCGACCGACGTACCGGCGCCGCGGGCCGTGATCGGCACGCCCAGCTCGCGGGCAGCGGCCAGCGCCGCACGCACCTCGTCGGCGGAGTGCGGGAACACCACCGCGGCGGGCGGGACGCGGTAGAGCGAGGCGTCGGAGGAGTACGCGGCGAGGACGGCCGCGTCGTCGCTGACGTCGGTTGCTCCGTGCCGCCGGACCTCGGACGCGATCGGGGATGAGGGACCGGGCACGACCGAAATCTATCGGGTCGGGTGGAGGCTAGGCTCCCCAGCATGACTGACGAGAACCGCTTCACCGTCACCCGCGACGGCCACGTCGCCACCGTCGGCCTCGCCGGCCCCGGCGGCAAGGCCGTGATGGACGAGCGGTTCTTCGGCGAGCTGGCCGAGACCTTCGCGGCGCTCGACGCCGACGACGAGGTCCACGCGATCGTCGTGACCGGTGCCGGGCCGCACTTCTCCTTCGGCCTCGACCTCGGTGCGGCGGCGGCGACCTTCGCGCCCCTGCGTGCCGCGACCGACGCCGGCGCCCGCCAGGAGCTGCTCGCCCTGATCCGCCGATGGCAGGGCGCGCTGGACGCCGTGGCGGGCGTCCGGAAGCCGACCGTCGCGGCCGTCACCGGCTGGTGCATCGGCGGCGGCGTCGACCTCGCTGTCGCCTGCGACGTCCGGGTGGCCTCGGCCGACGCCCAGTTCAGCGTGCGCGAGGCGAAGGTCGGCATCGTCGCCGACCTCGGCAGCCTCCAGCGGCTCGTCGGCGTGATCGGCGACGGCCACCTGCGCGAGCTGGCCCTCACCGGCGACGACATCGCCGCCGACCGGGCCGCGGCGATCGGTCTCGTCAACCACGTCCACCCCGACGCCGACGCGACGTTGGCCGCCGCCCGCGAGCTGGCCGGCCGGATGGCCGCCAACTCCCCGCTCGTCCTGCGCGGCATCAAGGACGTCCTCGACGCCGAGCGCGCACCCCGGGTCGAGGCCGGGCTGCGCTACACGGCGGTCTGGAACGCCGCCTTCCTGCTGAGCAACGACCTCGACGAGGCGATGCTGTCGTTCGTCGAGCGCCGCCCACCGGAGTTCACCGGCCGCTGATCGCCCGCTTCGCCATGGTGATCCGGGCGACCTCTCGGCCGTAGCGGATCGGCGTCGCCCCCAGCGCGAGCGCCCGTTGCCGGGTCGGCTCGGTGACGTCGAAGTGCTCGGTCGCCGTACCCTCGTTCTGGATCCAGCGGGTCTCGAGCCCGAGCCGGCGCGCGAAGTCGAGCAGCTCCGCGTGACCCTCCTCGCCCGGCAGGTCGGACAGCAGGTGCGACCACACGCCCTCGACCGGCCCCACCGTCGCGGGCAGGCGCATGTCGTCGATGTAGACCGTCACGCCCCGATGATCCCGCACGCGGAAGGGCGACGACCGCCGGTCCCTCCCCATACGGGGGACCGGCGGTCGTGGCGGCTGTGATGGGCGACGGGTCAGCGGACCCGGCCGTAGAAGACGCCCGAGGTCCAGATCGGGTCCTTGGCGACCGGGTGGCCCGGGCGCGAGGCGTGCCAGATCTTGTTGTGGCCGGCGTAGATGCCGACGTGGTAGACGTTGCCGCCGTTGTGGAAGAAGACGAGGTCGCCGCGGCGCGGCTTGCGCACCCGGCGCACGGCGCCGGCCTGGGCGTCCGAGGTGCGGGGCAGGCGCTTGCCGACCTTGCCGTAGACCCACTGGGTCAGGCCGGAGCAGTCGAAGGCGTGAGGGCCGGTGGCGCCGTACACGTAGGGGCTGCCGGCGCGGCTGCGCGCCTTGGCGATGACCCGGTTGGCGAAGCGCTTGCGCTTCGCGATCCGCTCGGCGCGGATCTCCCGGCGGGTCTCGACCTGCGCCGGGGCCGGTGCCGCGAGGGTGAGGCCGGCCGTGGTGGCGACCCGGGTCTCGGCGTGCGAGGCCGGCGCCGGGGTGGCGAGGAACGCCGAGGTGGCGACGGGGATGACGAGGAGGCGCGCGGCAGCGCGCGTGAACGTGGTGGACATCGGAGGTTCTCCGCAGCGACGCCTGCGAGAGATGACCTGTCGGGCTAGGGCTGCTGGTGCCCCGGAACCGGTGGTTCCTTCGCCCCGAGCCGTCCGTCCCCGTGACTGGGGCGGGCCGGCGTGCTGCTCGGGTCTCCCGTGCCCGTGACTACCTTCATCGTTGTGCGATGTCGCTCCACGTCGTCACGGGCCTCGGCGCGCGTGGGCGGCCTTCCCGGGTCGGGAAGGGCTGTTCCCCACCAGTACGCCATGCTTGCAAGAGTTAGCGCAGTGGCGCGGCTCACCTTCCCGGCGTGGCGATGCTCACCCGGTCGCGCCGTAACGCGCGCCGCGCGTCACGCCTCGCCGACGTGCGGGTCGGCGAGGAGGTACTGCGTGATCCGACCATCGCGGGAGCGGTGCGGGCGGACCGGCTCGGGGACCATCCGCCCCTCTGCGGTGTCCCAGAAGCGGTCCACCCGCATCGCGACCCCGCGCGCCATCCGCCCTGGCACGCCCTCGTGGGGGAGGTAGGGGTGCGGGCGGGTGGGCACGTGCTTCTCGGTGTGGAAGAGGCGCTCCGCGATCGCGTCCCGATCGGCCATCGAGGCGCTCGCCGCGAGATCGTCGACGAGGCTCTGCTCGAGTCGCCACCAGGCGTCGAACTCCTCGCCGACCTCGTCCCAGATCGAGTCCCACGGCCGTCGTACGACGAACGTGGAGCCGTAGAGCTTGGCCTTGGTCTGGAACAGCGCGCCCTCGAGGCGACGACTCTGCTGGGCAAGGTCGTGCGCGCGGCGGCGGCCGTCGGGGAGGTGCCGGCGGGCAGCAGGTCCGAGCACAGCACACGCCGCGGCCACGTGGCGGCTCGTGCTGGCCAGGAAGGGGTCGGTGACCCGCATCCGGTCGCGTGGGCGCTCCCGGGTGGGACGGCACGACTCCGCCTCGGCGAGCCGCTTGCTGAGCAGGTCGTGGGTCTCGGAGACGGTGTCGGCGAGGGTGTCGACGCTGCCGCCGGTGGTGCTGTCGTCGTCCATGGTTGCGTCCTTCCCGAAGGACCCCCCAGGGCCAGTGTGCGCCCCGGCAGGATGGACCACAAGGGAGTCCTCAGAGTGGCGCGACGCCGTGCCTGCGCGGCGTCAGCGGCTGCATCATCCGATGCCGGGGCAGCACCGGGAGGAGGTCGGCGAGCCAGGCCCGCGTCTCGCTCGGGCGCACCACGGCGTCGTACCCGAAGCCTTCGGCGCCGCGCACCGCGCCGAGCCGTCCGCGGAAGTCCTCGGCCAGCTCACGGCGGCGCCCGGCGGGGTCCTCGGTGGAGGTGAGCTCGCGCTGGAAGACCAGCTCGATGGCGGTCTCGACCGCCATCACGGCGGTCTCGGCGTGCGGCCAGGCGACCACGAGCTCGGGATGGAAGGTGCGCCCGCCGGACATGATCACGTAGCCGCCGCCGTAGCCCTTGCGGGCGACGACGGTGAACAACGGCACGGTGGCCGATCCCAGCTCCAGCGACAGGCGGGCGCTGGACCGGGCCAGGCCGGAGCGCTCGGCCTCGGCGCCGACGGCGAGGCCGGGGAGGTCGATCAGCACGAGGACCGGTATCCCGAAGGCGTCGCAGAGCGACACCATGTGCGCGGCCTTGTCGGCCGCCGCGGCGTCGAGCATGCCGGCCAGCGCGAGCGGCTGGTTGGCGATGATGCCGATCGGCCGGCCCTCGATCCGGGCCAGCGTGGTGATCAGGTTCGGCGCGTACGACGCCTTGAGCCCGACCTCGCTGTCCTCGTCGACGATCCCGGCGATCACCTCCGCCATGTCGTAGGCCTCGCGCAGGTTGGCGGGCACGGCGAGGTCGATCGCCTCCGCGGCGTCGGCGCGGGGCGGTGCGCTCACCTCGCGCGGCAGCTCGGCCTCGGCGTTCGAGGGCATCAGGTCGAGGTACCACCGCAGCGCGTCGAGCGCCTCCTCCTCGGTGTCGACGGCCTGGTCGATCGCGCCGTACGACGCCTGCACGTCCGCGCCGTTGAGGGCCTCGGCGTCGGTGGTCTCGCCGGTCGCGGCCCGGACGAGCGCGGGCGGGGCCATCCCGATGGTCGCGATGCCGCGGACGGCGACGACGAAGTCGCACATCGACGCCCCCAGCGTCGGCTGGCCGTAGCCCGGCCCGAGGATCGCCGCCACCATCGGGACCCAGCCGCTGAGCCGGGTCTGCATCTCCTGGATGTCGAACCCACCGGCGAAGTCACGGGCGTCGAGGCCCTCGTGGATCCGGTGCCCGCCGCCGTCGAGGAGCATGACGAGCGGGATCCCGCGGGTGGCGGCGATCTCGCTGCACCGGCGCCACTTCTCGTTGCCGACCAGGCCGTTGCTGCCGCCGGCCACCGTGTAGTCGGTGGACGTCACGACGACCGGGCGGCCGTCGATCCGCGCCGTCCCGGTGACCACCCCGTCGCCGAGCAGCGGCTCTCCGCGGGTCCCGGGCGCCTCCGGGCGGGCCAGGGCGCCGATCTCGCGGAAGCTGTCCTCGTCGACGAGCATCGCGATCCGCTCCCGCGCCGTGCGCTTGCCGCGTTCGTGCTGGCGGCGTACGGCATCGGCGCGGGCGTCGTCCAGTAGCGCTGCCTCGGCGATCTCGTGCGGCAGGGCGTGGTCGGGGTCGGTCACCGCGGGGTCGGCCTCAGCTCTTGCTGATCCGGTCGTTGTACGCCGCGCGACCCGCCTGGTCGATGTCGAGGAAGGTGTCGTAGGCGCCGAGCCGGCGGTTCAGGAAGTCGCGCAGGCGCCGGCCGACGAGGCCCTGCGTGAAGGTGATCTGGCGCAGGGACCTCGGGAGGTAGACGTCCTTGTGCTGGTGCTCGATCGCCTCCGCGATGCCCTTCGCGACGTCCTCGGGCTCCACGTTCTTGAGGAACTTGGTGCCCTTGGTCCCGGCGATCAGGTCCGTGTTGGTGAAGGACGGCATCACGCAGGTGAAGTCGATGCCGCGGCTGCCGAACTCCAGTCGCGCACCCTCGGTCAGCGCGATCACGCCAGCCTTGTGGGAGCAGTAGTAGAGGCCGCCGGGCACGGCGGCCTTCCCGGCGACCGAGGCGACGTTGACGATGTGGCCGTGGCCCTGGGCGAGCATGTCCGGCAGCGCGGCGCGCATGCCGAGGGTCGGTCCGAGCAGGTTGATCTCGGCGGCGCGGCGCACGGTGGCCTCGTCGATGTCGAGGAAGTGGCCGATCGGCATGACGCCCGCGTTGTTGACGAGGACGTCGAGCCCGCCCATCGCCTGCTTCGCGTCGGCGAGGAAGCTCGCGACCGACTCGCTGTCGGTGACGTCGACGTGGTGGGCCGTGACGTCGGAGCCGATCGCGCTGGCGGCGTCCTTCGCGGCGTCGGCGTCGATGTCGCCGATCGCGACGAGCGCACCACGTCGGTGCAGTTCCTCCGCGGTGGCCCGGCCGATGCCGCGGCCTGCGCCGGTGATGGCGATCCGCTTGCCGCCCAGGCTGTGGACTCCGGTCGATGCGCTCATGTCGTCTCCAGGTGGTTTTTAAGATGGAATCAGAAAAGTCGCGATGTGACAAGGCGAACTCTGGACGTCCAGCATAACTCAGGTTACGGTACTTTGTGACGCCTCCCACAGGCGGGAATTCTCATCCAGCTTCGAAAACCGGAAGGTGCCCCGATGTACCCAGGAGTCCACGCCGCGACCAACCCCGACCACCTGGCTGTCGTGATGACCGGATCGGGCCGGACCATCACCTACGGACAGCTCGACGACAACTCGGCCCGCCTGGCCAGCGCCCTGAACGCGCTCGGCCTCGTCAAGGGCGACGTCGTCGCGATGCTGACCGACAACGCCGCCGAGTGCTTCGAGATCTACTGGGCGTGCCTGCGCTCGGGTCTCTACATCACCCCGGTCAACCGCAACCTCAACGCCGACGAGATCGCGTACATCGTGGCCGACAGCGGGGCGAAGGCGCTCATCGTGTCGGCCGCCGTGCCGGTCGCCGCGCAGGTCCGCGAGCTCTCGCCGCAGGTCGAGCACGCGTTCGCGTTCGGTGGTGAGGTCGCCGGCTTCGCGTCGTACGACGGGCTCCTCGCGGGCGCCGGCGAGCGTCTCACTGACCAGCCGCGGGGCTCCGACATGATGTACTCCTCCGGAACGACCGGCCGCCCGAAGGGCGTCAAGCAGGCCATGCCGCCGATCCAGGTCGACCAGCCGGGCGACCCGATCACCGGCCTGCTGGGCGGCCCGTTCAAGGTCGGTCCGAGCGACGTCTACCTCCAACCGGCGCCGGTCTACCACGCCGCCCCGCTCAAGTGGAGCGGTGCCGTGCACGCCCTGGGCGGCACGGTCGTGATGATGGAGAAGTTCGACGCCGAGGGCGCGCTCGCCGCCATCGAGAAGTACGGCGTCACCGTGGCCCAGTTCGTGCCGACCATGTTCGTGCGGATGCTCCAGCTGCCCGAGGAGGTGCGCGCGAAGTACGGGCACGCCAGCCTCCGGCTGGCCGTTCACGCCGCGGCCCCGTGCCCGCCCGACGTCAAGCAGGCGATGATCGACTGGTGGGGGCCGGTGGTCTTCGAGTACTACGGCTCCACCGAGCAGAACGGCATCACCTTCGTCTCCTCGCCCGAGTGGCTGGCCAAGCGCGGCACGGTCGGCAAGGCGATGATCGGCGTCGCGCACATCTGTGACGACGAGGGCAACGAGCTGCCCGCCGGCGAGGTCGGCACCGTCTACTTCGAGCGCGAGACCCGCCCGTTCGAGTACCACAACGACCCGGAGAAGACCGCCGAGGCGACCCACCCGCGGCACGACAACTGGACTGCCGTCGGCGACCTGGGCTACCTCGACGAGGACGGCTACCTCTTCCTCACCGACCGCAAGGCGTTCACCATCATCTCCGGTGGCGTGAACATCTACCCGGCCGAGGTCGAGGCCGTGCTCACCCTGCACCCGGACATCTACGACGTCGCCGTGATCGGCGTCCCGGACGACGAGATGGGCCAGCAGGTGAAGGCCGTGGTCCAGCTCAAGGACCCGTCCGCCGCCTCGGACGAGCTGGCCCAGCAGATCATCGACTACACCCGTGAGCGGATCGCCCACTTCAAGGCGCCGCGCACCGTCGACTTCATCGCCGAGATCCCCCGCCTGCCCACCGGCAAGCTCGTCAAGCGCGAGCTCGAGAAGCTCTACGTCCCGACAGGAGTCTGATCATGACGATCCTCGACAGCGCGCCGCGCGGGCGCGTCTTCCACCCCGACAGCATCTCGGAGCTGTCGTTCTGGGCACAGACCGCCGAGGAGCGGGAGGTGACCTTCAAGAAGCTCCGCGCCGAGGCTCCGATCAGCTGGCACCGCCCGATCGAGGGGGCGCTGATCCCCTCGGAGAATGAGGGCGTCTGGGTCGTGACCAGCCACGCGCTCATCCAGGAGGTCAGCAAGCGCACCGACCTGTTCTGCTCGGGCCAGGGCTTCCAGATGGAGGAGGTGCCGGAGGACGTCAACGAGGCTGCCGGCAGCTTCCTCGGCATGGATGCCCCGCGCCACCCGGTGATCCGCCGCCTGGTCAGCTCGGCCTTCACCCCGAAGCGGGTCAAGACCATCGAGGACCAGATCAAGCGGCAGGCGTACGACATCGTCTCGAACCTGTTGGAGAACCCCGAGGGCGACTTCGTCGACGTCGTCTCCAAGCGGCTCCCGATGTGGACCATCTACGAGATGATCGGCCTGACCGACGTCGAGAAGCGGCTCGAGGCCGCGCACCACGCCGACGGCATGGTGTCGTGGGCAGACGAGGAGGTCGCCGCGGGCCGGGAGCCGGGCGAGGTCCTCAACGAGTCGCTGGTCGGGCTGCTGATGATGGGCATGGAGCTGGCCGAGGAGCGCCGCAACAACCCCGCCGACGACCTGATGACCGGCCTGGTCAACGCGGAGGTCGAGGGCAAGAAGCTGACCGACGACGAGATCGGCGCGTTCTTCGTCCTCCTCTCCGTCGCCGGCAACGACACCACCCGCAACTCGATCAGCCTCACCACGCGGGCGCTGCAGCAGTTCCCCGATCAGAAGGCGCTGCTGCTCGAGGACTACCAGGGTCGGATCGGGACGGCGATCGAGGAGTTCGTCCGATGGGCGTCGCCGGTGATGACCTTCCGTCGTACCGCCACGCAGGACACCATCCTGGGGGGCGAGCAGATCCGGGAGGGCGACTGGATCGCGATGATGTACTCCTCCGGCAACCGCGACGAGTCGGTCTTCGAGAACGCCGATCGGTTCGACATCCTGCGTGACCCCAACCCGCACGTCGGTTTCGGCGGCGGCGGCCCGCACTTCTGCATGGGCAACTTCGTGGCGAAGATCCAGTTGCGCGAGATCTTCGACAACCTCCTGCACCGTGCACCGAACCTCGAGGTCGGCGAGCCGGAGTACCTCGTCGGCAACTTCGTCCGCGCCGTCAAGCGCATGCCCTACACCCTGCGCTGAGGCGCGGGACCGAGGAGACCCCATGACCGAGACCACCACGACGGCCGGCACCGACGCCGGCCTCGAGGACCTGATCGCGAGGCTGCGAGCGACCTTCACTTCGGGGCGGACGCGTTCGTACGAGTGGCGCCGCACCCAGCTCGAGGGCATCGTCCGCTTCCTCGCCGAGCGTGAGGCCGACATTGCCGAGGCGCTCGCGGCCGACCTGGGCCGCAGCCCGTTCGAGGCCTGGTTCGGCGACATCGCGCCGCCCAAGGGTGAGGCGGAGCTGGCGATCAAGGGGCTGCGGCGCTGGATGCGGCCACAGCGTCGCCGGGTGCCGCTCACCCAGCTGCCCGCCAGCGCGCGGATCCAGTACGAGCCCCTCGGTGTCGCGCTGGTGATCGGGCCGTGGAACTACCCGATCAACCTCTCCCTCGGCCCGATGGTCGCCGCGCTCGCCGCCGGCAACTGCGTCGTGCTCAAGCCGTCCGAGGTCGCTCCGGCGACCTCGCGACTGATGGCCGAGGCGCTGCCCGACTACCTCGACAAGGACGCGGTCGCGGTCGTCGAGGGCGACGGACCGGTCACCCAGGAGCTGCTGTCCCTGGGCTTCGACCACGCCTTCTTCACCGGCGGCACCGAGATCGGCCGGAAGATCATGGCCGGCGCCGCGAACACCCTCACGCCGGTGATCCTCGAGCTCGGCGGCAAGAGCCCCGCGATCGTGACCGCCGACGCCGACCTCGACGTCGTCGCCCGTCGCATCTCGTGGGTGAAGCTGATGAACTCCGGCCAGACCTGCATCGCGCCCGACTACGTGCTCGCCCACGAGTCGGTCAAGGACGAGCTGGTCGCGAAGATCCGCCAGTCCATGGCGGCCTTCACGGCCGAGGAGGGGCCCAAGCGGATCGTCAACCGGCGTCAGTTCGACCGGCTCGTCGGCTACCTCGAGCAGACCCGCGGGGCGGTCGTCGAGGGCGGTGTCTCCGATGCTGACGCGCTGACGATCACCCCGACGATCCTGGTCGACCCGGACCCGGACGAGCCGGCGATGACCGAGGAGATCTTCGGTCCGATCCTGCCGGTGCGCGGGTTCTCCGACGTCGACGAGGTCATCGGCTTCGTCAACGGCCGGCCGAAGCCGCTCGGCCTCTACGTCTTCAGCCGTGACCGTGCGGTCGCCGACCGGATCGTCGAGGAGGTTCCGGCCGGCGGCGCCGTGGTCAACCACTGCGCCATCCACTACCTGATCCCCAGCCTTCCCTTCGGCGGCGTCGGCGCGAGCGGGATGGGCGCCTACCACGGCGAGTGGGGCTTCCAGGCCCTCAGTCACCGCAAGTCGGTCGCGGTCAAGGGCTTCAAGCCGGATCCGTCGATCGTCTACCCGCCGTACGGGCCGAAGGCGCGGGCGCTGATGCGCCGGCTCTTCTGAGGCTAGGACCCGGCCTGGTTGGCGGCTTCGGCCTCCACGTTCTCGAGCAGTCGCCCGAGCGCCCACTGCAGGCGCTCGGGCGGGTGTGCCTCGGAGAGCATCTCGTAGCCGACGGCCGTGCTGAGGCCCCAGACGGCGAACGAGGGCGCCAGTTCCGGCCCGACGAGCGCCTCGAGCGCCTCGAGTGCCGCCCGGTAGCGTCCCTCGTCGACCTTGCGCTGGATGGCGGCCACGCGATCGTCGACACCGGCCCAGACCCTGATCGCTGCCTCGGCGCGGTGGTTGAACGCGACGACGTTGCCGACCAACAGCTGCAACCGCTGGAGCGGGTCCGGGTCCTGTCGCGCGATCTCCGCGAGGAGCTCGGTGCGCTCGCGGAGCCAGTTGTCGAGCAGCGACGCGGTGAAGTCCTGCCAGTTGTCGAACGAGTGGTAGAAGGAGCCGGTCGTGACCCCGAGTCGCTTGCACAGCGGCGCGAGCTTGAGGCCGCCGTATCCCTCCGTGGCGAGGATCTGGTGGGCAGCCTCGAACCACGAGTCGCGCAGTGCCTCGTTGCGGCGTACCTGGCGTTCGGTCATGGCTGCTCCTCCTGGTCGAGGCCCATCGTAGGGCGCGGTGCTCGGCCGAGCGGCAGCACCTTCCGCCATAACCTAACTTATGTTACGGTGACCGTCGTCACGGAGCGCGCGTCAAGGCGCTCCCCGATCAACGAGGAGTCCTCCCATGGCCTTCAAGGATGCAGACGAGGTCCGCCGCTACATCGGCGGCGTCTTCCAGGCCGGTTTCGACGACCCGGAGGTCGGTCCGAAGATGGTCGCGACCGGCATCGTCGTGAAGTTCGAGTTCTCCGAGCCGGAGACCGACCTCGTCATCGACATGGGCAAGCAGGAGATCGGCGACGGCACCGGCATGGCCGCGCCCAGTGCCACGATGAAGATGTCCGCCGACCTCGGCAGTGCCTACTGGCAGGGCAAGGTGAACCTGCCGCTGTCGATGGCCCGCGGCAAGATCAAGGTCGACGGCAACGTGGCGAGCCTGCTCAAGCTCGCGCCGCTGGGCAAGAAGCTCTTCCCGAAGTACGTCGCCGCCCTGCAGGCCGACGGCCGGCAGGACCTCGTCGTCGCCTGACGACGCCGGACCACGCCGGACCACGACGGACCGCTGCGCCTGCCGGGCAGCGGTCCGTTGCTGTATTCTAAGTTGAATTCAATTTTGAGAGAGTGAGCGAGGAGGCGTCGGCATGGCCGGAGTCGAGGGTCGGGTCGTCATCGTCACGGGAGCCGGGGGAGGCCTGGGTCGGGACTACGCGCTGTTCCTGGCGAGTGTCGGCGCCAAGGTCGTCGTCAACGACCTCGGTGGCGCGCGCGACGGCAGCGGAGCCGGGACGACGATGGCCGACGCCGTCGTCGAGGAGATCCGGGCCGCGGGCGGCCAGGCCGCCGCCAGCTACGACAGCGTCGCGACCGAGGAGGGGGCGGCCGCGATCGTCGCCACCGCGATCGACGCGTTCGGGGCCGTGCACGGACTGGTCAACAACGCCGGCATCCTGCGTGACACGTCCTTCTCGAAGATGGACACCGAGGCGTGGAAGCTCGTTCAGGCGGTGCACCTCGACGGCGGCTACTTCATGAGCAAGGCGGTCTGGCCGCACTTCCGCGAGCAGGGCTTCGGCCGGATCGTGATGGCGACCTCGACGAGCGGCCTGTTCGGCAACTTCGGCCAGGCCAACTACGGCGCTGCCAAGGCGGGTCTCGTCGGCCTGCTCAACACGCTCGCGATCGAGGGCGCGCGCGACGGCATCCAGGTGAACGCGATCGCGCCGATGGCAGCCACCCGGATGACCGCCGACATCGCCCCGCAGGAGCTGCTCGACAAGCTGCCGCCCGCCTACGTCTCGCCGATCGTCGCCTACCTGCTGACCGAGGAGTCCGTCGACACCGGTGCCGTCTTCGTCGCGGGCGGCGGGCAGGTCTACCGGGTCGCGCAGTTCCAGAACAAGGGCGCTGTGTTCCCCGAGCCGCCCTCGCTGCGCGAGGTGTCGGAGCGCTGGTCGGAGATCAGCGACCTGACCGACGTGACGGTGGGCAGGAACCCCGTCGGCTGAGCGGGCGCAGGGGTGGCTGGGAGGATTCCTCCCATGCCGCTCACCATCGTCACCGGAGGAACCCGCGGGATCGGCTCTGCGGTCGCCCTGCGGCTCGCGCAGGACGGGCACGACCTCGTGCTCGGCCACCGCAGCGACGCCGAGAGCGCGGCAGGTGTGGTCGCGTCCGTCGAGGCGACCGGTGTCCGCTGCGTCGCCGTGCCGGGTGACCTGACGACCGACGCCGGGATCGAGGCGTTGTTCGCGGCCGCGGACGGTCTCGGCCGATTGACCGGACTGGTGAACAACGCCGGTGCCACCTACCGGTTCGCGCCGCTCGCCGACACCCCCGCCGACGAGGTACGCCGCACCATCGACGTGAACCTGACCGCGCCGATCCTGGTGGCCCGGGCCGCGGTCCAGCGCTTGGGTCGCGGCGGCGTCATCGTCAACGTCACCTCCGGCGCGGCCACCATCGGCTCACCGGGGGAATACGTCCACTACGCCGCCGCGAAGGCCGGCCTCGACCTGCTGACGCGCGGCCTCGGACTCGAGGTCGCCGACCGGGGCATCCGCGTGGTCGCGGTCGCGCCGGGCCTGATCGAGACCGAGCTGCACGCCACCACTGGGGATCCGGGGCGGGTGGAGCGGATGGCGCCCCAGATCCCGCTGGGCCGGGCCGGCCAGCCGCACGAGATCGCCGACGCCGTCGCCTGGCTGATGAGCGAGGCGGCGTCGTACGTCACCGCCACGACGCTGCGGGTGGCCGGCGGACGGTAGTCCCGGGTCAAAAGCACCGAGATCGGCCCGAAGTCGGTGCTTTTGACCCGGGAGTATCGCGACGGGACGATCAGGGGAGGCCGGTGACGGCGACGTCGACGTCCTCGCGCTCGGTGCGGAAGGCGTTGGCCGGGTGGTCCGGGTCGGCGTGCCCCAGCGAGACGGCGCACACGATCGAGCGGTCCTCGGGGATGCCGACCTGGTCGCGCACGACGTCGGCGTACATCGCGATCGCCGCCTGGGCGATCGCGTTGACGCCGAGCGCCTCGGCCGCGGTGAGCAGGTTGGCGACATAGCCACCGCAGTCCATGACGCCGTAGGTGCCGAGGGCCTTGGGGCTGGTGATGATCGCGACGTGGGGGGCGCCGAAGAACCGGAAGTTCTCCAGCATCTGCAGGACCCGGCCCTCCATGTCGTCGCGAGCCACCCCGACGGCGGTGTAGAGCGCGCCACCGCACGCTCGGCGGCGGTCCTGGTAGACGCCCTCGTAGCGCTCGGGACCCGGGATGTCGGGCTGCTCGGGTCCGGCGGACACCCGCGCCACGAGCCGCTCCGACAGCGCGGTGGTCTCGTCGCCGCCGAGCAGGTGGACCTGCCAGGCCTGCGAGTTGCACCAGGACGCGGTGCGCTGGGCCATCGTGAACAGCCGGCGCAGGGTCCCCGCGGCGACCGGGTCGGGCAGGAAGCCGCGGCAGCTGTAGCGGGACCCGAGCAGGCCCTCGAGGGTCGCAGCGGCGTCGGTGGCGTCGGAGGTGATCGTGTCGGTGCTCATGAGGCCTCCAGTGTGTCGGTGCCCGGGTCGGGGAGAGCGGCGGGGTACGGCGCGACCCGCACGAACAGGGCCTCCGCCTCGACGTACGTCGTCGCACCGGCGAAGAGGCGCCCGCGCAGGTAGTGCTTGCGGCCCTCGACCCGCCGGGTGCGGATCTCGACGCGCACCGGCTCGTCGATCGGCGTGAGGGCGAGATAGGTGACGTTGAGGTACGCCGTGCGGGCGATCCAGCCGTCGGCGAGCTGGGTGCGGCCCATCAGGCCGTCGAGGGTGGTGGCCAGGTGCCCGCCGTGCACGGCACCGCCGCCCCCGACGAACCACCGGCTGAAGCGCACGGTCGCATCCAGGGTTCCCGGCGCCTCCGCGTGGACGGAGACCGCCGGGACCGCCGCGAGACCGTGGTCGTCGGCTCCGTGGAGCTGGCCGTAGGGGGCGCGCGCGGCCGGGGCGGCGCTCGCCTCCAGCGCGCTCCGCCAGTGCCGGAGGTCCGCGCCGAGTCGGGCGGTCAGGTCCCGGTCCGGCGAGGCTCCGGCGAGGGCGTCGAGGAAGCCGCGCAGCTCGTCGAGCAGCGCGGCGTACGACGCCTCGTCGAAGTCCTCGTCCGGCTCGAGGAGCTCGAACGGCCAGGACACGCCGGCTCAGCGCCCGCCGGCGATGTCGCGTCCGATGATCTCCTTCATGATCTCGGTCGTCCCGCCGTAGATCGTCTGGATGCGGGTGTCGATGTAGGCCTTGCCCACGGGGTACTCCCGCATGAATCCGTAGCCGCCGTGCAGCTGGAGGCAACGGTCGACGATCCGCTTCATCAGCTCGCTGATGTACCACTTGCCCTTGGCGGCCTCGACCGGCGTGAGGTCGCCGTCGTTGAACGCGAGGACGGCGGCATCCATCCACGCCTGCGCCATGTCGAGCTCGGTCTCCATCTCGGCGAGCTCGAAGCGCGTGTTCTGGAAGTCGATCAGCCGCTTGCCGAAGGCCGTGCGGTCCTTCAGGTAGGCGATGGTCTGGTCCAGCGTGGCCTGCGCGGTCGTGATCGACTGGGCGCAGACCCCGAGCCGCTCACGCGGCAGGTGGCTCATCAGGTACCTGAGGCCCTGGCCCTCCTCGCCGAGCAGGTTCTCCGCCGGGACACGGGCGTCGGTGAAGTAGAGCTCAGCGGTGTCCTGCGCCGGGAGGCCGATCTTGTCCAGCTTGCGACCGCGCTCGAAGCCGGGGGTGGAGTCGGCCTCGATCATGAGCAGGCTGAAGCCGTTGGAGCCGCCCTCGAGGTCGGTGCGGACGGCGAGCACGACCAGGTCGGCCATGATGCCGCTGGAGATGAACGTCTTCTGTCCGTTGACGACCCAGTGGTCGCCGTCGCGCTTCGCCGTCGTGCGGATGCCCTGCAGGTCGCTGCCGGTGCCCGGCTCGGTCATCGCGAGGGCGCCGATCAGCTCGCCCGCGGCGAACCGCGGAAGCCAGCGCTTCTTCTGCTCCTCGTCGGCCCGGCCGAGCAGATAGGCGAGGAAGAGGTCGTCCTGGAGGCCGAGCGTCACGCCGAACGAGATGGCGTTGGCCTTCGCCACCTCCTCGCTGACGACCAGGCGGTAGCGGTAGTCGGCCACGCCGCTGCCGCCGTGCTCCTCGGGGATCTGCAGGCCGTAGAGACCGGCCTCGGCAGCGGCCTTGAAGACCTCGCGCGGGATCCACCGGTCGTCGTCCCACTGGTCCTTGTGCGGGACCACCTCGCGGGCGAGGAACTCCCGCACGGTCTCCCGATAGGCCTCGTGGTCCTCGGTGTAGAGGGTTCGCTCCATCGTCGTACCGATCCTCGTGCCCGGCTCAGCCGAGGCGCTCGATGATGGTGACGTTGGCCTGGCCGCCGCCCTCGCACATGGTCTGCAGGCCGTAGCGGCCGCCGGTGCGCTCGAGCTCGTGCAGCAGGCTGGTCATCAGCCGGGCGCCGGTGGCGCCGATCGGGTGGCCCAGGGCGATCGCGCCGCCGTTGGGGTTGACCTTGGCGGGGTCGGCGTTGAGCTCCTTGTTCCACGCGAGCACGACCGGCGCGAACGCCTCGTTGATCTCGACCACGTCGATGTCGTCGATGGTGAGGCCCGCCTTCTTCAGGGCGTACTGCGTGGCCGGGATCGGCGCCGACAGCATCATGACCGGGTCGTCGCCGCGGACCGAGGCGTGGTGGATCCGGGCGCGCGGGGTGAGGCCGTGCTCCTTGACGGCGGCCTCGGAGGCGATGAGCAGTGCGGCGGAGGCGTCGGAGATCTGCGAGGCCACGCCGGCGGTGAGGATGCCGTCGGGGGTGAGGGTCTGCAGCTCCGCCATCTTCTCGCGGGTGGTGTCGCGCCGCGGCCCCTCGTCGACGCTCACGCCCTCGAACGGGCTGATCTCGCGCTCGAAGTAGCCCGCGTCGATCGCGGCGAGTGCGCGCTGGTGGCTCTGGAAGGCCCACTCCTCGCAGTCGTCGCGCGAGATCTTCCAGTGCTGGGCCATCATCTCGGCGCCGCGGAACTGGGAGATCTCCTCGCCCGGGTAGCGCGCCTGCCAACCCTCGCAACCGGTCCAGGGGTCGGTGGAGCCGAAGGCCGCGCCCGCGCCGAAGGCGGACAGGATCGGGAACTGCGTCATCTTCTGGACGCCGCCCGCGATGACCAGGTCCTGCATGCCGCTCTTGACGCCCATGGCGGCGAAGCTGACCGCCTGCTGCGCCGAGCCGCACTGGCGGTCGATGGTCACGCCGGGCACGGTCTCGGGGAAGCCGGCCGCCAGTGCCGACGTGCGGGCGATGTCGCCGGCCTGGGCTCCGATGTTGTCGAGGCAGCCGAGGACCACGTCGTCGACGAGCGTCGGGTCGATGCCGGCGCGGGCGACCAGCTCCTTGAGGGAGTGGGCGGCGAGGTCGGCCGGGTGGACGTCGGCGAAGCCGCCCTTGCGGCGACCGACCGGCGTGCGCACCGCTTCGACGATGTAGGCCTCGGACATGTGTTCCTCCTGCGTTGACGTTCTTGCTGCCTTGGCTTGCTCTGCGGCAGACTCTAATTTAGTTTAGATTCAAAATCTACGGGAGTGAGGCGGCACACGGTGAAGGTGTACGACGGGTTGGCGGCGTTCGCGCAGGCCGAGGGTGACGTGCTCGGGACCTCCGACTGGATGGTCGTCGAGCAGGAGCGGATCGACCGGTTCGCCGAGGCCACCGGGGACCACCAGTGGATCCACGTCGACCCAGAGCGTGCGAAGGACGGCCCGTTCGGCGCCACCATCGCCCACGGATTCCTGACGCTGTCGCTGCTGCCGCCGCTGCTGAACTCGCTCTACCGGGTCGACGACGTCACGATGGCCGTGAACTACGGGCTCGACAAGGTCCGCTTCATGGCGCCCGTCCGCGTGGACAGCAGGATCCGCGCCACCGCGAAGGTCCTCACGGTCACCCCGCTCGAAGGGGCGGTGCAGGCGGTGTTCGAGACGACCTTCGAGATCGAGGGCTCGGAGAAGCCCGCGGCCGTGGTCCAGTCGATCGTGCGGTACTTCGGATGACCGGCCTGCTGGAGGGCCGCAGCGCGGTCGTCACCGGCGCAGCCCAGGGCATCGGGCTCGCGATCGCGACCGCCCTCGCCGAGCACGGCGCGCGCGTCACCCTGGCCGACCTCGACGGGGACAAGGCGGCCGCGGCGGCTGCCGGCATCGGCCCGCAGGCGCGGGGCGTCGCCTGCGACGTCACCTCCGAGGAGAGCGTGGCGGACCTGGTCCGCGGCGCGGTGGCGGCCTTCGGTGGTCTCGACGTGCTGGTCAACAACGCCGGGATCACCCGCGACGCCTCGCTGCGGAAGATGCAGCTGGCCGATTTCCAGGCGGTCATCACCGTGCACCTGCAGGGCACCTGGCTCGCGCTCCGCGCGGCCAGCGAGGTGATGCGCGAGCAGAAGCACGGCAGCATCGTCAACATCTCCTCGATGTCCGGGAAGGTCGGCAACCCCGGCCAGACCAACTACAGCGCGGCCAAGGCGGGCATCGTCGGCATGACCAAGGCCGCTGCCAAGGAGCTCGCGCACCACGGCGTCCGCGTCAACGCGATCCAGCCCGGCCTGATCCGCACGCCGATGACCGAGGCGATGAGCGCCGAGGCGTACGCCGCCACCGAGGCCACCATCCCGATGCGCCGGGCGGGCGAGCCGGCCGAGATCGCCAACGTGGTCGCCTTCCTCGCCTCCGACCTGTCGAGCTACATGACCGGCTCGGTCCTGGAGGTCTCCGGCGGGAGGGGGATGTGACCGCGCCCGGCACCCGGGTCGCCCCGGTCCGCCTGCAGGTGGCCGACGGCGTCGCGACGATCACCCTCGACCGCCCGGACGCGATGAACGCCGTCACGACGGCTCTCGCGGTCGCCCTCGAGCAGGCCCTGCGCGCCGCCGGCGACGACCCCGACGTGCGCGTCGTGCTGGTCCGCGGCGCGGGGGGCAACTTCTGCGCGGGCGGCGACTTCGAGGAGGTGCAGCGCCTCCGCGCCGAGGGGCCGGACGCCCTGCGCAGCCTCTTCACCGCCTTCCGGGCCGCCTGCGCGGCCGTCGGCGAGGTCCCGCAGCCGGTCGTCGCCGCTGTCGAGGGCGTGGCCATGGCCGGCGGGTTCGAGCTGATGCAGGCCTGCGACGTCGTCCTGGTCCGCCACGACGCGCGGATCTCCGACAACCACGTGAACTTCGGCATGGTTCCGGGCGGTGGCGGCTCGCAGCGCCTGCCGCGGGTCGTCGGGCGCCAACGGGCCCTGGGCCTGCTGCTGTCGGGTGACCGGATCACCGGCGTGGATGCCGTCGAGTGGGGCCTGGCCTACCGGTCCTACGCCGCCGACGGCTTCGAGGCCGACGTCGACGCCTTCGTCGCACGGCTCGCCGGGCGTCGTACGGACGCCGTGCGGACCATCAAGCGGCTGGTCCGGGACGGGTTGGCCGGAGGCCTCGAGACCGGTCTCGACCTCGAACAGGACGCGGTCGTCGCCCACATCGCCGGTGAGGCCGGCCAGACCAGCGTGTCGGAGTTCGCCGACCGGAAGGACAAGCCATGACCGCACTCGTCACCGAGGGCCCGGTCCTCCTCGACATCGCCGACGGCATCGCCCGGATCCGGCTCAACCGGCCCGAGGCGTCCAACGCCGTCGACGCCGAGCTGCTGCGCGAGCTGCACGCCGCGGTGCTGCGGGTGCACGCGGACCCGACGGTGCGCGTCGCCGTCCTCAGCGGGGAGGGCCGCAACTTCTGCGCGGGCGGCGACGTCAAGACCTTCCTGGGCAAGGGCGACGGGCTGCCCGACTACCTGCGCGAGGCGACCGCGTGGCTGCAGCTCGCGACCGCCGCGCTGATCCAGCTCAAGGCACCCGTCATCGCGCAGGTGCAGGGCTTCGCCGCGGGCGGTGCCGGCTTCGGCTTCGTGTGCGCCGCCGACCTGGTCGTCGCGGCGGAGGGATCGAGGTTCTTCTCCGGCGCGGTCCGCGTCGGCATGGCCCCCGACGGCGGTACGACGGTCACGCTGGCCCGCATCGTCGGGCTGCGCCGGGCGCTCGACATCCTGCTGACCAACCCGACGCTCAGCGCGACCGAGGCGCGAGACCTCGGCATCGTCAGCCGGGTCGTGCCCGACGCCGAGCTGGCCGACGCGGTCGACGCCCTCGCGGCCGACCTCGCGGTGCAGCCCCCGCTGGGCCTCGCTGCGACCAAGCGGCTGGTGTGGGACGGGCTGGGGGCGACCGTCGCCGAGCGGATGCCGGAGGAGGCGCGCGTCGTGTCGGAGCTGTCCGGCACCGCCGACAGCCTCGAGGCGCTGGCCGCCGTGGTCGAGCGCCGCCCCGGCGTCTACGAGGGCCGCTGACGTGGGGGACCAGGCATCGGTCCTGGTCGAGGACCGGGCTGCGGTGCGGGTCGTCACGCTCAACCGGCCGCAGGTGAAGAACGCCATCGACCTGCCGCTGCGGCACGCGCTCGCGGACGCGGTCGAGGCGGCCGACGCCGACCCGTCGGTGCGGGTCGTCGTCCTGACCGGAGCCGAGGGGGCGTTCTGCTCCGGCGGGGACATCTCGACGATGAAGCGGGCCCCGCGCCACGAGACGACCGCCCGGGCGCAGGCCGCGCAGCGCGTCGTACGGGCCATCTGGCGCACGCCCAAGCCCGTGGTGGCGGCCGTGGAGGGTCCGGCGTACGGCGCCGGGACCGCCCTCGCGCTCGCCTGCGACCGTGTGGTCGCGGCCGCCGACGCCACCTTCGCCACGACGTTCACCGGAGTCGGACTCGCCGGTGACATGGGGATCTTCGCCTCGCTGCCGGCTCGCGTCGGCGCCCCTCGCGCCCGGCAGATGCTGATGCTGGGCACGAAGGTCAGCGGGGAGGAGGCCGGGTCCATCGGCCTCGTCGACCGCGTGGTCGACCCCGGGACCGCTCTCGCGGCGGCTCTCGAGGACGCCGCCAGGCTGGCGGCCGGGCCACCCCTCGCCCTCGGTGTGATCAAGCAGATGCTCTCCGGTGAGCCGCGCCACCCGCTCGCCGTGCTCGATCTCGAAGTGCGCAACCAGACGATGCTCTGGGACAGCGACGACTTCGCCGAGGGCGTGTCCGCCTTTGCCGAGAAGCGCCGCCCGGTCTTCGGGGAGCGCCTGCACCAGGAGAGCTAGCGACCAATGACCCTGAGCGATGGCCCCGTCCTCGACACGTCCTACCTGCCCGCCGACACGAGCGTCGACCTCGTGGACCTGACCGTCCCCGCACTGCTCGCCCAGCGAGCAGGAGACCATCCCGACCGGCTGGCGCTCGTCGGCACCCGCCACGGCGACGGGGCGGCCGTCCGGCTGACCTACGCCGAGCTGCACGACGAGGCGGCCCGGGTGGCGACGGCACTGCGTCGGCTCGCCCAGCCGGGGGAGTACGTCGCGCTGTGGGCGCCCAACGTCGTCGAGTGGGTCGTCATCCAGCACGGCGCGGCGATGGCCGGCGTCGTGCTGGTGGCGCTCAACCCGGTGCTGCGCGGCCCCGAACTGGAGTACGCCGTCGACCACTCGCGCTGCACCGTGCTGCTGCACGCGAACCGCAGCCGTGACTACGACATGGCGGCCGTCGCCCGCGACGTCGCGGCGGATCGCCCGCACCTGCGGCTGGTCAGCCTCGCCGACCGGTCGGCGTGGCAGGCATCCGAGGCCGACCCGGAGGTCGTGGCGGACGCTCCCGCCGACCCCGAGCTGCCGGCCATGCTGCAGTACACCTCCGGCACGACCGGCAACCCCAAGGGCGTGCTGCTGCGGCACCGCTCGCTGGTCAACGTCGCGCGCCTGACCATGGAGTACGTCGACATGCCGGCCGGCGCCGTGACGATCAACCCGCTGCCGATGTTCCACACCGCGGCGTGCGTCATCGGGACCCTCGGACCGCTCTGGCTCGGCGGCACCGAGGTGCTCGTCGAGCACTTCGTGCCCGGCCCGGTGCTGGAGACGATGCGCCGCGAGCAGGTCGACGTGCTCTTCTTCGTGCCGGCGGTGCTCGGCGCGCTGCTCGAGGTGCAGCGGCAGTCCGACCAGCCCGCACCCCAGCTGAAGGTCGCACTGGGTGGGGCGTCCAACGTGCCGGCGGTGATGATCGAGGCGGCCGAGCAGGTCTTCGGTGCCGCCGTGACGAACGTCTTCGGGCAGACCGAGCTGTCGCCGGTCCTGACCGCGACCCGGCCCGGCGACACCCGCGAGGACAAGCTGGGGACGGTCGGCCATCCGCTCCCGCAGGTCGACGTCAAGGTCGTGGACCCGGCGACCGGGGAGGTCGTCGCACTGGGGACGCCGGGCGAGATCTGCGCGCGCGGCTACCAGCAGATGGTCGAGTACCTCCACGATCCGGCGGCGACGGCGGCGACCGTCGACGCCGACGGGTTCGTGCACACGGGCGATCTCGGCGCGATGGACGGGCGCGGGTACCTCACGCTCACCGGCCGGCTGAAGGAGATCATCATCCGTGGCGGCGAGAACATCGCGCCCGCTGGCGTGGAGTCCTGCCTGGCCGAGCATCCGGCGGTCATCGCCGCCACCGTCTTCGGGCTGCCCGACGAGCGGCTCGGCGAGGTCGTGGCCGCCGCCGTGCAGCTGCGCGAGGAGGTCACGGTCGCCGAGCTCGCGGCCCACTGCCGGGAGCGGCTGTCGCCGTACAAGGTCCCGACGCGGTGGTTCGCCGCCGGCGAGCTGCCGGTGACGCCGACCGGGAAGGTGCAGAAGTACAGGCTCACCGAGCTGATCGGCTCCGACGCGTTGCGCGAGCTGTCCGAATAATCTAATCTAGATTAAAGAAGGGAGTCAGTGTGAAGACGATCGCCGAACGCCGCGCTGCACTGCAGGAGCGCTTCCGCACGTGGACCCCGCGTACCCTCGACGCCTGGCTCGACCTGTGCGCCGAGGAGTACCCCGAGCGCGAGCTCGTCGTGACCGACGAGCGCGTGCTGACCTACGCCGAGGTGGCGGCCGAGTCGCGCCGTCTCGCCGACGGGCTCGCCGCCCTCGGTGTCGGCCGCGGCGACCGGGTGGGCCTGCTGATGGCCAACCACGCCGAGTTCGTCACGCTGAAGTTCGCGATCGCTCGCACCGGCGCGACCGCGATCCCGTTCAACTTCCTCTACCGCACCGACGAGCTGCGTTACGTGCTCGCGCAGTCCGACTGCAAGGTGCTGGTGACCAATTCCGGGTTCCAGGCGCTCGACCACGCGGGCATGCTCGACGAGATCGTGCCCGGCTGGGACGCCCCCGGCTTCGCCGACCGGGCGCCGGCCGGTGACGGTGCGCCGGACGGCCTGCGCCACGTCGTCCTCGTCGAGCGCCCCGGTGACGCTCCGCGCCCCGGCGCCTTCACCGCCCGAGCACTCGCCGACCTCGGCGCGGCGTACCCCGGCGCCTCCGACGGTGCCGGGCACACGCCCGACGACGTGGCCGACCTGCTCTACACCTCTGGCAGCACCGGCTCGCCCAAGGGCGTCCAGGTCACCCACGACGCCGTGCTGCGCACGGCGTTCGCGTCGTCGCTGACCCGGGCCTACGAGGACGGCCGGCGGATCCTCTTCTCGCTGCCCTGCTACCACATGTTCGGCTACGTGGAGGGCCTGCTGTCGGCGACCTGTGTCGGCGGCGCGGTCATCATGCTCCCGGCCTTCAGTGCCGAGGCATACCTCACCGCGATCGAGAAGCACCGCGCCACCGACATGCTCTGCGTGCCGACCATGGCTGTCGCGCTGGTCGAGAGCCCGCTGCGCCACGAGACCGACCTCTCCAGCCTGCGCGCGATCCTCTGCGGGTCCGCACCAGCGCCGGTCTGGCTGTGGGAGCAGGTCGAGCGCGACTTCGGCGTCAGCGAGATCGTCACCGGCTACGGCATGACCGAGTGCGGTGGCGCGATGACGCTGACCCTGCCCGAGGACGACCTGGTGCTCACCTCGACCACGGTCGGGCGCCCCAAGCTGGCCGGCTCCGCCGGCGTCCCCGGCAGCGAGTACGACGGCATCCCCGCCCTGTGCGTCTACCGCACCGTCGACCCGGTCACCGGCGAGGTGCTGCCCGAGGGCGCGGTCGGCGAGCTGACCTCGTCCGGTCCGACCACGATGCTCGGCTACTTCGCCAAGCCCGAGGAGACCGCAGCGGCACTCCACGTCGACGAGGGGACCGGTACGACCTGGCTCCACTCCGGCGACCTCGGCCGGGTCCGGGAGGACGGCTACCTCGTCCTCACCGGCCGCAGCAAGGAGGTCTACAAGTCCGGCGGCGAGCTGGTCATGCCGAAGGAGGTCGAGGAGGTCCTCGGCGCCCACCCCGGCATCAGCCAGGTCTACGCCGTCGGGGTCGTCGACGACCGCTGGGGCGAGATCGGCTGCGCCGTCGTCGTACGAGCACCGGGTGCGGAGGGGGACGCCCTCACCGCCGACGACGTGATCGCCCACGCCAAGGAGCACCTCGCCCGCTTCAAGGTCCCCAAGCGGGTCGAGTTCCTCGATGCCGCCCACCTGCCCACCACAGCGACCGGCAAGGTCCAGAAGTTCCGACTCGTCGAGCTGGTCGCCCAGAACTCCAGCCAGGAAGGAAAGCCATGACCGCCGTGGTCCCGTCCACGTCCGAGGTCGCCGCACCGGCGGACCGGGAGGAGAGCCGCTACGACCGGCTGGTCCAGCCCGCGCGCGTGCACGGCTCGCTCTACACCGACCCGTCGATCTACGCCGAGGAGCTGCGCAAGATCTGGCACCGGACCTGGGTCTTCGTGGGCCACGAGAGCGAGGTGCCGCAGCCCAACGACTACAAGCGCGTGCAGCTCGCCGACCAGGACGTCGTCATGACGCGCGACAAGGACGGCGAGGTGCACCTGCTGATCAACCGCTGCGCGCACCGCGGCCTGCAGGTCTGCGACGACAAGGCCGGCAACTCCAGCTCGTTCCGCTGCCCGTACCACGGGTGGACCTACCGCAACACGGGCGAGCTGCTGGGCTATCCCTACAACAAGGGCTACGGCGGCAAGAACCAGCTGCCGCTCGGCATGGGCAAGGTCGCGCGCGTGGCGTCGTACCAGGGCTTCGTCTTCGGCAGCCTCGCCGAGGAGGGTCCCTCGCTGGAGGAGCACCTCGGCGCCGCGAAGGGAGAGATCGACCGTCTCGTCGGCCTCTCGCCCGAGGGGAAGGTCGCGCTCGACGCCGGCTGGCTGCGGCACCGGACGAAGGCCAACTGGAAGTTCCTCGCCGAGAACGAGACCGACGGCTACCACCCGCAGTTCGTGCACGGCTCGATCTTCGGTGTCACCGGCTCGCCGATCGGCGCGCTCTACAGCGACAACTCGACCGCGGTGACCCGCAACCTCGGCAACGGGCACAGCGAGAACGACCTGCGTCCGGAGTTCCGCGGCTTCGCCGAGCCGATGCGCTGGTTCGGTACGACGCCCGACCGGCTCCCCGGCTACGTCGGCGCCATGAAGGACGCCTTCGGCGAGGAGGAGGCGGAGCGGCGGATGATCGAGGGCGCGCCCCACGTGATGATCTTCCCGAACCTCTTCATCGCCGAGATCCAGGTCTTCAACATCCAGCCGGTCGGCGTGGGCGAGTGCGTCCAGTACTCCACCGCAGTCCAGATCGCCGGCGGCCACGAGCTCAACCAGCGCATGGTCTCGCAGTCGATCGGATCGGTCGGGCCAGCAGGCATGCTGCTCGCCGACGACACCGAGATGTACGAGCGCAACCAGCGCGGCGTCGCGATGGCCGACCCCGAGTGGCTGGACGTGCGCCGCGGCCTGGTCCGCGAGAGCGTGGACGAGGACGGCTTCACGATCGGCGCCGCGACCGACGAGACCGGGATGCGCGGCTTCTGGAGCCACTACAAGTCGCTGATGGAGGCTGAGGACTGATGAGCATCGACCTGACCGAGCTGCCGCCCCGGCCCGACACCGCCGGAGAGCTGCTCGCCGTCCCGCACGGGTGGGAGGTGCGGGAAGTCGAGCAGTTCCTCTACCGGGAGGCACGGCTGGCCGACGAGAACGACTACGACGGTTGGGAGGCGCTCTGGACCGACGACGCCCTCTACTGGGTGCCGGTCGACGGCGAGGGCGACCACCCGCGGGCCACGGTCTCGATCATCTTCGACAACCGCAGCCGCATCTCGACGCGCATGAAGCAGGTGAAGACCGGCAAGCGGTACGCCCAGGCGCCACCGTCCAACCTGCGCCGGATCATCGGCAACGTCGAGCTGCTCGGCGGCCGTGAGAACGCCGCGGGGGGTGTCGACCTCGAGATCGGTGCGAACTTCATCGCGTTCGAGTCGCGCGACCGGGGCAACACGATCTGGGGTGGCCGGACGACGTACCGGCTGCGCAAGGAGGGCGACGTGATCCGGCTCGTCTACAAGAAGGTCGTGCTGGCCGACAACGAGCGTGCGGTGCCGACGCTCGGCTTCCTGATCTGAGGCCGTGGTGTCGGACGACGCGAAGGCAGGAGAGGGGCCCCGGCACGACATCGTGCTGGAAGAGGGAGGCTCCGCGGTGGAGGTGCCGGCCGGCAAGGTCGTGGAGAGCGAGTTCGCGTCCGTCGCCGTACGTCTCGACCAGCAGGGCAACTCCGTGCGGTTGCGGCTCGAGGACCTGCGCACCGGACGGGTCCGCCTCCTCGACGCCCTCGAGCTCGAATCCATCATCTGGCTCGCCGACGGTCACCTGACCCGGCTCCTCGACCCGTCGCACGAGCGGTGGCGCGGGTGATGATCGACCTCGCGCAGCACATCCGGCCGGGCGACACGATCACCTGGGGCCAGGCCTGCGCGGAGCCCACCACCCTCGTCGAGGAGCTGGTTCGGCAGGCCGACGCGATCGGCGACCTGCGCTGCTTCGTCGGGATCCCGGCCGAGAGCGCGCTGACGGTGGCGACCGTGCCCGACGCGCTCACCGTGCACTCGTACTGCGGCGCCGGCACCAACGCCGCCCTGCACGCCGCGGAGCGCCTCGAGATCTGGCCGGTGCACTACTCGACGCTGCCCGGGCTGCTCTCCGACGGCGGCGACCTGCACGCCGACGTCGTGCTCGTGCAGGTCTCGCCGCCCGACGAGCACGGTCGGCACAGCCTCGGGCTCGGCGACGACTACTTCTCCGCCGCCCTCGACACCGCGCGCGTGGTGATCGCCGAGATCAACGACCGGGTCCCGTTCACCCTCGGTGCGCGAACGATCACCGCGGACCGGTTCACCGCTGCCGTCGAGGTCTCGCGCACACCCGGCCAGGTCCCGACCCCCTCGGTGGGGGACGACGCACGCGCCGTGGCTCGCCGGGTCGCGGGTCTCGTCCCCGACGGCGCGACCCTGCAGTTCGGCATCGGCGCGTTGCCGGAGGCCGTGCTCGCCGAGCTCTTCGGGCACCGCGACCTCGGCATCCACTCCGGGATCATCAACGACACCGCGATGCGGCTCGTCCGGGCCGGCGTCGCCAACGGCGCCCGCAAGACCGTGGACCGCGGCGTCGCGGTCGCCGGCCTGTTCGGGGGGACGACCGAGCTGTTCGGCTGGGCGCACCGCAACCCGGCCGTCGAGCTCCGCCCGACGGGCTACACCCACGACCCGGCGGTGCTCGCGGCGTCGTACCAGCTGGTCGCGATCAACGCCGCCATCGAGGTGGACCTCACCGGCCAGGTCAACGCCGAGCTCGCCGGAGGGCGGTACGTCGGCGCGGTCGGTGGCGCTGTGGACTTCCTCCGCGGCGCGGCGAGCTCCCCGGGCGGGGTGCCGATCGTGGCGCTGCCCTCGACCGCCCGCAGCCGCCGGGGCCCGGTGCAGCGGGTCGTGAGCCGGCTCTCCGGACCGGTCTCGACGCCGCGCTCCGAGGGCATCGTCGTGGTCACCGAGCACGGCGTCGCGGACCTGCGCGGCGCCACCCTGAACCAGCGGGTCGAGCGGATGATCGCCGTCGCCGACCCCGCCCATCGAGCAGAGCTCGACGCGCACGCCGACGGCGTGCTCGCGTCGGCGTGAGGAGACCAGTGATGACTGGTGGCCATCGCCGGAGCCCCTCCGTGTGTCCCGCGCCCCGGGCACGCGCCTGGCTGCGTTGGCGGCGCTCGAAAGACGGCCCGGTCTGCCATCGCACCGCCGCCTTGCCATGCACGCGCCCGGACCACGGGCCACCCCCGAAGGAGCTCCAGCGATGACCACCACCCTGAGGCGGGCTGCCATCGTCGCGCCCCTGCGGACCGCGGTCGGGGGGTTCGGGGGAGCCCTCCGACCGCTCCCCGCCGAGCATCTCGCGGCCGAGGTGATCAAGGCGCTCGTCGCCCGCACCGGCGTGGACCCGGCCGTCATCGAGGACGTCGCCTTCGCCCAGTCCTACGCGAACTCCGAGGCGCCCTGCATCGGCCGGTGGGCCGCGCTCGCGGCCGGCCTGCCGATCGAGGTGCCGGGCTTCCAGACCGACCGTCGGTGCGGAGGCGGGCTGCAGGCGGTCATCACCGCGGCGATGACCGTGCAGACCGGTGCCGCCGACGTGGTGGTCGCCGGTGGTGTGGAGTCGATGAGCAACATCGAGCACTACACGACCACCGCCCGCTGGGGGTCCCGGTCGGGCAACCAGACCCTCTACGACCGGCTCGACCGTGGTCGCGAGCGCTCGCAGCCCGAGGAGCGGTTCGGCCGGATCAGCGGCATGATCGAGACCGCGGAGAACCTCTCCGCGCAGTTCGGGATCGGTCGCGACGAGGCCGACGCGTTCTCGGTCCGCAGCCACCGACTGGCCACCGCGGCGTGGGAGTCGGGTGCCTTCGCCGACGAGGTCGTGCCGGTGGCGGTGCCGCAGCGGCGGGGCGAGGACATCGTGTTCGACCGCGACGAGGGCGTGCGCCCGGAGTCGTCGATGGAGACGCTGGGCCGGTTGCGCACGATCACGCCGGGCGGCACGGTGACCGCCGGCAACGCCGCGCAGCAGAACGACGCCGCGGCCGCCTGCCTGGTCGTCGCCGAGGACCGGCTCGACGAGCTCGGCCTCGAGCCGATCGCCTGGTTCGAGGGCTGGGCCGCCGCCGGCGTCGACCCGTCGATCATGGGCATCGGCCCGGTCTCCGCCGTGCAGCGGCTCTTCGCGCGCACCGGCGTCGGCTTCGACGACCTCGACCTGATCGAGGTCAACGAGGCGTTCGCCGTGCAGGTCCTCGCCGTGCTCCAGGGCTGGGGGCTGAAGCTCGACGAGGTCGAGGACCGGCTCAACGTCAACGGTTCCGGCATCTCGCTCGGGCACCCGATCGGCGCCACCGGCGTGCGGATCCTGACCACCATGCTGCGCGAGCTGGACCGCCGCAAGGGCGGCCTGGCCCTGGAGACGATGTGCATCGGCGGCGGGCAGGGCATCGCCGCGCTGTTCCGCGGGGTGGCGTCGTGACGATCGGGATCCTCGCCTACGGGGCGTACCTGCCGTCGTACCGGCTCGGGAGCGACAGCGGGGTCCGGGGACGCCGCGTCGTGGCCTCGTTCGACGAGGACGCCACCACGATGGCGGTCGAGGCCGCCCGCGGGCTCGACGCGCCCACGTCGCTGTGGTGGGCGAGCACGTCGCCGCCGTACCTCGACAAGACGAACGCCGCCGCCGTGCACGCTGCGCTCCGCCTGCCGTCGTCGGTGCCGGTTGCCGACGTGGTCGGCTCGGCGCGCTCGACCTTCGCCGGCCTGCGGGCCGCGGCCGGTGGCGGCGGCCTGGTCGTCGCGGCCGACGTACGGGTCGGCAAGCCCGGCTCCCTCGACGAGAAGTCCGGCGGCGACGGCGCCGCCGCCGTGCTCCTCGGCGAAGGGGAGGCGATCGCCGAGGTGCTCGGCATCGCGGGCGAGACCATCGAGCTGCTCGACCGCTGGCGCGACCCGCAGCGCCCGACCGGCGAGCAGTGGGAGGAGCGCTTCGGCTTCGAGCAGTACGCCGACCTGGTGCGCGCCGTCGCGACCCGGCTCCTCGACGCGGCCGGGCTCGACGAGGCCGACCACGTGGTGGTCACCAGCGGCAATGCGGGGATCACCAAGCGGGCCGGAACCCTCGTGAAGGGTGCGCTCTCGTCGGCCGGATCGCCGATCGGCTTCTCCGGTGCCGCCGACCCCCTGCTCGGCCTCGCGGCCGTGCTCGACGTCGCCGGGCCGGGGGAGACGATCCTCGTGCTGTCCGCGGTCGACGGGTGCGACGGACTGCTGCTGCGCACGACCGACCTGCTGGCCTCCCGCCGTGCCGCGCGCCCGGTGGCGGCCCAACTGGAGTCCGGGCGCGACGTCCCGTACACGACCTACCTGTCCTGGCGCGGCCTGCTCGAGCGGGAGCTCCCGCGGCGGCCCGAGCCGGACCGCCCGGCCGGCCCGCCGTCGTACCGGGCAGGGGAGTGGAAGTTCGGCCTCGCCGGCTCCCGCTGCACGGCCTGCGGGTTCCTGCACCTGCCGCCGCTGCGTGTCTGCCGCGCGTGCTCGGCTGTCGATGCCACGGAGACGGTGTCCGTCGCGCACCTGACCGGTCGCGTCGCGACGTTCACCGTCGACCGGCTGGCCTTCTCGCCGTCACCGCCGGTGGTCGACGTGGTCGTCGACTTCGAGGGCGGCGGGCGGACGACGCTGGAGGTCGCCGATGCGGAGCCCGACGCGGTCGCCGTGGGCACCGGTGTGGAGCTGGTGTTCCGCCGGCTCTTCACCGCGGGCGCGGTGCACAACTACTTCTGGAAGGCCCGGGTGGTCTGAGTGGCCAGCAAGGGGATCAAGGACGCCGTCGCGATCGTCGGCATGGGCTGCACCCGCTTCGGCGAGCGCTGGGAGTCCTCCACCGACGACCTGCTCCTCGAGGCGGTCGGCGAGGCGCTCGGGTCCGCCGGCGTCGAGCGCGACGACGTCGACGCCTACTGGCTCGGCACGCTCTCCTCCGGGCAGTCCGGGCTCGCCCTGAGCCGTCCGCTCGGGATCGACTACAAGCCGGTCACCCGCGTCGAGAACTACTGCGCCACCGGCTCGGAGTCCTTCCGCAACGCCTGCTACGCGGTGGCCTCCGGCGCCTACGACCGGGTGATGGCCGTGGGCGTCGAGAAGCTCAAGGACTCCGGCTTCTCGGGCCTCCTGCGCGCCGACCCGCCTTCCGACGGCACCGCGGCGGAGCTGTCGCTGACGGCTCCTGCGGCATTCTCGTTGCTCGACCCGGCGTACACCGCGAAGTACGGCGTCGACCCGGCCGCGATGCGGGAGGCGATGACCCACGTGGCGTGGAAGAACCACGTCAACGGCGCGCGCAACCCGAAGGCGCAGTTCCGCAAGGAGGTCGCGCGCGAGACGATCGAGGGCGCGCCCAAGGTCGCCGGCCGGCTCGGCATCTTCGACTGCTCCGGGGTCTCCGACGGCGCCGCAGCCGCGTTGATCGTGCGGGCCGAGGACGCCTACGACTACACCGACCGCCCGGTCTTCGTGAAGGCGCTGGCGCTCGCGGCCGGCCCGATGCGCGGCGGGCTCGACCCGTCGTACGACTTCACGACGTTCCCCGAGGTCGTCCACTCGGCAGTGGACGCCTACGCCCAGGCGGGGATCACCGACCCGCGCGGCGAGCTCTCGCTCGCCGAGGTGCACGACTGCTTCACGCCGACCGAGGTCGTGCTGATGGAGGACCTCGGGTTCGCCGAGCGCGGCCAGGCGTGGAAGGACGTCCTGGCCGGCGACTTCGACCTCGGCGGGCGACTCCCGGTCAACGTCGACGGCGGGCTGAAGTCCTTCGGCCACCCGGTCGGTGCCTCAGGGTTGCGGATGCTCTACGAGGCGTGGCTGCAGCTGCGCGGCGAGGCGGGCGCGCGGCAGCTCGCCGATCCGCGGCTGGCGCTCACCCACAACCTCGGCGGACGGCCGGGTGGGTGCGTGTCGTTCGTGTCGGTGGTGGGCAACGAGCGGGGTTGACCAGCCCTCGACGTGCCCGGGTGCGCGGACGTCATGCGGACCGTGCGCCGGAGCGCTCGCAACGCATGACGTCCCTCGAGGCGGTCGCACCGTGGCGTCCGTCACGGGTCTTGCCCCGACCGATTCATTTAATCTATATTCAATTAGGTGAGCGAGATCGACGCGACGGCGCGGACCTTGGTCGAGGGCCTGTACGACGCCCTGGCGGCGGGTGACCGGGCCGCGATCG